>JAYTTF010000074.1:0-8039 GCA_043745195.1 Bryobacterales bacterium | reverse complement strand
CTCAATGTTACAAGGAAAACGAAGAACCGTGCTAATAACATTTCCCTTGACAGCGACAGCCGTCTCATGGAAGCCCGCGTGTTTCCTAGTTCTTTTCGCGTCTTAAATAGGGAAACACGCGGGCTGTCCCCAGTTAAATATGTCCCCAGTTAAATAACATGGAAACACACGGGCTTCCCCGGTTTGCCTGTCTGAGGATTATAACCACGGATTGCTAATGCGTGTAGGACGCTTCAAAACTCGACTAAAATAAGAGTCTTGATCGTTACACTTACTATCAACCCTGCTATAGACAGAACCATTCTTGCCGATAGACTGGTATTTGAGGACCGGGCTTACATTCTTTCCCGAAGCGAAGCTGTCGGTGGCCGCGGTATTAATGCCTCGCAAGTAATCCATTCGTTTGGAGCCGCAACTTCCGCCATCGCTGCTTGCGGCGGCAAGCAAGGCAAACACTTTGAAGATCTATTGGCCACCTCCGGGTTCCCCGTTGAAATTGTTCGCGTGAAAAGCGAAATGCGCGCAAATCTTACAATTTCTGATAAGCAGGGATTGGCCATCAAGTTAAATGAACGAGGGGCTCCGCTGAGTGAAGGGGAACTGGAACGGATTGTCAAAGCCTTGAAATCGAAATTAGTCAATGCCAAATGGTTGATGATTTGCGGCAGCGTCCCACCCGGTGTGAAACCCACTTTTTATTCGCAGATTATCGAAATCGCAAAGAAGATGGGCGTCAAAACGCTTCTTGATACCGACGGCGACTCTCTCTTGCATGGGATTGAAGCCGGGCCCACTGCCGTCGCCCCTAACCAATTGGAAGCGGAGCGGCTGCTGAACCGAGTACTGATAACCCGCCAGCATTTTCTGGATGCCGCTGAGCGCATTGTTTCGATGGGTGCCGAATCGGTGATTCTTTCCTTAGGTAGCAGGGGTGCCGTTGGACAAAAGGGTGGACAGGTGATTGAGGCAATTCCGCCCCGTGTGGATGCGCTTTCTCCAATTGGTGCAGGCGATGCGCTTGCCGCTGCCTTTACCTGGGCGCTGGCCGAAGGAAAAACGTTCTCCGAAGCGATCCACTGGGGAGTAGCCGCAGGGACGGCGGCAGCTTGCCTGCCGGGAGTTCAGTTTCCTACCTTTGCTCAAACTGAAGAGATTTATAAGCGAGTGGAACTGCGCGGAAATTTATAGCGGCGGGTGCTCTCTTTTTGGCGCTTGCGTTTCGCGAGTTGGCTTAAACCAGCCTGAAAGAACGAATAGGTAGGCAGACAGTAGAGATAACAAAGTAGCCATGGTTCCAATAACCAGGTAATCCATCCGCTTCAGAGGCCCTCCCATTAAGCTGGGGACCACTGCGATAACCAACAGGAAAATGCTGGCGCTGGTTAGGGCGGCAATGGTTGGGCGAATTTTCGGAGGCATGAATAAATTATGCCCCGATTTGAGTCTTTAATGCCCAGACTTCTTTTGGGGTTCCGATTTGGCTGCGGGCTCGGTCGCTGTTTCATCCGTTGGAGGGGGAACATCGTCCCGATACTGGATAATGATGGAAATTCGCCGATTCGATGGGTTTTCCGGGTCGCCAGGGTACCGCAAATGCTGATCCGCAAAGCCGCGAATTTGAGCAACCTGATCGGGGCGCATGCCATGCTCCATCATTACTCTTCTTGCTGCGTTTGCTCGATCCGCCGATAGTTCCCAATTTGAATATTCACCAGAAAAAGCCTTGGAATCCGTATGCCCTTCAATTAAAACCTTGTTCGGCAATTGGCCGATTTCATTGGCAAGTTTGGCAATCAATTCGCTACCACTGGAGCTTGGATGCGGTTTGCCACTATCGAAAAACATTCCCTGCTCTTTTTCGATCAATTCCACTCTTAGACCTTCCCCGGTTACAATCATTTTCACGTTGTCTTTGAACTGTTGGAAGGCGGGCATTTCCTTCATGGCGGATTGAATTTTGTCTTTTAGGTCGGACATATTATCTTCTTCCAAATTAAGAGAAGTGCCGCCCGCACCGCTCATGTTGCTGCCCATAAGCTTGCCGTTACCCGAAGGATCTTGGAAGTATCCGCCAACTGCTTTTTGGACTTCAGCACTACTGCTGAGAAGCCACAACACCATGAAGAATGCCATCATCGCCGTAACAAAGTCGGCGTAGGCAACCTTCCAGGCACCTCCATGGTGTCCCCCATGGCCGACAATTTTCTTGATAATAATAATGTTTTCTTTCTGATCCGACATAGTGCTATGCGCCTCCCTTACAGGCTTTTTCCATGTCCTTGAAACTTGGACGAAAATGGTGCGGAATGGACCTGCGTGCCAACTCTACGGCAAGAATCGGTGCCGCACCTTTGATGAAACTGATCAAGCCTACCCTCAAGAAGTTGTAATACTCTTTTTCAGCATCGTTGATCTTCGTCATCATTCCAGCCATCGGACCAAAGAATCCATAACACATCAAAATGCCAAGGAACGTTCCAACCAGTGCCGCCGCTACGTGGTGCCCAATTTCTTCCGGTGGGCCACCCAGCGATCCCATGGTGATTACAATACCCAAAACCGCCGCCACAATCCCCAGCCCAGGTAGTGCATCGGCCATAGTATTCAAAGCGTTCACCGGGGCAGCTGCTTCGTGATGGTGGACGTCCATGTCCAATTCCATCATTTGATCCAAATCGAAATGGCCGACCCCTCCGCTAATTGCCATGCGCAAGGTGTCTGATACAAAATACACCGCGTGATGGTTCTTAATGAAGGTTGGATACTTGGTAAATAACGCACTCTTCTCGGGTTCTTCCACATCCGGTTCCAACTTCACGATGCCGTTCTTGCGCGCCGTGCTGAACACGTCGTTCAACATCTTAAGATGTTCCAGATAAACCGGTTTTGTGTAGGGACTGCCTTTAAGAATCCCCAGCATCGACTTGATGATTCCGATGACGACGGGAAGTGGATTGGCAACCAGGAGCGTTCCGGCAGCTGAACCTAGAATAATTAGTAGCTCGTAGGGTTGGAACAGAATCTCCATATGCCCTTTGCTGAGCAAATATCCTCCAACCACTGAGCCGATTACGATGAGAACTCCAACAATAGCAAACATAAAGTTATTAGGGCGTTGCTTGCCGCCTATTAACTCGTATCGGTGGAAACAGTCTGGCTATTAGTACATTCCGGCAGTAAACTACACGGGAACAGTTTGTAACAATTCGATCATGCGCCCAGCGGCTCGCTGACCCGCTTCCTTCTTGCTAATCCCCTGGGCTTGTGCCGAAAGTTCCTTTCCCACACGAACCTCCACTGTGAAGGTTTTGGCGTGTTCGGGACCCCGTTCAGCGGCCACAAAGTAACGGGGAAGTGCCAGCTTGCGCAGTTGGGTCAATTCCTGAAGCGAGCTCTTGTGATCCTTGCCTTGCAAATCACCATCGTCTCCCAGGGTTTCAAAATCACGAAGGACCCGCTCCCGGACAAAGTGGCGGGCGGCATCAATCCCACCGTCCAGGTAGACCGCAGCGATTAACGCCTCCATGGCGTTAGCCAGCAGCGCCTTCTTTTCCCGGCCGCCGCTCATTTCTTCTCCGCGGCCAAGCACCAATTGCTCACCCAGGTTCAACTTTAATGCCACGTCATATAAATGATTGGCACTCACCAGGAAACTCTTCATTTTGGAGAGTCGGCCTTCAGGCGATTCCGGAAATTGTGATACCAGGGCTTCGCTTGCCAGGAAGCCCAGAATCGAATCTCCCAGAAATTCCAACTGCTCGTTATCTTCCACTTTTTCCAATTGATGGGGAGCTTTTTCGAACACGCGTGACTTATGAGTCAGCGCTTTTTGAAGAAGCTCCCGATTGGTGAAAACATGACCGAGTTGTTGTTCCAGTAGATCCGTACCAATAACCATCGACAAACTATTTTTTCACAGCTGCTTGTGCTGCCGTCGCTTTTTGTTTTTCGGTGGTGGCGTATTGCTTGATGGAAGGATGCAGATCAGCCATGGTTAGGACTTTATCGAATACAGCGAGTGCCTCGGCTGGTTTTCCACCGGAAAGGTAAGCGGAACCAAGGCGAACCATTGTGGCCGGGTCTGGTGTCGCGGCGGTATCAACGGAAAGCTTGAACTGCGTTGCAGCCTCGTCATACTTCTTGCGAACCAGGGCGATCAAACCAAGTGCCTGATAGGATTCCGACATTTGATCCTTCTTGAACCCTTCCCATTGAGGATCCGTGATGGCGGGGTTAAACTTAGTAGCATCCTTGATATTTTCCTGGGCTCCCTTCGCCATTTTTTCGGCGCGTCCCAGTTTCTCTTCCTTGTCCAAATCGAACTCGCGAGTCTTCTGTGCCAACGTTTGCGCTAAGGCAAGTTGGGCCAAGTAGGCTTTTGGATCTGCTGCCAAAAGCCGTTCGGCAGAGATGATTACGTTTTCAGCATCGCCTTTCTGCTGGTAACTTTGCACAATCGCCTGCAATGCGAAGGTCTTAAATTCTGTATCGGCAAACGTGGTTAAAAGTGCATTGGCTGCCTTAATGCGCGCATCGGCATCCTGGGCGTTCTGCATCAAAATTATAGCGTCCACTTCCTTTTGCGACTTTGGTTTTGGCTGCGCAAAAGCAGTAACCGAAAGTATGGCGGCTGCAAATACTGCCTTAAAACAAATCCCTTTCATCGAATACACTCCTTGTTCCCCTTGGGGGTTTCATTAATTTTGGGAGGATTTTTCTAACACTTTTTTCAAGCTCTGTTCCGCTGCCTGACGGGTTTTTTCCGCCGCACCGTCAATTTTCAACACTGACTCATAATGCGACTTCGATACATCGGCCTCCCCGGCCATTGCCGCCAATTGGCCAAGGTAGAAGTGCGCCCAGCCTTTAGTCCGCGGGTCCGGATCCAGTTCCAATGTCTTCTGAAAAAGCTTCTCGCTCAACTCCCTGTTTTGCTGAGAAGCAGCCACCCTTGCTAAACCATAATACGATTTTGCATGCAGTGGTTTCTCGTCCGTTTGTTCCAAAGATTGCAGAAACAGCCCGCGAGCTTTCTCCAGCGATTTAGGATCTTTCCGATCATTGAACAATTCTTCAGCCGCAGCCAGCGTTTTCGCTGCACCAGAAAGCTTGGCAACAGGTTCTTCGCGCGATGCCACCTTAATAGTCTTCACTGTTTTCGCAGCAGCAAACTGCACGCCTTCCAGCCTTTTGTCTTCCTTTTTGAGATCGATTGAAGTGATCAGGTCTGGATAGTACAACCGGAAAGTCTGCTCGCTTTTTTCAAACGCTGGAAGCTGTTCGTAAAAATGCGGCGTCAGAATAAACCCTTCCTTAAACGCCTGATCCACCATGGCCTGACCTGTTTTGCCATGTAATTTCGCGTCAATGGCTTTCATCACGCATACACTGGTTAGAAGAATAAAGTCTTCCTTATAGAAGTCATCCAGCGCCGGTGCAGCTCGGGCAAAATCACTGAGTCCGCGCTTCTTTTCAATCAGTGCGGCGTACTTGATGCTCAACGGATCCAGCAAGTATTGCAAGTAAGAATATCGAATATGGTCGATTGGCGGCGAAGGCGCCGTCTCGCCGGCTTTAGGAGTGGCAATGGCCTGCAACATCTCCGCAGTTGGAGTGATCACCAGGAAAAAGTCATCCTTATAACTACGCGTTTGCACGTTATTTGGTGGAGCCAGCAGTTCAAAAAAAATCTGATACTTACGGCCAACATATCCGCTGGTGACGTTCCGTAAATAACCGTTCGCCTCGCGCACCGCATTGGTTACCGGTTCGTGATAAGCCTCAATCACCCGTTCAATCTGCGGTTGAACGGCTTTCCACAAATCATCAATTTTCGCTTCCCTATGAAATCGGATCATCAACTCCTGGAATCCGGTAAGCGTCAGAACGTCCAGCGGAATTTCATGATCCCGGAAAGTGGTTTGAAAGCCAGGGGGCCCGGAAGTAGATAGCGCAAAGCTGA
The DNA here is from genome assembly GCA_043745195.1 of Bryobacterales bacterium. Taxonomy (GTDB): domain Bacteria; phylum Acidobacteriota; class Terriglobia; order Bryobacterales; family Bryobacteraceae; genus JANXSF01. The sequence continues at coordinate 2,077 of JAYTTF010000074.1, read as the reverse complement.
TGTACTGGCTCAATTCCGCTGAAGCACTGCCTTTCCTGTGCTTCTTGACGAAATCCTTCAAATCTTCCATACAAGGAATGGTTTGCTTTGCAATATGTTCCCGGACAGCTTTGCGCAAAGGATGATTGTTGGGTGAATCAATGCCCTGATCGTAACCGGCAGCATTGATTGCCGCCATCACGGTAAATAGAGACGGACTGGCATCCAACTGCCCCTGTCCTGGAAGCTGTTGGCCGACCGCGAGCGCGGCAGCAAGAATAGATAGGATGCCAAATTTCAACAACACTTTATTTTAGACACTTTAATCCAATATAGAAAGAGTTACCGGCGGCTGAACACAACCCACTCCACACCTATGACGGCGGATCTTCCAGGGGAGGGTACAGCAAAAAATTCCTGAAATGCGGTATCTGTCAGGTTACTAACATGTAAATATGGGCGAACTGCTCCGCGAATTCGCGCCACGGAAACGTCCAACACTCCGTACGGATTTCCACTGTAGCGTTCCACCACTCCCATGCGTGATCGGGCAGCGAACTGGCCCTTTGTCACCTGCCATGCCACCAGCCCGGAATGCCGCGCATAATTGAAAACATATTTCGATTGCTGCGTTCCCAGCACCTGCTGTGCTCCATTTAGAAACGTATAGCGGAGGTCCAGATTTTGCCCCTTCCACAGTTCCACTCTGGCGCCGCCTTCGTAACCATTAAAGGTCAGTGCTTGAAAGTTGGTGGCCCGCCATATGGCAGTAGGGCTGGTGCGTACGAAATCAATGCCGTTCTTTTCGCGCCGTTGAAAGAAGGTGGAATCAAACAGCAGCTTGGTTGTGGGCCGGTAATCCACGCCGCCTTCAAACGCCCAGGCCGTTTCCGGACGAAGGAGCGGATTTCCAAGGTTTGCAGGGTCGTGGTAATAAAGGTCTGTAAACGTAGGCAGGCGAAAAGCACGGCTCACCGATGCCCGTAGTTTCACCGATGGCCGCAGCCATAACCCAGCACCTATCGTAGGGCTGAATTGTTTTTGCAAATTGCGGTAAATTTCCTCCCGCGCGCTAGCAGTAAACGATACCCGCCCCAATGCCCGAAATTCCACACCCGCATAAGCCGATTCGCGTGTGCGATTATGAACCCCAAGATTGTTGGAATCAATCGTATCGTGCAGCAATTCCACACCATAAAACAGCGTAGTGTTTCGCCCGGCCTGATAACGATGACGCAACGCAGCCTGATACGATTCGTCTACATGTCGGTTCGTAAACACTTGCGGTCGTTCCCGATATAAAACGAACAGGTCCGAATGCCGTCGATACGAAAAAGAAGCATCCACGTTGTCGCCTAACGGTTGACGGATACTGGCAAACCAACCTTTGGTCCGCTCCCACGAATTGAAATTGCCGTAGAAATTCTCAGCACCAAAAGGCCGATCATTCAACGCCAGTGTGATATGGGTCAACCCGGCTGCAGTCCGAATGTGCGAATCCGAAGCCAACGACAGATTGCGATAATCTCGATTCTGTCGAAACCCCGAGGAAAAATCACGCGAAAACGCCAGTTGCTGATCCCACCACTTTGAGGTCCAACTGAGTGCGCCGTTTTGTTGATTGATGCCAAAGTTTCCCACGCCCCCGCCAAGCTTAAGCTCAGTAGCCTGCGGTGGAGCAGTAACAAAATTCACAACCCCAGCAACCGCGTCAGACCCATACAAAGATGACCCCGAGCCTCGCAGAACCTCCACCTGCGTCACCGATCCCAGTGGCACAGGAACGTCCATATTATGGTTCGACGATTGCACATTGTTCACCCGCATGCCATTCAGCAAAACCAGTGTCTGCCCAAAGGAACCGCCACGAATAGAAAGCCCGGATTGAACCATGCCCGGGGAGCGCTCGCGCAAATCGAGCGAGGCGTCAAGATTGAGCAGGTCGGAAAAAGTGTTTAACAATAGCGATTGACTGCGCACCGGCAGCACTGCAATGGCCCGGTCCGCCTCTTCCAATGGAATCGGGGACACGGTGCCAGTGACAATGATGGTGTCCTTATGAGGTTCACTGTCTGGAATTGGCGGCGAAGCTTGCTGT
>JAYTTF010000073.1:0-8066 GCA_043745195.1 Bryobacterales bacterium | reverse complement strand
GCCTGCGAGTTCAGCCAAGCAGCAAACTCAGCCGGAGCGGCGGCGCGAGCGATGGTCTTCTTTGCGCGAACCTGCAATTGGTCTTCGCGCAGTTGGCTCCAGCGCGCTCTATCTTCATCGCGCGGCACCACGATCACCGGAGGCGTGTCCGGAATATTGCCATCCATCGGGTTCTGCGTGGTGTTGCGGTAGAACGCCGCCATGGAATAGAAATCCTTTTGCGAAAGCGGATCGAATTTATGATCATGGCAAGTGGCGCAACCAAGGGTCAGCCCCAGGAACACGGTGGATGTGGTGTCCACTCGATCCTTCGCGTAAATCGCCTCTACCTCTTCTGTAATCACGCCGGCTTCGTTAGTAGTTACGTTACAGCGATGAAAGCCGCTGGCGATTTGCTGTTCCAAGCTGCGGTTGGGCAACAGGTCTCCAGCAATTTGTTCCACCGTGAACTGATCAAAAGGCATGTTGCGATTAAAGGCTTGAATCACCCAGTCACGATAGGGCCACATCTCACGGTAATTATCCACATGAATGCCGTGCGTGTCTGCATAACGCGCTGCATCCAACCAATAGCGGGCACGATGCTCACCGTAATGCCGCGAGCTTAAATATTTGTCCACCAGCTTGCTGTAAGCCTCGGGATCTTTCGAGACAACAAAAGCTTCCACGACGGCCGGATCAGGCGGCAAGCCGGTAAGATCCAGCGACACCCGCCTAGCCAATGTTCTACGATCCGCCTCCGCCGCTGGGGGCAAAAATTGTTGTTCCAACTTTGCCAGAATGAAATTGTCGATTGGGTTCTTCACCCACGCAGCAGCCTTCACCTTTGGCAATGCTTTCTTCTGCGGGGCGACAAAAGCCCAATGTTCGGTCCACTGCGCACCTTGTTCAATCCAGCGCTTCAAAGTTAGCTTTTGCGCGTCGGTCAGCGTCTTGTGCGATGCAGCAGGAGGCATTCGCAAGCCGGCTTTGGCATGATTAATGCGCTGCAACAGTAGGCTTTCAGCGGGCTTGCCGGGAACTACAGGCTGGCCGTTCTTGCGCTGTTCAAATGCACCTTCACGAGTATCCAAACGCAATCCCGCCATGCGCGAACCTTTGTCAGGGCCATGGCAATGGAAACAGGCATCAGAAAGAATAGGTCGAATTTCCCGCTGAAAATCAACAGCCCCTAAAACGCTAAAGACGGGGCAAAGCAACAGTAAAACCGGGCGAATGGCAAACATGGGATCTCTCTGTTAACAATTACATACCTTTTGGAGGAAAGACGCAACGAGTACACTCTATATTGGTCTCCCATGAAATTTAAGAACTTCGCTCTCTTCCTTGTAACTCTTACTTCGCTCAACGCCGCACCGGCTATTCGAATTGCTTTAGTAGGGGATTCAACTGTCAACGACGAAGGTGGATGGGGACCTGGATTCCGTGCTTCGTTCTCTTCAGACGTAACAGTAAACAACGCGGCCTTGAACGGTCGCAGCTCGAAGAGTTTTCGCGACGAAGGCCATTGGGAGCCAGTTCTGGCCGCCAAACCAAATTACGTGCTGCTGCAATTCGGTCACAACGATAACCCTGGCAAAGGCCCTGAAAGAGAAACGATCCCAAAAACAACGTACCGTGAAAACATGGCCCGCTATGTGGACGAGGTGAAAGCAGCAGGCGCAATTCCAATACTGGTTACTTCCATTGTTCGCCGTAATTTTGACGGACCCTTTCAGCTAAAACGCGACGCCCTGGTTCCTTATGTGGAAGAACTGCGCAAGCTTGCGGCGGATAAGAATGTCCCGTTAATCGACCTGTACGCCCTGACACTTGCCCAGGCAGAAAAAGTTGGCAAGGCAGGGGCAGACGCTTTGGGAAGAAAAGATGAACAAGGCAAACAGGACAACACGCACCTGGGTCCACGTGGACAATTTGAAATCGGTAACATGGCGGCAATTGAGTTTGTTCGATTAATGCCGGCAATGAAGCCGTACTGGCACGAATTGGTTTCCTGGAAAGATGCGATGAGGCAGCCCAAGGCCTGGTATGGCTCGGCGGAAGCCAAGCGCATCGCCGATAGTTTATTGGCCTTTCAATTCAAGAACGGAGCATGGGATAAGAACATGGATATGTCCGTTTCACCTGCCTTGAAAGAATTAGAAAAACTGAAACGGGAAGGCCACTCGAACATCGACAATGGCGCCACTTACACTCAATTGCAGTATTTAGCGCGAGTTAATACCGCCCAACCTGAACCGCGATTCAAGCAGGCATTCGACCGCGCACTGCAATACCTGCTGGAAGCTCAATATTCCAACGGCGGCTGGCCTCAGTTCTATCCTTTGCGCAAAGGTTACTACACCCACATCACTTACAATGACGACGCTATGGCCAACGTCCTGCACTTACTGCGATCGATCTCCGACAGGAAGCCCGAATACCTTTTCGTCAATGATAAAGATAGACAGAAAGCCCAGGATGCCTTGCAAAAAGGGATTGAATGTATTTTGAAAACGCAGGTGAAAGTAAACGGTAAGCTGACAGTGTGGTGCGCGCAACACGATGAAGTGACCATGGCTCCTGCCAAAGCGCGTTCCTATGAACTGCCCTCGCTGAGCGGCAGCGAAAGTGTTGGCATAGTGGAGTTCCTCATGGGAGTTACAAATCCTTCGCAAGAAATAATCACTTCCATTGAAAGCGCTGTGGGTTGGTTTGAAGCAGTTAAGATTAAGGGAATCCGGCTTGAACGAAAACCTGTGGATGGGTCGCCGAAGGGTTATGATCTGGTGGTCGTTCCTGATGCCGCCGCTCCTGCACAATGGGCTCGCTTCTATGATGTTGCCACCAATAAACCGATGTTCTGCGGACGCGATGGTGTGGTGAAATCGACTATTGCCGAAATAGAATACGAACGGCGAAATGGTTATCGCTGGTATGTCGACCGCCCTGCCCGCCTGCTTGAGCGCGCATATCCTGAATGGCGCAAGCGCAAAGGCATATAATATGAATCGTGTTCCCCAGATTTTTCGGACTTTGCTTTATCGTTACCGTCGCACTGATTGCACAAACTCCTAAGCCAAAGCTTTGGTCCCTGCAGCCTGTCGTGAAACCCGCAATACCCGCTGGCTTCACTCAATCCCAAAATCCAATTGATGCCTTCCTTGCAGCGCAACGCAAAGCGAAAGGAGTAGGAACTGCCAAGCGCGCGGACAAACTAACGTTGTTGCGGCGTCTTAGTTTTGATGTCAATGGACTTCCGCCAACGCCCGGCCAGCAAGACGCATTTCTTGCCGAGACTGCTCCCGATGCTTATGAAAAACTAGTCGACCAAATGTTGACCAACCCTCAGCACGGCGTACGTTGGGCTCGTCATTGGTTGGACGTTCTTCGCTATGCCGATCTCGATGGCCTTGATGGATCGCCCATGCCCGCTGGTCCAGGAATCTATCGTTGGCGAGACTGGATGATCGCTTCGCTAAACAAGGACATGCCCTACGATCAGTTCGTAAGAGCTCAAATCTTGGGCAATCGTCATGGGTTTCAATCCAGCATTGCTGAAAGCGGGCAGCGCTCACGGCCCGCCGCAAATCCCGACGATCAATTTGCCTTGGGATTTCTCGCTCGCTCAGCTTTACGCCGCGAGGATAAGGACCAGGACATTGCAATCGGCGCAGTGGAAACTATTTCATCCGCATTCATGGGGATGACTGTAGGCTGCGCAAAGTGCCACGATCACCGGTTTGATCCGATTCTTCAAACCGACTATTACGCCATGAAAGCCTTGTTTGATCCGCTGGTACTTCGCAACGTTTCATTGGCCACCCCGCAGGAAATCTATGAAAATAGCCAAGCCTTGGATGCCTATCGTCAAAAAAGGCAACCGCTGGATGAAGCGATCGAAAACCTTGTAGCCCCTTACCGGCAGAAGCTTTTTAAGGAAAGGGTATCCGTGTTGCCGCCTGATGTGCAAGCCATCATCTTGAAGCCCGAGCGCAAGCGGACCATTGCCGAACAGAAGATTGCCAACGACTATTCGCCAGTTCTTCGGATTGATCCTCCCAAAATGAAGGAGATCATGTCCAAGGACGTGATCACTCAATATGATGCGATGATGAAGCAGCAACGTGCTGTGCGCCCACCTGATTCCCTGCCCTCTCATTGGATCGTGGAAGAAGATCGTGCCCGCCTTCAGCAGAAGACTTACATACTCACTTCCGGCGATCCCACGAAGCCGGAAAAAGACAAGCCTGTTGAACCGGGGTTTCCCTTCAAGCCCGCTGATTTAGATTTCCGCGATGGACGCCGGGAAGGTTTCGCCGATTGGCTGACCGCACCTGAAAACCCATTGTTTGCCAGGGTTGCCGTCAACAGAATTTGGCAGTGGCATTTCGGCGTAGGCTTGCAGAAAGTGCCCAGTGATTTCGGCTTGTTAGGTGGAAGGCCCAGTCATCCCCAGTTACTCGACTATCTGGCTTCGGAGTTTGTCGCGCATAACTTCAGCATGCGTTGGCTTCATCGCTTGATTCTTACTTCCGATGCCTATCAAATGTCCTCCGTACCGAACGCACAGGATTATGCCAAGGACCCCGCCAACACTTATCTATGGCGCTTCCGTTTGCAACGTCTGGAAGCAGAGCCTCTGTGGGATTCTATTTTGTCTGGTTCTGGAGAACTCGATTTAACCATCGGCGGTAAGTCGTTTCAGGTGTTAAAACCCGACAGTAAGCAAAGCATTTTTCTGCCGCGTGAAGGGACTTTCGATTCGAAGACTTATCGTCGCGGTGCTTACATGACTCGTGGTTTCGTGCCCAGTACAGAGGTGATGGCCAACTTTCTGCAAGCCTTCGATGTGGATGACGGCCGCGTACCATGCCCCATTCGTACCCAAACAGTGACTGCCCCTCAAGCGCTGTTCGCCATGAACGACAATCTGGTGGAACAGGCATCAGCCAAGCTGGCAAGTCGCGTGGCTATAGCACCGGATTTGCGCACCTCCGTCCAACTGGCCTACCGTGAAACAATTGGCCGGCCTCCGTCAGCAGTTGAGCTGGACCAGGCACTGAGTTACGTTGAAAATAACCCGAGTAAGTTGAAGGATCTAGTCTGGCTCCTGTTTAATTTGGACGAATTCTTGTTTATACGATGACCACACGACGCCACTTACTGCATCAAATGGCCAATGGCTTTTTCGGCTCAGCCGTAGGAGCCCTGTGGGCTGCTGACGGCAAGATGCCCGAAGCCCGCCTGGTTGGGGAACCGAAAGCGAAATCAGTAATTTATCTATTCATGTGCGGCGGCGTCAGCCACATTGATACCTTTGACCCAAAGGATAACAAGCACGCCGGCAAGCTAATGGATGCCATTGGTTTCGGCGATAACAATGCGCCCATGAAGCGGCCAGTGATCCCAATTCTAAGAAAGTTTCAGCCCTACGGAAAGTCAGGAATTCCTGTGTCTGACTGGTTCCCAAATGTCGGTGGAGTCATTGATGAGTTCGCCGTCGTGCGCTCCATGTATTGCCATCAGACAAATCATTTCCCGGCAGTGATTGAACATTCCACTGGCAAACCGTTGCGGCAATTTGAACATCCAACTTTAGGAAGTTGGGTGACGTATGCCTTGGGTTCAGCAAACAGGAATCTGCCTTCGTTTGTGAATATAGGGCGGCCATCTTCTCCAGTGCAACTTACTGGTGGCTACTTAGGTGCAGCTTACTCAGCCACTCCGTTTCAAACCGGTGAAACACCTATCCCCAATCTGCTTGCTCCGAAAAGCGCAAGCTCCGCTGTGCGTGATAAGCAAATGCAAAAGCTGCTGGAATTGAACCAGCAGTTCCGCACAGATTACGCGTTGGATAGCGAAATTGCTGCCCGTGTGAAGGCCTATGAGTTGGCGGGCAATATGATGCGAACCGCTCCTGCCATTGTCGATTTCGCCAAAGAGCCGGAGCATGTGAAGTCACTCTACGGCATTGGAACAAAAGAAACCGACGGGTTTGGCCGTCAGCTTTTGCTGGCCCGGCGATTAGTGGAAAACGGAGTGCGGTTCATCCAGATTTGCCATGCAGGCGGCGGGAACGGATCGTGGGATGCGCATGGCGACATGGAAACTCATGCGCCGTTATGCCGCGCCGTTGATAAGCCGATTGCCGGTTTGATTCAGGATCTGAAACAGCGTGGCCTGCTGGACAATACAATGGTTGTCTTCACCAGTGAATTTGGAAGAACCCCGTGGTCGCAGAATACAACGGGGCGCGATCACAACGGCAAAGGTTTTTCAACGCTGCTGGCTGGCGGCGGCGTGAAGGGCGGAGTTGTGGAAGGTGCCACAGACGAGGTTGGTTATCAGGCAGTGGAACAGCGTCACTACATCAGCGATCTACAAGCGACAATTTTGCATCAGATGGGCCTGAATTATAAAAAAATGGATTTCACCCTGAACGGCCGGGCGTTTCATTTGATTGAAGAGGGCACCGGTCCAATGCTCAATGTTCTGCGCTAGCCAGTTAGAATGAGGATATGGAAAAGTCCCTGCGCTATGTTGATCCCGTGGTTGAGGTGGAAGAGCGATTTCTGAAAGCCATAGCGCACATGCGTTTTGCGGATGAACTTCGCCGGAAAGGGCGTGAGGCTCGGACTTACCAGGAAACTTGGATCGCTTGGTAGCGGCTCGGCGCTCTACATCTTTGAGCCTAAAAACCGCTCTGAGGCAACTGCTCCGCAATCGCCTTGATCTTGATTCCCTGGAGAATGCCACTGACCTTTGCCAGCGCTTTGGTGATGGAGGCCGCCATCGAATGCGTACTGGTTACCTCCACCGTTGTCTGGTTGGCGTGCTTGGTCATCCGGGCGATTCCCTGCAGGGCCAGTGGTCGCGAAGTGATCGCCTCGGCATGCTTGTCCGGGATTTCCAGCCGCATGAAGATCGTTCTACAGTTGTTGATCAGAGCCGTAATTCGGGCCATGAGCTGGCAGCGCTTCTGATCCTGCGTAGTGAATCCACCCCAACCCCATTGGTTCTTCAGTTCGTCGAAGTTGTTCTCCGAATCCGCGCGGTCCCGGTAATGCTGCGCAATACTGAGCACCTCGTCTTTCAGTGAGGTCACACGCAAGGAATTCTAATTGTCGCCAATCAGTTCGGCATGTTGATTCAGTGGCTTGCAAAAATGCGCCAGTTGCGCTTTCAAAAACCTGTGAGACTATTTGTGCAGGAAGACAAATTGCTGGCCAGCAACTTCCCAAAATATTGAGTCTTCGATAAAATCCTCTAGCGTTCTAAATTGAATCTGAATCGCAAACACAACTGAGAACCGTGAATGCGAGCCGTAAAAAGCAGGCTGTTCGTCGTTGGCAGCCCAGACGATAAAATGAAGAGCGCGGATGAATTCACGCTCGTCTGTCCGCGACGCCGTGTTGCGCTTGGTCGTCAAGAAACTTTTCAACTTCGGAATTGAGGTTTAGCAACAGGTCTATTGGGCATGGTAATCTTTAAGTTAGCCTTCGAATCCAGCAAATCGTTTGTTCGAGCAAGTGTTTTCCTGCCTCAACCGATCCCTCCCGGAATTCCAACCGCTAGACTAAGGAGCATGATCGATGTCAAAATTTAGTGGCGATACAGCGCGCGCACATAGATTGCGTAAACAGAACATCCGGCGCAGAGCCAAGATTCAAGTATTGAGAGCAGAAATCGCTGAGACATTGGCAGCAAGAGCCGCAGCCGCTGCAGCAGCACCAGCCGTCACAAAATAATCCAGCTATTTTTTGGCAGTCTGGCCCGCTGATGGAATGGCAGAGTTCCAGCGATAGGCAGTAATCCCAGTCAATTCACAAACGAACACGTCTTGCCAGTAACGGCGATGTGAGCCCAGGTGGAGCATTGGCTGACTTACCGCGAATCGAGAAGCTCAAACTTTTCAGGATTTGCGCGGATGAAAAGAAACTTTACAGCCTCGCCCAGAGCCAGAATCTTTTCGCCGTTCACAGCCATTGACTAGTGCTTAACTGCGTAAGTTAACTATTGTATTTCGAAGCTGGCTACCCTTGACCTCCCGCTTCCTCCACTTGAAGGGTTTGGCATGTTCATTG
>JAYTTF010000072.1:0-29494 GCA_043745195.1 Bryobacterales bacterium | reverse complement strand
CAGGCATCCACTTCACGTGAATCTTTCCAGCAAACGTGTCGAGGCTGGTGGTCGCCCCCAGAGGTGAATTTTCGCTGGTTTCTACCTCACCCGATGGGTGAGTCTGGATGACGGTGTTTTCTGGTTCCATGTTGAACAATTCTAACCGTTTCTCTGTTCAGGAGATGGGGCCAACTGCTCTCTATAGGATGAACAATCCAGCAATCGCCAAAATAGTAGCCACCGCAATCCACCACAACGCTCAAACTCTGGGACACTACCAACTACACTCTTTTGCGGTAATGCCAAACCACGTACACATGCTGATTACGCCAAAAGTACCCTTACCCGTAATCACCAAGTCACTTAAAAACATAACCGCAAAGCGAGCCAACGAACTCCTCAACCGTAAGGGCAAATTCTGGCAAGACGAATCATTCGATCGCGAAGTACGCAACTCAAATGAATTCGAAAAAATTCACCAATACATAGAGAACAACCCAGTCCGCGCAGGCCTAGTGCAAGAGCCAGCCAGCTACCGATGGTCTAGCGCATTCTACGCCGATCCCCAACAGTAGGCTTAGCTCTGGAGAGACCGACGAGGGCGTCGGTCTGCAGGCCGGGGGCCTGCCCCCCAAAGCCAGCGTGCTGCCCAATTAAACGTCCGCTGGTTGGGGGCAATAAAAGAGCCACCAAGCCAGGGCAGTTTCTGGCCTTTCGGGGGGGCCGGCCCCCTGGCCTGCAGACCGACGCCCTCGTCGGTCTCTTCAGATCTAATCTTCCATAGTCATCGTCGGGGACTTCGGCCCGCCGGACTCATCCAGCTTCGCCCGAACGGTCTTCGCCAAATCATGGAAACCCTTCGCCTGCGTATCTCCCGCACCCTTCAGCGCAATCGGCTTCCCGCTATCCCCAGCCTTCCGCACTTCCGGATCCAGCGCCAGTTCACCCAAAAACGCCACGCCCATAGTCTGCGCCATCTTCTGTCCGCCACCCATGCCGAACACATCAATGCGCTCGCCTGACGATGGGTTCAGAAGATAACTCATATTCTCCACAACACCCAGCACCGGTACGCGCACTTGGTTGAACATGTGAATTGCCTTCCGTGCATCTTCCAGCGAAACTTCTGAGGGCGTAGTAACAATCACCGCACCACTGATCGGCGCAGTCTGAATCATGGAAATCTGCACATCCCCAGTGCCCGGAGGCAGGTCGATCACCAGGTAATCCAATTCACCCCAATCCACTGAACGTAGAAATTGCTGAATCACAGAATGCAGCATTGGTCCGCGCCAGACCAACGGTTTGTCCCCAGGACTCAAAAAGCCCATCGACATCAGCTTCACACCATAGTTGCTCAGTGGTTGAATCCGTTCCCCAATCGAGTGCGGATTTTCACGCGTCCCCATCATCAACGGAACGTTGGGACCATAAACATCTGCATCCAGCAGCCCCACTTTCAACCCTTGCGACGCCAAAGCAATTGCAAGATTCACAGCAACGGTGGTCTTGCCAACTCCGCCTTTACCGCTTCCTACGGCTATCAAATGTTTCACGCCTGGAATCGGCAGTTTTGGAACTTCGGTTTGTTGGGGACCCACTATTCTATTCTAGCAATCCAGTTCCACTGCGCTTCAGCTTTGGAAACAATTCTTGGAATGTCTGTTTGGAGCAAATATCCCTTTTTCACCAAATCATCGGCCGCCGCACGAATTTTTCCCATGTAGTCTTCCCTGCTCTTATAGCGTTCGTCCACCGAAAGCCGAGGATCGCCAGTCTTCTGCCGCGCCGCCTTCGTTTTAGCAAAAGGAATCCAGGAACCCACCATATCGTACAACTCCGTCGGCGCACCAATTTCAGGATTCCGCAAATTCCAGCCCATATAAGTGCCCAAGGGAACCTGCAATTCCGGAGATCGTAGACCGCTGGTTTCATTGCCATCCCGATCCACCTGTGGCAGCAATGTAGGAAACGGCTTGCCCACTTCCGGCGGGTCCACCGTGACAATTCCCTTCGATGCAAAATCGGCTCCAAAATTCATCCGGCTTGTCACCAATGGAGAATCAGGCAACTTCACACCAGGGATTTTCGGAAACTGCAATGCACCAAAAGCAACCAGCTGGTCCTTGTCGATGCGCGGAAAACTGGAAGCAGGTGGCTGCTTTCCCTCTTTCAACCAATCGTTCATCCCCACCAATAGAGCTCGCATGTGGAAGCGATAGTCATTCACATTGGGAGCGTTTTGCGTAACCGTAGCCTTGGCCGGTGGAAAGGTCCCGGCACCGTGCTGCGTTCCAGCCAAATAGTAAATCCGCGAATCCGCACCAGGATCAACGTCTTTCTTACCATCAATGCTGGTATGAATAAGCGAAGCTACACGTCCCCAATATTCGTAGGAACCATTGGTATAGAAAATCTTCGGACGCAGTTCCGGCTTGCCGATGTGCGAAAGCAATCCATCGGTAATTCCCGTTTCCGGATCAGTCTGCTCCGCTTCCGTAAACGGGAAAACATCAGAAGGGTAGAAAGTATTCAACATTCGATGGCCGTCGCGCGAAGCTTGTGCGAATCGGTGATTGAAACTGCCCCGCCCACCTCCGCCCACATGAGCCCACACGCCATCAAACACCTTCCGGCCCTGTTCATCGCCATTGAATCCCTGGTAAAGAAAGGTGCGCAGAAACCGTCCGCTTTGCGAAGTCCCAAAACCAATAGCCCGCTTGATATGGCGTCGCTGGTCGCCCAGCAAACTGGTTTCATTGCCGCCGTATTTCAGAAAGGAAATCAAATCGCGCGTTGCCGCCATCGACAATCCCACCAGTTGCGGATCCTTCGCCGTATAGACAATGTCATAAAGTTTGCCTGGAACAAAGCCGGCATCCATCTGCACATGGGACGAATCGGAAAAGTTCCATGCCGAGCGCGGAATCGTGCGGCGCGGTCCATTCGGTTTGTCCCGAACCATCAGTTGCGCCTTGTCTTCATTGGGGTCAGCTACGTCATAGGCAATGTGATTTCGGTCGGCCAACGAAAAAGATTTCACTTTAGTTTGCGGAACAAATTCGCTGCGTACTGTGCCAGTGACTCCTTTGACAGATGGCGTGGTCAATCGCAAAAGTCCTGGTCGAGTGGGAACATCGAATTGCCATCCCATCCAAACCAGCGTGTAGCCCTGCTGCAAAAGAAACGCGTCGCCAAACTCGTTAGCCGCCCCGGCCACCGCGTCAAACATGCCCACCGAACCACGTCCTCCTCGGTTCGATACTTCGTAAAGAACCGTCCCATTTCCCTTGGCCGGATCCGCAGGCTTCAGAACATAAACATCAGCAGAAAACTCCACCAACCCGAACTCATTGCGCGGAGCCAAAGCTATATCCCGAACCTTCAAATTTTCCGTAAGAGTTGGATCAACCGTGAACAGGGCTTTCGCCGTGATTCGTTCATAAGCGCCAACGCTGCCGAATTCACGGCGATTCTCAACATCCTGGCGCTCCACAACATTCAGCCGGACAACGCCCGCCCAAAGGTTCAGGCAGACAATCGGTGCAAAGAAAAAAAGCCGGAGTTTCATTCCGACTATTGTGTCAGGTTAGAACCAGGTTGGCTTTCGGCTTCAAATCCAACGATGCAAATTCCAAACGATCAAACTTCGGAAACGCTGCCGCCGCAATCATGGCCGCATTGTCAGTACTCAATCCAGGAGTCGGAAAATAGACCGGACATGGAAATCCACCCTTCTGTGCCGCTTGCCGTAATCCTGTATTGCAGGCAACACCACCCGAAATAATAATGCAACGGGCATCGTGCTCTTCCGTCAAGGTATGCAGTCGTTTCAATATTTCCTGAATCACGGTGTACTGAAACGAAGCAATCACATCTAGAGTTTCCTTAGGAGTCACCTTCAGCCACTCTTCCTTCGATGGATGTGGGTTCCTCGCCAGCAGTGCTTTCCGCTCGGCCATTTGCGCCCCAAGATCACGTGCCTCGGTCCAGCGCAGCACTGCCGTTTTCAGCCCACTGAAGCTGAAATCCAGCGAGTTGCCACTCATTTTCGCTAATGTGAATTTGAAAGCTTTCGGGTTGCCGTGCGGGGCCAGCAAGTCAATCACCGGACCGCCCGGATATCCAAAGCCCAGCAGCTTCCCAACTTTATCGAACGCTTCCCCCGCTGCATCGTCACGAGTTTTTCCCAACGAGCGATAACTCAAATCCTCAGCAGCATAGTAAAGATGGGTATGTCCGCCACTCACCACCAAAGCGATGGCCGGCAATTCCACTGCCGGATGTTCCAACAAAACAGCGTGGATGTGTCCCTCAAGGTGGTTCACACCAATCAGTGGCAAACCGGTTGCAAAGCACAACGACTTCGCAAACGTGATGCCAACCAACAAGGATCCAATCAACCCCGGTCCTTCTGTCACCGCGATGGCAGACAAATCCGCAAGGCTGGTCCCCGATTTCAAAAGTGCTTCTTCCACCACCGGAACAATAGCCCGCAGATGTTCCCGCGAAGCCAATTCCGGCACTACGCCACCATATTTGCTGTGCACATCCAACTGCGAAGCAACTACGCTGGACAGCACCGCCCGTCCATCTTCCACCACCGCCGCTGCTGTTTCGTCACACGAAGACTCTATGCCTAAAATTCGCAAGTTGATATCCTGAAAGTTGAAGCTTTCTGACTTCCATTATCACCTTCCCGATCAGTTGATCGCCCAGCAACCACCCGAACAAAGATCTGGTGCCCGCATGTTAGTGGTCCACAAAAGCAGCGGCCGTTGGGAAGATCGCATGTTCGCTGACTTTCCTCAATTCGTTCAGCCAGGCGATATTTTGGCAATGAACAATTCCAAGGTGATCCCTTCGCGGCTAATAGGCAATCGCCCCGGCAGGACAGGGAAGATTGAAGTGTTCTTAACTGAAGCAATTTCTGCGGATCGCCGATTGTGGAAAGCCCTGGTGAAACCGGGCCGCAAAATGGCAATTGGAGAATGGGTAGAGTTCGCCTCCGATTTCGCAGCCGAAATCCTGGATCGTGGCGAGCACGGGGAACGAACCATTCGGCTGGATTGCCCAAGCGTTGACCAGGCATTGGAATCCCATGGCCACATTCCATTACCCCCTTACATCCGCCGCCCTGATACGTCTCATGATAAGACAAGATACCAAACCGTTTTCGCGAATCCTCCAGGATCCGTAGCCGCCCCTACTGCGGGTTTGCACTTCACGCAGGAGATCCTTGAATCATGCCGCCAACAGGGAGCTCAAACAGTCCATGTGACCCTGCATGTGGGGTTAGGAACATTTCAACCAATTCGCGAGGAACAGGTAACGGACAATGTCTTGCATCAGGAAAGATTTCAGATAGCTTCGGAAGTCTGGCAACGAATCGAAGCCGCTTCAAGAGTAGTTGCCGTGGGCACCACAACCGTTCGAACCATTGAAAGCGCGATGCAAACCAAGTTGCTTTCCGGATCAACCGATATATTCATCTATCCCGGATTTCAATTCCAACGAGTGGATGCCTTGCTGACCAATTTTCATTTACCGCAATCCAGCTTACTGCTTCTGGTTTGCGCCTTTGGCGGCACGGAACTGATGTTGGATGCCTATCGTCATGCTGTGAATCAAGAGTACCGCTTCTTCTCCTACGGCGATTGCATGTTGATTCTGCCCTAACTTTTCGTCATTCGCTCATGATAAAAATCAACGGTCGCACATCGTCTTCCGGCGTCAATTCCCAGTACTTCAGCAAAATCGAATAGACAAGCAAGCCGGTCTCCCCTTCTCCAAAAGTTAAATAGCGAAGCGATTGATACATCAGATTCCGCCGAGTCAGAGTCACAAAAATGCTGATCGGATCCAGCAATTCGCTGACATAGGCAATCGTATTGGCTATGGCAATGGCTTGCGTCACTTGAATGCGATAGTTTTCGCCATCCTTCATTACTTCAATTTTTAGAGGAGCTGAAAACTCACTGCGGTTATCCAGTTGCGTAACGTGCAAATAGGCTATGGGCCCACCTACTGTATAAAACTGCCGGATCTCTTTTTCCTTGATAGAACGGCTGGCTGCGTTGCTTTTGCGAATCGGCACCAGGTTGATTTTCTTTCCCTGGATTTCCTTCCAAATAGTCTCTGAGTTTTCGTCGAAAAACGTAAACCCGGAAACGCGCAATTCCGTCGCGCGATTGTAGCGGCTGATGGCGCTAATGGCGAATATGAATAATATAAAGATACTTCCAATAATCAATCCATCGGGACGTTCCTTTACGTTGTCCACCAAGGTGTAGAGAAAAATGATGGCAACCATCCAGCAAAAAATACTGAAGGTCTCCTTCTTTTCTTCCCACAATGCAAGCGCACAAGCAACGGCGGCAGAAAGCATCAATACCAAAACGCCAGTCGCATAAGCTCCGCCCTGGGCTTCCACATTCGCCTTGAAAATCAAAGTGACAATCACGCATACCCCGAACAATACAATAACCAATGGACGCGAATAGGCCACCCAAGCAGGAGCCATGCCGAATCGAGGCAGGTAGCGCGGAATGATGCTGAGCAAACCAGCCATAGCACTTGCCCCGGCGAACCACAGAATCAGAATGGTTGAAACGTCGTAGACAGTTCCAAAGCCTGTGCCCAAATACTTGTGAGCCATGTAAGCAATGGCACGGCCGCTGGCTGGACCACCTTCTCGGTAGTCGGACGCGGGAATCAAAATTGCAGTGGAGAAGCTGGAAACAACCAACATCACAGACATTAGAATCGCTGCGGCGGCCAGCATTTTCCGGGTATTCGCAATGCGACGGTCAATAGTTTCGCCATCCACCAAGGGCATAACAGAAACACCTGTCTCAAATCCGGAAAGCCCAAGAGCAAGGCGCGGGAAAATCAGGATTGCAGCAAACAGGATGTCGCGCGGGCTACCGGAAACATATACCATTTCTTTCCATTTGGTGATGAGTTCAGGATGCCAGGAAACTTCCAAACAGGCGCGGCCAAGCACAAAGATATTGAGAAGAATATAGGGAATGGCAACCAACGATGCCAAACCGATGGCTTCTTTGAAACCCTTCAGAAACACAGCGGTGAGACAAACTAATAGGAAGAGTGTAATCGCAATGCGGTGCTCGCCGAGTAAGGGATGCAGCAGAGGATTTTCCACGGCATGCTGTGCGGCGTCAGCCGCCGACAATGTAATGGTGATGATGAAATCGGTAGCAGCAAATCCTAGAAGCACGAGGACAAGAAATTTTCCCCACCAGCCTCCCAGCAAATTTTCCAGCATGGCAATGGACCCCTGCCCTGCGTAGGATCGTTTCGCCACTTGCGAATAGATAGGCAAAGCGCAGACCAATGTAACCAAAACCAGAATTGCGGTAGCGATGGGGGATAATGCCCCTGCCGCAAGTAATGCGATTCCAGGTTGATAGCCAAGGGTGGAAAAATAGTCAACGCCGGTGAGCCAGAGCACTTGATACCAGGGGTGCGTGTCGTGATGGTGATGATCAGTATCTAGCGGTTGACCAGCTGCCAGCCAATTCTTGAATCCTTGCGATAGCATTAAACAAGCCACCATATGCGAAAAGCCATAACTTTCATTTTACTCTGTAGTGCTTCAAAAGCAGCCGATTGGACAAGATTTCGTGGGCCTGACGGCAGCGGCGTAGCGGAAACGGGCGCATTGCCTGCTGTCTTTGATGAATCGCATAATCTACGCTGGAAAACCGTTTTGCCCGCCGGCCATTCGTCCCCAGTGATCAGCGTTGGACGTGTATTTCTGACCGCCTTTGAGAAGGACGACCTTCTTACTATTTGTCTGGATGAAAAGAGTGGGAAAGTACTTTGGCGTAAAGTTGCTCCTAGAAACAAAGTTAGTGATTTGGATAAAAGGAACAGCCCCGCATCACCGTCACCCATTGTGAATGGAAAATCACTTTACGTCTTTTTCCACGATTTTGGAATGATCTCCTATGACTACGAAGGCAAGGAGCGATGGCGCGTTCCTATGGGTCCATTTCAGAATGTTTATGGCATGGGGGCATCGCCGATTTTGGCTGGACCGTTGGTAGTGTTGGTCTGCGATCAATCGGCCGGTTCGTTTATTGCGGCGTTCGACAGCACAACGGGGAAGGAAAAGTGGCGAACGGCGCGGCGCGAAGCATTGAGTGGGCATTCCACGCCAGTGGTGAAGGATGGACTCATTTACGCCCCAGGTTCGTTCAGCATGGATGTTTACCAAGCTGCTACTGGCGAAGTAGTTTGGCATGTTGGCGGATTGGCGTCGGAAATGAAATCAGTGCCGGTTCTTTATAAAGACCATATTTTTATCAGCGGTTACAATACTCCGGAAAACGATCCTGGACGGCAAGTAGCGATTCCTGATTTCAAAGAGACGATTGCAAAATTCGATAAGAATAACGATCAGAAGATTTCCCTGGCCGAATCTCCCGATGAAAAAACCAAGAAATATTTTCCCTATATCGATCTGAACGGCGATGGCCTGATGGATGAACAAGAATGGAAAATGTATGCAGCAACCATGTCCGCCGAAAATGGTTTGCTGAGTGTAAAGCTAGGGGGCAAAGGGGATGTTACGGCTTCCAATGTTTCCTGGAAGTTTCAACGATCCATTCCTCAGTTGCCTTCGACGTTAATCTATCGAGACATTCTGTACATGATCAACGATAGCGGCGTGCTGACTACATTGAACCCGGCGACTGGCGAATTGTACAAACAAGCAAGGCTGCGAGGGGTATCTGAAAGTTTCTATTCGTCGCCAGTGGCTTCCGACGGAAAAGTCTACTTTCTCAGCCGTTCCGGGGTGATGACGGTATTGGAGGCGGGGCGTGAGCAGAAGGTTTTGGCTGTAAATGAATTGAACGAGGAATCGTCGGCGACCCCTGCAATTGCCAATGGGCGATTGTATGTAAGAACCAAAAGTGCCCTTTACTGTTTCGCGAATCAGGATAAAAAATGATCGATATTCAGCCGGTAATATTAGAAGGTCATGGCATGAGACTTGAGCCATTAGCTGAGAATCATCATGATGAACTGGCTGCTGCTGCTGCCGATGGCAAGCTGTGGGAGTTGTGGTTCACCTCAGTTCCGGAAGCATCGCAAACCGAAGCGTATATTGCAACAGCTCTTGCAGGCCAGAAGGCTGGACACATGTTGTCGTGGGCCATACGGGATTTGGCTAGCGGCAAGATTGTTGGATCGTCACGCTATCACGACATGGTTGCGGCTCTTGATCGGGTGGAAATCGGATACACGTGGTATGGGAAAAGCTGGCATCGCAGCCACGTGAATACAAGTTGCAAGCTGCTGTTGCTGAGCCACGCGTTCGAGATGCTTGGATGCAAAGTGGTTGGCTTCAGAACCGACAATTTCAACTTCGCGTCACAGCGGGCGATTGAAGCGTTGGGCGCAAAGAGAGATGGGGTAATTCGCCACCATCAGCCGCGTCGCGATGGTAGTGTGCGTGACACTTTTGTCTACAGTATTCTGGCGAATGAATGGCCTGGGGTGAAACGGAACCTGGAATTTCGGTTAGCCCGTCATGGTGAGGCTACTTCGGAGATTCCACCAACTCGGTGATCATTCGATTCATCTCTTCAATCTTCAGGACAAGCTTTTTGCGCGACTCTACTGCGGCGGCGGGCAAGTTGACTGAAACTGCCACCATGCGATCTACGATTTTGCCGGGAGGGATTTTTTCACGGCTCACCAACGTTGGATTATAGCGCTGACCTAGCGTATTGTAAGACTCGAAAATCTGGTCCGTATTCATTTGCGCGGCGAATGCACCTTCGACAACTTCGCCGTCGGCAGTGGTGAGATAGAGGTCAATATTCTTTACTTCAAAAGTGAAATCGGAAGGATTGGTTAAGCGGAAATCCAAGATCATCAAAGAACGTTTGGGCTCCAATTCCTGAATGCGCACTTTCTTGATGGACCCGTTTAGAACAAGGTGAGATCCCTTATTCTGTTCAAGAAAGAAAAACAGCCCCAAGGCACTCAAGCATAGCGCGATTAGCGAAAAGCCCAGGACGGATTTCGACATTAGCTTCTAACTCCGGTTTTCACAGACGCGCAGAATTTCTTTCATGGAATCGTGTGAGGCTTCTACCAAACGCTCAAAAATGTGGCATTCCAAGCCGACCTGCCCAGTGTAGCCATCTTTTTCAAGTGCATTGAAAATGCCTGCCCAATCGAGCTTTTCCGGTCCAGCAAGAATACTCTTTCCTTTGATCTGGACATTCTGAATCCGTTTCTTGGGAAGCAAATGGTACCCGGTTGGGAAGGGTTCTTCTTTCACATGCAAGCCATTGAGAGGGTCCCAATTCAGGTTCAACGCCTTGGAAGGAATCAGCTTCATCATGGCGGCCAGCTCTGCGCAATTGCCAACATTGCAGGCGCTTTCATTTTCCACCAACAACTGCACGCCTTCCCTTTCAGCGACTTTCGCCATGGGGGCGATCACTTCGGCAATACGCGGCAGCAAAGCCATTGGATCCTCGACGCGCATAAAGGTGAAAACGCGGATTTTGTCCGTTCCAAGAATGTGAGCAGCGCGAATGGACCGGTCCAATTCTTCCATGCGGCCATCGAATTGGCGCTGATCATTTGCCATCCGCTTTGCTTTCGCTTCAGGAGTTTCAGGCCGACGTCGCACCTGCTCGGTGCCTGGAAGTACGAACTTCAACATGCCGCTGTTCAAGAATGAAACACGCAAGCCAGCCTCTTTGAATTCCTTAGCGGCTTGTTTCAACTCTGGCTCGGTTAGTTGGATGTAGTGTTTCTTTTCGCCTGGAACATTGCGCAATTCCACCCACTGCAAGCC
The DNA here is from genome assembly GCA_043745195.1 of Bryobacterales bacterium. GTDB lineage: Bacteria > Acidobacteriota > Terriglobia > Bryobacterales > Bryobacteraceae > JANXSF01. The sequence continues at coordinate 18,666 of JAYTTF010000072.1, read as the reverse complement.
GTATTGTTTGACGAACGCAAGAGCTTCCGCAGGGGACTTGGCATTTTCATCGGTGATGGTAGAAATGCGATCCCGGCCAATGTGATTCTTCTTAGCCCAAAGGGGCGTAGCAAGCGCAGAGGCGAGCAAAGAGCGTCTGGTGAATTGATTCATAATGCGAAATATCCCTGAACAGGAAGCTTATCACAAACGGCTAATCGCCCAGCAAACGGCCAAATGGTTCAGCCGAAGGGATGTTGTCGCAGACTGCTTTGATGGCAGCAGTGACTGGAACGGCTAGCACTAAGCCGATGCCACCCCAGAGAGAGCCCCAAAACATTAGGGCTAGCGTGACGGCGATAGGGTTGAGATGAACACGAGAGCCAACCAGCATGGGGTACATCAAATTCAATGCCAATAAATGCAAGAAGGCTACCGTTGTTCCAATTACCAGATAAGCAGAAAGCTTGCTGAACACCGTCAACCCGGCGAAAAAGGGAGGCAGAACAGCGAGCGGCAATCCGATGTAAGGAGCAAGGCTCAAGAAACCGCTGAGTGGCCCGACCAGTGGCCAGTACGGAATTTTGGCGATCCAGAAAAACAGCGTGCTGGCAATGGCAAGAAGCATGCCCAGAATAAAGTTGCCGACAACATAAGCGCGAGCAGCGTGAGCCACGCCTTCCATTGCTGCCTTTGCCATGTCCCGATTTTCACCTTGAAACAATTTCATTAAATTGCGCAAAAAGTGGTCACGCCAACTGAGCATGAAATATACAAGGAAAGGCACGAAGGACGACATCAGCAGAATATTGTAGAAGTCTTCCATGTGGGCGTAAAGATAATCGAAGATTGGCGAACGTTCTGCCTTTATGCGCACTTCCTGAATAGGTGGCGGAACAGGAGGCAATACTGGAGCAGCAACGCCACGCTTCCTAGCTGCGGAAGGGGGCTGCGGGGTGCGCTGATCTTGTTCCCGAATTCTCTTCGGTACAACAACTTGGTAGATAGCTTTTTCGGCAGACTCGATTTCAAGCAATACCGTATCCGTCAGTTCGTTGATGCGCTGCGTGTAGGCAGGCAAGTCTTCCAGCAGAACCACGATTTGGGTGTAGGCTCCGAACAGAGATCCGTAAATTGCCAGCAAAGCCAAGCTGCAAACCAGAAAACTGGCAGGGGCACGAGGTATGCGGATGCGCCCAAAAAGGCCGACTAATGGGTCAAGAATAAATGCGGCCAAAATAGCAATTAATAGGGTGATGATCAGCACCCGACCCAGGTAGAGCAAAGCGACCAAGCATGCAAGGGAGACCAGGAAAGAAGGTGAAATCCTGACGCGGACGTTCGTGATGGAGGGTGTTTCCAGGGTCTGCAAAACTTATCAGGCCCCCTAAGAGCCGAATAATTCTAATTTACCATGATCATTCGCCAATCAAATGAAGCAACATATTTCTGCGATGAGAGTGGGTGCGATGCTCAAAAACATAAATGCCCTGCCATGTTCCGAGGCCTAAACGGCCATCGACGATAGGGATGGAGAGTTGCGTCATGGTTAGAGCCGAGCGAATGTGGGCTGGCATATCGTCGGGGCCTTCTGAAGTGTGACGGAATTGGCGATTGTCTTCCGGGACCAGGCGAGCGAAAAAATCATTGAGGTCGGCGATGACGTCCGGGTCGGCGTTTTCCTGGATGGTTAAGGAAGCGGACGTGTGGCGCAGAAATACAGTGAGCAGACCTGTCTGAATTTTTTGATCCTGGACCCAACTGGCAATCTGTCCGGTACAATCATAGAGGCCTTTGCCGCGTGTGCTGACGGTGAATTGCTTGACGGCCTGACGCATCTTTTACTTAACAAACAACAGTTCGCCGAAGCGCTCGGGCCAATGGGGATTGGCTTTCGTCATACCGGAATCGGACCATTGGCTTAAGCGGCGGTTTGGTTCAGTGCCATCCCAACGGTTCAGATTAGCACGCCAGATTTCACCGGGCTTGGGGGGCATGCCAGTGCCCAACTCCTCAAAATTTTTCCAGGGTATGGCAACTTCGAGAGTCCAGCCTTGATCTTTATCAGACGTCATGTTTAGGGTGCCGCGGATGTTGGTGGCCAACTGCACGCCTGTCAAATCGAGCCGCTTCATCAGCAGTTGGGGAAAGATGTAGAAGTAATCGTAGAGAGTGCTGCGGGCATTCATTTCCAGGCCATAGTAGAGGTTTCGATTCTTGCCGGGGTAGATGAAGATTTCAACGGCGTCGTCTTTGTAAGTGGGATCGTCGCGCTTGTCATAGTGGGCAACAACGTCGGAATCCTCGCAATCATAGGCGATGTAAAGATTGTCGTCGTCCCACAAAAGGCGGGCAGTGGTTTTCTGCTTCACTCCGGTTTGGAAATCCCAGGGAAATTGAAATTCAACAACGGCGGCATCTTTCCAGGCGGAGTCGTTGGGCTTGCCATCGACCATAATTTTTCCAGTTGCGCGGCGAACTTCTACGCGTGGAATGGGCTTCAGATTGGGCCGCAGATCATTTTGTGCGATCAGGGGAAGTGCAACGAGCAAGAGTGTTGGGATTTTAACGAGTAGCAATGGTAACTCCAATCGGGCTAGTGGTGTTGCCGATCTTAAGTGCAATGGGAGCAGTGGCGCTTGGCACAGAACCTAAGGGAACACGAATGTTGATTTGCAGCAGGCCGGCGGTTAAACCTGGCGCGCCACCGGCGTATACAATCTCTGCATCCACGCCGCCGATGGTAACAGTTACTGGAGCTTGCGGTGATGGAAGGGGGGCGGCGCTGAGCTTGCCGTCAACTCCGTCTGGTGTTGTCTTGCCTTCCCCAGTGGCAAAGAGTACGACGATGGATCCACGGGCGGCAGGATTGAGTGGGGAATTGTAAGTTCCATCCTGATTGAGCGCCGCCGCCTGGCCCTTACCGCTTGCATTGGCGGTGAACAAACCAGGAGAAGTGGGAACAACGGGGAAAGGGACAACCACCGATTTGCGACCTTGAAATTCCACTTGCATTTGAGTGCTGACCTGGTTGCCAACGCTATAGGGAGCGATGGCGCTGATTTGTCCAGAGGAGGTTGCAATCATGGGGGCCGGGATTCCATCAAACAAGACACGAGTGGTTTCGAGATTTGTATCGATTCGGCCTTGGCTGTTCAACTTTGCGGTGGCAGGAGTCTGGGGCCCTAAGCCAATTCCAAATAGAGTTACGATCAATCCGGGAGAGACACCGGAACCTAGTGGGGCATAACTTGCGGCGTTCACCAAACCAGCGGCAGTTACTTGTGGAAAGTTGGGGACAAGGGTAACAACGGCCGATCCGGAACGTGTGGCATCACTGGGGAGGGTAGCTTTTACGGTGACCGTTGTTAAGGCGTCGATTGCATCGGGAGCGGTATAAAAGCCGGTTGGCGAAATGGTGCCGAGGTTCGGCGAAATGGACCAGTTAAGGAGTGGTATGCCTACGACATTCGCTTGAGTGGCAGTGAATTGCTGAGTCTGTCTGGCAACCAAATTGACAGCATTAGGATTAATGATGATGCTGCCAATGGGTGAAAGGGTGATGGAGGCTTCGGCAAATTTCGAAGGGTCGGCGACGCTCGTAAGCGTTACCACGATTGGTTGTTGTTGCGAAATGATGGCGGGGGCTTGATATAACCCATTGGCATCAATTGTACCCAGTGCTGGAAACACTGCCCAACGAACAGCGGGGTTATTGGCATTCAGAACTGTTGCAGTGAACTGAACTTTGTCACCGGGACCAACGGTAACTTCAGTAGGTTGCAGACCAACAGTAATTTCCGAAAAGCGGGCAACGAAGCCGTCGCTTTCGCCAGAGGCAATGAGCCCAACGACGCCGGGAGTTTGTCGCAAATTATTGGATGAAGTGGTGCCCGCTATATAGATTCTACCGGCGTTGACAGCAATGGCGCGGGCACCATCATTTCCTGAACCACCGAGTTGCGTTGAGAAAACGAAAGCGGTGCCATTCACATTGAGCTTAGTGACGAAAGCATCATTTCCACCTGAATTAGGGAAAGAGGGGCCTGAGGCATCGGCCTTCAATGGGAAATCAACGGAGGAACTTTCGCCCGCTATGTAAGCGTTGTTTTGCGGATCAAGAACGATGGCATTCCCGATATCATCTGCAGACGCTCCAATATAAGTGGAGTAAACCAAACCAGTTCCGGATGCACTGAATTTCGATGCAAAGGCATCGGGAATGAGGGACACTGCCGGCTGGACTGCACCATTGGTAACGGGGAAATTTGCAGAATAGGTTTGCCCTGTAATGTGGGCGTTGCCTTGGGAATCTACGGCAATGGCTCTGGCGAGATCGGCAGACTCACCACCGAAGAAGGTGGAATATTCCACGTCGCCAGTACTGGAAAATTTCGTAATGAACGCATCGGAGGTGCCCTTGAGTTGTTTCTGATAGGCGGCCTCAGTGACGGGGAAGTTGCTGGAACGAGTTTCGCCGGCGACATAAACAGCTCCTCGGGTATCGACTGCCACGCCATACGCGGTGTCCAGACCGAATCCAGCCATGATCAGAGTGTAGAGGAACTTGCTGCCATTAGGGTTGATTTTGGTGACAAAGGCATCGCCGCCACCTCGGATTGGAAAATCGGCATTGGTGACTGCGGGGAATGTAAGCGATTGGGTTGCGCCGGCAACGAAGGCGTTGCCTTGGGCATCGAGGGCAATGGCGTTGCCAGTATCGGAAAGAGGACCGCCAAGAAAAGTTGAGTAAAGAAGAGCGTTGCCTGCTGCGTTGAGGCGCAAAGCGAAAGCATCGGTGATGCCGCTGCCTCCAGCTAATTGGGGTTGGGCAGCGTTTTGTGTAGTTGGAAAATTTGTGGAACCAACCTGACCGGTTAAGTAGACGGAGCCTGTGCTATCGAGTGCCATAGCGCTGGCAGATTCCTGGCCAGTGCCGCCTATGTAGGTGGCATAAATTACAGCTGTGCCAGTGGGATTGAGCTTGGCAACGAAGACGTCCTGGCTGCCAAGACCTGCGCCTCTGACTGCACCGGGAAGATCCACAGATGTGGTGGAACCGGCAATGTAGACGTTGCCTGCGTTGTCTGCGGAGACGGCATTGATCTGGTCAGCCAGGCTGCCACCAAAATAGGAAGAGTAAGTTAGAACCGGATCGATGATCAGGGGTTTGGACTTGTCGTAACTTCCCACGGCGAAACCATAGTGATTGGCGGAGCGTCGTTGAAAGCGAACAGGGACAGGACATGCGACACCGGCTATTTGCTGATAGGCGAACGGTTTCTTAAGCTTCAGTTCGCGGCTAAGGCGCAGTTCTCCTTCCGGGCTTAATTGGATACCGGAAGTTTCGCCAAAGTCCAATTCAAAATCAGCGACATTGGCGCCTGGTGCAAGGATGACGTCGAATTCGAGAGAGGTGCCGTTGCCGTAAAGTACCACATCAATTCCCGGGAACACGCCAAGCCATTGCATTCGGGAAAAATGGGGGATGTTAGTGCGCCATTGTTCGGGGTCGCGGCCATGAAAATAATTGGTCACGCCTTGTTGTTGATCGAGTGGGCGGACTTGGGTTGAACGGGAATGGCTCCAGCGAATGGGAATTTTGCGGTCGCCCGATTGCAAGTCCAAGCCGCGAGCGTGGACAAGAGATTGGTAGCCTTTCCCTCTGGCAAGGTATTGCCCAGTTGTGGGAGAAGGTTCAAAAAACAAAGGGTAAGAAACTGGAGCGGCCCATGCGGCTCCGGCAGTAAGGCTTGCCACTAACGGCAATAGCCGTTTGATCATAAGACCTCCTACAGAAGAGTAAACAACAGAGTGTAGCGAATTCAGAGTGTAGCGAATTCAGAAGGAGACGCGCTTGCAAAACTGGCATTAAGTTACTGGTTGATCGCAATTGGTGCAAGCCTTGTTAGACACCACCTGCGCCATACACTTTCGTTGGTGCTTCAGTCCCCGCAGTTGGAGCACGTTCGGCAGACCGCGAGATGGGAGGGAGGGCAGCGTATAAGTTGCTGTGTGGGTTGAGAACTCGGGTTTCGCGAGGGAATGGAAAGCGGAGCGTGATTGAGTCGGTTAGGTTCGTTCCAACAGGCTCATTTTCAGCAGGCTGCGATTCACTTTCGTTGGATTTGTTGGTAGGTTGTTGGTCCTCGGTTAGGTCCGTTTCAACAGGCACCTTTTGAGTATCCAAGTCTGGCTGTGACTGGAGGTTAGGTGGGTCTGGCGCGACAGGTGGGAACAGTTCACGGGTGGTTAGGATTTCCTGGCGCAGTTGTTGATACTGAGACAACAGGCGGCGGCCTTGACGGGCGATTTGGGATAGGGCGTCGCCCTGACTCTGCAGGCTAGCTACGGCGATCGCGTAGGCTCCGTGGGCATTGAGGCTGGTGAATTCCACTTCGTTGCATGTCATGCGTTGAATTTGAATATCGATGAGGCTGGCTTCGGCGGGAGCCTGTCGGCGAAATCGCCAAAGGGTGGTGGCCATTTCTGTAACCAGGATATCTTCGATCCTGTTGATGGGTTTCCAAGTTTCCAGGTGAACTCGGATGAGTTCCTCAAATTCGTCGAGTTTTTCGCCGGGGAGGATGAGGGTACGGGCGTAAGCGCCGTGGGTGACGGAATTGAAGGCAGAGCGGCGTTTGCCTTCGGTGGATTTAGGGCCGGTGGATTTCAGCGCGTTGAGGCGCGAGGTTTCTTTGCGTTTATCGTCAGTTCTCATGGCGTCTACAGGATAGCAGACGGGTTAAAGGACACTATGGTTAAGTGCTTTAGAATCCTAGCAAAATGACTTGTGACTGCATAGATGTTTTGCCCGGTTTCGCGCGCAAAAGGCTGAGAGGACAAAGAGAAGCCGTGGCGCGGAATTGGTCTAAAAGTGCGGTGAACTAAAGCGCACCGTGAAGTTCAGGGCGATGGGTTTTGTTCGTGTTCGGAGTGGGGAAGAGCGTCGGCGTTGGGCGTTGGGAACCAGTCGGAAGGCGCCGGGCGGGAGATTGCGAGTGGAAACGCCGGGATATGGGTGGACATTGGCTGGAGAATTGAAGTAGCAAAGTGTGGCGAAACGATACGCGGACACACCGGTCCGCGGCGGTGGCCGCGCATCGGGCGGCAATCGCTGCCGCCAAAAGCGAATGATGTCTGAGAACTCTCGGGGACAGCAAGCGCTTTATCGTCGCTCGCCACCCCTACTGCGCGGTCGTCTCGCACTGCGCGGAAGTTTACGAGGTGTTTTTACCAGCGGTTTAGTTCACTGGAGGCCGGGGAGATGGTAAATTCTGAAGATTCCGCTGTAGGACTCCAAGAACCCGGAGTTCTAATCGAATTCTGTTCAAGATTACAGGGATTACAAAACCGATGCAAACCGAAAGGCGCTCAATGATGACGCCGAGTCAATGCAGATTTCATCGCGAGGGCCTTGCTGAATTCTGCTTTCCACGCGAAGCCCTCAGGTTCAATGTTCAACTAAAGCGTTAGCCTCTTCTCGTAGGTTTGTGAAAAGCTCACCCGCCATTTCATCTTCCGGTGGAAGCGGTCGAAGGAAATCTTCCGCCAATCTGTGTTTTCTTTCCATCAGAATATCGAGCCGCTCATCGAAGGTAGGCGAAATTCGCCCGGAAGGATCATGAAGAATTGGCAAGTAAACCGATACTTCCTTTGGTTGACCAATGCGGTAAGCCCTGTCGGTGGCTTGAGATTCCACGGCAGGGTTCCACCACCGCCCATAATGAATCACATGGTTCGCCTCAACAATGGTAAGCCCAATACCGGCCACGAACGGGGAGAGAATCAGAACATTGAATCCTGGACGGGCTTTAAAATCATTCAGAATAGCATTGCGAGTTTTCAGTCCTCCAGTCTTAAATGATATTGACCGCATTTTCGTATCGCCGTTGACAATTCGCACGGGAAGTTGAAATTCATCTTGCAAAACTTTTGACAGTACTCCCTGCATCGCCCGATGCCGGGCGAACACAATCACTTTCTCCCGTTTTCCTCGAATCGCGTGTAGTTGTTGGATAACATTTTGAAGTTTCGAAGACTGATGAATAAGCTGGGCTGCACTCTGACCCTCAGCATCGTCAGACAGCAGAGCAGGGTGTTGATAGAGTTGCGCGAACCGATGAAGAACCATGAGGAAGCGAGTTGGCTTATTCTCTCGTTGCAACTCGCCCAGTAGCGCTTGATGGGCAGCAATTTCCTTCTCGGACATGGCGCAATCTAGTTTAAGGATGTGTTTGGGCGGTAGGTTCGCGACCTCAGATTTGGTGCGTCGAAGCAGGAAAGCGTGTTGCTGTTGAAAAAGTAGCTTCTTTTTTAGTATTTGCAGACTTTCTTCCTGTGCCGCTGCATCAACGTTTTTCTCGAACTGTTCGACAAACTGTTTCGCGGAGGCGAGCAATCCAGGCTGCAAAACATCGCAAATATTCCAAAGATCGAGCAATCGGTTTTCAACGGGTGTTCCGGTGCTGGCAATGTGCAGATCGGCTTTCATTGCCTTCATTGCATGTGAGAGTTTTGTATTCGGGATCTTAAATTCTTGAGCTTCGTCGGTAACCATAAAGGACCACAGAGATTTACCGTCTCTGTTGTAGGCGAAGCTATGCTGATAATTCCTCAGTGTTTCATAGTTAGTAATCACCACACGGTGCCGTTGTATCCTGTTCAGGTCTAGAATCGGCTTGCCAATTTCAACTTCGGCTCCTTCGGCATCAGTACGCCGAAGTTGGGCGAGCTGGGCCCCATGAAGAGTGAGCACCGGCCAGAAAACGACGCCATCGTTTTTGAAGAACGTCTCCATCTCTTTCTCCCATGTTCGTGTATCAAGGAGAATGAGCGGAGCCACAATAAGGATTGGCCGGAAAGGTGGTTCCTGTTTGGAGAGGTCTGGAAATTTACCAGACTCAATGCACCAAGCCAAGAACGTTAGAATCTGGATTGTCTTCCCAACACCCATATCATCAGCTAGCAAGACCCCCTTGCGCCCTGGGATTTGAGCACAAGTTTGCAGCCATCGCACTCCCCGCTCTTGATGTGGATGTAGATTGCGGTCTAGTCTAAAGGCATTGGGTCGCTCAAAAGGGAACTCTCCTGCAAAGTGGCCAGCCTTTTCGGCTTCGGATATGAATCCGCTTCGAACTGTTTCTTCGTTGGTGTCAACGAGCAGGTATCCTTTTGGCCTAGAGGTTGGTTCCTTGATTCCTTCCCCAGCCGAATGCACGTCGCTGACGGAAAGTGCGTCAGGCAGGTTCGCCACGGTTACTTGATTCGCGGCATTGGCGATTACGTCCTCTTCGCCAGAAGAGCCCTCCATTGCGGTGCCGGGCGGTAACTCAGAAGGTGGTGAGGAGGGACTTGTACCCGTGTCTTGCCATAGTTTCGCCATCGTTGATTCGTGCGAATCCGAACGAGGTACCGGTGCGAATGCGAAATCGCCGATGCCGATCACCCTGTCGCCGTAAGGAAGGTCAACGTGTTCCGCTACGCCATCGAAGACTTGCCCAGGATCGCGCTTCAAGCTGTCTTTTTGAACGCCCTGGATGCGTCGGACTCGCTTCATCCGCCGAAGGACCTCGTGCTGCTCATCAGTGAGAACAATTCGCAACTTGCTCAAGCCAGGCCTATCTAGCGAATACAGCTTTTCCGCGCCAGCATTGCGTTCAAAGACCTGATGGAAGTCTTTCCCAGCGAGTTCGGCACATTTAGGCAGGAAGCTCAAAGAACCGTCTTCGTGCTCCTTCATATCCAGTCCGAGTGAAGACGGCACAATCACATCGTTGCTCTGCAAAGTGGCGTCCAGAGTTGCGCCAACTCCTTTAGCGCATCCCTTCACTTTGGCGAATGTGAGCCAGCTCTCCTGCGGCGTTTTTGCCTCCGGTGCAAGAGCGTTGAATTCGTCCATCGACTCAAGCAGACTGTACATCTGGGCATCTAGCAGGAAGACCTCAGCGCTTGTAGTCCTTCTCGCGTAGTAACCTATTCGTTCAACCTGCACTTGTCGGCTCGCCAATAGGAAGCTATAACGGTACTGAAAATCTGATCGTCCCAAATCGCTCTTGCGATCAATTTTCAGCAGAAAGGGGCTATGCGCTGACCACGCCGACATTAAGCTTACCGGCATCTCCTCTTGGATTGCCTGAAAATTTCGATACGGTAACACAACGCGACCATCAATAGATTCAGCCAGGCCAAGCTCAATTAGCTGTTCAATTTCAAATGCGGTGCGCCAGCCACCAGGTGCAGCAATCGCATCAGGTGGCCACGCATCTCGCGTTGCTATATCAAGAGGTCCTCGAATAGTAAGACCATCCGCCTCAGCGGAAATCTCGACCGACTTGCCGAATCGGTGAATTGATAGGGTCATGGTCGAATACCAAACTCAGTGGAAAGCATATAACTTGCCGCTGCTTCCCAGTGGCCGTTGTGAATAATACGGTGCTTTTTGTCAAATTTTAAATGCTTCTTTAGTTCAAAACGGGGAGTACGCAGAGTCACGCGTAAAGCCTCGAAATCAGCCAGTTTGAAAATATACGCCGCATTCCCTGTCTCGCTGAACTCTACGATCAAGAACCTAGCTCCGTAACCCTCGAACTGCATCAAGAAGGCGCTGGTCGTAGGATGCCCGACTTGTGAGTAGGATATTAGATCCGACGCTTTGTGGCTCGCCTTGATTTTCCATAGATCCTCTTCTGAAACCGCAACCTGAAAATCTTTGATGCAATCGTGATAACGGAGCCAAAATTCCTTGCGTCTTCGATTTTCGCTTGTGCTCGGCAAAATGGTGTTGAAAAAGAAAATGATGCTGTCTCGAGCAAGCCAAGATAGATAACGTTGAGCCGCTTCGGGCAGTATTGCGCGCCAGTTCGGTGAAGACTCTCGAAGTCTTGGATCGCCAAGTTTCTTGTGGTTCTGGATGTAAATGCGTAGTTCGCGCTTGAACGTCTCCGACCGCTTAGCTGATTCACTCATAATTAGCAAACTGACAGTCGCAGAGAGATCCTCTGGAGAGATTAGGTCAGAAAAGATCTTGCCGATCAGCCATCGCAAGTATTCTAAGCTCCACCCTTCACTCTGGGAGGATTCCGATTGGCGAAAAATTCTCCTCGCAGTATCCGCCGCCGCTGTTCTTGTCTCTCGGGCTAAGTTTGTTAAGGGACCTATGTAGTACGATGCGAGCACCTCGTCTACCCCTTTTGATTCCGAACAAATCTCCGATCCCAAATAAGTTGCGGCTTGGTATGAGAAGAGGGACTTGGCATCCAACCATCTCTGAACGACTTGGTTTTTTCCTTTGTAGTTCTTGAATACCGCACAGAGAAGATATTCAACAGCAGATGGGTTCTGCATAACACGCCAGCCAAGAAAATAATTGTGCACCAAACCGTAAAGGCAGCGGCTCCTTTTTAACCTTTCAGGACTTCGCTCTAAAGCAGCAATAAACTCTGGACGTAGCGCCGTTTCCTCCGAGAGGCAAAGGGTACGAAATTCAAGTTCATTGATCCCATCCAACTCAAAGCGTCCCGCCGCAAAAATCGCCCAAACTAGCTTAACTTCAAGTTTCGGCACGTCCAACTTGACGGTTGATTTTTGTTTGCGAAACTTTTCCAGGATGTCCCCAAGGGCCTTGCATGCTTGTTTCCCGTCTGTCGCTGGCAAGGCTGCCCTTTGGCGGATTACCTGCGCTTCAGCCGTGAGTTGCTGCAAGGCCGCCAGGGTGAAATTCATTGCACCCCAACCTTTACACTTTGGATATCGCTCGCCTTGACCCGTATTTTCAAAATTACGCGGCGGCTTTCTTCTGGCGTCGCTTCCTGTTCTTGCTCGCCGCGTCCACTCGCCGAAAGCTTCTCTAAAAAACACGCACGTTTTGCCTCCATTCCTGTTAAGACCGCAAGGGTACTCTTCACGACCTCCATAGATCGGTCTTGGCTCAACTTAAGATTTAGATTCTGGCTTTCTTCTGCGCTGCGACCGGTATAAGGGTGAGTGTCGGTATGCCCCTCCACAACGATAGACTCGATGCTTGCTCGAAATTCTTCATTGCATAAAACTTCGGCAAATTTTGGAATATACGACCTAAGAAATTGCTGCCCTTCAAATCCTAGACTCGACCTTCCCATTTGGAAGTTCATTAGGCGATCCGGCACAATCACAAGAATGGCATTCCGGTCACGCGGATCAGGCCGAATCGTTTTTTCACTAAAACCTTGTGGGATCAGATCTTGCCGGAGTTTCTTTAGCAAGATATCCGTCACCGCTGCGTCTTTGCTGGCGGTGCGATGAACAAATACAAGCAGTAACAGAATGAAAATCACCATTAATGACGTCATTAAATCAGTCAGCGAGCTATTTAGGTGGTCGGAACTATTTTGCTCTTCCATTGACGCGATCCATTGACGTTGAGATTACTGATCCGAGTTCTTCCAACTGTCCCGATAAATCCTCTATCTGCATCTTAAGGAAACTTGACGCTTCGGAAATCATGGGATTGGAGATCTTGACGATCTCCTTGAAATTGTTCTCGATGCTCTGATTGTAATCCCGGAGACCGCCGTGGATTGCTCCCAGGATTTTACCAAGGCTCTGATCGAGTTCGTCCATGACGCGTTTGTAACTCTCAATATTGCGGCGGTAATCCTCCAGGCTTTTATCACTTTTCTCCGCCGAGGCCCGCAGACTACCTGATGCTTCCTTTAGTTGGGTTGTAACCTGTGAGTTCAACTGGTTAATCGCCTTAAGCGCCTCAGATTGCCCAGCAAGCCCGGTGCTATAAGCCTGCACTTGCCGACTGGCGTCCGACATTCGTTCCAGCGCGGTGGCATTTTGCGATATGATTTCCGCAAGGAAGTCGCGAGCCTTCATTAAAGTTTGACCAGCATTCTGAAATTCACTGCTGCGTTTTTCGATGTTTGCCAGCAAAGCTTCCAAGCGCTTTGCCGTAGCCTCAGACCAATTGCCTGTCTGCTGTAGCATGTGATCCGCCGAGGCCTGCGACCGTTTTGAAACATTCTCTGCCGCAGACATCATGTCCTTCGAAAGTGAGCCCACCTTTTCCGCCAAATCCCCAACCACCAGCGTGAGTTGGGTTCGAACGCTGTTCAAGTTCTGATCTGCCGACTCCTGCATTCGAATCATCAGCCCGTTCATCAGCGCCGTCAGAGCTTCCGTCTGCTCTCTGCCGGTTTTCATTTGATCAGACGTTGACTGTTCGGCCTTCTCAATGATCATGGAAAATGCGGCTTGCATTGAGCCAAACTGCGTGTTCATGTCGGAGAGCATCGTTCGGGTTGCTTCAAGAGTTCCCTGCACGTTTCCGAACTCTTGACTCGCTGCGCCAGTCAAAGCCTTATGGAAATCGTCACCCATCTTTGAAAGCGCGTTTACAAGAGATGTTTCCAAAGTCGACAAGAACCCGCGCAGTTCGCCAGTAACGGAATCCTGCTTTTGGGCCTCCAGCCCCACAATCGCAGCCTTCAACTCTTCCAGCGTGTCGTTCATGTGCTGCATAGTGGGCCGGAACTCAGATTGCATCTTTTGTGCAACGCCCGATGACATGCCGTCAGCTAGAACTGGCACTACGTTAGTATTGAAAGCGCCAACGAAACGATCAACTACTTCGCTGCTTATATTGCTAACGGACACTGTCTGAGAGGCCGCAAAACGTTGGATATCAAGCAAGACCCGGGAAGGCGACAAATATGGGATGACTTCGGAGACCGTAGATATTAATTGTTCATATTGAACCCGCAGGCCGCGTATCGCTTTTTTTTCGCACAAGGTGAAGAGAATGCTTAAAAGTAAGGCAACGATGGAGCTTAAAAATTTGCCGGATAGCCCGTTGATAAGAACATCAATCCCACTGATGGGGTCCACAGTGTTGGCTTTGTCATAGTGCACTCCTTTTAGCGCAAGAAGAATGGCTACAAAGGTCAAGGTAAGCCCAGCTCCGGTCAAAAGACCTGGGAAGGAATTGAAGAATGCCGAATTAAATTGTTTCCCAATTACGAACTCATAAGGAAGTAGCTGTCGTGGTGGCTCGGTCAGGAACCATCCTTCCACTTGATTCGGGCTTGTGTATTCTTCGATGTGGGTATCAATGGAATTCCACCACTCTGCCGGTGCGCCCCTGAGCGATTCGCAGCGAAGACGAAATTCGTCGATTTGTGCGAGTGCAAGACCATCGCGGCGGCTCAACTTATCAGCGCCACGCACTGCCTTTAGCGAACTGCTGAATCTGTTGACTTGGGTTCGAACCTTTAGAGCCTGAATATATAGCCAGATGCCCATCGCGATTGAAACAACAATGAGTCGACGCAGCCATACAGGACGATTTCGGAAATCGCGAGCAAGAATTGAAGCATAGTCTTTCGTTAATCACCAACAGAAACTTGTCGAGCCAACCTCTCAAGATTTGTACCTGCTAGATCCAAGGCTCGGCTCCATATTCTCGAAAAGATTTGGCATCAACCGTGATTACTAGAATTGTGCCATCGACCATTGTATTTAATTATAAGCCCAATCAATGCTATACAAGGCACTTATGAAAAAAACGGATTCGGGAGCCCAAAAACAATCATATGGAAAATTGATAAATAGGTCGTAATGGTTACCGTGGTCATCCCGCGTGGGGGCATGGCTCGCCAGAATCGTTTCGGCAACTTTAATGCGGTGGGGATAAACTTCCAAGCGTCCCGTCAATCCAGTCCCAAAATTATAGTAATCGAAATTACCCGCCGTAGTATTAAATTGTGTTTGATTGAAAAAGGCACCTCCTGCTCTTACCCAAACGACTGATGGACTGAAAGTTGCAGCGCCGGTAGTTGTCGGTAACAAACTAGTGATCCGATAGTCCGTATTCATGATTGTCGCAATGGGATCAACAAATCGCGGAATATCATGGTTTTCTGGATTGAACAAACCGCCACATTTTGGATCGTTAAGTCTGCGAAGCGCCTCCTGAAACCCAGACAGAAGTGCCTGTTGCTGCGAAGCTGTTCCACCGTTGATCGCCTTAGGTACCGGCAGGCCGACGTCACCTTTCTCTTGGGGATCGTTTGATGGGGGATTGGGATTTTCCGGATTACAATTTGAATGCCCTGGGTTGGTTAGTGCACTGCATAGATTTTTTGACCGGTTTCGCGCGAAAAAGGCTGAGAGGACAAAGAGAAGCCGTGGCGCGGAATTGGTCTAAAAATGCGGTGAACTAAAGCACACCGTGAAGTTCAGGGCTATGGGTTTTGTTCGTGTTCGGAGTGGGGAAGAGCGTCGGCGTTGGGCGCTGGGAACCAGTCGGAAGGCGTCGGACGGGAGATTGCGAGTGGAAACGCCGGGATATCGGTGGACATTGGCTGGAGAATTGAAGTAGCAAAGTGTGGCGAAACGATACGCGGACACACCGGTCCGCGGCGGTGGCCGTGGACACTGCTCGGGAGCCGCCTTGAAGAATATAGGACTGTTCACGATGTGTCCTCAAGCTGGCGATAAAGGGTCCGCTATTGCCTGCGATTCCCGAAATTCCGGAATGCAACATTCGGAAACTGCGGTCCACGCGGAAGAACTGAATGTAACAGGCATTGTTTGAATCCAACCACGAATTCAACATGAGCAGGCCGCTGGAAATATATTTAGCTCCAAACTGTCCACCAGGATTGGTGAAGGTGTAAGCGAAAGCCGCTCCCATGCCATCGGTGTTACTTGCGGAAACCGTTTTCGTAAAGTTTTTCGGTGGAATATTTTGGGCTGTCAAGATGTAACCCGGCACTTGCATCCAGCCGTTGGTGGACGCGTTCGCGTTGTCCACAGCCAGCAGGAAGAGATTCTGAGTCCCAGCAAAAATGGGGAAAAAGGAGATGTTAATGGTTACCACGAGGTCATTCCCATTGAGTACAACAGAGGTGGATGATAAGTTGATAGAGCATTGCGTATTCGACACAGTTGCAAAGGACCCTGCGGGCGAACCATTCGGCTGCACCCAGCCGGTACCGTCATCTTTCTTCAGATAGATGGTCCCATCCCCTGATGCCAAGAACAGGCAGGAATCGCGGGCGTCGACGTAGGGCCTTGCGGTGAAAATCCCTTCAACCAACTGGATATAGGTTCCCCCGTTGACTGAAGTGCCACGGACCACAAACGTACCGGTATGGGTGCCCGCCGGTTGCCCCGTTAAATTGGTAGGGTTCCCGGACCCTGCGGAAACGGTTGGAGGAGTAGCAGCGGGTGAATCCACTGCAATGACGCGGGAATCGGCGTAGATGTATTCTTTGATGAGTGAGGGCGGGGGCGGGGGCTGAGCCTGCGCCACAGCGCTCGACGAAACAATCAGGATTGCCGCTACTAAGCCGTATTTGTCGTATCGCATATAGATTCCCTTGTTCGCGTGATTTCGACTTACTTCGCCGCAGCGCTGACATCCAGTGTCAACACTTTCGGCGCACTTCCTTTGGTGAGGCGCAATGGAACCGCTGCTCCAGCTTTCGACGCCTCGGCAGCAGCACCCCGCTCCAGCGACACTTGAAGTCCTGTGCCGTTTACGGTCACGTTGAGGTTGGATTCATAGGGCACGGTTAATTCATAGTCGGCAGTGCTGCTGCCGCCAACGCGCGCCATGGGGTAAAAGAAACCCTTTTCGCTCCAAACTCCAACCAGCAGGAAGGGTGGGCGCGCGACGGGAGCTAGAACTTGCAAGTTTCGGCCTGGGTCATTCACGCGCACTTGCACTTTTACACCGGTTTGGACTGGGACATCGGTGTTGATTGCGGCCTGGCCTTTTTTGACGGTGATGGTGGGTGGGGTCTTGAGCCAATTGCAGGCGTTGATGTAGCCTTTTTCCGGCATGTGGACGCAGACATTGTAAACGCCATCAGCGAGGCCAGCGGCGGAGAATTCCCCGGCTGGATTGGTGTCTGCTTTCTTCGCATTCCCAGGATCGCCTTGCTGCTGTTGCTGGGGTTGTAAGTAAACGATGGCACTGGGGACGGGCTTACCGCCGTCGTCCAGAATGCGACCGGCGGCCGAGGGCTGGGCATGGGCGAGGGGTGTGAGGGCTGATAGGAGAATGCCTATTGTGGCGGTGATCAATGGAAGGTTTGAGTTTTTTGGTAATTGTGTCAATTTCTGCCTCTGTTTTTGTCGTTCACGTAGTGTCGCACCAAAGATATTCGGTTTTCTTCATGAACTCTTTGCTCGCCCATCTCGGGCGAACTCGTAGTCAAGACATCACCTAACCCACCGCCGTCCTCGGCTCTTCATCCAATCAGGAGTTCCAAGCCGGATCCACTGCGGCCTTCAAAAGTGGTTACTAAGTAAAACCTTGTTCGTCCGTCAATACAGTCCTTTTGGCGCTTGCAAAAAATCGCAGGATTTCCATTTCTCGCCATTTAAGCAGGTCGGGCACCTTTTTAGACGCCTCCTCAGTAAAAGCGATGACGAAGTCAACCATAGCCCGCTCTAGGGTAGCCCGACCGCACTGCCACGTCTCATCCGGCGAAAGATTGTGCGAGATGGTCACGGACTCTTTGTCGGCCTGGAAGGAGATTTCGAGCATGTCGTCTCCCTGCTGGAACTTGAAGGTGCCGATTGAACCTGTTCGAAGCTCACCGACGACGTTTGCAAACCCGACGGCGAGATCTGCTACCGATATGTCGAAGTGATCCGTACCCAAAACTTCACGTTTACCAACGCGAAAGCTCACGCGGCCATGGAAGCAGTAGTACGTTGGGAACACCTCCGGATCCCAGCGCATCCCGCTAATTCGAAGCCACTCCTGATCCGAGATTTGATAAGTGATTGCCGCTGTTTCGTTCATCTGACACTTCATTTGGGTCATTTGGGATAGGCAGTAATAGCCTTCCCTGTTGCGCTGTCCCTAAGGACACGGAGCGCGGTGGTCGCAACTCCGGCTTGGTTCGTGCCGATGGTTACGCCAACTTCCAGATCGTAAAACGCGACCTTTGTGCCCTCCGTTATAACACCGCCTTTGAGCGCCTCGTTGATGAGTCCCTCGACGGCATTTTTGCTCAGCCCGGCGGCGAACTTGCCGACGTTTTGGGCTGCCGTATTTGCCCCATGTCGGGCCAGTACATGCTGCAAGGCATCCTTTCCGATTACAACGGCAAGCGGTCCAAATGCAAGACCGACCTTTCCAATGGCGAGTCCGAGTTTTGCTGCCGGAAATGCGTTTAACATTTCACCAGTGGCATCGTAAACAGCGTCCTTCCGTCCGCTAAGATCGACGTCTCCTCGTAGTACAGCATTCCCAAACACTGCCGAGAAGAAGCCGCCATTCTCGTTGATCGTGACACCGTGTGTCAAATCCAGGCCAGCCTCTTTCCCACACGACGGTCCTGGAAACCCGTCATCCCCTTGCCCGCCGCCATCAAAGTTCACGCATTTGCGACCGGTTGGATCTGCGAACCGCAGTGGGTTGTTGCGCGCATAGTGATAGAGGTTCCAGCTTTGTGGGTCGGCCTCGTTCTGATCGGCGAACGGTTCGTCTGGGCTCGTGAACCTTCCCTGTGCACCGCTCTGATACCGCGCACCAAAATACCCTAGCCCAGTTTCACCATCAGTCAACTGCCCGGTAAATCTAACCGAGTTAGGATCGCCGCTGCCTGATCCATACTTCTGCCCCGTCGTCCGGTCAAAATTCCCAGCCAACAACCCTTCCCCAAAGGGTAAATAATCGTAACG
>JAYTTF010000071.1:0-29554 GCA_043745195.1 Bryobacterales bacterium | reverse complement strand
GGCGCAACGGCAGTTGGGCTGGCCGCAGGAGCGCTTCCGTTCAACAAAAGAACCGGGCAGCATTTCGCGCAAGGAGCCGAGGCTGCGGATGAGTTTGCCGCGGCGTTCCAGGTCGGGATCTGGAGGCTTTTTCATATGCCACTCATAATAGTGTCAGAACAATGAGAAAGTCAAGCCCCTTGAAACTTTGCAAGAATGCCGCGAGCGTGTGATGGGACGCAAATTCCTGTAACTAAACGGCCTGAAGCCGATACTACTCTGACCTTAAGGAATCGCTGGTTCGGTGGGAATGTTGCGGGCTATTTTGAGTGACACCTGGGCCTGGGATGGAACCAATTGGACGCAGAAGTCGCCTCAATCGAGTCCTTCACCGCGAGGCAGCCCCAGTATGGCGTACGACGCCGCACGAGGGCAAGTGGTCTTGTTCGGTGGGTATAGTGGTGGCCTCTTGGGTGACACCTGGGTCTGGAATGGCAATTAGGGGCAACCGTGCGGCAGAAGCGATTCGCATTGATTTTGGTATCCGAAAGCGAGGAGACTGTAAGTCGCGCGAGTTGACGATCCGGCTTCACAACGCGCTGGAATCCGAGGCAATCTGGGGAACAGCGCCTGTTCCAGCGGGCGCGGCCCTTTCTCGATGCGAGCCGCCAGCGTCTCGCCCTCCATTCGCTCCATCGCCATGTAGTTGGGGCCGAACTATTGGACGCATTGCCGGAGAAAATTTGTAACGGACCCTGACGCATAACCGGAACCATTCGCGGAGCTGCCAAGCCAACATCCTCCAGTGGAGATTTCACTGCTTTAGTTCACGACTTCATCCAGGCCGACGATGGGGCCGGGGGAGTGGCCGATCACTTTGAAAATATTGGGTGCTTGTCCGGCGACCCTAAAAGGAAACTTTCGGCAGGTGGGAAGGCGCAAAAATGGCAGCAGACCCAAAGCGACCGAAATTCAATTTCAGCGCGGCGGGGTGTGGGGGCCAATATGCCATTGGGGCGGGGTGGTGGCGGAGCCAATTTGGGCGCATTTGAAGTCTCGCATGTATACTCAATCTTAGGGTACCTATGCCCACAACAATCCCCAAGCTCAGCAAATCGATGGCGCGTCGTGAGAAGTTTCGTGAGTACATGCGAAAACTCAATCCTGTGGCCCCTGCAAGGGAACTAATCGAGCAGGGTCTGATTGTAGATCTTCATGATTCTTTATTTCGGAAACTAGCTGGGCGTGCTGACCTTGACTCTAAGAGTCAGCAACTCTTGATTGGTGGCATTGGTTCTGGGAAAACTACGGAATTACTCTTGACTGAATCAAGCCTCAGAGAAGCTGGGCACACGGTTCCAATTTATGTCGATATTTCCTCCGAAACAGATCTTTCAGTCCTAAATTCAGGTGCCTGCTTGGCGGGTCTAGGCCTCCAACTGAGTGTCGAAATCGCAAGCGAAACCTACAAGGTTACGACACAACAGGAGGCAACACGGAGTGCAGCCGGCAAAAAAATATCGGAATTTGCCTTCGGAAAAACAACCCAAACATGGGTTTCCGATTATGACGATGGTCCGCCAGAGGAAGATGGTTATGAGCCTGGTAGATTCATCACACATAAGACCCCTGGCAAGCTAAAACCGCCCTTTCCTGCAATTCAGAGAGACATCAAACAAATCCTTGAGCCACTTGAATCTCTGGTCAAGATACTAAGGAATCGCTCCTTAGATGTCGTCGCCATTTTCGACGGATTAGACCGTCTCATCACCCCAGACAGATTTTGGAGCGTTGTTCACCAGGACTTTCGTGCGCTAAAGCAGATGGACGTGGCTGTACTTGCCGCCGCCCCTTTATCCGTCCTTTACGGCGACGGTAAATCGATAGGCGATCACTTTGATCGGATTCACACGATTCCAACACTCAGTTCCGATCCCGAGACAGTTCATTTTTTGCAATCCGTTTTGTACCGAAGAGAAGCAAACAACTTGCTGGACTCGTCACAGTTGGAATTGGTTTGCCAGTTCTCTGGTGGCGTTCTTCGAGATTTGATAACTTTGGCGAGGGATGCAGGGGAAGTTGCCTACATTGAGGGACGCGACCAAATCAATTCCACCCATGTGCAATCGGCCGCAAATAATTTGGGTGCATCTTACCGACGTGGCCTTGAGTCTCACCAAATCAAACAACTCCAGCAACTTGTGTTGGAACCATACGATCCAATCCTTAGTCCCTCCATCGACACCGAACTCCTGGTTACTGGCCGCATCCTTCAATATTCCCCGACCGATTTCAGAGTTCATCCCGCGCTTGCCCAACTTATCAAGCCCAAATAACCATGGTCGATTTCATCAAACAACCGGCTTTTGAAATTGGTCGCAGGGTTGAGATTCGCGGACCCGGCGCTTGGTTTGTTGTCTTGACACCCACTACGGCAAAGGAGGAAGAGCCTCTCCCTGATTTTGTTGCAGACCTATCAGCTGTTCTTGAAAAAGTAGTTCGAACCGTTTATGCACCCTCTTCAATTAGAAATTTAAAACTGGAGTTGTCCCAGCCTGAAAACGACCCAATTGTCATTGTCGGCTTGGACAAATCTACGCCCGATAAATGGAGCGCGCTGGACATCAATCGCAGCGGACTTGTGCGCAATGGCGCGGTAGTCCTCTGGCTATCCAATGTTGGACTTACGAACTTGTGCAAGTACGCGCCAAATCTAAAAAGCTTGTCGGCGGCAGTATTTTTCAATTGGCCGCAAATGCGGACGCGATGACCCCTGAAGAATGCGACCTCAGAATTTCAGCACTTCAAGCTCATTTTCAACTTTTAACCAAGGACATGGTTGCGTTGGCGGAAAGTGGCAAATTACCAACCGATCCCCAATTCGTTGAATGGTTAGTCCTCATTGGTCGTGGAGACTTGGTTTGAATGCCTGACGAACACGGGAGGGCTCTTCGGCTGGATGGGGGATTGGAGAATTTCCTATCTTTGATAAAACTACCTTCCTCTCGCGACACGATGGCTCAATTGCGGACATACCTATCGAATCAAAATGTGGAGCTTGGAAACAAAAACATTGTCCAAAAGATTCTAAAGAAAGAAATGAATGGGGAAATCATGCAGATTCTGTTAGGACCCACCATTGACAAAGGGCCTCATGATTCCCATTTTTGTTTTGAATCAGGATCTCGCCTATCGTTCAGCATAAGCCTGCGCGAGCAAGGTGGCCACTGCTCATTACTGGCATACCGATTTCAAATCAATTTCCCGGAATCTAGTCAACTGCCATTTTATCGTTTTGATCTGAATCGGGATGCTCATGAAACGCCTCTGTTTGAGCCTCGGTGTCACTATCACCCTGGGTTAAATGATGTCAGGCTTCCATGCCCTCCACTTGCCCCTCTGGATGTACTGGACCGTATCTTTCTGGTAGTTGAACCAGCCTACAGGGCGTCAACGCGCTAGGTTGAGTCATTATGCCCACGATAGATACGATCAAGTACGCATCTATGCTAACCGGCTACGGCTAGTTCTCAACGTACGCCTGTCCATCGTCATAGTACCCAGCCGTGAAGTACAGCCGTCCACGAAGGATCTTGTCGTTGTCAGAAAAGCCCCCGTCGAATTCGACCACTGGGGACCGCACTTCGTCCACGGCCCAGCAGCCTTGAGCCGGAATCTCCCGCAGCCGGACTTTTTCAATATCCTCCCTTCGAACCAGATACCCCAGACTCCTCGACCCACTACCGGTATCTTGTGTGATCGAGTCTACGGGTTCTGCAACCTTGCTGCGCAGCCGATGCGGTAGTGGCACTGCCCCGTGGTCGGAGACCATTCTGGCGCTGAACTCAGCCACATCTTCCGGCGAGAAATACATCTGTGTCTGTCTTCCCATTTGCTAGTTGTACGGGTGGAAGGTCACCGGCGTTTTTTGTATTCGCTCGATGTCATCTTCGGCCCGGCGTTCCCTTGAATTGAAATAGAAACGAGCCATTAAGCAGACTCGTTATCCGAGATTACGAATGGGTGCCACTACTTTTTAACAAAACGCCCTTGCCGTTTCAGTAGGTTCCACGTCTCACCCAGCGTGGACTCGAACTCGTCGAAATTTGCCTCCGTCCTCCACAAAGGTTAGGGGCGGATTTCATTGAGCAGCTTCACGGGTACAATCCGTGCGACACTTTCCATCACTTTTTTGTTTTGTGAGGTTTTTTTCAGGTCGTAATCTGATTGCAGCCGCATCCAGAATTCCGGTGTGCTGCCAAACAAGCGGGAGACCTTCATGCACATCACAGCGGATAACGGCTTTCGCCCGGCCAGAATGTCATGAACCATTTGACGAGACACCCCAAGGGCCTTGGCCGTGTCCGTGACGGACAGGCCAGCTTCAGGAAGAATATCTTCTCTGATAATCTCGCCCGGATGTACGGGAGGCAATCCATTTCTTCGCTCCATCGTTTCGCTCCTAGTGGTAATCCTCAAAATCGACGTCAAGCGCAATTTCACCGGACCAGCCGAACGTGATGCGGTAGTTCCCCGTGACTCGAACGGACCACCTTTGTGGGTTGCCCCTCAAACTGTGGGAGCCTGTATCCCGTCACGTTCCTTTCTTCTGGCAGAGTTGCGACTTCGAGCGACTGAAGAATTCGTAAACATTTCCTGACATATGCAGAACCGATCCGTCGAGTCTTGCCAGTGAAGTAAATCTCCTCGAGGCCTTTGCTTCTGAATCCAGCAACCACTCTCTTACAATAAACGCTGCCACTCCAAATGTCAACTATATCGTTTACAGTGGTGGCTCACGCTACCGCCCCGCTTACCTTACCATTTGCGAAAGGATACCCGGCCTCCGGTACCGAAAAACATGCCATCTCCGGGCCGGCTTTGGAGGCCAAGCGGCGTTACCGCAGCCGTGCCGTCCCAACTCACGTGCACCTCCACCGAATGTCTCATTCGCGTTGTTAGCGTTAGTGACTTTGGCTTCCAACTCTTTGGGTGAATCACTGCTAGCTCTCTGGATTCGGCCATCGCCCACTATTTACAACTGGTCTATCTACTTGGCCCTCTTTCAACTGCCGTTTGTAGATTAAATGATTCATCCGCCCCAGCCCCAATACACCACCATAAGAATGCGACAATCGAGTCAACGTGAAGTACTTCGTAGTTCTCTCTCTATTGGTCCCCTCCGCGTTCGGCTGGTACTGGCAGGCATCCATTCGCGGCAGCGCCAATGCGAAGCCGTGGTCTGCTAGCTTCACAGACATTGCCTCCACGTCCGGGCTGGGCAAGCCATCCATTTACGGGCCTACCAATTCGAAGAACTACATTTTGGAAACCACCGGTTGTGGCGTCGCCTTTCTCGATTTCGATAACGATGGCTGGCTGGATATTCTCGTTCTGGGGGGCACTCGCTTTCAGAACCCTCCAAAGGGACCCGGCAACCACCTTTATCGGAATGATGGTAAGGGCCATTTCACGGATGTGACCGAAAGTGTGGGACTGACGAAAACAGGGTGGGCATCGTCGGTCACAATCGGCGATTTTGACAACGATGGTCATGAGGATTTGTTTCTGACTTACTGGGGACAGAATATTCTCTATCATTGGACGAACGGCAAGTATGAAGACGTGACTCGAAAGGCGGGGCTGTTCACTAAAGAAGGTCATTGGAGTTCGGGCGCATCCTTTTTGGATTACGACCGCGACGGAAAACTCGATCTGTTTGTCACTGAGTATTTGGTGTTCGATCCGGCCAAGATCGCCAAGCCAAGCGATGCCGGGCATTGTAACTGGAAAGGCGTAGCCGTAAATTGTGGGCCGCGCGGACTGCCCATGGGACATCACAAGCTCTACCACAACCAAGGCAACGGCGTGTTCGAGGATGTGACCGAAGCATCGGGAGTTGGGAAAGTTCAGGGAGTTTACGGAATGAGCGTGGCCGCTGCAGACTTTGATGGCGACGGGTGGATTGATATTTACATCGCCTCAGATTCCACACCGAGTCAACTGCTAATGAATCAAAAGAACGGAACATTTTTGGAGCAAGGGTTGGCGCGGGGTGTGGCGGTGAGCGATGACGGCATGGAGCAAGCTGGCATGGGTGCGGCCATTGGCGATTTTTTTCGGGAAGGAAGGTTGAGTTTGTTCAAAACAAACTTCGCCGATGACGCGAGCAATCTTTACCGTAATCTTGGCAAGGGCTTCTTTGCCGATGAAGTTACAAAGAGTGGCCTGGCGGTGGAAACACGCTTCATGAATTGGGGCGCGGGTGGCGAGGACTTCGATAACGATGGCTGGCCGGACATCTTCTTCGCCGGAGGCAATGTGTTCCCTGAGGTGGAGCGAACGCTTCCCAACTATCCCCACAAGACGCCTCGTATCTTGTTCCGGGGACTTGGCGGTGGGCGGTTTACGCAGATCTCTGCATCAGCGGGGCCAGCTTTAGCGCAGCGGCACTCCAGCCGCGGCGTGGCGTTTGGGGATTTTGATAACGATGGCGACATGGATATTTTGATCTTTAATATGAACGAGGCCCCATCCTTGCTGCGCAATGATTTGGCGAGGGGCGGCGGTAGGCATTGGATGAAAGTGCAATTAGAAGGGACCGAGAGTAATCGCAGCGCCATAGGGGCAACGGTGATTGCCACTTTTGAGGGACGCCCGCTGGCGAAAGCGGTGACATCGCAAGAGAGTTTTTATAGCGTAAACGACCGCCGGCTGCACTTTGGGCTTGGATCGGCGGAGAGAGCGGATCTGCAAATTCATTGGCCATCGGGACGTATTGAGAAGCTGGCCGGATTAGCGGCGGACCGTCTCCATTTTGTTCGAGAGGGCCAAGGCGTTACAATGTCGAAGAGTTTCAAGTCTCAGAGTGAGGAACATTGAGAAATATCAATAGACGGACGTTTCTAGCAGGTTCGGCTGCATCCGTGCCGTTGAGTTCGGCCGAAGATCGTCCGAAACTGCTGATGCCCAGCGATGTTCCGGACGAACTTCATTTCCGTTTGATGTGGTACAACCCGGTGCCCCCTATCAATCAACAGACCTGGAAGCTGAACCTCAAAGGTTTAGTGGAAAAGCCGCAAGGTTTGACCATAGCCGACTTGCGCAAGTTGCCCAGTGAATCGCAGAGTTCTCGAATGAAGTGCGTGCAATGCTGGTCTTCGCGCACAAGCTGGGGCGGCTTCCGTGCCGGCCACCTGCTTGAGTTGGCTAAGCCATTGAAGAAGGCGAAGGCCATCCGAATTGATTGCGCAGATAAGTGGTACGAATATTTTTCATTGGAAGATTTGAAAAGCCCGCGTCTGTTGTTTGTTTTAGAAATGGCGGGCAAGCCGTTGGCCGACAAGCACGGGGCACCATTGAGGCTTCTGGATCCTTCGAAGTATGGATATAAATCCGCCAAGCTGATCACCTCCATCACGTTCGTTGAAGAAGGTAAGGGCAGCATGGCTTGTGACATCGGCCCGTACTATTCCGCCGACGGACGCATACTGGCGGGCTATGACACACCGCTTGACCTTGGTGGAAAAATCAAACACAAGATCGCTGGTGGAGAAATTTTGGATTATTAATGAAGAAGCGTGATTTTTTGAAAGCTGCGGGTATGAGCATGGCGCAAAGAATTGTGCCGGCCGGTTTGCTGGCCCAATGGTCCGAAGCGCAGCAGGTTGGAGCAGGTCAACGAAAAGTGATCATCGTCACCTTTGGAGGCGGGGTCCGCTATTCGGAAACGTTTGCACCAGAAGGGTTGCGCAACATTCCACGAATGGCGGCGCTGAAGAACGAGGGGCATTTCTTCAACTCCTGTTTCAACCAAGGTGTTCTTTCCCATTACAATTCCACGGCCAGCATCTGTACCGGGCAATGGCAGCGTGTGGACGACTTCGGCTTTGAAACTCCGGCTTCGCCCACGCTATTTGAGTACTATCGCAAAGGGGCAAAGGCAGGCCCAATGGACGCCTGGGTGGTGGCCACTAACAAGAGCTTTGCTTCCATGGGCGCAAGCAGCGTTCGGGGCTGGGGTTTGCCGTTTGGGGCAAACGTAGTGCTTCCCAAACAACTGCTTCTTGAATCGGTGAAAGACATTGTAAGGCATCCGGGCAAAAGTGATTTATCGGATCGTGACGCGGTGTTGCGCCGCCTTGAGGGAGTTTTGAACGAAGGTTATGAAGGCGTGGGCTGGACGATTTTCAAAGGCGGACAGAAGCTGGATAAGCATGTGCGCGACACGCTGACCCGCGGACTGGCCGAATTCATTAATGGGCCGGAGGCGCCTACTTCGGGTGACGAACTCACTTTCTTTATTTCGCGAGAAATCATGCGCGAGTTTTCCCCACGGTTGATGCTGGTGAACTTCTGGGATATGGATGTGGCCCATTGGGGATCTTATTCTTTGTACCTGCAGGCAGTGACTAAGACCGACAGGCTAACGGGAATGCTGTGGGATGAGATCCAGCAGAATCCAAATTACAAGGACAAAACCACACTTCTGGTGCTGCCTGAATTGGGCCGTGACGGCGACGTGAATACCGCTAATGGATTTTTGAATCATCGCTCCGGCGATCCTTCCTGCCGCCACATGTGGATGATGGCGCTGGGGGCGGGCGTGCCCAAAGGGGAAAGCAGCCGTCCTGTTTATCATGTGGACGTGGCGGCAACCGCTGCGGCGATCCTTGGCGTGAAGGCCGATGACTTGAAGGGGACCGTGGCGAAGGAGATTCTGATCTAGCTGGTCTTAGAATGCCATGCAGGTAACATTCCGCTTCGATAATGTTCCCGTCACCTTCGGAGCGTTTTTCAATGAGCAATTGCGCAATTGGGAAACCCTTTTCCCGGCCGAACAGTCGTACTTCCAACGCCTCAATGAACTACTGGCAAAAACGCCCCCAGCTTTCTTTGATCCGCTCCTCGCTGTCGAACAGAAAATGGGCGTGACGCCGCGAACTTGGCCCGCCGGCCGTTTCACGTTGGAACAAGTGGATTTTCTGAACCGCAATCCACACTATGCCGAGTGGCGGCAGGTGATCACAAAACTATTCGCGGAGATTGATCCCGTGCTCGACGCCCAAACTGCCGCGAAGGGGCAACCGCGAGTTGTGCTGATTGTTGCTCCGGGGGAGCTTCCCGTTGGGCCCGATCGTATGTGGA
Source organism: Bryobacterales bacterium (assembly GCA_043745195.1). Taxonomy (GTDB): domain Bacteria; phylum Acidobacteriota; class Terriglobia; order Bryobacterales; family Bryobacteraceae; genus JANXSF01. Next base: position 20,428 of record JAYTTF010000071.1, on the reverse strand, counting down.
CGCGGCTGGGGGGCAAGGGGAAGCGCATTCCGCTAAAGCCCATGGAAGATGTTTCCCAATTCGCAAAGTCGCTGATGGGCGAGCCCTCCGATATCAACCTGGCCGACTCATGCGCCGTCAAGCGGGGACCCTATAGTTCGTGGATCGTTGAGGTGGAGCAATCTTTCACGGCAACTTCATCGAACCCCGCTACCGTTCGTTTGGGATACAACAGTCTTCAGCCTTATCGCGCCCGCTTGATGGAGGAGGTGCAAAAGATCACCGAAGGGGAAAATATTCGCGGTCCACGGCAGTTGGGCGAACGCTTAAAGTCGCTGAAACCTAAAGCGGGGGAAGGCCAATATGTGACGGATGTGGTTCTATCGGAGTTCATTCGGGCCACGCTGCTCAGTGGAAACGGCACGCTGCTTGTAAACAATACTTTCGCCGAGTGGGCCTCCATTCAAGCCATTCGAAGGGCCCGGCCGCATCTGCTTGCTATCGGCTTCGGCATTCGCAATAAAGTGAAGCCGTTCAGCAGCCTGTTGATCTTCTCCGACCAGGACAAAACTACGGCCATTCCGACGCAAGCCGATATGTTGGGATCTTATATTGACCTGGAGATGTTTTACCTGTACGTCTGGCAGGAGGCTCAAAAATACCCCGAGTATCGCAACAATACAGCTTACCTGTTTCTTGCCGCGGGCATGGATGAGATGTTGCTGATTGCGCCTCCGGATTTTCCTTCGCTCAGCGGGAAGGAACCATTGGGCATGGATAGTATTCACTCCGCTGTGAAGGAGTGGATGCGGCTGTAGCCGTCTACCGCTTCTTAAGCGCCTGGTACCTTTCCAGATGCAGCGTCGCCTTTTGCTGTTCGTTCGTCCGCGAGTAAAGTTGAGACAACCGGTAGTGCGCCTGGGCCTGAGACGCATCCAATTTCAAAACTTCCAGGAATTCACTAATCGCCAAGGCGTTTCTTTCCCCGCTTTCATATAACCGCCCCAACTCAAAACGCGGACGAGGATCGGCCGGGGACAAACGCGCTGCATTACGAAGCACACTCTCCGCCTTAATTTGACTGGCTTCGCCCTCTTTCTTCAGTAAACAAAGTGCCCAGCCATATTGAGCTTCGCCGCTTTTAGGTAGTTCCGCTGCGAACATCGCCAACTGTCCGGACACGGCAGAATAGCTGGGCAGAGCCGGATCGATCAACTCAACGAAGTACGGTATCAGCCGAACTTCCCTCGGGTAACGTTTGGCCACCGCCAGCAAAGTGGTGGCGGATTCTTCGTACTTACCTTGCGCATAGAGCGCCGTTGTTGAACCCACTCCTAATCTTAGTGAGGTGGGAACTGTTGCCAGCCCTTGCTGAAACAACCGGGCGGCGGATTCCAGCGACCCGTTCTCAAATTGGCGATTCGCCGAATCGAAGATTTTTTGTTCAACAGCGGACGTAGACGGTTCGTTCAACCATGCCCTTAACCAACTGGCCATGGATTTAGCCGATTCCGATTTTTGGCCAGAAGTATGGGCTGCGCTATCGATGGCTGCGGAAATTTCGCTCTTCCTGAACCCACCGGGTTGGCTGAATTCCGGAGGTTTATTGATTTGCGCAAAAATCCCTGTCACAAGCAAAGGGAACAATAGTAGGCGCATAGCTATTGAGTGTAGCTGCTGCATACTGGCTTTGACACTCCTTCCTTGAAACGGCATAGGGCATTTACCGGCAGTCCCTCGAACGTTTCAGTCCCGCCGGACGGCCAACGCACAGTGATTCGTATGGGATCTTTAGCCGCGCCTAAACCGAAATGCAAAGCCGCCGAGTGCTGCGAATAGTAGCTGGCGCCGCTCATAATCTCATCAATCCATTTGCGCCCCCCAGCCTCCACCGTGACTCGGGCTCCAATAGCGCTCCGGTTTGATTTGGTTCCTTCTAAACGAACGTTGATGAAATTGCCCGTGGGCGCAGCCGTGTTCTTAAGCACGGAAGGGGTAGCGTTCATGTTCAAAATGATAGCCTCTGGCCGGCCGTCACCGTCCAGATCACCAACTGCCAGTCCCCTCGACGGGCGCGGTGTTTCCAGTGCGGGCCCGGCTTCTTTCGAGATATCACGGAATTTACGCCCACCCAGGTTTTTGAATAAAAGTGTTTGTTGAAGATACTGGTCCCCCACGGGCGATCCTTCCACTTCCGGATAAACATGGCCGTTCACCAGCAACAGGTCACGCCACCCATCATCGTCGAAGTCCACCCAGGCGATCCCCCAGCCAAGCAACTGGCGCACTCCCAGCCCAGCCTCCCTGGAAATATCACTGAAGAACTTGCCGTCCTCATTACGATAGAGGGAGGTTAGGTCACCGGAGAAATTCGTTTTCGCAATGTCCAGCAGCCCATCATTGTCGAAGTCCGCCACCGCAATACCCATGCCGGCTTGCAGACGACCGTCAAAATTATAGGCGACGCCCGCCTCCACGCCCCGCTCCTCGAAAGTTCCGTCGCGGCGGTTATGAAAAAGCAGGCTGGGAGTCATGTCGCAGGCCACATAGATATCCGGCCATCCGTCGTTATCAAAGTCCGCAGAAACGGCTTGTAGCGAATAGCGCCCACCCGGTTTCAGAATACCCGCCTTGGCCGACACATCCTTAAACTTTCCATCGGGTTCCTGGTGGTAGAGAATGTTATGCGCCAGGGGCAACCCGCGCGGACCGCACATCACCGAAAGCTCTTTCCATTTGCATGTCTCGTTGGAACCAGGTTTCGGCGTTTTGGCTAGATCCAGGTTCACATAGTTGGAGACGAAGATGTCTAAGCGGCCATCGCGATCATAATCGAGGAAGGTACAGCCCGACCCATAGCGAATCCCCGTAGTGGGTAGACCGGCCTTAGAAGTAACATCTTCAAAAGATCCCTTGCCCGTATTGCGCAACAGACGGTTTTGACCGTAGTAGGTAATCAGCAGATCGGGGAATCCATCGTTGTCATAATCTCCAACACATGCTGCTTGCGCCCACCCTTCCCGGTCCAGCCCGGCTGACTTCCCTACCTCTGTGAATTTTCCCTTGCCAAGATTTCTATAAAGCGCTGGAAAATGCGCAGATTGAGCGTTTGTAACATTAAAATTTGTACCATTTAACAAAAGCACATCGTCCAAACCGTCCTGATCGAAGTCAAAAAGCGCGATTCCATTTCCAGTAGTTTCCAATATGAAGTCTTTTTTCGTTACTCCGCCATAGACGTTTCGGGCGAGAATTCCGCTACTTTTTGCGATGTCGGCGAGCATGATTGGCGCCGGCGTTTGCCCCTGAAGAACAATGCAATATCCCATAATCCATATTTTTGCAGCCAATAAATAATATCGATTTACATCTTGTTTAGATGCGGTCACAAGTGCTATCATCCTCCCAATCCAGTCCAGTTGTCGAGAGGAAAATCTATGCGCCTTGTAGTCGCGACGAAAGTCTGTCTAATCACTTTGCTGTTATCCACTAGCCTATTTGCACAACGCGATCTGGCCACTCTTGTAGGTACGATTTCCGACCAATCTGGTGCGGCCGTACCCAACGCAAAAGTAACAATTGAAGAAACCGCCACCGGTTTGAAGTATGAGTTAATGGGCGGAAGTTCTGGCGAGTATGCTCGTCCGGCATTGAAGCCAGGTGTGTACACCGTGACGGTGGAGGCGACCGGGTTTAAGAAATCGACTCGCCGCAACATTCAACTGACCGCAGGCGACCGTACGGGCATCGACGTCCAACTGCAAGTTGGCGAAATCAGCGTGAACATTGAAGTCACCAGTGAGACGCCGGCGCTGCAAACGGAATCGACCATCATTGGCGCTAACATTGACGCCAAGCAGATCAGCCAAATGCCGTTGGGCGGGACGCGCAACTTTGCATATTTAGCGCGATTATCGCCGGGTGTGGTTCCTAATGAGCCGGGTGCGAGAGATTCCACCGGCGGCGGATTTTCAGCCAATGGAGTGCGTTCAAACGGGCAAAACAATTTTCTTTTGAACGGCGTGGACAACAACGTCAACGTCATCGATTTTTTGAACCAGACGTCCTTTGTGATTGGACCGTCGGTTGAGGCTATCGGCGAAATGCGCGTGATGACCAACGGCTACAACGCCGAGTACGGTCGCGGCGCTGGCGGCGTGGTGAACGTGACGATCAAGAGCGGCACAAACCAGCTTCATGGCTCGCTGTTCGAATATTTGCAGAACGACAAGATGAACGCCAACCGCTGGGAGAATAACCGCAATGGCGTGAAAAAGGGTCCGTTCAAGCAGAACCAGTTTGGCGCGGCGGTAGGCGGCCCTGTGATTAAGAACAAGACGTTCTGGTTCGCCGATTACCAGGGCACGGAGATCCGCTCAACGGGCGGCGCGGTCCCAGGATTGGGGACGTCGGCCTTCTTCAGTATTCCGACGGCTGAAATGCGAAGCGGCGATTTTGGAGTCCTGACCGGCACCAATCGCACGATCACAAACGCGCTGGGCGTTGGGGCGCGCGAGGGAATGATTTATGACCCGGCCACCCAAGCTATCGGGACCTACCCGAACGGCACCACTGGGTTTATCCGCCAGCCATTTGCGAACAACCGGATACCGGCCTCGCGGCTGGACCCGGCGTCGAAGAAGATTGCCGATCTATTCCCGGCGCCGAATGTGGCGGTGGGACTTGGTATTCCTCTGAACAACTACTTCACGACGACATCGGGTACGCAGGGTGTGAAACAGTTCGACATCCGGCTGGATCACAGAATTAGCGACAAGGACAACATTTTCGGCAGCGTGAGCTGGTCGGAGCGCAACCAGATAAATGGACAGCCGCTGCCTGGCGCGCTGGACGCCACCTATTTTGCTTCCAACATTGAACAGACGCTGGCGCGAAATGCGATGCTCTCGTACACACGGACGTGGAGTGCGAACTTTGTGACTGAAACCCGCGTGGGGTTCAGCCGCCTGGTGACGTCGCGCACGCAGGCTTTGCCCGACGTGGACCAGTTCAAAGCGTTCGGCATTGGCGGTTACAATCCGACGGGTCCGCTGAACGGCGGTTTGCCTTCCACCAACATCGACCGCTACAGCGGATTTGGTGCTTCTGACTGGCTGCCTTCAAAGGAATACAACAACGTTTGGGACTTTATCCAGAACGTGGCGATCCAGAAGAACAAGCATTCTCTAAAATTCGGTGCCGAATTCCGCCCCATCAAATTCCCCTTCTTCCAGTTCCCGAGTCCGCACGGCAATTGGACCTTTAATCGCCAGGAGACCTCGTTCCCCAACGGCACAGACGCGCTTAGCAACCTGACCGGAGACGGCTATGCTTCGTTCCTTCTTGGACGGGTTTCGACGGGCCAATTGTCGACGTCAAACTTCATCTCGTCGCAGAAAGAAGCTTGGGGGATGTATGCGCAGGACGACTGGAAGGTGAACAGCAAGCTGACCATCAACTACGGCGTCCGCTACGAACTGTTCTCGCCGATCGGTGAGAAGTTCGGGCGCCAAGCCAACTTCGACTTCGACAAATTAACGCTATTTATCCCCAAGGGCAAAGACCAGGACGCGAAACTGCCGCCCAACTTCGCGACCGACTTCAGTAACATCAAAGTCTCGCGTGGCGAAGTGGGCCAGTATCTGATCCCGTGGGACAAGACGAGCATTGCGCCTCGGATTGGGTTTGCGTATCAGGCATTCTCGAAAACCGTGATTCGCGCCGGTTACGGTATTTTCTACGGTGGTGAAGAAAACCAAGGTGGGAACCCGAACCGGGGCGAGGGCGTACCGTTCAACCAAACGACGACACTGGCTCGCCCGCCAAATGTCACCACATTTGAAGCGAATCCATTCTTTAACGCCAATGCGGGTGTTACTGGCGGGTTCCCTGTGAACATCTTCAGCTTGAACGCGCCGATTAACTTCCGAAGCGTCGCCCAGAACTTCCGTAACCCGCTGGTCCACAAATGGAACTTAGCGGTTCAGCGGGAATTACGTGGAGGAAACGTCATGGAAGTGGCCTATCTGGGCAACCACCAGGCACACCAATTGCACTTCTCCGATCCGAACGGTGCATTTAATGATCCGCGCCCCAACATTGAGACGAACTCGCGCCGGCCTATTCCGAACATTGGGGGCGTGAACTACACCTCCACGTTTGGATTCGGCAACTACGCCGCCCTGACGGGGAAGTGGGAGAAGCGTTATTCGTCGGGACTGCAATATCTGGTTGCCTATACCTGGGGACATGCGCTGGCAACTTCCGGAACAACGCTGAGCGGCTCGGCCGGCCATGCTCCAAAGAATATCCGAAATTATTCAGAAGCTTATGCCAGCGCGGCATGGGATATTCGCCACAGCATGACGACGAGCTTTTTGTACGACGTGCCAATGGGCAGGGGCAAGGCTTTGGCGATAGAAAACAAGGTTGCGAATGCATTGCTAGGCAACTGGCAGGTGAACGGAATTTTAACGCTTCGGACGGGCGCGCCTTACACGCTTGGGACAAACCAGTGTGTGGGCAGCTTCAACAACTGCTTGCCGGACGCGGTATCGGGCAAGGATGCGAATGCAGCGCCTTCCGGCGGCCGGACACCTTCCCAATGGTTCGACATCGGCAACGTCACCAGGCCAGCTGCCGGCACCCCCGGCAACCTGGGCTATCAGACACAGCGAGTCCCAGGCCAGCGCTACCTGGACTTCTCCCTGTTTAAGGCGGTTAACCTGACCGAGCGGTTCAAAATACAGTTCCGCGCTGAAGCGTTTAACCTGACCAACACGCCCCAGTTCGGCGCGCCCAACCGTACGCAGGGCGATCCGAACTTTGGCCGTATCTTTGCAACCCAGGACGGGACTCAGCGGCGCACGCAATTCGCGCTACGGTTTATGTTCTAAACCGAGTCATGTTCCAGACCGGGACATGTGTTCAAAGCGGCCGTTGGAACCAGCTATGCAGTATGCTGGAGCCAACGGCCGCTTTTGTTTGTTGGACATCATTTCATGTACTTTCTTGCTGCTGATTCGATTGCAAACGCGCAGGTCGCGCTGGAGGCTGGGCGACTTGCGGAGGCGCGGGTGTTGCTGGAATCGCAAGTGGGCGATGGGCGGGCACAGGCGTTGCTGGCGCGCGTGTATCTGGGTTTAAAGATGCCGCAAAAAGCAGCGTTAGCGGCTCGAGCGGCGCAGCGGTTGGGGGCAGGCGTCCCAGCGGTGCAACATGCGTTGGCGTTGTATTTTGCGCAGTCCGGGCAGCGGAAACTGGCGGCGATGTGGGAGGGGCGGTTTGCCGAGACTACCGAGGCGGATGCGGGCGCAGGGTTAAGGGCGGCTTTGTTGTTTGCGGAGGTTGGGTTGTGGCCGGATGCGATTCGATTTGGAGTGGCGGCGTTGGAACGTGGGGATAGGGCGGATTTGCGGATGGCGCTGGCACGGGGATATGAGGCCACCGGTAAGCCGGATTTGGCGGTGGCGCAGTATCGGGCATTGCTGAATTTGTCGCCATATGACGAGGCGGCATATGCGGCGTATGGGCAGGCGTTGCTGCGGATGGGACGATTTAACGAGGCTTCCATGTTTTTGGCGGATGCGCGGGAAAAGTTTGACAAGAGTCCGCAGTTGGAGCTGGCTTATGGAGTGGCGTTATATGCGCAGCGGCGGTTTGCCTTGGCGGGGGAACGGTTTTTGCGGGTGATCGAATTGGGACCGGAAGTGCCGCAGCCGTATATATTTTTGGCGCGGATGATTGATCAGTTGCCGGAAAGGGCCGCAGAGATTCGTGATCGGGCGGAGGCGTGGCTGCGGATAGAACCGAAGAATGGGTTCGCGCCGTATGTGGTGGCGCGGGCGAGGGCAGCTTGCGGAGTTGCGGATTCCCAGGTGCGGCCGTTGTTGTTGGAGGCTATGCGGCGGGACGGAACTGTGTGGGAGTTTCCATTTGAATTGGGACAGTTGCTGGAGCGGGGGCGGGATTATGCGGGAGCGGCTGTTGCGTTTGAAAAGGCGGTGGCTCTTAACGCGCATGCAGCGGAGCCACATTACCGTCTGGCGCGGGTTTATGACCGGCTGGGACTAACGGCGAAGGCGGAGCGGGAGCGGGCGCTGCATCAGAAATTGCTGGCGCAGCCGAAGGTGGGGATGGAGTGAGGCGGCGAGATCTATTGGCGTTGCCGTTGTTTGCGCCGCTCTCGCTAAAAGCGGAATCGGTGCCGGTGCATTATCGGAATGATCCGGCGTATTTCCCGTATATAGGGTTGATTGAGAGTGGGCACGACGAGTATCCGGCGGATCGGCCAATGGCGGCGGCACCCGAGCGGCGGGATGGGTTGTTTGCGGAGGTGACGGGAACCGTTGTCAATTCCGAGCAGTTATCGCGCGGCATTCCCAATTGGGCGGCGCGGCTTGACGCAGCTACCGGGATCGACATTTACGGAAACAATGGGATAGCGGCGGGCGATTTTGATGGCGACGGGCGGGACGAAGTCTATGTCTGTCAACCGGCCGGTTTGCCGAACAAGTTGTTTCGCTGGCAGTCCGGCCGGTTTGTGGACATTACGGCGGCCGCGGGCGTGGGCCTGCTGGATGATAGTACATCGGCTCTGTTTTTAGATTTGCGAAATCTGGGGCGGCAGGACCTGGTGGTGCTGCGCGGCAGCGGGCCGGTGCTGTTTCTGAATGACGGAGCGGGCCGGTTCAGGCTGGCTCCGGATGCTTTCCGTTTCGCGAATCCGCCGCAAGGTGGATTCACCGGAATGGCGGCGGCGGATTATGACCGCGACGGCAAGTTGGACCTGTACCTTTGCAGTTACAGCTTCTTCCAAAGCGAAGCGCAGTTCCGGTACCCTGCGCCCTACTTTGACGCTCAGAACGGGCCGCCGAATTTCCTGTTCCGGAATCAGCTCAACGCCGATGGGACAGGTTTTTTTGAAGACGTGACGAACTCAGTTGGGCTGGATGAGAATAACAACCGGTATAGCTTTGCGCCTGCGTGGTGCGACTATGACGGGTCGGGGTGGCCCAGCTTGTATGTGGCGAATGATTTTGGTCGGAATAACTTGTATAAGAATTCCGACGGGAAATTCCGTGATGTGGCGGTGGCGGCGGGCGTGGAGGATATTGGCCCGGGGATGAGTGCGTGCTGGTTTGACCACGATGGCGACGGGCGGCCCGATCTGTATGTAGCCAACATGTGGACGGCGACAGGGCAAAGCGTCGTGAGAAGTCCGAAGTTTCCGTTTCCAATGGACGCCACGTGGCGGGGACATACGAAGGGGAATTCGTTCTATCGGAACCGGGGAAACGGGACGTTCGCGAGTGAAGCGGGACCGTTGGGCATCGAGATGGGTCGGTGGGGCTGGGCGGCGGACGCGGCCGATTTCAACAACGACGGACACGCCGAACTGTTCTTGACCTGCGGAATGATGACGGGACCGAAGCGACCGGATTTGATGGGATTTTTCTGGCGGCAGGTGGTGGCGAAGACACCAGAAAGGGCGGTCCCAAGCGCGGTGTATGAGAACGGCTGGAATGCTATCAATCAGTTCATCCGCGAAGGGTATTCGTGGAATGGGGATGAACCCAACGTGTACTACGTTCGCGATGGAGCGCGGTATCGGGACGCTTCGGCAGAAAGTGGATTGAACTTTGCGGGAGATTCGCGCGCCTTTGCGATTACCGATTTCGACGGGGATGGGTGCTTGGACATTTGCGTAAAGAGCCGATTGGGACCGCAATTAAGGGTTTTCCAGAACCGGTGCGGCCAGGGACGGAAGCGGGTAGGGGTGCGGTTGATTGGGACGCGTTCCAACCGCGATGCCATTGGCGCGCGGGTTACGCTTGATGGCCAGACGAAATGGGTGACGGCTGGCTCCGGGTATCTGTCGCAGCATACAAAGACGCTCTATTTTGGTCTGCCGGGTGCAGCCGATCCGCAGGCCGACATAATTTGGCCGAGCGGGGAGAGGCAACGTATTTTCAAGTTGACGGCGGGTTCGGTAAATGAGATTACGGAAGGCGGAGACGGGGTGACCGTTAGGGCATTTGAAGCGCCGCGGGCGATTGCGCCACGCACTGCGGCCGGGGACAACATGCCGCGATTGCACGACACTTGGTTGCAGGATCCGGTCCCGCCGCCGGAGCGGCTAACGGGGCCGGGATTGTTTGTCGTTACCGCGAAAATGCTGAAGGGGAATGCGGACTTGGCGGCGGCGTATAGCCTCTTTCGACGGTATCTGTTCGAGTACCGGGCGGAACTGGAACTGCCGCTGTCGCTGTTACTCGATGGGCAGGGACGGGTTTGCAAAGTCTATGCGAAGGTGCCGTCGAAGGCGGTTGTTGATGCGGACCTGCTCATGATTGGCAAGGCTGTTGCGCCTCCATATCCGGGGATTTCATTGAACCGGCCCCGGAGGGACTACTTCAAGCTGGGTGCGTCGCTGCTGTGGTGCGGCTATCCGGAACAGGCGCTGCCGTATTTGGAGGCCGTGTTGCAACAGCAGCCGGAAAACGTTCGCACTCTAGTGCTGGTGGCGCAGATACACCGGGAGGCGAAACGTCTGGACAAGGCGTCGGCGCATTTGGAAAAGGCGTTGCGGCTGGACCCGCAGTCGGCCGAAGCGTGGAACGAGATGGGGGGTGTGGCAATGGCGCGCGAGCAGTACGCAGCGGCGTTGGAACACTTCGAGCAGGCCCTGGCGGTGAAGGACGATCTGGCTTACGCGCTGCTCAACGCTGGGCAGGCGGCGGATAAATTGGACCAGTTGGCGCGAGCGGAGGCATATTTCCGGAAGGCCTTGGCGGTGGGGCCAAAGTCGGCGGATGGGCATCAGGGATTGGGATTAACACTGGCCAAGCTGGGGAATTTTGCGGACAGTGAAAAACACCTGTTGGAAGCGGTGCGGTTGCGGCCCGGGTTGTCATCGGCGTGGAATAATCTGGGCGTGTTGTACGTGCGGCAGGGCGCGCCGGAACGAGCGGCGGCGGCGCTTGAAAAGGGAATTGCCGAGGCGCCGAAAGACGAGCTGCTTTACTTGAATTTAGGACGGATCTACGTCCAGACAAAACGTTTCGCAGAGGCGAAGGCCGCGATGCTTCGGCTGCTCCAGGTGAACCCGGAGAGCCGGGTTGCGAAGAAAGCATTGGAAGATTTGGCGAATACGCCCATTAAACCGTAGGTAGAGCTTGGCCGTGGCAGACTGCGGAGGATTCGGAATGACGAGATCGAGCAGGTTTCAACGGGCCACTTTGTTCTGATTCCCGACGTGAACCTAGTTGATGCAATGAGAATCCGGACGGCAAAGCTGCCTCAAGATTGATTTGTTCTCCGGTGATGGGGTGGTGGAATTTCAGACATTGTGAGTGCAGGAAATATCATCCATCGCCGGGGAGGACGCTATGGTTAAGTGCTTTATAATCCTTGCGAAATGGCTTGTAACTCAGCGCATCCCTTTTGGACGCTAGGAAAACGGGTGATACTGCAACAGGATTTAGCCAAGTGCACCTAGGAGCTTGCGAGTTCGGATCTCCCAGATTGCTTTTGTGAGCATAGTTGCTCCTGAAAGCTGTTCCCATGCGCGGCATGCGACGTCGATTATTTCCATGTTGTTTGGGTACAGTACGGTTAGTTCTGCCGTACATTGTGCGATGCTCATAAATAAAGCTCGTGATGTAGGCTTCGCTCACCACTTGTTCATATTTATTCTTCACATCTGAATCTGGAATAAGTTTTCGGGTTGGGAATCGACTGTCGAACATGTTCTTGAGTAAATTTGCTTCCGGTAGCCCGTGGGCGAATGAGCAAAGATAGACGTACTTCGCGTACAGCCGTAGGAGCATTTGCTTCTTCTCAGCGGAGGATATGATTTTACTAATCACTCTTTTGGGTGCTGGGAATAATTGTATTGGTTGTTCAATCATCCCCGCAGGTAATGGGATGCCTAATTCTTCCATCTCTACCGTGTGTATGTGGGCTGGCCCTACGCCGAACAGTTGGCCGAGGTTCACGAGACGTTGGCGCTCAGGAGCCTCGTGCGATCGGAATCTTGAAAGATGCTTCGTCTCCTCTCTATCTAGAAGATATCCCACATATTGTTTTCGCCAATGGTCTTGAACGTATGCTGTCACGTATTTAGGGTCTTCGAGAATCAAGCACAGGGTAAATACGCCCTCTAATTGGATGCGCGTAAGTAACAGTGCGTCGACTGTTTCTGGATCAATCGGGCCCTCTAAATCTAACATTCGCTTGATACCCCGTTGCGTCGCTAACATAGACCGAAAGATATCCCCGATCTGATCGCAGTGCATCTTCGTATACGGGCCACTTGGAACCTTGAGCGCTTCAGTAGCCCTGCTTTCGCAGAGAATGGCGATTTTGTCAAATTCCTTCGGATCTCGACATTGTTTGGAATCGATGTCGGTCTTATGAACGTGCAAATAGTCCATGACGCGGAGTGGTGGCATAAGCCAATCTTAACTGCTGCGCAGGACGTCGGGCACAAAGGTCCAAGCCTCGACGACTCGCGCCCCGGAGAGTATATGACCGGAAAAAGGGCAGTTTCTGGCTGCTGAGCTAGCTGATATGCGTCAGGAAATGAAGGATTCAACCATGCCCGGTGTAGTGCTTCCGGCCCCGACCAAAGAGCGAGTCTGAAGCCTCGGGCAGACTAAAACCCCCCCCACATTTGGGGAGAAATTACTTCAAAATACTGCTTAGCTCCTTTTGAAACTCCCGCGCTTGCCGTTCAAAGCCGAGGTCAGTGGGATGCGAGCCATCAATTGTTCCCTCGCCGTCCTGACCCAGCAGATTATCCGCTTTCAAATAGTGCAGATTCCCCACTTTCTCCCGTTGCAGCTTCGCGAACACCGCTTGTATTGCCTTATGATTTGTTTCGTTGCGTTCCCGGTGGCTGGGGTTTAGAAAATTGTCGGAATAGTTACGATCTTCCACTAACAGAATTGGCGTTTTCGGATGGGCGGCGCGTAGCATCTTTACGCAAGGCTCGGCGTCCTTTTCAATGTCAACTGCGGTCATGTTTGGAAGGCAGTCCAGGATGAACACTGCCGGGTCCAGTTCGGCTACAAACTTAGTTACATCCGCTTCCATTTTTCCATTACCGGAAAATCCCAAGTTGATAACTTCGCGATTGAACATTCTGCCGAGCATTGCAACATGCGTCATCCCCGATCGCGAAGCGGAAATTCCGTGGGTAATCGAGGTGCCGTAGAATACCAATGGCTTTGATCCAGCAGCTCGTGGAGTGCCCTTTGAAATCACGCTACCTTTCACGACGCCAATTTCCAGGGACGTGACTCCATTGCGAAGCGGCAGATATAACATGTACTCACGAGATCCTGCCGGAAGGCCCTTGATAAGAGTTTCAGAATTCTCAGGAAATTTGGTTGGCCGCCCGATGCTGAGCCACTGCCAACGCCCAGCTTCGTTCCTGGCGTACAAATCCAAGCCGCTGGAGGCAACTGCGGTGATGTTTACTCCGGCAAGGTTCTTGTTAGTAAGAGTCCAGCGAGCATGCAATTCGGGGGATGCTGTGGTGAACCTCACCAGCATCCCTGACGCATCGCGGCTCAAATCCCAAACTGCTTTTCGGACTGCGCCTTCAGCGCGCAGAGGGAGTCGATCATAGGGCGATTTCAGATCGGTGAAACCAAGACCTTCCATGGTGAGCTTCTTGGCGTCGTGCCAATCGATCTCGGCGGCTGACGTTTGGGCACCCACCATCAATGGTGCGCTTAGAGATAAACAAAACTTTCGTCGGTTCATTCCGATCAGTGTACCTGATTCGGCTTCGCGAAGCTTTAGTCTTTCCTGATAGCATTTAGGCTGAACAATGTGCGGCATTGCTGGAATATTTACGGGTAATTCGCAAAAGCCTGTTCCTGGAAACAAGCTGGAAAAAATGGCTGCAAGCCTCACCCATCGCGGCCCCGATGGGAAAGGTTTCTATATAGATCCCACTTGCCCGGGGTTAGGGTTGGTCCATACGCGGCTTGCCATTATTGACGTGGAAGGTGGTGCCCAGCCCATCGCCAATGAAGACGAATCCGTTTGGGTTATCTTCAACGGAGAAATTTTCAACCACGTTGAATTGCGGCTACAACTGAAGGCCCACGGGCACAGGTTCCGAACCAATTCTGACACCGAAGTGCTGGTCCATTTATACGAAGAGCATGGCGAGAATTTTGTTGATCACCTCAACGGACAATTTGCCATTGCACTGTGGGACAGTCGTTTGCGCAAACTGTTACTAGTTCGCGATCGGCCTGGAATTCTTCCTCTTTACTACCACACAGGCAGCGACGAATTGATATTTGCTTCCGAGATGAAAGCTATTCTTTCTGTCCTTGACCAACGCCCGGCAATGAACCCGGCCGCCTTCGGCCAACTGATGACCTTTTGGGCTCCACTTACTCCGGGTACCATTTTCGAGGGCATTTGCGAGGTGGAGCCGGGGCAGATGATCTGCATGGAAGGTGGCAGATTGCGCACCCGGCACTATTGGAATTGGAGCCTTGCTCAGCACGGTGAATATCGGAAAGGCCGGGAAGAAGACCTGGTCCAGGAACTGACAGCATTATTGGAAGATGCCACTCGAATTCGATTGCGCGCTGATGTACCAGTGGGCTGCTATCTTTCCGGTGGGTTGGATTCGTCGCTTCTGGCAAGTATGGTGGCGGCCAATCAGGACGTGAAGCTGCGCACCTTTTCACTGGCGTTCTATGATCCTCGGCTTGATGAATCCCGCTATCAGCACCTTATGGCACAACACCTGAGGACGGAGCATACCCAAGTTGGATGCAGTGCCCAGGACATTGCTGACCACTGGATTGAGACGATCCGCGCTGCCGAAACACCGTTGCTTAGAACCGCACCAGCACCGATGGGTCTGCTGTCGCGGCACGTTCGGGCAAACGGATACAAAGTAGTACTTACCGGCGAAGGAGCTGATGAAGTTTTTGGCGGGTACGACATTTTTAAGGAGGCGAAGATTCGAGCCTTCTGCGGAAGGCACCCGGAATCGCGATGGCGTCCAATGTTGTTGAAGCGCCTCTATCCTTACTTGGACTTTACTCGCAACCAATCCAGTGAAATTCTCAAGAGTTATTTCGGCGCAATCGATGAAGACCTCGCTTCGCCTGTCTTCTCACATCGCCCTCGTTGGAAGGGAACGGCTCAGAGCATGGCGTTTCTCTCAGACTCATTTCAAGCGCGAGTTGCTGCTACAAATCCTGAAGAGCAAATTATCGAAAAGTGGGGAGATCAACTTGCCTCGTTAGGAATGTTCAATCGAGCACAATTTCTGGAGGCCCGGACATTGATGCCCGGGTACTTACTTTCCAGTCAGGGCGACCGTATGTTGATGGCCCATTCCGTGGAAGGCCGCTATCCGTTTTTGGATCATCGGGTGATTGAATTCGCCAATACGCTACCGCCACATTTGAAGATGCGGGTTCTAAACGAAAAGTACCTTCTTAAGAAAGTTGCCCGTGGAAGATTGCCGGAGGAGATTCAGACTAGAAAGAAGCAGCCCTATCAAGCACCAGCGGCTACTTCCTTCTTTAGTCCCCATGTCCCGGAGTATGTTGAGGAACTCATGTCCGATCAGAAATTGAAAGAGTTTGGCTATTTTAGTACTAGTAAGGTGAAGTTGCTAACCCAAAAAGTAAGAGATTCGATTGCTAACGGAAGGTTTATCAGCAATCGGGACAATACATCATGGTTATCAGTACTATCTACTCAAGTTTGGCACTACACTTTTCAGATTTTACGGCGAGAATATTAACATGTCTGAAATTCCAGGTGTACATGTTCGTGAAAATCTTCGCACATATGTTCTGCAGAATTTCCTTTTCTCTGATGATCCGGAATTGTTAAACGACACTTCCTCATTTCGTGATACCCGCACCATTGATTCCATGGGGATGGTTGAGCTGATCACTTTTATTGAGGAGAAGTACAGCTTCAAAGTCCTGGACGAAGACATGGTTCCTGAGAAGTTGGATTCCATCGACAGACTGGTAGCATTTGTTCTTCAAAAGAAAGGACCCCAGGCAGGGTGAATCCTCCAGAGCACCTTTGTATGTTGTTGATGCAATCCTTGGAGCGCGATCCTGACGCAGAGGCAATTGTTCAATGGAAGGATTCGGTACGTCGAGGATTTTCCTACCAGAAGCTTTGGGACACCGTTTGCAAGGCTGCAGCTTTACTGCAAGGTTTGGGAGTTGCTGCGGGCCATCGTGTAGCTTTAGTGATGGTGAATTCTCCGGAATATGTTGCCGCATATTACGGGGTGTTGGCTTGCGGGGCCGTGGTGGTTCCCTTGAACACCGAATCGAAAGCAAAAGATTTGGAGAACTGGATTGGGCACTGTGAAGCTCGCGTGGTTTGGATCGATGCGAATCATCCAGAGCGCTTCCAGTTGACCGAAGCGCTGCATCAGAAAGCGGCCGTTGTGCCTGTGGACGAATCTTATTTGGATCAAGGCCCTTTCGATCCAATTAGGTTCGACTTTCCTCCAAAGGGCTTAGCCTCCATAGTCTACACTTCTGGAACCACTGGAAATCCCAAAG
The DNA here is from genome assembly GCA_043745195.1 of Bryobacterales bacterium. Taxonomy (GTDB): domain Bacteria; phylum Acidobacteriota; class Terriglobia; order Bryobacterales; family Bryobacteraceae; genus JANXSF01. Next base: position 3,869 of record JAYTTF010000071.1, on the reverse strand, counting down.
GCGTGGTGTTGAGTCATGCAAACCTAATCAGCAATGCCATGGCGATCATCCATTATCTGGAGTTGAGTCCGCTTGACCGCACATTGAACCTCCTTCCATTTTTCTATTCTTATGGGAACTCTGTACTCCACACTCATCTGATTGCAGGTGCTTGTTTAGTGCTGGGTGGAAGCCTGATGTATCCACAACAGGTTTTGCAAACCATGGTGACGGAATCGGTAACCGGGTTTCCCGGGGTTCCGTGGATGTTCCCAATGCTGATGAATCGAACGTGTTTTGACGGCACGCAATTGCCGGCCATTCGCTACTTCACGCAAGCCGGTGCAGCCATGGCACCGACGGAAATCGGGAAGGTGACAGCAGTATTTCCCAATGCGAAGTTTTTCGTCATGTACGGGCAAACGGAGGCAACGGCGAGGTTGACTTACTTACCTGCTCAGGAACTGCAATTTCACACTGGCTCGGTGGGTATCGCTGTTGACGGGGTGAAAGTTGAAGTACGGGAAACCAGCGGGCGAATTGCGCAATCAGGAGATATTGGCCAGGTGTTTGCCAGTGGGCCAAACATAATGCAGGGTTACTGGAAAGACACCGAAGCCACAGCAGCAGTGATCCACTGGGACGAACGCGGGCGATGGCTTGCCACCGGAGATTTGGGGTATCAGGATGGGGACGGGTATCTATATCTGGTAGGACGGAATTCGGAGATGATCAAAACGAGCGGGCATCGAGTTTGTCCGCAAGAGATCGAAGAGACGCTATCTGAATTAGAAGGTGTGCAAGAGGTAGCGGCGTTGGGAATTCCCGATGCCATACTTGGCGAGGCGATCAAAGTTGTAGTTGTGCGCAGCGAAGAATCTAAACTCAGCGAGCGAGACGTTTTGGCCTATTGCAGGCAGAGCCTAAGCTCCTACAAGATTCCCAAATTCGTGGAATTTGTTTTGACTATTCCAAAAACAGCAAGTGGTAAAATTCTCCGGAGGCAGCTATGAAACGATTCGATAGCCAAGTGCTTGGTTTCAATTGCCAAGCTGCGATTGAAACAATCAGCCATCGCCTTCGTGAATATCTACGCAGCCCTTTGAACCGCAGAGGATTGGTGGTGGCAATTTCTGGAGGCATTGACAGTTCTGTTTGCGCGGCGCTGGCAGTGCAAGCAATTGGGGCAGCCCGCGTGTTTGGTCTGATGCTTCCTGAGGACGAAAGTTCGCCGTCGAGTTTGGAAGGTGGAAAGCTATTGGCGGAACACCTCGGCATTTCGTATCAAGTAGTGAATATCACTCCCATCCTCACAGCTTGCGGTGCCTACCAGGATCGTGACAATGCGATTCGAACTTTGTTTCCAAGTTACGGTCCAGGATGGAAGAGTAAGATCGCAATTACGGGAGGAATGGAAGGGCGTTACAATGTTTTTGATTTAGTGGTTGCTTCTCCTACTGGCGAATGTATGAGGGAGCGTTTAGGCCCAAAGGAATATTTACGAATTGTTGCTGCGACTAACTTCAAGCAGAGGGTCCGCAAAATGCTGGAATACAGTCACGCCGATCGCCTGCATTACGCCGTTGTGGGGACACCCAACCGGTTGGAATATGATCAAGGTTTTTTTGTAAAAAATGGAGATGGAGCGGCGGATGTGAAGCCCATCGCGCATCTTTATAAAAGTCAGGTATATTTGCTGGCGAAGTACTTGAAACTTCCCGAAGCAATTTGCAATGCGATTCCGACTACCGATACTTATAGTCTTGCGCAGGGTCAAGATGAATTTTACTTCGCATTGCCCTATGAGCAAATGGACAGGGCTTTGTGGGCTTTGAACAATGGGATACCAGCAGAGGAGCTGGGTGCGGATTTGAAAATAACGGAACAGCAAGCGCAGCGGATTTACGAAGATATTCGGAGGAAGCGGTCAGCGACCCGTTACCTGCACGCCAAGCCGCTGCTTGCGGAGCCCGTAGATTTTGAAGTATGAGTTACGAATCAGGATTTTTCAAAAATCGAAGAGGCAAACGGCTGTTCTATGCACTGGAAGGGGACGCTGGAAAACCTGTGTGGATTTTTGTGGGAGCTGCACTGGAGGAGAAAATTATTTCTCACGGTGTAGTGCGGCAATTTGCCCGTCGACTGGTAGCTGAAGGCTTTGCTGTTCTCCGTTTTGACTTCGAGGGGGAAGGGGATAGCGAAGGCGAGTGTGCTGAAATGGGCTTGGCGGAATGGGCGCAGGACACTCTAGACGCTGTTTTGTTCCTGCAAGAACGTGGTGTGGAAAAAGTTTCCCTCTTTGGTTGCCGACTAGGTGCTGCCGCCGCCGCCATGGCCGCCGCTGAAATTAGCGTGGGAACATTGCTTCTATGGTGCCCCATTACAGACGGATCCGATTACATACAGGAGCTTTTACGGTACAACATTGTTGCTCAACTTTCGGCATTTCAGAAAGTGGTTGTGAGTAGAGATGAGATGGTGCAGCAACTCCAAACCGGTGGAACGGTGAACGTATTAGGCTGGGAGATTGGTGCGCGCTTTTATGAATCGGTAAACGCCTTTCGGCTTGAAGGCGTTCTGGCGAATTGCCGCTGTCGAGAAAAGCCTTTGATACTGACGCGCACCAGTAGCTCGGTTTTTTGGCAGGAACCCAGGCTGGTGGATTATCAACAAAGCACATTGACAGAGGCCAGTTTGGAAGGCCTTAAGGCTAAGCGGCCATGACGGATGAAATCTTTGAATCCTGCTCGGCCCCAGGGATAACCCTTCGAGGGATTCTTACCATTCCGAAGCGCATCACTGGAGCACCTCTGTTACTTCTTCCTGCTGGCTTAAAGTACCGGGTGGGTCCGGGACGTCTTTACGTTTCTCTCGCAAAGTGGTTCGCAGGGCGCGGACACCCCGTGCTCCGATTCGATCCGCAGGGAATGGGGGAGAGCGACGGCACACTTGAAAGTGGAAGGACCTTGGACCTTTGGGACACCATTGAAAACGGACGCTTTGTTGCGGACGGCATTCAAGCTGGGCATGCATTACTGGAAAGGTTTTCAGCCACCAGGTTCTATATTGGTGGTTTATGCGGCGGCGCAATCACCGCTCAACTGGTGGCCGATTTTCTGCCTGAAAAGATCGCCGGTGTAATTAGCTTTAACACTGCGGCTACTTTTTCCATTGGGAAGACGGTGGGGACTGTTGAGGCGCGGCAAAACTTACGCGAGTACACAAAGAAATGGAATTCGCCTGAATCGTGGAAAAGAATGCTGGGAGGCGAGAGCAGCTACGAAACGGTTTGGGCCTCATTGGTTGGCGGCGTCCGTAGTCTGACCGGTTCCATGGATTGCGCAGCAGAACGAAAGCAATTGGGATTGAACCCCTTATTTACAAGTAGCCTGACCAGTCTCTTGGAACATGGTGTATCGCAACTCTTCCTTTTTTCAGAGAACGATTCCCGTTGGCCCCAGTTTCAGGAAATGGTTCTGGCGCACGAATTAAATGGATTGATGGACGGACCCTATCACACTATCAAAGTGATCCCTAACGCGAATCACGAACTGCATTTACAGGAGTGGCGTCAGTCCGCTTTCGCGGAAATCGCCGCTTGGTTGGACAAACACCCAACCGCAGTTATTTAACTTCCCTGATCCAAAGATTGCGGAACTGCACAATGCTGAATTGATCATGTAGCTGCAGCCCGCTGGGTCCCCTTACAGGCCGTTTGGGGTCGCAAGCGACATCGGACACCAGGACTCCATTCAACTTGACGCGGATTGTTCCTGTGCGTACTTTATCCTGGAAACGGCAGTTGACTGTCTCGAAGATCAGGGTATCGCGAGCCAAACGGGGACATGGTTCCCTGGCCTGAAGCAACAGAACTCCGAATGAAATCCTAT
>JAYTTF010000070.1:0-29667 GCA_043745195.1 Bryobacterales bacterium | reverse complement strand
TATTGCAACCCGTCACGCTTCGGAGCTCGATTCCAGGTGCCTTGCGCTAACATTGGCATGTCGCAAGGAATGCCCGAAGCACTGCTGGCACCGCAGTCGGACCCAAGAATTTGTTGCGCATTTCGGAAATTGGAATTGGTGATCACCGGGGCGGAAACCGGATATTCATTGAGCAACTTTACGCCAAGGGTTGTGGGATATTTTCCCTTTGCCCAATTTACGAAGACCGGACTCTCGAATGTTTCGACACTTACCGAAGCGGCATTTTGTTTGAGCATCTCAACGGCTGCAAAGAAAAACGTACGGTTCTTCTTGATTGGACCGCCGAAGGCGCTGCTGACATTATTGCGTTTGAAGGGAAGATAACGTGCAACAAATGGAAGGCTGGTGCGGGCCAACATGCTTTGATTGGTAAACCAATAGTTGCCGGACCCATGAAACTGATTTGTGCCGGATTTAGTGGTTATAGAAACAACGATGGAACTACCCATGCCTTGCTCTGCCTTAAAGGTGTTGGTTTCCACCGTAAGTTCCGCCACTGCTTCCGGATTCATCCCTAAATTCGCGGTGCCGTTTGTGATGTTGGAAGTCACGCTCAATCCGTCTACGTTATAAGTATTGCCTCGCGAACTGGCGCCGTTAGCGCTCATGTTGGCGAAGTATTCCGGATTGAAATTGTCAGATGCTCCGTTCACGCCAGTGACGCCTGGGGCCAATCCGAGAATCGCGAAGATGCTGTTATTCAACAACGGAATGTCGCGGAGAACTTTTTGTTCCATGGTGATCTGTTGGCGGGATTCCGCTGTATCGAGTGCCGACGCTTCGCCGGTTACGCTGACCGTTTCTCCCACACCCTGGACTTCAAGGTTGATATTTAGATCCCTGGTCTGACCAGTGGTGAGCGAAACGGCGATGATCGGCAGCCGGAACCCTGAGGCCACTACTTTGACTTCGTAACTTCCAGGGGCGAGAGAACTGAATCTGTAAAAACCGGATGTGGAGGTTTGCGTTTCAACAGCGATACCAGTGCTGGCGGTCATAAGGGTGACCTTGGCGTTCGGCACAGCGGATTGCGATGGGTCCAAAACGATTCCTTGCACTGCTGCGGAAAACTGTGCAGTAACGGGCAGGCAACAAAAACCAAGCAGAGCAAACAATGTGAATCTGTTCATCAGGGGAAAACTCCTAGGTATTTACAGGCGGCTCAGCGAAAGTTACCACTGGCTATCATCATCAGTGCATAATACAGGAATCAATATGTGCGTGCAACCGCAAAATGTTCCTATTGAGAGCAACCATTCCAATGACCCGCCGACAGCTCCTTCTTAGCGGCCTGCAGCTTCCCTTGGCCGCTCAAGGCATTTCCAGCCGAGGAATGCGGCCAACCCCTCGCGGAAAACCTTCAGGCCTTCCATTCAAAGCCAAATTCACGGATGTTGGGAAGCAAGCAGGACTCGTGCATCCTGTCATCTATGGGGGCATTGAATCCGCTGACTACATAATTGAAACGGTTGGACCAGGTATTGCCTTTTTCGATTTCGACAACGATGGTTGGCTCGATATTTTCGTGCTGAACGGATCGCGTATCGGCGGAGTTCCGGTAGGAACCTCAAACCGCCTTTACAAAAATAACCGCGACGGCACATTCACCGATGTCACCGAAAAGGCGGGTCTGATCCGCACTGGTTGGGCTCAAGGCGTGACCATCGGCGACTATAACAACGATGGGCATGAAGACATCTTTATTACTTACTGGGGGCAGAACGTTCTTTACCGCAACAATGGTGACGGAACTTTTACTGATGTCACCCAGCAGGCTGGACTCTTGCAAGAGGGCGTCCATTGGGGCTCAGGCTGTACGTTTGTCGATTACGACCGTGATGGAAGGCTCGACCTGTTTGTAGCAAATTACCTGGAGTTCGATTTCGCTAAGATTCCGAAGCCCGGAGGGAATGATTCTTGCATGTGGAAAGGAGTTCCGGTGATGTGCGGACCGCGCGGCCTGACGCCTTCCCAGCACTATCTGTATCACAATCGCGGCGATGGGACGTTTGAAGACGTGAGCGAGAAATCGGGTATTTCTAAAGCTCGCGGATCGTACGCGCTGACTGCGGTTGCGGCGGATCTGGACAATGACGGATGGCCGGACATTTGGGTGGCATGCGACTCAACCCCATCGTTATTCTTTAAAAATAATCACGACGGAACCTTCCGCGAGGAGGGGCTGAGCCGCGGGATTGCACTCAGCGACGATGGAATGGAGCAGGCAGGCATGGGGATTGGAATCGGCGATTACAATCTTGATGGCTCGTTGGATCTTTTCAAGACCCACTTTTCAGAAGACACACACGGGCTGTATCGCAACGACGGTAAAGGAAATTTCGAGGAGACCACCTTACAGGCCGGACTTGGTGTGGAAACTCGATACGTTGGTTGGGGCGCTGGAATCGTTGACCTGGACAACGACGGCCTACCCGATCTTTTCGCGGTGACTGGGTCGCCATATCCCGGCATCGAAAGAAAAGTGTCAAGCCAAGTGCATAAGGGCCCCAGGCTTCTCTTTCGAAACCTTGGGAATGGGAAGTTTGAAGAATTGATGGACCAAGCCGGGCCGGCCATAAACGCTGCTCATTCCAGCCGGGGCTGCGCTTTCGGCGACTTTGACAACGACGGAGACATCGATATTGTGATCGTAAACATGAACGAGCCGCCGTCTTTGTTACGTAACGATGTGGATCTTCGCCACCATTGGCTAAAGGTAAAACTCGTTGGGACGAAGTCGAATCGTAGCGCTATCGGCGGGCGAGTCACCTTGAAATACGGAGGAAGAGTACAGGCACAGGAAGTGTGCGCGCAATCAAGTTTTTATTCCGTGAACGATTCGCGGCTTCACTTCGGACTTGGTCAGGAGCTTACCGCAACTGTCACCGTCCGATGGCCATCGGGAATCTTTGAGAACATCGGAAAAGTGAAGGCTGACCGTTTGCTGACTATTCAAGAAGGCAAAGGCATTATTGAGGAGACGGAGTTCAAGATCAGTCGGCGCGTGGCTTAGCTAGCGCAAAGGCCGCTTCGGCGCGGCGAAATGCAGTTGAGAAACAAAGGAAGTTTATTCGCCGAAGCGAGTCCGTTTTGCGCTTGTTGCTTAGGAGCTAGGCTCCGGCTCGGCAAGAGGGGTTAATCCTAGAAACGGCAGTTGACTGTCTCGAAGATCAGGGTATCGCGAGCCAAACGGGGACATGGTTCCCTGGCCTGAAGCAACAGAACTCCGAATGAAATCCTATAGATCTCTAGGCGTAGCCGCCTGGGTACCGTGTCCCCTTTGGCGACCTTTTTTTACGCACTTCAGTCTCACCATTTGGGTGATGCTATTGCGCTGATCCAATGACGGCAAGTCCAATTGTTGTAAGCCATTTCGTTGTACTGTCATCAACTCAACTGCCGTTTTTCGGTTAATAGCTTCCGGAGTTTAGAGGTGCGGCTCGGACTAGAATGAAGACGCTTCGGCCCTACCTAGAAATCGAATGAAATACCGAGCGCGGCTCCCACTCGCGGACTCCCTTCAAACTTGCCGCCCGTTATGGCGAAGTCCAAACCTACCACTTTCGTAATCGCATACTTGCCCCCAAACAGTGTCTGCAACTGCGCCTTCCCCAGATCGAATTGCTGCGTAAATGCTCCCGCCACCTCACCGCCAATCACCAACTTCGGCGTTAGCTGGTAAGTCACCGACGAGGTGCCTGTAAAAACGCGGCCTCGCGTGCCACGAATACCAATGGCTCCCGTCAGCGTATTGCCTGAAAACAAAATGCCGGAATTCAGCCGGTATGTTACCCGGGGCGAAAGTTTTTTCTGAACAATTCCGTTCAACCAGTAATCCGCTACCCCGGACCCAAGCTGGTTCTGTGTTTTTCCGGTCGGCAATTCGATATAAAGTCCGAAGGTCACCGCCGGCCATACGGAATGCTCATTCTCCTCCCTTAGTCTATATTTCATCTGCAGGTCAAAATCGCCTAGGCCGAAGGCATTCGGAGTTCCCGAACCGTTAGCGTTGTAAATAGCCAGAAACGGCGCATCGAAGCCGATTTCCAACTTTTCGAGAACTCCATAAGTCACTTGCATACGGGTCGTGCTCTGGCGAATCGTAGGATATGCGGTGCGTTGAAGGCTGTCGTAACTGCTAATAAGTTCCACGTGGAAATGCCGCAGAGGAGCGGTGTCGGCATCATCCGTCAGAAACGGTTGCTGAGCTTGCGCTGCGCCGAACGCAGCCGCCATCAGAATCAATCGCATCATTTCACTTCGCAAACCAGGAACTCTCCAACGGACCACTTAAGTAGGTTACCCCGCCATGCCACGGGGACGTTGGCTGGCCTTCGTCCCATGTTTTTTCGAACGGGCGGGCATATGCCGCTTGATTCAGAAAGCGTCTCTGCAGTTCCGCGCCGAGGCCTTCAATTTTACGAACACCGTGCAGTTCGCCCGTCCTAACTACAATCTAAAACAACGTAAATTTCTGGCAGGTTACCGCGCAAGCTAACAGCCCACGGCAGTTGGAAGTTCGGATTGAACCTGTTATCTGATTGGGCCAGCGAAGAGCCGAAAGCTGATACATCCTCTTATATTAAGCCGTGATATAGTTTCACTTATGTTTCAGGACAAACTATTTACTTTGAATACTTCGCGAATTCTCGTATGCGCCACGTTCGCATGTCTTTGCTATGCACAAACTTCAACAGGGACAATCAACGGCGTCGTTCAGGATTCTTCAGGCGCTGTCATCGCGGGAGCCAAAATTCGACTACTTGGTTCCGATACAGGCGAAGTGGTTCGCGAACTCATCACGAACGCCGATGGCGGATTTGCCGCCCCGTTGATGCGGCCCAGCAATTACACCGTTGAAATTAGCGCAGCGGGCTTCAAGAAGCTCACCCGATCCGGCCTAACGTTGCGTGTTGACGATGTGTTGAATCTGCGCCTCCCCCTTGATATCGGAGCGATGACCGATACTGTCACGGTAACCGCCAATGCAGAGTTGTTGGAACAAACCACAAACACAGTCGGGCAGACCATCGACAATCGAACCATGCAGCAGTTGCCCCTAAATGGACGTAATTATCTGCAACTGGGAAATATTTCCGCCGGTACCGTCCCCAACACAAGAACGCGCGATTTGTCCTTTTCGGCACACGGCAACCGTGGATTACAGAACGCTTTCCTATTGGATGGGGCCCGTAATCAGAATTATTTGCGCGGGCTGGATAATCGCGCTCGTGACGCCATGCGGCCATCGCTTGAAGCCATTTCGGAATTTAAGGTACAGACCAGTAACTACTCGGCCGAATACGGCGCTTCAGCCGGCGCCGTCGTTACGGTTGTTACAAAATCCGGAACAAATGATCTGCACGGTTCCGCATTTGAGTTTCTGCGTAACAACGCATTTGATGCCCGCGATTACTTCTTGCCCGCTACCTCAGTTAAACCGTTATTTGTGGAACATCAGTTCGGAGGTTCTGCCGGTGGCAAGATCATTAAAAATCGCGCCTGGTGGCATACGGCTTACCAACGCACGCACATTAGCCAAGGGTCAATCGCAAATGGTTCAGTACCGCTGGCCGCTGAGCGCAACGGCGTATTCGTAACTCCAATTTTCGATCCACAGACGACCCGCGCCAACCCGGCAGGCGCCGGTTCAATCCGCGATGCTTTCCCAACCAATGCAATCCCTGCTAGCCGTTTCGATAAGCTTGGCAAAAGCCTGGTGGATCGTTATCCCAACCCACAGAGCACCGCGGCTAACAACTATTTCAACAGCCCGCTCCTCTCCACGCGTTCACACAATATGACGGCCAGGGGCGACGTAAAGTTGAGCGACAAAGATACTCTGTTCGCGCGCTGGTCTCTTGATCAAGGCGCGTTTGGCGCACTGCCGCTGCTGCCGTTAGGGGCGCAGACCGGCGTTGTGCGCGATGTGCCGGCCCGCAGTTTTGGGGTTGGCTATACGCGCATCTTGTCCCCCACTCTTATTAATGAAGCGCGCTTTGCTTACAACTATGTCGGGTTGACCCAGGACGCCACCCAGCCGCTTGAAGACTTGATTCCGAACGCCCTCGCGCCATCGGTGAAGTCGGGCATGCCTTCGATCAACGTGACTGGCTATGCGGGCTTGGGCGCGCGTCCGGCTAACTTCGACAATGTCCCTGTTACCAAGAAATCGAAGGTCTATAACTTCTCCGATAACATTTCTATAGTTCATGGCAAGCAGACCACGAAGATCGGAATTGACTTCCAATACATTGACGCGCCTACTTTCGCGACGCTGGACGGACGCGGATCCTATGGTTTCACCGGCGTGTTCACACAGAACCCACAGCGGCGGCCCGGATCGGGGAGCGGCGTTGCGGACATCCTCTTGGGATTGCCAAATTCGATTACAACAGGGACTCCCTCCAATGCCACTGAGCGGGCGCGTAATATTTATTTCTACGCTCAGAATGATTGGAACATTACATCGCGGTTGACGTTGAATGCGGGCATCCGTTACGAACTAACTAAGCCGTTCTATGATGCCAACAATCGCTTGGCGAACTTGGTGTTGGATAGCGGCAATCCCTTGTATGGGCAGTTTGTGCTGGCTGGCGATTCACGCTTGCCCCGGGCGCTGCAAGAGACCGACAAAAACAACATTGCCCCACGTGCGGGCTTCGCCTATAAGGCTCCGGGGGCGATGGTGATTCGCGGCGGCTTCGGAATTTTCTTCGCGCAGGACGAAGGATTCGGCGTCAGCCAGCGAATGACCAACAATCCTCCGTTTGTCGGTTTCGGCGGCTTCGCCGTGGTCAGTGATCAGTTGAACATTTCCAGTACAATACCGCTAAGCGTGGCGCTACCCGCGCGGCCGGCGGCCATTGATCCCAAGACCTACAAGCTGGACCCGAAAAACACCGCGCAGATTCGCAGTTGGAGCACCCGTTTCACGTTGCCTTACGTGCAGCAATGGAACTTGAATGTGCAGAAGGAAATTACGAAAAATCTAGTGTGGGAAGTGGGCTACGTTGGCAATCACGGCGTGAAACTGTATGGTGCCTATGAGGGCAATCAGCCTGTGCCTGGCCCTGGTGCGGTGACTACACGCCGGCCACTTGGGAACTTGACGTCGGGCAGCATCTTAAAGGTGGATCCTTGGGTGACCAGTAACTATCAGGGGATCTCGTCACGACTGGAACACCGCTTCGCTGGTGGATTCAGCGTGTTGGGTGTATATACTTTTGGCAAGTCGCTGGACATGCAGACCACGATTGACCTTTGCGATGGATGCACGAATTCAAGCGGGTCTGGCTCCATTTCCGATGCTCGGAATCGGCGGCTAAATTATGGCCTGTCGGATCATCATACGGGGCAGCGCGGAGTAGTGAGCGGATTTTGGGAAATGCCATTCGGCGCTGGTAAAAAGTATGTGACCTCAGGGCCGGCGTCTTACCTGTTGGGTGGTTGGGCATTGAGCGGCATCAGTACGCTTTCAGGTGGTTTGCCGTTTACGATGAATTTGAATTTCGACAACGCGAATACGGGGACGACCAATTGGCCGAACCGCATTGCCAACGGGAAATTGAATAACCCAACTGTGAGTAGGTGGTTTGATACTTCAGCGTTTGTCTTTCCGGCGCAATATGTGATCGGGAATGCGGGTCGCAATATTTTGACTGGCCCGGGGATTGTGAGCACCGACGCTTCGCTGCAGCGGAATTTCCCCATCAAGTTGCGCGAAGGAATGCGCGTTGAGTTCCGCGCGGAGGGTTTCAATTTATTCAACCATCCGCAGTTGGGGACGCCGGCGTTGGCATTGGGGAATCCGAATTTTGGAACGATTACGAGTACGGCGCGGGCCAACCGGCAGTTGCAGTTTGGGTTGAAGTTGCTGTTTTAAGATTAGGGCGCAAGGAGTTAAGTAGCCATGGCGATTGTTCGCAAGTTAGAACGCAAAGATCTTGATAGGAACGTACCTCACAAGGAGGTTGAGTGCACGTATTGGGTCGTTACGGATGATCAAGGAGGAAAGTACTTGCAGCTAGACACTTATGGATCGTCCGAAAGAAAGATGCCGAATAAGAAAAGTCAGTCGCTACGATTCTCGAAAGAAGCGCTGGATCAACTCAAGGAAATACTTAAACAATACTTCTGATTTGAAATGCCCTGTTGGGAAATTCCCCCGCAACTTCGAGAAGGCACTTGACACAACTCGAAGTTACGGGGTTTCTGTTTAGAACCCAATCCGCAACCCAAACCGGAAATACCGTTCATCCGTCAACCGGCTAGGCGCACTCACACCAGTAATCTGCGTAAACCCACCCAAGCTGCGAATGGTCCCATCACCATTCAACTGCAGATTCGACACATTCCCTCCGGGATTTCCAAAGTGTGGAGTGTTCGTAAAATTCAACGCCTCAGCCCGGAACTGCAGCTTGAAGCGCTCCGTAATATTGAAGCTACGGAACAAGCTGGCGTCGAGATTCGCTACACCAGGCCCCCGCATCGTATTGAACCCCGCTGTGCCGAAGCGCTTCTCGATAACAGGTTTGAAGGCGAACGGGTCGAACCAGGAAGCAATGCTTCCTGTATAACCAACATCAGCCTTCACCTGATCGGCGCGTTGCGTGCTACCCGGCGCGTTCAGGGATGCGCCAGCCGCACTCACGGAAAATGGCCCGCCGGAATAAGCGCTGAATACACCATTCACTTGCCATCCGCCAACAATCAACGAAGCAGTCCGTGATTGGCCAAATTTCTTGCCCTTGCCGAACGGCAACTCAGCCAGGAAACCCATGCGGAAATTGTTTGGCCGATCACCCGGCATGACAGAACGATTCAGATTGAAGTACTGCGGAATGGCAATCGCCGGTTCACCATCACCCGATTCGCTGCAGCAGAGCCCTGTCCACTTTGAGCGCGTATAGGCCATCTGAATAGACAAACCGTTCGAGAAGCGCCGATCCAGCGTTCCTTGGAACGAATGGTAGTTCATGTAAACCAGAGGCGAAATTACACGCGCTGCACCAGTGATGCCGAACAAGCGGAAGTAAGGTTGGCTGGCCGCGCCGCCGTCCACTTCGCCGTGATTCACGTTATAGCGCGTATGTTGGTGAGTGGTCTTGGTGCCAACGTAAGCGGCCGAGGCAACAAAGTTCCAAGGCAACGTCTTCTGCATGGTGAAGTTCCACGATTGGACGTACCCTCGCTTGTACTCTTTGTCATTAGTTGAAAACGTCGCACCGGCTGGTAGCTTCGCTTGGCCGGAACTGATATCGGGCGTAGGGATCTGCGGAATGCCGGCAGCGAGCGTACCGACCGGAGCGAAAGCATCCGTGCCGTTGGCGTTAAAGTCGACGCGAACCGGATAGCTGGCTATACCGTCACGCGCCATATTGATTTGCTCCGGGCTAACCGAGTAACCCATCCGAATGACGAACGAATCCGTCGCCCGGTAAGCAATGCCGACGCGCGGAGCAAGCAACTTCTTCGACACCTTTATCCCGCAATCGGTGGGGGTGGAACCAACGCCGCAAATCAGGTATGTATTCGTTGCCAAATCAAACCGTTCAATACCGCGATCCGCGCGAGTGGGCACAGGATAGTATTCCCAACGCAGACCCAGCGAAAGGGTTAGTTTACGAGACACCTGCCATTGGTCGCGAACGTAAAGGCTATGTTGCCAGGTGCGCAGAGTGATTTGAGGCACAGTCAAGCGGCTGTTGACGTAACTGACAGGCAAGCCCAACAGGAAGTCGCCATAGCTGTTGAATTGATTTGGCCCCGCGCCGCCGCGCAAGCTCGTGACGTTGCCGTTGAACCCGAAGTTGGTGGGCGCAATCTCAAAGTGGTCCATATGCTGACGGTTTACGTCGAAACCGAAGCGAACGTTGTGACTTCCCTTAATCCAGCTTGCATTGGCCGTGTATTGGAACGTCCGCTGCTTGTATTCAAGCGGCGTGTAAGCATAGCCGTAGCCGCTGTAAGTGCTGATGCTGAACTGTGGCATACCGCCGTAATAAGGTAGGTCGCCCAGGTTTGTGCCGGGGATGCCAAGAAATTCGCTGCCGTACTTTTTATCCGTGCCGGGAGGGAAAAGCGTCTGGCGAACTAACTGCACGCCGAAGGTGCCGTCGACAACAAGACTAGGGCTGGCGATGTAAGTTACTGTTCCTGATGGCGCGATAGTGTGGCCGTTCTGAGTCTTATTGGGTGAGCCGCCTAACACATCGCCAAAGATCGTATCCTGCACGTTGTTGTAGGGCTGAATGGCGTAGCGGCCGACCACTTTCACTTTTGAACTGGCGTTCCAATCCATCTTTGTGTCTATTCTATGCAGATCGTAGAGAATCGGAGTATTGACGTAATAATTCGCCACAAGAGCATTCGCGATGTTCGGCTGAGGAACCAACGCAACTAATTTGTTGGTGATTGGGCTGATGCGGCTGGGCGGTATGATTTTGTTGGGAAACGGCATGCGGTCTAAGCCATTGAATGCGCCCGTTGACGGATCAAATACTTCATTAGGAGATGCCGACATATCGCCTCTGCGGATGGCGGCGGTTGGCACGGTTGTGAAACTGCCGGAACCCTGGCGAATCAAATCGGCCTCGTAGCTGGCGAAATAAAATAGTTTGTTCTTAATCACCGGTCCGCCCAACGTCGCGCCCACATCATTATTCACCAGCTTCGGGATGCCTTGATTGGCGGGCAGGAAGAATGGCCGCGCCTTGGTCCCGCTATTAATGTGATAGGCATAGAGCGAGCCATGCAGGCTGTTGGTACCGCTCTTTAGTTGTACGTTGACGGAGGCGCCACCAGCCAAACCCTGCTCAGCGTCGGGACTGGTGGTGACTACGTTTACGGTTTCAATGGCTTCCACCGAGGGGACATAGCTTGAGAAAAACTGCACCCAAGGATTGGTTGCGCTGACGCCTTCTACGCGAAAATTTGTGCCGCTGCGGCTGGTGCCATTCGCTGTAATTTGCATCGACTTCGATGGATTATTGGTGCCTCCACCGCTTGCCGAGGGAGGAAGTATGCCGGGGATCAAAGCCAGCAGACCTTGATAGGTGCGGGTGGGTTGGGGAATGTTTTGCAGGGATTGGGAAGAAACTTCATAATGCACATCCGCCTTTTCTGTTTGGAGCGCCGCAGCTTGTGCCGTTACTTGAACGCTCTCAGTAATGGTTCCAACTTCCAGCACGGCGTCGACGCGCACGACCGTATTCAAGCGAACTGCCACCTTCGAGGTAGTAAAGGAACGAAACCCAGTAACAGTAACCGTAACGTCGTAGGTGCCGGCGGGAATGGTAGAGATAGTGTAGCCACCCGCTTCGTTTGTTTCCAGTTCGCGCGTCTGGCCGGTTTGGGTTTCGGTGATTTTAACTTTGGCTCCGGGCACCGCAGCGCCGGAAGAATCCGTTACATTGCCAACAAGTGATCCAAAAAGCACCTGGGCTTTGACGGATGTTGAGGCAGAGAGCAATAGCAACACGGCGAGCGGGACGTGGCATGAATTGCGCATTGGGGTGAGACTCCTTTTGTAACCGGAAAACGTTAAAGTAAACTTGTTGAGAACAATTATACATAAACACGAACTTGCCGGTAGACCCAAAAAGATGAAGAACTTTACACAAGGCGTGCTGTGGATCTGTTGCCTGTCGTTGCATGCACAGCCGCCGGGGTACGTCAACGCAGCAGTCTGCGCGGGCTGCCATCCGAAAGTGGCCGAAAGCTACCAGCGCACTGGCATGGGACGGTCTTTTAATCGGCCTTCAACAGCCCTGATTCCTCAGCAAAAGGAACCGTTTTATCATGCAGCTTCGGAGACCTATTTCGCTGTCGCAAAGCGAGGGGCAGGGTTTGTACATCGGCGGTGGCAAGTTGGCTTGGATGGGAAGAATGTAAATGAGGAAGAACTGGAGATTCACTATGTAATGGGCTCCGGCAATCACGCTCGCACGTTTCTGCATCGCGATAAACGGGGCGCCCTATTAGAACTGCCCCTCGGTTGGTATGCGGAAAAATCAGGATACTTTGCGATGAATCCGGGCTTCGACAGTCCGCGACCGGAAACGCGGCGCAAGATTGATTATGACTGCATGGGCTGTCACAACAGCTATCCTCGCATTCCAATTGGGCACGATCAACCTGGGTCCGAACCTACTTATCTTGCCGAATTGCCGACGGGAATTGACTGTCAACGCTGTCATGGGCCGGGAGCAAAACACGTCGCCGCCGCTAACAGGAAAGGGACGATTGTGAATCCCGCCAAGCTCCCTGCGGATCGTCAATTGGAAGTATGCATGCAATGCCATTTGGAGACGACCAGCACCAGGCTACCCAGTATGATTCGCCGTTTTGACCGACTGCCATTTTCATACACGCCGGGCGAGCCGTTGAGCGCTTACCAACTTGCATTCGATCATGCACCTGGGACCGGGCGCGAAGATAAGTTTGAGATTGTAAATGCTGCCTACCGCATGCGGCAGTCTAAGTGCTACTTGAAGAGCCCTACGATGACATGCACAACTTGCCATGATCCGCATGGCGCGTCGAAGAAGGCGGAGTGCAGCGGTTGTCATGCCGGCGCAAGTGTGGCTGCATTGCCCAATCATGGCCCAGGAGGGGATTGCGTCGGCTGCCATATGCCCAAGAGGCGCACCGATGACGCCGTGCATGTGGTGATGACGGATCACAAGATTCAACGCAACCCGGCGGCCGGTTTGTTAGCCGAGCGGGCAGAGCGGCATCCTTCGCCTGAGCAGGAATATCAGGGGGAAGTAAGTCCCTACTATCCCGCAACGCTTAATGCGAGGGACGCTCTTTATGAGGCAGTGGCGCAGGTGCTGCATGGGTCGAACTTAACCACCGGCATTCCTCGTTTACAAGCTGAGCTTGAGTTGCAACAACCGAAGAATGCCGAGTTCTATGTTGCACTGGGGAACGCTTGGCAACAGGCAGGTAAGCCCGATCAAGCGGCCGTCGCCTTTGAACAGGCTGCCAATCTTAAACCAGGGTCCGCCCGCGAACTCCGTTTTTTGGGCATTGCTCTTCAGGATTCGGGACAAGCAAATCGGGCAAGAGAAATGTTGGAACGCGCAGTGAAGTTGGACGCGCAAGATGCTGTGTCCTGGTATCAGTTGGCGCTCCTTGATTCAGGGCAAAAGGATTTTCGGGAAGCAGCGAGTAAGTCGCAAAGGGCAGTTACGATTGACCCTGACTTACTGGAGGCGCGTAGTTCCTTGGGAGCTGCGCTAGTGTCATTGGGGGAAGTGGCTAAGGCTGAAGTGGTGTTTCGAGAAGCATTGAGGATCAATCCCTATTTCGGCGCAGCTCATGGAAATTTGGCCCGGCTGCTTGCAACCAGGGGCGACTTACAGCAAGCGGAACAGCATTACGCCAAGGCAGTGAAGTTAGGCGCTGGGTTGGCGCAAGATCGTTATGAATATGCGTTGACCCTTGTCCGGCTCAACAAGTTTGACCAAGCCGTGCCGCAAGCGGAACAAGCGACGCGGCTTTCGCCTGCAATGGTGGAAGCTCGGGTTCTTTACGGTGGATTACTGGCGCGGGCGGGACGTATGGACGAAGCGCGGGCTGAGTACGAAACAGCACTGCGGGTGAAGCCTGAGGATGGACGGACGCATCTGGACCTGGCAAGAGTCCTTGCCGCGCAGGGCGACAGGGAAGGCGCTATCGCGCACCTGCGGCAAGCGGCCAAAGGCACCGATGCCAGTTCCTCCCGTTTGGCAACGCAGGCGTTGACTAACCTGGGAATGACCCCATAGCATTTATTGTTACAGGGCTTGCACGCACTCCCGCGATTCCACAAAATCGTAACAGTCGAGACCGCCTCTGTCAAGAATCCGAGAGTATGTGTCGCGGCAAAGTAGAAATGTCCTAATCCAGCAAAGTAGAAATGTCCTATAAGGGCCGATTTGCACATGCCCCCTTTCCCTTATCTCAGGTTGGCCTTCAGAACAGCGCGGAACCGTCAAGGGCGCGCGTTTATTGCGCGGCGAATGCGAACCCTTGACGGCGAGCACTGTTCTGCACAATCGACTCAGCGGGAAAGGGGGCTTCCTCCCAAGCATCACTGCTTGTCAAAAATAGGACATTTCTACTTTGCTGCTACAGAATCCGAGAGTTTGGCGCTTTTGCTGGCCGGCAAGTCTGAGCCACGGTCCACAAACGTGCGGCATCTCGTTGTCGATGTTAAGCTCTACTTGCAGGGTGGGTCCATTGAATCACGCCATTTATCCAGACCTTAAAGGAAAGTTCGCGCTCATCACCGGGGCCAGCCGCGGCAACGGGATTGGCGCGGCCATTTGCCGTGCGTTGGCGGTGCAAGGGGCGAATATTTTCTTCACCACCTGGCAAGCCTATGATCGAGAACAGCCACACGGGGTTGATGAGAACGGCCCTATGGCTTTGGAACAAGAGTTGCGGAACTCAGGCGTGAGAGTGCGACATGTGGAAATCGATTTGGCGCATCCCAATAGCGCGGCGCAGGTCATGGATGCTGCGCAAGAATGGCTGGGCGTGCCTGACATCATGGTGAACAACGCGGCCCACTCGACTCGTGATGGATTTGAATTGCTCGATGCAGCCAAGCTTGATGCACACTACGCAGTGAACATGCGCGCCGCTTTCCTGTTGGCTGTGGAGTTTGCCAGACGGGCTAAAGCGCTGCGCCGTCTGAGTGGTCGGATCATCAGCATGAGCTCTGGGCAAGATTGGGGGCCAATGCCAGGGGAGTTGGCCTACGTCGCAACCAAAGGCGCAATCGAAGCTTTTACGCTCAGCCTTGCGTCTGAGTTGGCGCATCTTGGCATTACCGTCAATGCAGTTGACCCAGGCGCAACCGATACGGGTTGGATCACCGAGCAAATGCGACATGAATGGGGCGTGCAGTCGGGATTGGCAAGAATCAATCAACCGGAAGATGCCGCTCGCGTGATCGTCTTTTTAGCGAGCGAAGCCGCTGGGCATGTGACCGGGCAGGTAATTCACGCAAGGGGGAGTGCTGTCTAGCGTTGTGGAAGGGCACCCTTTTTTCCCTAGCCTGCTGACCTTGATCGCTTCTGGAGTGCCGTGCCATCCTTAAGAAGGGGTAACTGAATGAAAGATCCTGTCGTACTGGTTGTGGGAGCCACGGGCCAACTCGGGTCGGCAATTGTGCGCAAACTATGCGCCCGGTCAATGCGTGTGCGCGCGTTGGTACGGACTGGTGCACGCACGGATCACTTAAAAACCCTTTCGGTGGAGTTGGTTGAAGGGGATTTGCTTCATACTGATTCTCTGCGGGCTGCTTGTGTAGGGGTGAATTTTATATTAGCCACAGCCAACGCCGCATTGCCGCGCATGCCGAAGGACACATTTCAAAGTGTTGATCGCGATGGTTACCGGCATTTGATTGATGCCGCACGCCAGGAACAGGTTCAGCACTTCGTCTATGCGTCCGCTTGCACATTGCCGAAAGAGCTAAAGATACCGCTGTTTGCTGCAAAGAGGGACACGGAGCGTTATCTTGCGGCATCGGGCTTGTCTTTCACTATTGTGCGAGCTGCTTCATTTATGGATCTGGCCTTTGCCATGATGGGGAGCGATGTTCCACTTCGCGGGGCCGTGGCACCGACTGCGGAAAGGCCGTTTTGGTTCACCAAAAGATTTTTCGACAGCGTTCGCGGTGATTTGGATCGCGGACGGTTGAGTGTTATTGGAAACGGGGCGCAGAAGCATTCCTTTGTTGCAATAGACGATGTCGCCGAATTCATGGTTCGATGCTTGTCGGAACCGAGCGCGCGGAATTCGACGATCGAAGTAGGAGGGCCAGATCCGCTCACCCCGCGTGAAGTCGCTGCTATCTATGAAAAAATGACAGGCCGAAGGCTATCCGTTCGCACGACTCCAGCTGCGGTATTCCGAATAATGAGTGTACTTCTTGCTCCATTTTCAGCGGCTGCGGCGAACATAATGGCAATAAACTGGCTGCTTGCGGCCGAAAATGGCGTTATACCTGGCGCTGCGGAGACGGCAGCGCGATTTGGGATTGAACTCACATCGGCGGAGAGTTTTTTGAGCTCAAAGTTGGCATATGGGGGAAAGGAATCCGGGCAACGCTAAACGCGCTGCACTACCGCAGCTACCGGCTTCGATCCAACCGGAATCAGATTAAAAAGTGGAGCCAGCTTCGCCCTGTTGGGCGTGATGGACTTTACGCGGATCACCGCCATGTCTCCAGAATCCTGATTTAGCACCAGTACAAATTCGTTATCCGGAGTCGGCATCAAAAATCCGGGATTTTTCCCCACAGCCACAACCGCAATTACCTTGTGTGTGGCAATGTTCATGATGGTCACATCACCGGATTGCGGACTGGCGATGAACAGATAATCCACATCTTGCGTGGTTACCGTGGTCATCCCGCGCGGGGCATGGCTCGCCAGAATCGTTTCGGCAACTTCAGTGCGGTAGGGATAAACAATGGCTAGACTATCCGACCCTTCCCCTGCCAGAAACAACTGTCCACCGTCATTCTTGAAGCACCAATAATCGGGCCGCACCGCCAGGGTGAGATGACTGAAGATTTCACCATCGGGAATTGAAAAAATTGTCAGCAGTTTGTTGTTAGGATCCCCTGCCATGACTGCTTTGCCATTCGATTGAAAACGGACGATGGAGTACTGCCCTTCCCCGTTCAGCTTGCCCATTATCTTCGCAGTATCAAGGTGGATCAATACCGGCGCGGCAGCTTGGCCAAAGCTGATTACGGCGTATCCCAGTTCTTTTGATATATCGAAATCCACCGGCACGGCGGGGAGCGGAACGGTGCGGCCGGTCTTCCAATCGGAAAGATTCAATTCAATCAAACGGTTGGGATTCTTGCCCAATGCCCAAAGGGTTCGCCCACCGTTAGATAGCCTGATGTGCGCCAGCGGTTGGTTCGCATTCCAGCGGCGACTGAATTTCAGGTTGGCAGAATCGATTTGATGGATGACACCGTTTTCTGGCGTTAAAGCGTAAACGCTGGGTTCGGTGGGGTGAGCCAGAATTTCCGTGGGGCGGCCATCCAGGGGAATGTGACGAGCCACCGCGAAGGCAGATAGGTCCACTGCGGCAATCGCTTTGCCTTCCTGATTGGCGACAAAGGCATAACCAGGAAATCCGGAAACTTTGGGTTTGGAGCAGCTGGAAAGCGAGCCAGCGGCGGCAAGGTTCAAAAAATGGCGGCGATGCATGAACTCTTCTATTGTATTCGCACAGAAGCTTTGAAACCCGTATTCTAAAGATTGTTGTGACCATCTTTCTTCTGGCGCAGATTTTACCGTTAACGGGGCTGCTTGGCACTTGGGCTATGGAACTTGCCCAATTGAGCAAGCGGCAAGTTGTAGTGATTTCTCTTCGGCCAGGCGAACTGCCGGCGCAAGAGCCGCACCGGTCCGTCGCAAAGGAACATTTCGCGGCAGAATCCTTCGGGAAGATGTTTGCCGGCGCCCAGGCGTTGAGTTTGAATCCTCCGGCAGCGTCTGGTGGATATCAGTACATTTTCGTCAACCAGAATTTGGCACCAAAGGACCCCGAAGCATTTACTGGCCTGCTGGCCCATGAACTGGGTCATTTGTGGATTAAGGCTCAAGGCTATCCGGCACCTCGCTATTTGGCGGGCGAAGCGGGGTGCCTTTCCGTAGCTGCCGGAGACGCGCTGCAACACATTTTGATGCGAAGTGAAATGGATCGTAGAGGCTTCCAGTGGAGGGCAGGGTTTGTCAGTCAGTTGGAGCCCGCGCTCAACAAGATGGAAGAAGATGCGAAAGACCAGGCGGCGGCTGTTCCCCGCTGTCAAAAGTTGGCTCAAGTCTCGCTTTGGTTGGATGTGTCATTGGGCATTACTGCAAAAGATTGGCAGCAAAGGGGCAGGTTCCTGGAATTACTGGAGCGGCGTTTCCCCGATGTTGCTCAAGCAGGTAAGGAATTAACAGCGGAACTGGGACCATTAGATTTGGCCGACAAGAAAGTGCACCGCGTGGAATTGGAGCGCGTTTTTGATCTGTTGAAACAATTTGCGCTGAAGCAACCTTAATGAATTCTGTTTTTATTTAATAAGTTGACTGCAAATTGGTTGCCCACCTAAGTGGCCTATGCTACAGTGCAACTTAGGTATCGGAACAATCGTCCTGATGTCTATATGACGATCCTCAATGAAGGTATCGCGCAATCTTCCCCCGTATCAGGGCACCTAAGCCGGGCCCCTAGCTCAGGAGTAATTTTTTAATCCATGAATTTCCGATCGCTGTTTAGCTTGTTTTCCTCCGACCTTGCCATTGACCTTGGCACGGCAAACACTCTTGTCTACGCCAAAGGCAAGGGGATTGTGGTGAACGAGCCATCGATTGTCGCCATTAATAAAACCAATGGCGAAGTGGAGGCGGTGGGCAAGGAAGCTAAGGAGATGGTGGGCCGCACGCCAGGGAACATTGTTGCCATTCGTCCAATGAAAGACGGTGTGATCGCCGATTTCAAAGTGACCGAACGCATGCTGAATTATTTTATTCAGAAAGCGCACGGACGCAAAATGCTGGTGCATCCCAGGATTGTCATCGGCGTGCCCAGCGAAATCACTCAGGTGGAAAAGCGCGCGGTTATTGATTCCGCATACCGAGCCAAAGCTTCCGAGGTGTTTTTGGTGGAACAGGCGATGGTGGCGGCAATTGGTGCCGGACTTCCGATTACAGAACCTTCTGGAAACATGGTGGTGGATATCGGCGGCGGCACCACTGACGTAGCGGTGATTTCCTTATCGGGCATTGTTTATTCGCGCTCTGTGCGGGTGGCCGGCAACGAGATGGATGAAGCCATCATTCAATACTTGAAGCGCAAGTACAACTTGTTGATTGGGGAACGAACTGGCGAGCAGATCAAGATACAGATTGGTTCGGCGTATCCGCTGGAACGTCCGTTGACCATGGAAATCAAAGGGCGCAATTTAATTGAAGGTGTGCCGAAGACTTTAACGATCGACGATTCAGAAATTCGCGAGGCGCTTTCCGAATGCATTGCAACCATCATGAATGCAATTCGAGTGGCACTGGAAAGAACACCTCCGGAACTTTCCGCCGACATTAGCGACAAGGGTATTGTGCTAACTGGTGGCGGTGCTTTGATCAAGAATCTGGATAAGCGAATCCGCGAAGAGACCGGTTTGCCGGTTTCAATTGCCGAAGATCCGCTGGCCAGTGTGGTGCTGGGAACCGGGAAAATGTTAACCGATTTCAAGCTCCTACGGCGAATCGCCATCGAGTAATGAGTCTCATTCTAGTAAAGTAGAAAGGGGCGTCCCCGCCTCTCCAACATGGATGCAATTCTTAGCCGCTACCGCAGTTTGGCCGTGCTTGTTGCTGTAATCCTGATCCAGCTTGTGCTTTTAGGCTATCAGAGGGAAAGCAGGAACGACATGGCATCCGTGCGGGTTTATGCGGTTACCGCAGTTACCCCGGTGGCCAGGGTCCTGGAAAGCGTCCGCCGCAACACAATAGGTTTTTTCCAGAATTACTTCGTACTGGTTGATCTTCGCGAAGAAAACAAGAAGCTGCACGATGATTTGGGCAAGTACAAACTGGAAAATCAATTTCTTAAGAACGAACTGCAGATGGCTGACCGCGTTCAGGCGCTGAGTAAATTTCAAACAAAGACGCCCTCGCGCACAGTGGGTGCAAGAATCATTGGCACTGGCACTGGTACGAATTCCAAAATGGTGCTGGTGGATCGTGGAACCTCAAGCGGTGTAGAAAGCGGTATGGCAGTGATCACGCAGGATGGAATTGTAGGGAAAGTGGTAAGGTCCTATCCGATTGCTTCCCAAGTGCTGTTGATCACCGATCCTAGTTTCGCTGCTGGAGTGATCTCTCAAAAGAGCCGGGTTCATGGAACGTTGAAGGGCGTGGGCCAAAGCAGAGTGATGGTGGATCATATCCAAAACGAAGACAGGATTGAAGTGGACGAAGAGTTCTTTACCTCTGGCGAGGATCGTGTTTTCCCCAAAGGTCTGGCTGTTGGGAGGGCGGAAATTGTTCGACCTGGCAGAACGTTCAAAGACGTTCAGTTTGTTCCCTCCGGCTTGCAATCTGCTTTGGAAGAAGTGCTGATTGTAATTGAAGGGGTGCATCAAAGGATTCCTGATTCTTTGTCTGGGCTGCAATCTCCGGTTGTAATGCAATCGCCGCTGCCGCCGGGAATGGGCGAAAAGCCCAGGCCGCAGGAAGAGATAATTAATAGCAATAAGACCGATGCGGATAGGCTTCGGGAACGGTATTTGGGGATTGGGTCCAAGCGCAGCGTAGTGGGCCAACCCGCACCGGACTACAATGCCGAACCGCCTCCGCCAAAGCCGATCGCTCCTGGAATCACCCAACCAACACCGGCCCCTCCGGTGCAGCCCGACAACCCTCAAGGGGGAGCCGCTTAGGGACGATGAGGGACTACTCTGATCAAATCCTGATGGATCGTCGCGACAAGCAGCGAGTCTCCAAGTTCAACATCGTCGTCCTATTGCTGGTGCCACTTGCGGCAATTTTGTTCCAGGTATATGTGCCAATGTTTTTCAAGCCGTTGGCCTATCTGGAATTGCCGGTTCTTGTAACTGTCTACTTCTCGTTGATGAAGCAGCACCAAATTGCGGGCACCTTGGCCGGAGCAGCCATTGGATTGGCACAGGATTCCCTGGCCGATCATCCTTTGGGAATGTTTGGCATTGTGAAAACGCTGGTAGGCTATTTTGCTTCTTCGCTGAGCATGCGCTTTGACGTGGAGCATCCGGGATTGCGATTCCTGGTGGGATTCTTTTTCTTCTTCTTTCATGAGTTGATGTATTGGGTACTAACCAGTGCTTTGCTAGGGAATGAAGGCAGCTTTGCGTTAGCAAGAACGCTGCTGGCCGGTGCATTGAATGCAATGGTGGCTGTTCCACTGTTCGCGTTATTGGATAAGCTAAGAGTGAAGACTTAGCCGTTACATTATTGTGCCAATATTTACCGCCAAAACCCGGGATCAGGATTTTCAGAATAAGCCACCTCTGCCCGAAGACGATACAAAATTCGCCAGCGGCAAAATCACATTTTTCCAGTATGTAACGGTAGCGGTCTTCCTCTTTTTAATAGCTGGATTCTGGCGTCTTCAAGTACAGGAAGTGGTCACCTACCGCGAAGCTGCTGATCGGAACCGCATCAAATCCCTACCGCTGCCTTCACCGCGCGGGAAGATCCTTGATCGCGATGGCAGAGTGATCGTTGACAACCATTCCACTTTTTCCGCAATTCTATCGCGCGCTAATTTCAACGAAGACCATTTACCAGCCATCGCCGAAGGCTTGCATATGGATATGGAAGAAATGCAGAGCAGACTGAGCCGCTTCAAAAAGCAACCCAGTTATCAGACGGTCTTCATCAAAGAAGGACTGACCCCGGGTGAGATTCAATTTGTGGAATCTCACAACGATCCCGACACTTTCCCTGAATTAGAACTAATTCATTCCACGAAGAGGATGTATCCGCAAAACGGAGCGGCCGCTCACGTAATTGGCTATACAGGGGAAATGAGCGAAGCCGAATTGAATCAGCCCGATTTTGCACAATATAACCAAGGCGATATTGTTGGCAAAGCGGGTATTGAACGCTATTACAACGACGTGTTGATGGGGCAGGACGGCGTAAAAAGCGTGACCGTGAACAACAAGGGGCAGATTCAAGAAACACTTTCGAACACGCAGGCGATTCCCGGCAAGACGATTCAATTGACACTGGATCTGGATATTCAAATTGTGGCGGAAATTGTACTGGGGGGCCGTCGTGGTTCGGTGGTGGTGATGGATCCGCGCAACGGGGAAATTCTGGCCATGGTCTCCAGCCCTTCTTACGATTCCAACAAATTTGCAGGGCGTATTGGGAGTGCTGACTGGGCGCAGATCATCAACAATCCTGACAACCCCTTGCTGAACCGGGCCATTCAAGCACAACTGTCACCTGGTTCAACCTTCAAACCAATTGTTGCAATGGCAGGTTTGGAAGCAGGAGTGATCACCGAAAATACAACGTTCCATTGCCCCGGCGGGGCGACATTTTACGGGCATTATTACAAGTGCCACCTCCGCGGCGGTCATGGAAATGTTTCGTTGCGCTATGCCTTAGCACAATCCTGTGATGTTTATTTCTACAATGTGGGAAATTTATTGGGGATTGATAGGATTGCGGAATACGCGGAGTTGACTGGGCTTGGGCGGAAAACAGATGTCGATTTGCCAAGTGAGAAGGCCGGCATTCTTCCATCCACCAAATGGAAAGGAAAGCAGGTTCGTACAAAATGGTTTGCTGGTGAAACCATTTCCGTTGCTATTGGACAAGGCGCGTTAACTGTTACACCGTTGCAATTAGCCGCCGCAGTGGGTGGGATCGCCGCTGGTGGACTTTGGCCGAAGCCACATTTATTGAAGGATCAGGCCCATGTTGAGGCGTCGCGTAAAGCAGATTGGCAGCCTAATCACATTCTGAGAGTAGTGGGTGGAATGTACAGCGTTGTGAACGACAACTTCGGAACAGCAACAGCAGCGCGGCTGCCTGGAATTGAATTCTGCGGCAAGACAGGAACTGCACAGTTAGCATCGAATGAGTACTTAGCCAAGCACAAAGAGATTAAGGACAATGCATGGTTCGTGGGATTTGCTCCAAGAATCAATCCTGAAATTGCGGTAGTGGCATTGTTTGAAGCAGGCGAGCACGGAAGAGATGCTTCGGTAATTGCCAGGAATGTTGCCAAAGCCTATTTTGATAAGAAGGCCAGAATACGGCGTCCTCCCCAAGTTGCGTATCTTCCCTTTGCAAGGCCTTTCTTAGCGGGGGCAGTGGAAAATTAATGGCAACCTATCGAAGCCTCAAGGATATCGATTGGGCCATGTTAATCCTGGCGTTGATCTTATGCGCTGTTGGCATTCTGCAGATTTATAGTGCCACACACGCTTCCATTTGGAAGGATGCCTGGTGGAAGCAAATCTTCTACGTTGTAACCGGTTTGTTATTAATGTGGATCATCATGACCATTGACTACCACACTCTATTGGGGCAAGTACCAATACTTTACGGAGTGATGATAGTACTTTTATTGGTGACGTTGTTGATGGGGAAAAAGGTGTTTGGTTCCAGCCGTTGGATTCCAATGCCGTTGGGGTTCCACCTTCAGGTCTCAGAATTCGCTAAACTGGTTATCGTGTTACTTGTGGCTCGGTATCTAACCGAGCTGAAAGGGGATACGATTGAGATTTGGGACTTAATACGCCTTATCGCGTTGGTTGGCCTACCCATGGCACTGGTTATGAAACAACCAGACCTGGGTACGTCGCTGACCTATCTCCCGGCTTTGATCGTAGGTATATTTTTAGCTGGTCTGCGTTGGCAATACGTAGTCGGCTTCGCAGTAACGGTGGCGATAGCGCTGCCGATTGCCTGGCCTTTATTGCTGCCCTATCAAAAGGCGCGATTGGCAACAATGGTGGATCCCTACGTCGATCCTCACGGCAAGGGGTATCAGGTGATTCAGTCGAAAATCGCAGTTGGGCAAGGTGGGATGTGGGGCAGGGGGGCGACATTAGGCACCCAGACGCAGCTTCGGTTTTTGCCTGCGCCGCACACGGATTTTATTTTCTCCACGTTCGCAGAAGAACACGGGTTCGTGGGTGTAGTTGTCACTTTGGGTTTGTATTTTCTGTTGCTCATGCAATTAGTGCAAAACGCGCAAACCGCGCCCGACCGGGCTGGAATGTATATTTGTATGGGCGTAGCGTCAGTAATTTTGTTTCACATCCTGGTAAACGTTGGGATGGTGGTGGGGCAAATGCCGGTGACCGGCATTCCTCTGCCTTTGCTGTCCAGTGGCGGATCCAGCATGTGGAGCATGTTCTTAATGTTAGGGCTGGTCAATAATGTCCGGCTGCGTAGATTTGTAAATTAGATGCAGGAAGCGGCGGTTGCTCGCACGCGTGAATTTGGGTTCGACAGTGGATGGGCCTGCTAAATTGTGGTCCTCCTGTGGCGCGGATATTGAATCCGCTGGAAAGAGTGTACGGTCAGTTGGGTGTTTGAGCTTTTTCTCCACTCCGGTGATTGGAACAAGGTTTTAAGAGAAGCCACGAGTTTTGAATCTGGACTCCGTCGTGAGGATGAGTTCCTCGCCCGAAGCACGGAGATTTGCCAATGAGCAAAGAATTAGTAATCTCTTCCAATCGCCACGAAACGAAAGTGGCAGTTTTGGAAGATGATCAGTTAGTAGAATTGTTTTTCCAGCGGGCCAACGAATATTCCCTGGCCGGCAGTATCCATAAAGGAAGAGTCACAAGGGTTCTACCCGGAATGCAGTCAGCGTTTGTGGACTTAGGTCTGGAGCGCGACTGCTTTTTGTACGTCACAGACTTCTTTGAAGAAAACGAAGATCTGGACGGACTAGACGATACCAAACCTATTGCAACAGCAGCTGCACCTGCGTCATCCGATCGTGGTGACAGGGATCGCGGCAGCGACCGTGGTGGTGGTGGTGATAGAGGCGGGAGAGACAACCGTGGTGGTGGACGAGACCGGGGCGGACGAGACCGCGGACGGGATCGCGGCAGAGACGGCAGAGATAGAGAAGGCGGCGAACGGCGGCCTCCAATCGCTGCGACATCGGACGCTGTGGCCACAGAGGGAACAGAGCCAACGGTAGATCGCGCCGTAGTTGCTATTGAAGGTCAAGCACCAGAAGGCATCGCAGCACCAATCGCCGGTCAGCAAGTGTCTAGTCAGCAAGGGTCTGGACAGCAAAACGCTGGTCAGCAGAGTAATGACCCAAGACGTAGACGTCGCGGTCGTCGCGGCCGTGGCGGCTTTCCTGATTCGAAATACGCAAGTGCAACGGAAGCAGGTTCTGACGAACCTGAAGAGTCTGTTGCCGAAGAAGTGAGCACCGTTGAAGAAGCAGCCGAGCCTCAGGCAACATTTGCCCCGCCGCCCTCTGCTGAAGAAGTATTCCTGCTGCCTGGGGAATCCTTACGCAAGTACCGCAATCCGAATCCGGCACAATCGGCTCCACCAGCACCCGCTCCTGAACGATTTCGGGAAAAACGTGCAGTTGAAACATTCCGGGAAGTGCGGGCAATGCATCCAACTCCTTCCCAGACGCCACCTCCGTTACCAGCTTCTGCGCTACAAACTTCCGTCCCACCGCCTTTACCAGCACTTTCCTCAGTTCCTCCGCCTCTACCCAGGTTTGAGCCGGAAACTGCTGCAGAACCGTCCAACGAAGTCGACCCATTAAGTGCATGTGAACCGCTTTTCGAGAAAGACGCGGCGCTGACTAACCCGGAAATCCAGGTGATTGAAGAAAACCGGATGGAAGCAGCCGAAGAAGCTGCCTATGCGGCCATTGAACGCGAATCGGGACTTACAGCAACAGCAGCCGAAGGATCTTACGAAGCACGATCGGTTGTGGAAGCCATTGAAGATGCCGACGAACAAGAGGCGCATTTGGGGCATAACGATGCCTCGGAAACAAGCGGCGAAGATGACGGAGAAGATGCTGAAGGCTTTGCTTCAGTAACAGGTGAAGAAGGCGCAGATCCAGCAAATGGACCACAAACTGCGGCGGTCCGCGATCAGGACCGGAACGCACGATTCCAATCCCGTGGCCGGCGCGGCCGTCGTGGCCGCAGCCGTAATGATCGTCCAGACCGTGCACCACGAACCGAAGGTGATGTTAGTGCAGCTCCAGTAACAATGGAAGGCGCGGAAGGCCAAGGTGCCGCAGCAGCCGCCGCTCCGGCAATCGACAGACCGGAACGAGGCGAGCGTCCAGAGCGTGGTGAGCGTCCGGAACGAACTGGCGACAGGCCCGAACGTGAGCAGCGCCCGGAACGTGGAGATCGCCGCCAGAACAGGGCGCCGGTACCATCGATCACAGAACTGTTGAAGCCAGGTCAGGAAATTTTGGTGCAAGTGGCCAAAGAGCCCATCGGCCAAAAGGGTGCGCGCATTACATCGCACATTGCCCTGCCCGGCCGCTATTGTGTGTTCATGCCAACCGTGGAGCACATGGGTGTGTCCCGTAAAATTGCCAGTGATGAGGAACGCTTGCGGTTGAAGCACATCCTGAAAGCACATCGGCAAAACTTATCGGGTGGTTTCATTATTCGCACCGCAGGCGAAGGCAAAACGGAAGAGGACATTGCCTCTGATATGACGTTCCTTCACAACCTGTGGATGGACATCAAGGCGAAAGCCGAGCGCCGTCCAGCTCCGGTGCTGGTGCATCATGATTTGGATATTGTGCAGCGTATCCTTCGTGATCAGTTGACGACTACTTTCAAGAATGTCTGGCTGGATAACGAAGAACTTTACGAATCCACTGTGCATTTCGTGGAACGGTTTCAGCCTGGTCTGGTAAACCGCGTTCGGCTATACACTCGTCCTGCTCCAATCTTCGATTCCTTCGGTGTGACGGCCGAGTTAGAAAAAGCTCTGCGTCCCAAGGTTTGGTTGAAGAGCGGTGGCTACATCGTAATCAATCAGACAGAAGCCTTGGTGGCGATTGATATCAATACCGGGAAGTTCGTCGGCAAGTCGAACCGCCTGGAAGATACGATTGTCAAAACAAACACCGAGGCGGTGAAAGAAATTGTCCGGCAAATGCGCTTACGCGATTTGGGCGGCATCATTGTTGTCGACTTCATCGACATGGATGAACGCAAGAACCGGGCGAAGGTAATGCAGGCGCTGGAAGACGCAATGCGTTCCGATCGTGCTCCATACAAAATTCTGCAATTTAACGATTTTGGTTTGGTGGCGATTACACGCAAGCGAGTTAAGCAGAGTCTGGAGCGGACTCTGTGCGCTCCGTGCCCTTACTGCGAGGGTGCAGGCTATGTGAAGAGCGTCCAGACAGTGATTGGCGAAATTCTGACGGAAGCGATGAAGATGGCCAAAGTGTTTGACGGCAAGGATGTAATCTTGCGCGTGAATCCAGAAGTGGCTAAAGTGTTGAAGTCGACTGAGACACATTATCTGGAAGAGCTTGAGGGTATTCTTGGAAAGCCTGTGATGGTGAAGGGCGATGCAACGGTACATCAGGAAAAGTTCGACATGGCGTCCTAAGAGATCCTGGAACAACAGGGCAGGTGCAAAACACCTGCCCTTGGTATTTCGAATGCTAAATTTACGTATACTTTTTCTGTTGCCGATCCTGTCCTTGGGACAAGAAATCTACGTACGTTCCGAGTTGCAACGGCCTGCTCCAAACGGTGAAGTGCTAGCCACAGACCGAATGGATCGCAAAGGAAGGGAAATTCTATCGCCTCCGGTTCTGCGCAATGCCTACACATCGTTCCATGTCACGCTGGAAGCCCCGCCCGGAACACCGGTCAGCGTCTATATAGGGTTGAATCCTGAAGACGCCATGAAGGCGACTCTTTACCAGGAAAAACATTTGCCGGGAGGCGAGCCGCAGCAACTGGAGCAAGTGAAGTTGCCGTTCTCAGCGAAGATTCCCGAAGAGGGCGCACTCAACTTTCTATTGGATCTATGGGTGGCTCCAGGGGCCAAGGTACAGCGGGTAAAAGTGGAACCTCAAATGTGGATTCCAGATCGATGGATTGTCTACCCGATGGAGGTTCGCGTCTTGGATGCGGTGGTTCCAAAGCATGATTATTCATTGGTGAAATTACCCGAGCCTGCAGCCCGAGTGGACCATATTCTGTATTCGCGAATACGGAATATGGTGTGCGGAACGCCGGGTCCGGCAATCGTGGGGAAGCCTGCGATACCCACGGTGCTTTCGTTATTGGATCGCAACGTGGCGCAGGATATGGCATTTCCACGAACTCAAGTGGTTTCAGGGATACTGGCAGCCACGGGAATTACAAGCAGGGAAGAGTGGTGCAAGCGCGTGGAATCTGGTTTTTTAGAAACTCTGCCAACGGAGTGGTACTTAAGGGTACGTGACTTTCTATACCGCGTCGCGGTAAACTGAGGTTGAGCTTCAGTGCTCATCCTATATTCCTGCGGCTTTTGCAAGAATCATAAGAAATCGGAGAGATGGCCGAGTGGTTTAAGGCGCACGCTTGGAAAGCGTGTGTAGGAGAAATCCTACCGAGGGTTCGAATCCCTCTCTCTCCGCCATACTTTTTCCGGCACTAGGCTCTACGTCGGCTCTACGCCAAAGATGGGGGACACTCCATGAATCAGAATCGTTGTAACGCATAACACCTTCACTCTATGTCTGTAGTTTGGAAAGTGTGTAATTCCGAACGCTAGCCTGGAGGCAGTGAAACGGCAGTTGACGCACCGCCCATAGATCAACTTCCGTACCCACCGACAGTTGGGTGAAAACCATCTGTCACCAGAATGGTGAGCACTCTTTCGATTCTAAATTAAATCGTAGGGCTTGGCGTGGGATTAAAGTGCGGAGGGGCTTCGAAATCCGGGACGGGGCTGCAATTCAATGAAGATGTTCTGTTTACGGAAGACTTGCAAAAGAATTGCACCCCCGTCCCGGATTTCGCGAATTGGACAGACAGGGTGCCGGTTACAGCTTGCAACTGCCGTTTCAAGTATAAAGCACGGCGGCTTCACGCGGGCAAAAAATGCTACACGGACGCCGCCCAGGAAATCGGAGACAACTTCGGAACAACCAGAGTTGGGGGCGAGCAGATTAATGTTCGCCCCCTCTCCCCCCAACTTAAGTCAAATTACGACCCTAAAGTGGCCGCCGCATCTGAGGTCTTTAAGTTGCCGTTCGCACCATTCGGGAAGAAAGCTCCCGAACTACGTCCTGCGCCGCCATAGACGATATTCAAGACCTGACCCGGAGTCCGCACAGCCGTGAGGCCTGTGGAATCCAGGGAAATGTAACGTCCGCCAGATGGCGGAGGGAGAATGTCCACCGCATCCAATGCAGCCGTCTTCACCTGATACAAAGCGGCATGTAGTCGCAAGTTGCCGGTATGTTCGGCCTCGGCTGCAAGAATGCGAGCCGCCACGGCAAGGTAAGCCTTACTCTGAATCAAAGGAGCGGCGCCGCCGTATGCGCTGACGCCCACATCTTCGAAGGCGCGGCCCAGTGCGATAAAAGCTTCCTGGCTCTCAAATCCCGAACCCAGCGCATTCAAATTGATCGCAGGCTTGGCGACAGGTTGAACGCCAGCTGCTGTTAGGGCGCCTCTTAGCAACATTACATGTGCCCGTTCATCCGCGCCGATTTCATCAGCCGATTGGGCTAAAGTTGAACCTTCAATAAAGTTAACTTTCTGGCCGCCGGTTGTTGCGCCCGTGGTTCCTGAACCCGTGATGCCAATACCCATTTGATCGATGGTTTTCCCTAAACGGGCAAAGGTGTAGAATTCAGCTTCAAGATATTCCAGATTGAGTGCAAATTGCAGGATGTCCACATCGGTGATCGTCGACTGGGCACTGGCCGAGTCGGTTGCCGCTAGAAAGGCCGCTAAACCTGCACTGGCCATTCCAACTCTTTGCACAAAATCTCTGCGATTTGCAAGTTTCTCTCTGATATTATTTACCATTACTTTTTGAGATATGTTCATATGATCCTCTTTATTATTCTTTTGGAAAC
>JAYTTF010000069.1:0-29678 GCA_043745195.1 Bryobacterales bacterium | reverse complement strand
GCAGAGTTTGCAAATACTGTTTCCATTCACCGGACAGGAATCGCTCGATGCTTCCGTCGGATTTAACGTAACCTTGGTTCGGCCCGGAATACAACATTCCGTCTTCTTCCTGCTTGAACTCTTTGCCGTAAAAATCGCTGAAATAGAAATCGCGCCAGAGGAAGTAGTGCTCCACCTTCAGCGCTACCGCCTCCAGGTCGTCATCAACGGCTGCGCCTTTGGTCTTGACCTTCAGGGCGGCCTTGCGAATCATGTTTTCCTGATCCACTTCTTTGCGTTCCCTGAGAATGGCCAGAGCCTGATCGCGGAACCCATTCAGATCGAAGGAATCGTTCTGCCAGCCTTTGAGGTATTGATTGTCCTTCGGATCGCCCTTCAGGTAGCGCACCCATTTCGCGAGCGTTTCTCGATCCAGATGATCCTCGGCGGCCACCCCTGCTATGTCCTGTTTAGCCGCGCCAAGAACACGACGCGCAGCAATGATGTACTGCGGAGACTGCATGGTGAGGATCTCCGCCATCTGCGTGGCCTGCTGATGAAGGAAATCCTGAATGCGGGTTTCCAGTTCCTTCACCTTTGCGGCCTTCTTCTTGTAATCGGCAACTTCGTCAGCCGGAGCCAGGTCCAGTTCCGATCGTTTCGTACTGCTGAAGACGCCTTGGATTGCGTAGTAATCCTTGGTGGGAATCGGATCGAACTTGTGGTTGTGGCACTGCGCACAGCCGATGGTAAGCCCCAGCATACCCTTGCCAATGGCATCCATACGATCGAACATCGCCTCCATGCGGAACTGTTCCGGATCCACGCCGCCTTCTTCGTTGATCATGGAATTGCGCAGAAAGCCGGTGGCCACAATTTGATCCTGAGTAGCTTTCGGAAGCAAATCGCCAGCCAGTTGTTCAATCAGGAACTGATTGTACGGCAGGTCGCGATTCAGTGCGTTGATGACATAGTCACGATAGAACCAAACGCTGCGCTGCTTGTCTTTTTCAAAGCCATCGGAATCGGCATAGCGAGCGGCGTCCAGCCAGTGACGGCCCCAGCGCTCTCCGTAGTGGGGCGATCGCAACAGGCGGTCCACCTGCTTTTCGTAGGCGTTTTTGCTTTTGTCCGCAAGGTACGAATCCACTTCCGCAGCAGTGGGCGGCAGACCAATCAGATCCAGACTCACCCGGCGAAGTAGTGCCGCACGATCCGCCTCGGGGGAAGGTGCAAGCGATTCCTGATCAAGCTTTGCCATTACAAAGCGATCCACGGGAGCGCGCACCCAGTCTTTCTTCGATACAGGCGGCAGAGCCGGACGCACCGGCGCAATATAGGCCCAATGCTTCTTGATTTCCGCAGGCTTGGCGGCAGCGGCTACTGGCCACTTGGCACCTTCGTCAATCCACGCTTTGATGGCGGCAATTTGCGAGGCGTCCAAGGGCTTGCCACCCATGGGCATTCTTGCTTGTTCCCCTAACCCAGCCACGCGTTGATAGAGAGTGCTCTCCGCTGCTTTGCCCGGTTGAATTGTTTTCGCCGCAAGGGCAGCAGAGTCCAACCGCAGCCCGCCCATCTGCAACTTTTCGCCATGACAACTGAAGCAGGATTTTTCAAAGATAGGTTGGACGTCGCGTTGGAAGTCCGCCGGAGTTTGCGCACACAAAGCTCCGCAAAGCCCCGCATAAGCCAGTAAACGTTTTAACATGCATTTCAATTATGTCAAAACGCAAAAACGGCGGCTAGCCCAGAAGGTGCCAACCGCCGTTGTTGTTAGGGATCCGCAGCTAAAAATCGTATCGCAGTGCTAGTTGCATAATTCGAGCCGCTGTCGTTGAGCTAAACCTCCCGAACGATACAGGCGTATCCAAATTGGTACTGAGGCCCGTAAAATTCACGTTGTTAAACACGTTGTAGGCCTCAGCTCTGAACGTAACGGAATGAGTCTCAAACAATTTGAACCGTTTGATCAAAGATGCATCGGCATTGAAATAACGCGGATTCCGGAAGCTGTTCCGGCCTGAATTCCCAATCTCTCCAGCAGCGGGATATGAGAATCGTCCAAGTTCATCCGCCGTGTAAAAGTAAACGCCGTCTCCACGACGCGAAATGGAGCCAATGGTACGGTCACCCGTATAGTTCGCCCAAGTTGTTTGCCCCGCAGTGGTGGCTCTTTGCGAACTCACCGTAAACGGCGCTCCGCTTTGCCAACTGCTGAGAATACCGATATCCCAGCCACCGATGAGGGAATCCGCCCAGCGTGACATGCTGCTGCCAAATTTCTTACCCTTGCCGATCGGTAATGTGTAACTGGCTGACATATTGAACACATGCGGCCGGTCCGCATCGCTACGGCCCCGGTTCAAACCAAGATTGAAATTGTCAATCACATTGGTGAAGCCATTGCCGTCAACTGAAATATTGTCTATATTCTTGCTGAAGGTGTAGTTTGCCGAAGTGCGCAAATCGCCGGAATTTCGACGGACGCTCATTTGCAGGGAATTGTAATAGGTTCGTCCATCATTGGTTCCGTAAACAACCGAATTGAACTGCGGGAAATTGCGCAAGTAAAATTGCGATACTCCGGCAGCCGCGTATCGGGTGAAAAGTGACCGATCCAGATTTTCCGCAGCCGTGCCAACACGGCCTTGAACATAGTTCGATGCCCCCAATCCAGTAACGGCAGCCGCTGGCGTTCCGAAAATTCGAACCAACGTATTGGACGCAGATGGAGCAGTTGCCGTGGCGTTAAATGCCTGAATTTCCTTGAAGGACTTAAGAAAATCTTCATTGATTCGCGGCTGGTTTAGATCGCGATTCATGAACAGCTTCACTCCGCGGGATCCCACATAACCTACCTCTATCACCGTATTTCGTACAATTTCCCGTTGCAGATTCAGGGCAAAGCTTTGTACATAACCGGTTGTCAGGTTCGGGTTAAATACAACAACTGAAGTGGAACGGGTTTGCGGCAATGTCAGCACTGGCGCCGGAGGTTGTGCAGTTGGCGGAATGCCTGCTCCAGCCCGCACATCCGAGCCTACTGCTGAGTTGGGAAATACCTGTGCTGTGAAGGCAAAACCAGGAGTGTTTCCATCAGCCAAGCTAACCACCGCACCAATGGCGCGATCATAAAAAACACCATAGTTGGCGCGGATTGCGGTTTTCCCATCTCCTTTCACATCCCAGGAAAACCCGATCCGGGGAGCAAAATTGTTCCGGTCAGGTTTAAACCAATTGTTGGTACGCTGAACGGTCAGATCTCCAATTTGAGAGACGGAATTGATGCTGGCAATTTTATCGAGGCTCCCCTGAAGAGTGTCGCGCTCCTTTGGAACCGCGAAGTATTCATAGCGCATGCCGAAATTTACTGTAAAATTACGCGCCACACGCCAGTCGTCCTGGAAAAAATAACCGCTTTCATTCAGAACAAAATTCCGGATGCGTGGAGTGCCTGGTCCTTGAAAAATTTGCAAATCACTATAGTAAGTCTGTACAACACCATTGATTCTGCCCAAAACGTCATTGTAAAGGTTCTCGAATCTCGTACGAAGTGCAGTTGTCAGTGCCTGGGTTCCAACCTGCGGACCAAATGCGGGGGCCACCAGATTGCCGTTTGCTGTTGTAAGGCTTACGTTCGGGTGGATTCCTGCGTCGTTGTATCCAAACTGCACAGTGTTGCGGAACGTGAAGCCAACTTTGATTGCGTGCTTACCCAAAATTTTGGTCAGTGAATCGTTAATATCCAGTACTGGTGAATTGCGGCCTTGGCCGAAGGCGGGCAGAATGGGATTGGTGTAGAGATTGGGCAGAATTTGAGCGCCTGGAATACGGGCTGGACGATTAAATCCGGTAGTGGCGCTTTGGTGCCCAATCCGGAATTCATTCACAAGAGTAGGTGTTAGGTTCCAATCAGATCCGATGCCATATCCCCATCTGTTTCCACCTTGAGACCCTTGGACTCCTCCTGGGAATGGAGCGTCAGCACCGTTCAAAGCATCTATCGAAAGATTTCGTTGCCAACTCCACCGCATGAAAACTCGATGGGAATTTGTGACGTTATGGTCACCACGAATTGTAAATTGATCCTCGAAACTGCCGCTGGGGTTATTGAAGCGGAATCCTGCGGCGTTGTAAATGTCTCCCAAGTCGTTGTTGTTCGGGGAAGGCAGAAGGTCAAACAGTTTCTTAACGGCGGGATCAACGCCCTTCTTAAGTGGGTCGTTGGCTGCAATATCGAAACTCTGGACTACGCCGCCAGTACCAAGCCATCGGAACAACCCAGCCTTTGCTTCTGGAGTCAGTACGTTCCTATTTCTTACAGTTTCTTGTTTGGTATCGCGCCTTTGAAAATTGCCAAAGATGAAAGTGCGGTTCTTCATAATCGGTCCGCCAAACGATGCGCCGAACTGGTTTTGAATGAACTTGGGCCGTAGAGTTCTCGATTGGTTGCTGAAGAATTGGTTGGCGTTTAAGGCTGTATTGCGCAGGTATTCAAATCCGTTGCCGTGGTATTGATTGGAGCCGCTGCGGGTAACTAATTCTACTTGGCCTCCAGCATTGCGGCCGTACTCTGCGTTGCCGCCTTGAAGGATGATGCGAAACTCGCCAATCGAATCGGTGTTATTAGCCGTGAGGGAAAGCCCCAACCGAGGCACCACCGAATCATTTATATCAATGCCGTCAAGCCGGGCATTATTGCTGCCCTGCCTGGCGCCGTTGACGCGGGAAAACGTAGGGTCGCCGGCATCCGTCGATACTCCGGGTTGGTAGGCAGCCAAAATTATCGGAGTTCTTCCCAATTGCGGAAGGGTGTCGATGTCTTTCATATTGACCGCGCGCGAAATTTGCGCTTGCGCGGTTTGCACCGTCACCGTATTCGCCTCCACCGTGACGCTTTCAGCCGCAGCTCCAACTTCCAGCTTGATCACAAAGGAAGCTGAGGCGGCAACGCCGATTTCCACATTCGCAAGAACTGACTTGCGGAAACCCACAGCTTCCACATTTAGCGAATAAATGCCGGCTTGGATTACGGGAAATACGAAACGGCCATCAGCACCTGAAGTTGCTTCCTGGTGAGCCTGCGTTTTCGTATTGATCGCCAGTACTTTGGCACCAACTACTACGGCACCGCTTGGATCTTCTACAACACCTTCAAGACGAGCCCCTACCTGCGCAAGCAGGCCGGCCATGGAAAATGGCAAAAGCGCGGCGGTAATAACCGCTGCTCGGATAGTTTTGTTCATCGTTTTTCCTCAACCTAAAAACAACTTCGTAACTTGTTGTTAATGATAGAGCTTTTGACTAGGAAAGGAAAGCAGAATCTTGTGAATTTCTAAATCTGGAAATTTATGCTACTGAAATCAAACAGCTTTCGGTGCCGCAACATTCTCCAACACATGATCCTTCGGAGGGTTGTGCAGCAATAGCCGCCCGCAAGTCTCACACGTCATCAACTTTTCGGCAGTCCGAAGTTCCTGGAAATATTGCAGCCGCAGCATCATTTGGCACCCGTTACAGCGGCCTTCCACAACGTCGCCAATCACCACACCGTTCTTGTGCTTCTTGCGCAAACGTTCATACATGCTTGCCACTGGAGCCGACAAAGAAGCAAATGCTTTTTTCCGCTCATTAGCGGCCGCGTGCAAAAACTGCTTGTTCTCCGTGGTGCGCGCTTCAGTGCGATCCTTCTCCGCGTCCACCTGAACTTTTTCTTCAGCCAGCGCCTTCTCCGCCTTTTTCACTGCGGCTTCCAGCGGCTCGGCTTGCGACATCAATTCAATGGTCCGCTCCTCGCATTTGCCGATTTCGGTTTCCCCAAAAGTGATCTCATGTTGAAACGCACGCAATTGCTCGTTCGTTTTTGCCAGCATGATCTGCTCTTTCAGTTTGGAGATTTTAGCTTGATGGCCTTGTATATCCCCTTCAATCTTCTTTCGGTCTCGGAGATTAGCGCCAAGGGCTGCCTTATCTGCTTCTAGACGGCGCTTGTGAGAATCTAATGCCTTCTCTATTCGCGCCACTTCCAACGGAAGGCGCGCGATTTCTTTTTCAAGGTCCGCTATTCTAAGGTCCATTTTTTGAACCTGAAGGACTAGCTTCAACTCAGATGTCATTGTTCTCGTTTCACTGAAGTTTACCACGTAATCGAGTCAGCGGCCCCATTATTGCTCGCGAGGCTGTTTCCAACTCGGCCACACCCAACATTCGGCACGCCACATAGTAGGCCAACGCCCCCAGCGGAATCGTTACCAGAATATTTAACCAATACAACATTTTCCCCACTGGAACAAGGTACCCCAAGCCGGTTGCGAAAACCCAAACAGTGATCGCCATTACTCCGGAACCCGCCACAACCTTTGAGGCAGTTGCCAATAGTCCAGTTCCACCTATCTCCCCAAGTCTTCGTTGCAGGATGATGTATTGAGCTATAGCTCCAGTTAATGCAACAGCAGAAGTGGATAGCGCCAACCCTGCATGACCAACAACCTTACTCATTTGCGATGCGATCACGTAATTCACAACAACCGAAAAAAGACTGATCAACATTGGAGTTCGCGAATCCTTCAAAGCGTAGAATGCCGGAGTCAGAACTTTCAGGCAGGAATAAGCAGCCAGTCCAATTGCGAAGAAACTCAGGGCATACGCGGTTTGCTGGGTATCGTAGTGATTGAACTTGCCACCTTCGTAAATGGCCCCAACTACCGATTGCCCCAGCAACGCCAAGCCAACCGAAGAAGGCACCGTCAACAGCAGCACCATGCCTAAGGATTTTCCCAAGGTTCGTCGAAATTCATTCATATCGCCCAACCCTGCTGCGCGCGATATTGCGGGCAATGTTGCACTCGCAATCGCCACACCAAATACGCCCAATGGCAGTTGCATGAAGCGGAAAGAACAATTCAACCAACTTACAGCACCGTTTGCGCCTCGCAGCGGATCCACTATGTGGGATGCAAAATTGCTATTGACGAACACATTAATCTGCACGGCCGCATTTCCCAAAATGGCTGGACCCATTGTACGAAGAATGCGGCGCAAACCAGGATGTGACCAGTCAAACGCCGGCTTGAAAATAAATCCATGCCGAACCAAACTCGGTACTTGAACAAACAACTGCATTGCCCCGCCAATGACTACCCCCCAAGCAATTCCTTCAATATGGGAGATGCCCAAAAACCCGTTCGCAACAAATCCAAGAAACAGCCCCGTTGCAACCGACCCCACATTGAATAACGTCGAGGAAAACGCCGGCAAAGCATAAATATTTAAGGCGTTCAAAATCCCCATGGCTTGTGCCGCCAACGAGACAAGCAGCAGGAATGGACTCATAATGCGCGTCATCTCCACAGCCTGTTCAAACTTGCCCGGTTCCTGGTGAAACCCTGAGCCGGAAGCCTCCACCAATAAGGGAGCGCCGGCAATTCCCGCCAGGCAAATGGTACCGACAATAATCATGATGCCGGTTGCAACCAGGTTCGCCAACCGCGCCGCTTCTTCCTTGTTTTTCGCAGTCAAGTACTCGACGAAAACCGGCACGAAGGCCGATGACAGAGCTCCCTCCGCAAACAGATCTCGAGTCAGGTTGGGAATGCGAAAGCCCAGCAGGAATGCTTCATATTCCATACTGGCACCGAACTTACGGGTAAGAACAATTTCCCGCAAAAGGCCTGTGATACGGCTGGCAAAAACGGCTATGGACGCAGCGCCTGCAGCTCGTGCCAGCTTGGTGCTGCTTGCACTTTGCTCGGCCGATTCCGCAGGCTGCTCCACGCGCGTGCTACTTCCCATAGAGTTCAAAAAAATGGGCCACTGTTTTTATTCCCGCATAGTAGTTTGCCAGTTTATACTTTTCGTTAGGCGAATGCAGCCCATCATCAGGCAGCCCAAAACCCATCAACACGGTGGGAATGCCCAAATGACGCGCAAAGTCACCAACAATCGGAATTGATCCCCCGGAACGCGTAAACACTGTAGGCTTTCCCATCACATCGGCAAATGCCTCCGCCGCAACGGAGATCGCCTTATGATCAGGATTCACCACAATCGCTGGACCCGCACTCAGCACACGCACTTCAACCTGAATTCCAGCAGGGGTAACTTCACCAACATATTTCTTGAAAGCCGCCACCACTTTATCTGGATTCTGATTCGGCACCAATCGAATACTCACCTTCGCCGTGGCCTTGGCAGGGATCACCGTCTTCGCACCGGCACCGGTGAATCCGCCCGCAATGCCATGAACTTCCAACGTTGGTCGAGCCCAGGTACGTTCCATCACAGAGAATCCTGGCTCTCCCGTCAATTGCGTTGAGCCAACTTCTTTCGCCAAAAATCCAGCCTCGCTAAACGGCAGTGATTTCCAACTCTCCAGTTCCGCCTTGGCTGGGGCTTGAACGTCGTCGTACATGCCCGGCACCTGAATATGGCCAGTTGCATCTTTTAGTTTCGATAGCAACTCCACCAACCCAAACACAGCATTCGGAGCCGCCCCGCCATACAACCCGGAATGCAAGTCACGCATTGGGCCGGTGGCTTCAATTTCCATATAGACCAACCCTCGCAAACCGATGCACAAGGTAGGCAACCCTTCGGCGTATAGATGCGTATCGGAAACCAACGCCACGTCAGCCTTTAGCTTGCCTGGGTTCTCCTCCACATATTTCGCAACCGAAGCTCCGCCAACTTCTTCTTCGCCTTCCACCAGAAACTTCACATTCACCGGCAAGGTTCCATGAACAGCACGCAGCGCCTCAACCGCTTTCACGTGCATGTACATTTGCCCTTTGTCATCGGCCGAACCGCGCGCATAAATATTTCCATTGCGAATGGTTGGTTCAAAAGGCGGGGTCTCCCACAGTTCCAATGGATCGGGCGGCTGCACGTCGTAGTGGCCATAGCAAAGCACCGTGGGCTTACCTGGAGCGTGCATCCAATCGCCGTAAACCAGCGGATGTTTCGCGGTGGCGATCACCTCCACATTCTCCATGCCAGCCGCGCGCAAACTAGCAGCCGTAAATTCAGCGGCCCTCCGAACGTCTGCGTCATGCTCGGGCAGCGTGCTGATGCTGGGGATGCGCAAAAAATCCTTCAATTCTTCCAGAAAACGGGATTCCTGCTGCTTTACGTATTCATTGATTTTTTCAGACATGCGAACTTTCATTGTAGGACATGCTTCAGCTTGTCAAATGGAAACACCCATCAGCTTCGTGGACCACCACGTGTGTGCGTCATGGTGTAGGAATAGCCGGACAGCAACACTCGCCTCATGTGTAGTAGATTGTGACGACCAATTGCGGAGGCATACAAAAGCCGGACAGCCGGTCATGGTGTATTTCCCGTACCGTCATGTCTCTATTTAAGGTGAGCCACTGGGAAATCTCGCGTTCCAGAAGAGTAACGTCAAGCTTCCAAGTCCAAATGGAGGCTCGCAAAGTAAACATGCGGATTTTCATGGCCCCGATCATAACATAGACGGTTCCTGGGCTAATTTCCCGGATTCCCTGAGTCCAAAGAGTTATTTAAAAACGCTTTACTTACCAGCTTTTAACAGCCGCCGGTAATGCTAGGATACTGAATTGATGCTCAATCGCCGCACGTTCCTAAAGCAGTCCTCCACCAGCCTGCTGCTGCTTCCTTCCGCTATCGCGCAATCTGGCGGACTTCGCGCACAAGTGGCCATCTTAGGAGCAGGTGTCGGAGGTTGCGCCGCCGCATTAGCCGCGCTCCGTAACGGTATGCAAGTGGTTATGACGGAAGAAACCGATTGGGTAGGCGGCCAGCTAACTTCGCAAGCCGTCCCCCCAGACGAGCATCCCTGGGTGGAACAGTTTGGAGCAACACAACTCTACCGCCGCTACCGCTCTGAAGTCCGCCAATATTACCGCCGCAATTTTCAACTTCTCCCCGAAGTCCGCTCTAACGAATGGTTTAATCCCGGCGGCGGTTCCGTCTCAAAGCTAACTCATGAACCGCGCGTTTCCCTTGCAGTTCTTGAACAGATGCTGTCTCCATATATAGGCGGAGGCCAACTGACTGTACTTCTCCGACACAAACCAATTCGAGTCGATGTCACTGGCGACAAGATCAAATCGGTGATCGTGAAAAGTCTGGCCACAGGACAGGAACGGGTTCTGGAAGCCCCCATATTCATCGATGCAACCGAACAAGGAGACTTACTTCCGCTTTCCAAAACTGAATATGTTACCGGCTTTGAATCACGCAAAACCACCGGCGAACGAAACGCCCCGGAAATTGCCCAACCAGCCAATATCCAAGCCTTCACCGTTTGTTTTGCCATTGACTATCAGGAAGGCCGGAACAATACAATTCCTAAGCCGAAGGAATACGCATTTTGGCGCGACTACGTTCCTGCCATGACTCCCGCCTGGCCAGGCAAACTTCTAAGTTGGTCCATGAGCAACCCGATTAAGCTCGCCCCGCGCGCCGTTACATTTGACCCCCGCCCCAATGCCCCAGTCACTCCCGGACTGCTAAACCTCTGGCTATACCGCCGCATCGCCGCCGCCAGCATGCACCAGCCAGGATCTTACGGCAGTGATATTTCCTTGGTCAATTGGCCACAAAATGATTATTGGCTAGGCAATCTGCATGAAGTAAGTGAAGCCGAGGCTGCCCGGCACCTGGAACGTGGCAAACAGTTGAGTTTGTCCCTGCTGTACTGGATGCAAACAGAAGCCCCGCGAACTGATGGAAAGCAAGGTTGGCCCGGCTTGCGTCTGCGGCATGATCAAACTGGAACAGAGGACGGGTTAGCAAAATACCCCTACATTAGGGAATCCCGCCGCATCCAGGCTGAGTTTACGGTAGTGGAACATCACGTTGGTGCCGAAGCCCGCATGAAGGACACTGGCATGAAACTGGAAGAAGTCACCGCTGAACAATTCCCCGATTCGGTTGGAGTCGGAAGCTATCGCATAGACCTTCACCCCAGTTCTGGTGGCAACAACTATATAGATGTAAGTTCCCTGCCCTTCCAGATTCCT
Organism: Bryobacterales bacterium; assembly: GCA_043745195.1. Taxonomy (GTDB): domain Bacteria; phylum Acidobacteriota; class Terriglobia; order Bryobacterales; family Bryobacteraceae; genus JANXSF01. The sequence continues at coordinate 18,690 of JAYTTF010000069.1, read as the reverse complement.
TTGGGTGCCCTACTTCCTCGCCGAATGGAAAACCTGATCGCCGCCGCAAAAAATATTGGCGTCACGCACATCACCAATGGATGCTACCGGCTTCATCCTGTCGAATGGAACATCGGCGAATCCGCAGGTTGCCTGGCCGCAGCGGCCGTAAAGGGGAGCACTTCGCCCAAAGCGTTCCGTCGTGATCCAAAGAAACTTGCAGCGTTTCAGACCAGTATCCGCACCCAGGGCATTGAGACGAATTGGCCCCACATAACACCACGGTAAATAGAATGAAACGATACATGTTTATCCTCATCCTGCTCTTCGCAACATCAGCCTTTGCCGAGGACTTCTGCTTCGGATTCCTCAACAGCTTCCCAGACCGCAAACAAATCCCCGTTGCGGAAGCGGAGAAAATCCAGGAAGGACATTTGGCTCACATGTCCTCCATGGCCAAGGCCGGTCACTTGCTGGCCGCCGGACCTTTTCTAACTCCTGGCGGTCCCCGAGGGATTGTCGTCTACCGCTGCACATCGCTGGAACAGGCCAAAGAGTGGACTGCGAATGATCCGGCCATTATCCATAAGCGCTTATCGCTAGATTTACACCGTTGGAGAGGCCCCAATAATTTCGGGGAACCGCTGGCTACAAGCCTTAAAGCCGATCCAAATGCAAAGTACGAAATGGTGCGCCTACCCTTCCTCCTCTTCAGGAAAACGAGTAGTTGGGTAAATTCTGGCCCTGTTGAAATTCTGGGTGAAGAACGCACGGCAACTCAAACTCTGCGAAAACAAGGACTTCTCCGCGTCACAGGACCTTTTCTTGATTCAACCGAGTTTGCCACGCTTTGGGTCCTTCGAGACATGCCTTTAGAAGAAGGAGTAAAGCTTGCAAAGGCCTCCCCGCTGGTTCATGGCGGCTATGCAACGATTGAACCCTTTATGTGGATGGTGGCTGATGAGTCGATCCCTAAACCGTAGATAGAGCGGCCTCGGTGGGCCAACTGCGATGATTACCCTATATGGATACAGTAAAATTGCCGATAAGCTTCCTGAGGTAGGCAACCATTTAGGTTCTGTAGCTAGGTTGAAACATTGGCCGCGCTTATAGTACCATCGTTTGGTTGCAATGTACTTTTGTTAAAAATTCTGCACTAGGAGAATGGATGAGAACTTTTTCTCGGGCCGCTCTGAATTGCCTTGGCCTCGCTACTATTGCTGCATGCCTTAACAGCTGCTCCACTGTTGCCCCAAGTTCGAAGTCATTTCGATCATCGTTTCTTCCCCCACTTCCGGCGGCTGCCAGCGCGTCCGTTGTGGTTGAACCGCCACCCGTTATAGCTCCAGTTGTTTATTCCGGGTCGGTTCCAAACCTGGCAATTCCTCAGGTTCCTCCTCGTCCTACTCAGGCCGATGCGCGTCTTCGGCGAGCTGAAGATAGGGTGAAGGAAGGCAAAAAACTGTACCAGGCTGGGGATCGGGAAGGTGCACGCAAGCTTTTCGACCAAGCTTTGGATATGGTGCTGAACGCCTCCGATGAGCCAAGCAACCAACCTACCTTCGACAAGCGATTTGAGGATCTGGTTCAAGCCATCTACCGCATTGATGTAAATGGAATCCTGGAAGAAGCCTCCAATCAGGAACCTCAGTTCGACAAAGCCCCAATCGACGACATCCGCACTCTCACCTTTCCAATTGACCCCCGCATCAAAAATCAAGTAAGCGCCGAACTCGCCGCCACCACCAGCCAACTCCCGTTAGAAATGTCCGACGCCGTTCTCGGCTTCATCAACTATTTCTCGGGCGAACGCGGAAAGAAAACACTGGTCGCAGGTTTGAAGCGCATGGGCCGTTACAAGCCAATGATTTCGCGCATTCTGGATGAAGAGGGTGTACCTCAGGAATTGATTTATCTTGCCCAGGCCGAATCGGGATTCCTACCGCGAGCCATGAGCAATATGGCAGCCGTTGGCATGTGGCAGTTCATCAAGTTTCGTGGCAATGAATATGGGTTGAAGCAAACCGCCTACACCGACGAAAGAATGGATCCTGAAATGGCTACCCGCGCAGCTGCTCGCCATCTACGAGATCTTTACCACCAGTTCGGAGATTGGTATTTAGCCATTGCCGCTTACAACTGCGGACCGGGAAACGTTGACCGCGCAATCGTCCGCACCGGCTATGCCGACATTTGGGAACTGCGCAAGCGCGGAGTCCTCCCGCTTGAAACTTCAAACTACGTACCCATCATTCTGGCAATGACGATCATGGCGAAGAATCCCAAAGATTACGGCATAGAGGATGTGGAATTCGATCCTGCCTTGGAATACGATACGGTTCTTGCCGATGCAACAACCCATCTTCCTTTGATAGCTGACGCCTCAAGTACCAGCATCGGCGACATCAAAGAGTTGAATCCATCCTTAATAGGGAATCAAGTTCCTACCGGTTATCCAATTCGGGTTCCCAAAGGGAAGCTGACTCAAGTAGCTACAGCGTTGCGGAATGTTCCAGACGAAAAACGAGCAACTTGGAGACTGCACCGTGCCGAAGACGGAGATACGTTAACTTCCATCGCTAAACGATACAACGCCAACGTCACTGCCTTGGAATCGGCCAATACTCAAATTGTTGCCAATGTGGAACCGGGTGATTTCGTCGTGGTGCCAGCCGTTCCTATTGTTATTGCCGCCGCATCCGGGTATTATTACCGGGGTCGTTGGGTGGCCACTAAAGCTCCTGCACGTGCCGTAGCTCGCGGAAATGCTTCTGCCAAACGCGCGGCTCCCATTGCTTCAAAATCACTAGCGAAGCAGGCACCGGTTCGTAAAACCACAGTTGCAGCAGCCAAAGCACCAGTGAAGGCCAAAGCTCCTGTGCGAAAAGCATCAGTTGTTACCACAGGAAACAAATCGGCAGCTAAACGCGCTTAACGTTCTATGTCCACCACTCCACAGGAGGCAGCAATATGTTCGAACCTCGTTTACGCTTCCTAGCGTCAGACGAAGACTTTGACGATTTCGCCTTTGAGGACGAAACGGTAGACCTTGAGGTTGAAATAGGGGAATATCAGTTCGACGATCACGAAGACGAACTGGATTCAGTTTCGCCAGTGATAGTTTTCATACCCCCTCCAAGAGTTGCAATTGCATCGCAGGCGGCCTCCATCGAATCAGTCGAATTGGCTTTCGTCGTCCGAAAGAACCCAGCATCATCCACCCCCAATAAGGTGACTTCCAAACCAATCGCCAAAAAGGCGGTTGCAAAGACGGAAAAGAAAATAAGCTCAAAACAACGAGTGAAAGATGCCACGAAAAAGGCGGTAAAAAAATCGGTAAAGAAAGTGGCTGAGAAGGCAGTGGTAAAGACTCCAGCAAAGAAAGCCCCGGTAAAGAAAGCGCCAGCAAAGAAAGCCGCAGTAAAAAAAGCACCAGCCAAAAAAGCTCCCGAGAAGAAAGCTCCGGTAAAGAGAACTCCCGGCAAAAAGGCGCCAGTGAAGAAGGCTCCAGCTAAAAAGACACCTGCTAAAAAAGCACCCAAGAAAGCTGCTAAGAAAAAGTAGTCAGGCCCAGGGAATATGAGAAATGGCTGGCGAACCTTATCAAGGAGCCAGCCATTTTTATCTTATTGAATTGGTTGAATCACAGCTTTGCGGCAGCGCTGGAAAAGTTCCAACAAGGAATCTGCATACCCCTCATCACTTCGGGCGCCTCCCTTGCCAAAACCTGTGGCTCCTACTCCTTTCCCGTATCCCGTTGTCACTGCGATAAACTTCATCAACTCCAAAGCGATTTCATCACCCGAAGTCTTGGCTTTCGCCTCGCCGCTATCAGCGGCAGTGGATGGTTTTGTTTCCTCGGCCATTTATTAATTGAGTCCTCTAACGATATGATAAAACTTCGGACGCCCTCCGCATGCCCGTAACAGCCCGCCGGTTTATAAAAAAAATGCGCGGTGGCGCCCAGGCTCATCTGCTTCAAGCAGCGGATGGTGCTTACTATATCGTCAAATTTACCAATAATCCGCAGACCCGGCGCATTTTGGTCAATGAGTGGATCGCCTCAGCAATTCTCCGCTACCTTGAAATCGCCCAGCCTCAAGTCGCCTTAATCGAAATCCCCCAAGCCTTCCTGGACGAAAATCCGGAAGTCCATTTCCAATTCGGATCCAGCCGCAAAACCATCGAGCCAGGCTGCCACTTCGGTTCCGCCTTCCCAGGTGACCCCAACAAGCAAGCCGTTTATGACTTCCTCCCCGATGTTCTGCTTTCAAAGGTAGCCAATCTTTCACAGTTCCTCGGAGCCCTTGTATTCGACAAATGGACCGGAAACTCCGACGCCCGCCAAGCTATCTTCTTCCGCGCCCGCCTCCAGGAATGGCTTCCCAAACCTGAAGTGCCCGAGGCAACAACCGGGTTCTTGGCCCATATGATCGATCACGGGTATCTTTTTGATGGCCCTCGCTGGGCTTTCCAGGATTCACCCCTCAATGGGCTCTATTTCCGTCCGTCCATCTACCATCAAGTCAAAGGGCTCGACGCCTTTGAGCCATGGCTCGAACGGGTCCGCCATTTCCCGGCAGAAGTACTCGATTCGGCCATGAAGCAGATTCCGCGCTCCTGGCTGGAGAGTGGTGATATCCCCGCCCTTGAAAGCCTGCTTGAAATGCTCCTAAAGCGCCGTCAACGCGTCCCCGATCTGCTGATGGAACTAAAGCGCGGCCGCGTGGATCCATTTCCATCCTGGAACCCATAAGAACATCTATCCCCGGAGCAGCTTGCGATTCCGCTGAAGCTACAATAGAACCATGCATGCTCTCGTCCTTCATTACGACAAGATCAAGCCGGCCGCAGACCAATTCCTCGCCGCCGGACAGGTTGGCTTCCTCAATGGTTGGGGTGTTTTCTCCACCATTCGTGTCCGTGATGGAGTTCTGTTCGCCTTTGAACGCCATTGGAATCGCCTGGTCCGCGACGCCAAGCTGCTCAGGGTCCCAATGCCCGATTCCGCCGATTGGCTTCACCAGCACCTTCTAAAACTCGTGGATGCAAATAACGCCTACAACTCAACCCTTCGCCTTGCCATTGTGCGCAATAAAGGAGGAATGTTCGAGGGTCCCGGGCTATCCCGCCCCTTTGAACTAGTAGCCTTCACTGCAGACCTTCGCCCGTGGGGCGAATCGGCGCGACTTGGAGTTGTGCAGCAAGCTCGCCACGCCTCATCCCCTTTTGCCGGAACAAAAGTCACTTCCTGGTGTCAGAACCTTGCATGGTATGAATGGGCGCATGAACAGGGTTACGACGAAGTGGTTCTGCTCAACGAACGCCAGGAAGTCAGCGAATGCACGTCAGCCAACATCTTTGCCGTCTTCGGCAACCGCGTCGTTACTCCTCCCCTCAGTTCAGGCTGCCTGCCTGGCATCACCCGGGAACTTTTACTGGAAGCCATCTCTGCCGACGGCATATCCGTTTTAGAACAAATTTTATTCTTGCCCGATTTGGAAAAGGCAGATGAGGTCTTCATAACTTCCTCCACTCGAGAATTGATGTCGGTAGCATTTATTGAAGGCGTCAAAATGAAACAGCAACGCTCCGCTAGACGTGAGCTACAATTGGAGTTCACAAAATACGCTGAGCATTACGTAAAATTAACTACAAATGTGGGTATTGATAGTATCAATAGGTAGGACCTATAGTACTTAGACTAATAGAATCATAGTAGTACTGCAAGTTTTGTCTTTGCGATTGAGGTTATTATGGTTACAATCAGAATAGAACTGCAAAAAATGGCTGATTGTTGCGAATCGTGCGGATCATCAAAATTTCGAGTGTCCAAAGTCCGCGGAATCGGGGAGATGTTCGGATATTTTTTGGGTTACCAGCCGGCCCGCTGTGTGGCTTGCGATGAACGTACTACCATCAGAGTCTGGCGTTTAGATCACCTGCTTTTCGCCAAGTGCCCGCGCTGCCATAAAATGGACCTCACTAAGTGGTCTACTACTCGCTATCGGCCTGATTCTACAACTAATCTCAAGTTAGCTTTTGGAGCAAAACCAGTTCGCTGCGAATATTGCCGCTGCAATTTTGCCAGTTGGAAGCCAGTGAAGGAAAAGTTCAGTTACTCAAAACGTGCGGGACGAAGCCAAATTCTAATTCCAGTCTCACGTTCCAAACAACCAATCTCAACAGAACCGGATACCCATCAAGCTCCCCAAAAAGTTGGGCATTCCCTTTAATCGTCTTCGCTGAGCCGAATGCGCATCGCATTCCGAGCCGCCAAAACGGCACCTTTCGCAGCTGCACCAGTTGATGCTAAAGCCGTTAAGTGCCCCATTTTCCGCCCAGGTCGAGCTTCCATCTTCCCATAAACGTGAATCTTTACGTTCGGGAAAACCGCCGCTGCAGCCCAATTCGGCTCGCCGTCCTCCCACAAATCGCCCAGCAGATTCACCATCGCGGCGGGCCTTAGCAGTTCTGTTGAACCCAACGGCAACCCGCAGACTGCCCGTAATTGCTGCTCAAATTGGCTAGTCACACTGGCATCAAAAGAAAAATGCCCTGAGTTATGAGGTCGCGGTGCCAATTCGTTAATGCGCAGTTGACCGTCCCAACTCAAGAAGAACTCTACACATAGCACGCCCACAACGTCCAATTCGTGCATCACTTCCCGCGCCAGCTCGACGGCCCTTTGCACGATTTTCGACTTCACATTCGCCGGGGCCATTGTCACGTCCAGTATGCTGTTTCTGTGATCGTTTTCCAAAACCCCGTAGTGAACAAACTCCCCACGAACCGAACGCGCTGCCACCACCGAAAGCTCTTTCTGAAAATCCAGCCGTTTTTCCAAGACCGCTTCTTGCCTGCCTATGGCCGCCCAAGCTGCGGCGGCACCCTCCGGCGAATCCACCCGCATTTGACCTTTGCCGTCATATCCGAACCCGGCAGTCTTCAAAATCGCCGGAACCCCGATTTCCTTCACCGCCGCTTCCAACTCAGCCGTAGTACTGACTCGGCGAAACGGAACCAGCGGAAAGCCACTGCGCATCAGAAACTGTTTTTCCCGCAAACGATGCTGCGTTATGTGCAGAACCGTACCGTTAGGACGAACCAAGGTATGCTCACCGCAAACCGATGCGGTATCAGCAGGTACATTTTCAAACTCGAAGGTCACCACCTGTACACCTTCAGCGAACTTCTTCACCGCATCCAAGTCTTCATAAGCTGCGGTTACTTCCACATCGGCCACTTGACCTGTTGGGGTGTCCGTCTCCGGCGAAAACGTATGGACGCGATAACCCATACGGCGCGCCGCAATCGTAAACATGCGGCCCAATTGGCCGCTCCCTAATACTCCAATTGTGGATCCAGGTAGAATCGGTTCAAGACTCATGGAAGCGTATCAGCCTTCACTTTCGCCGATTGCTCCGCACGAAAGGCTTGCAGTTTTTCTCTCAGTTCCGGTCGTGTATTGGCCAAGATAGCGATCCCTAGCAATGCGGCATTAATTGCCCCGGCCTTGCCAATTGCTAAAGTCCCAACGGGAATGCCACCCGGCATTTGGACAATGGATAACAAGGAATCCATTCCTTTCAGTGCCGCACTTTCCACTGGAACCCCCAGAACAGGCACCAGCGTTTGCGCCGCCACCATTCCAGGCAGGTGAGCCGCCCCGCCTGCCCCGGCAATAATCACTTCCAAACCACGCGAAGCGGCGGAGGCTGCGTATTCCGCCATCGCAGCCGGAGTGCGATGAGCGGAGACCACGCGGCATTCGTGGTCAACCCCAAACAGCGTCAAGATCTCCGCTGAATGACGCATGGTTTCCCAGTCAGACTTGCTCCCCATGATCACAGAAACCAGCGGGGTATTCACCGTTGCTATTGTCCCTGACTCAACGAGAATCCAGGCTTCCCGTCGAAGTTGTAAAGATGCTCAGTCTTGATAAAATCAAACCCAGCGGCACCCAATTTACCCAGCAACTTCACAATTGCCGTATAAGGAATCACGCCCTTGCCCATATAGCGGCAGCACCATTGATCGCTGGTCAGCGTGTTGCTATTGCCTTTCGGATAGACGCTCACTCCGCGGTTTGAGATCCCCTGCAAAGCAAGTCCACCCTTCACCGCTTCCAGCTTCTTACCTAAATCCAACCCATTGCCGCCAGTCCAATCAAGAAACACGTCCACGCCAACCAATTCCTTCTTCTCTGCTTTGGGAACCAGAAGCGCTTTCACTTTCTGCTTCGGAACTGGTTTGTAAGCCACAGGCTTCAGCTTCTTAGGCTTCTTGCCCAAATGCTTCACCACCGCTTCTGCAAATTCCTTGGTCCCCACTTTCTTCTTGCTCTTACCTTCGGCGTAAATGTCGTAGGTGTGATAGCCGCTTTCCAAAGTCGCCAGCCAGGCATTGTGAACCAGTTCCGCAACGTCGCTTTGATCAATGTGCTGCAACATCATCACTGACCCCAACAGCAAGCCCGATGGATTCGCCAGGTTCTGCCCGGCACGCCGTGGAGCCGATCCATGGATCGCTTCAAACATAGCCGCGCCGGAACCAATGTTCGCCGAACCAGCCAAGCCAACGGAACCAGCAATCTGCGCTGCTACGTCGGAAAGGATGTCGCCGTAAAGGTTCGGCATCACAATCACGTCAAACGCTTCCGGGGTATCGGCCAGCTTTGCAGCGCCAATGTCTACAATCCAGTGATCGTTTTCAATGTCCTTGTATTCCTTCGCCACTTCATCAAAGACTTTGTGAAACAGGCCATCGGTCAACTTCATGATGTTGTCTTTCATGAAGCAGGTAACGCGCTTGCGGTTGTTGCGGCGGGCGTATTCAAAAGCGTAGCGGACAATGCGCTCACAGCCAGGCTGGCTGATCAGCTTCAAGCACTGCATTACCTGTTGGGTCTGGCGATGCTCAATGCCGGCATAGCAATCTTCTTCGTTCTCGCGGACAATCACCACGTCCATGCTGGGGTGCAGAGTATCCACGTATGGGTGGTACGCCACGCACGGCCGCACGTTGGCATAAAGTCCAAGCATCTTGCGCGTGGTCACATTCAGGCTCTTGAACCCGCCGCCTTGGGGCGTCGTAATGGGAGCCTTCAGAAACACTTTGGTGCGTTCCAACGATTCCCAGGCACCCGGTTCAATGCCGGTAGCATTGCCGCGCAGGTAAACCTTTTCGCCAATTTCAATGGTTTCAATCTTAATGCGGGCGCCGGCTTCTTTCAGAATGTGGAGGGTGGCCTCCATGATTTCGGGCCCGATGCCGTCGCCATGGGCGACTGTGATCGGTGTCAATTTTGCCATAGGGTAACTTACTACGATACCGTTTTCAGCAGGCTCGAGGCAACCGGTTCTTTCAAATTCTCAGGTCGGCAAACTGGGGACTGCCTTCGAATTTCCGCGCACCGGAAGTTATGAATATACACAAATGTGCTGGCGCGGAATTTCGTTGGCTGTCCTCAGTTTGCCAGCTAATAATGTCCGGCTCAGGTCGAAGTTGCGCATCTGCATTCTAACTCACCTACTCGTACCGCAAAGCTTCCACTGGATCTAACTGTGCCGCCTTGTTCGCCGGCCAGATCCCGAAGAAAATTCCCACACCCACCGAAACTAAAAAACCCGCTGCCACGGCCCACATCGGAACCACTGTCGGCAATGTCGGGAACACCAGCCGAGCCGCAAAACTCACCATCCATCCCAGCATGATTCCCAGAATTCCACCCAACGCAGTCAAGCTAACCGCCTCCGTCAGGAACTGCAAAATGATATCCACCTTGCGTGCTCCCAGCGCCTTGCGAATGCCGATTTCCCGCGTTCGCTCCGTCACTGACACCAGCATGATGTTCATCACCCCAATGCCCCCAACCAGCAGCCCAATGGAACTCAGCACCACCATCACAATGGCAATCATCCCCGTCACTCCACGAAACTGTTCAATCAATTGCGCTGATGTCGATACACTGAAATTGTCCGGCTTGCTGAATGGCACTCGTCGTTCAATCCGCAGCACAGCCTTGATTTCGTCCGATGCCGCAGCTTGCTTTCCCTTCTCTGGAACCACAATCAGCATGTGTTCTTTCGATGTTGGGAACAGCTTTCGCATGGAATGATAAGGCAAAAACAGCCGCAGATCCTCATCTCCCGGCAAAGTTTGTGCCGACCGCTTCATCACACCAACAACGGAAAACTGATGCCCATCAATTTCAACGGACTTCCCAATTGCGTCTTCATTCAGAAACCAGGCCTTGTTGATGTCTTCGCCAATCACCACCACTGGCGCACGGCGATAACTTTCCGCATCGGTAAAAAATCGGCCCGCCAGCATCTCAACACCGGAACCCAAATACCCTTCATCCGTTCCCGCCAGATTCATACGGTAAAGATCAATGGCCTTGTACTTCGCCTTGTGAATCATGTTCCAGTTGGGGAAAAGATAAGGACTAACATGCTTCACCGAAAGGCACCGCTCCGCAATCGCCTGCGCATTTTCGTAACTCAGCGGCTTGCGCATTCGCTCTTCCAATGACCGGCCTCCGAACGACAATGGCGAATCCCACTTGGCTACAATCAGGTTCTCCGCACCGAACGATTGCAGTTGTCCACTGATCGCCCCATCCAATCCGGCAATAATTGACCCCACGCCAATCACTGTGCTGGTGCCGATGATCACACCGAGGATGGTTAAAAACGACCGCAACTTATGCCCGCGAATTGTATCAAACGCCAGTTTGGCGCCAAACAGAACCGCCGTAAATGGACTGCTGCCCGGAGCCTTCATCGTTCCGCCCGCAATGCTTCAATCGGATCCAACTTCGCTGCCCGGTGCGCCGGATAGATGCCAAAGAATAGCCCTACTACACAGGAAAGCGCCACCCCGACGAAGATGGCCGTTGGAGGCACAGACATCGGCACCGAGGTGGTGTTGCGGACAACAACAGCAGTCATCCAGGCTATGAAAACTCCAATCAAACCGCCCATCCCGCTTAATACAGCTGACTCCACAAGAAACTGATTCATAATGTCGCGACGTCTTGCACCCAGCGATTTGCGAACCCCAATTTCCATGGTGCGCTCCGTCACCACCGCCAGCATGATGTTCATGATGACCACTCCGCCCACCACCATAAAGACGCTGACAACAGCCAGCGCCGTAGCCGCAATGGCACCGGTCATCCGGTCCCACAAAGCAACAAAGGAATCGGAGGAATAGATGCCGAACGTATCGTCCTGCCCCGGCCCCAAGTGGCGATAGGCACGCAGCAAAGATCGCATCTCATCCTGCGCCTGCTCCAAATGCGGACGGTCGATTGCCTTTGCCGTGTAGCCCAACCCTTGCCGTGCACTGTGCATCTTGAAGTACGTTTCAATGGGGATCATTAAAAACTTATCGCGCGATTGACCAAAAGCCGACCCCTGCTGCTTTGCAACCCCAATCACTTCAAAAGGACGCCCGTCTACATTAATGGTCTTGCCAATCGGATCAACATTCGCAAAGAATCGATCTTTCAATTCGCTACCAATAAAAGCAACGGAAAGGTGGCGGGCATCGTCATTGTCAGTCAGAAAACGTCCCAGTTCGGTTTGCGTATTGTTCATCGCGGCAATGTTCGAGGTGACACCGCGCAATTCCACTTCCTGCATGCGATCCCCGGATGCAGTAACAGAACACTGCTTCCCTGTTTCCATGCCAAGGTCGGAAGTAAGTTTGGCCTGGCTTTTCACAAAATCGAATTCGTCCCGGCTCAACTGCGGATTGCGCTTCTGCATCATCAACCACTTCTTGGGCTCCCAACTTCCAATCATCACCACCCGCCTGACCCGGTACCCTTCCACGCCCAAATCGGTGATGTTCTTCGCCATATATTCGTCCATGCCGCGAATCACGCTCATCACCGCTATCAAGGTTGCAGTGGCTAGAATAATCCCCAGAAGCGTGAGGAAGCTTCGCAGTTTACTACCCCGCAGCGACCCGATGGCTACGTTAAAGGATTCTTTGAAGGATGCGTTGCCTGCCATAGAAGTTTGATCTTGTAACAAAAGTAGACGGTTTCAATCGAAGGTTTGTTCCGGTAGTTTTAATCGCCCTTTTCCGACAACTATGCAAATACGGAGTCTTGGTCTATAATTACATACATGCAGGGCCGCCGACTCCGAACGCGCATTGTTGATTTACTACCTCACTTTCCAGCCGTTGTCCTTTTAGGGCCACGGCAAGTTGGCAAAACAACTCTCTCGTTGGAAATTGGGGAGCAACAGCCTTCCATTTACCTTGACCTTGAAAGTGAGGAGGATCGAGCAAAACTTGCCAATCCAGCCCGCTATTTCGCCGATCACGAAAACGAGTTAGTTATCCTTGATGAGGTTCAAAGAGTCCCGGAATTGTTTCAGCAATTGCGAGGCATCATTGATAGCGGACGGAGACGAGGAAAGGCAAACGGGCGGTTCCTGCTGCTTGGATCTGCAGCAATGGATCTATTGCAGCAAACCGGTGAAAGTCTCGCCGGACGAATTGCGTACATGGAGCTTGGCCCATTTGACCCTCTTGAGATCGATTCCAAAGGAATCGACAAACTCTGGGTTCGCGGCGGATTCCCTAGAAGTTTTCTAGCTCAGACAGATGATTTGAGTCTGCAATGGCGTCGCAATTTTATCCGGACATATCTGGAGCGGGACGTCCCTCAGTTTGGTTCCAGAGTTCCCGCAGAAACCCTTCGGCGTTTTTGGACAATGCTGGCCCACAACCAGTCGCAAATGTTAAACGCAGCAAATCTAGCGCGTGGTTTGGGTGTTGACGGAAAAACAGTAGCCGGATATCTTGATTTGCTTGTTGATCTCCTCCTAGTGCGGCGGTTACCTGCGTGGCATCGCAACTTGGGAAAGAGGCTGGTGAAATCCCCCAAGATATTTATTCGTGACACGGGCATCACCCACGCACTGCTGGGTATCCGCGACAAGGAAGCGCTGCTCGGCCATCCGGTTGTGGGGCAAACGTGGGAGAGTTTTGTGATGGAGGCTCTGATATCGGTTGCCCCGGAAGGAACAGAGGCGCACTATTACCGGACGTCGAATGGCACCGAGGTTGATCTAATCCTTACGTTGCCCGGCGGAGGAATCTGGGCCATTGAAGTGAAGCGTAGCTCGGCCCCAAAACTCGAGCGTGGATTTCACAGTGCATGTGCAGACCTTGAACCCAAGAAGCGCTTCGTAGTTTACCCGGGCACAGAGCGATTTCCACTTGACGAATTCACTGACGCCATCGGGATAGTTGAGTTGATGAGGGAGCTTTGGGCGCTTACATAGTCTCTTCATGATCCGACCGTCGCATACATGCTCTTCCCCGGCCGGTGTACACTTCATAGAATGCTGATAAACGGTGCGGCACTTCTGATGGTAAATTTCTGTGCTGTATGCTCTTGGTAGTCCTTCCAGGACATCCTGAATCGCTACTAGCTAAGCTAGAACGCCTGTTCTAGTCGTCTGCTGCTTGCGCCAATCCAGCACCAGCTTTTCCTTCTTTAGCTTCTCCAGCAGTGACTTCGCCACTTTCTTCACGTCTGCAGCGTCTTCCGAATCCGGGTTGAAGCGCGTCACCGATCCGTTTCCTCCGCTTGGGGAAACTCTGTTTTTAGAATTCGCTCAAACTGTTCCCGCAGCGGCTCCAATCCGCCGGCGACGATATTCCAAACCAGCAAAAGATCGAGGTCGAAATAGGCGTGGACCAACCGATTCCTCAATCCTATAAGTTTGGCCCAGGGAACCTCGGGGTATTGAGCCTCGTAGCTTCGCCGCAAGCTAACCGCCGCCTCTCCAATAATGATCAGCCGGTGGTACAGGTAGGACTGCTGAAACCTGTCCGCCAAGAACTCTTCTCTGGAGTGGTTTGACAGGTACTCCCGTAACTCCCCGAGCGCTTGGAGGGCGTCCGCTAGGTAGAGTTCTTCATGCCGCATAAATAATGCGGGCGTCCCGGAGCGCTGACTCACGAACGCGAGGCTTCAACGACGTTTTTGTCCCTAAATCCACCTTCCGCGCGAACAGTGTGGACAATTCCAATTCGAGGTCGAAAAACTCCCAGCCGATGTTCGCTTGCGGATCGAACTCCACCAGAAGATCGATATCGGAATCCTCCCGCATCTCCCCACGCGCGGCAGATCCGAAGACCGACAGTTCCGTTACACCATACCGGCGGCACAAATTTGCCAGTTGGTCCGCAGCTACATCAACACCGTCGGCAATGGTCATCCAGATCTCCTGTTGCTTTTGATTGTAACGCCGTTTTGGATACTGGTCATAAAAAGCTGGTTTCCGGCCTGAAAGTGGAACTATCTTCAGATCCCGAAGTTGAGGGATGGTTTACCATTTGCTTCCGGATCCAGACTAGCGCCGAACTTCCAGAAGTTCTCGACTTTGACGACCGCCTGCGCTTCCAAATAGGTGAGGATCTGCCTTCGAGAGATCAAGTATTTTTCGCAGTTTGCTTCGATTTTATTTAAGCAGACCTCACATGGATGCCAGACAGTTTTTCCCGGTTGCAAATCGGTTAAGGAACTCCGACGATGAGGCGGATAGAAGAACCAGTGTTGGCCGTTCCTATTACGGATTATTCCATGTGCTCTTAGGCGTGGTTTATATTTCAAGAGTTTGAGACTTTATGCGTCACAAAGCGCAACCTGTGGTAACGGTCGTTGGCTACCATTTCAGCTACGATTTTGGCTACGAAAATCTTGGGTGACTTCGACCTATAGGTCTCCCGTGTTTTCCTCGCTCAGAGCGGCCCTGGGAGATTTTGCAGTCGGCTTCACCACAGAGAACCTACCGCCAGCACGCACAGAGTGCGCTCAGTTCGATCCAAGGAAGCAGATGACGCGCACACCGCTGGCTAGGCGTTGGGGATGCTCTATTGCTTCGTGACCAAGTTGGTCTTCGCAAGAAAGTCCGTAGCTTTCTCAAGCTGTTCTTTTTTCACGGACCAACCGAACTTCGGAAGCATCGCTTCAATGTCCTCAAGCGTCGCCTTACCGTTGAGTTTGTTGAGAACGTAGTATGCCTTGGCAGCAATCGACAACTCCATGTAGTCCAGATCACCAGCTTTTTTGACGATAGCAGCGGCTTTCTGAATTTTTGACCACAGTAGCGAATGCGCCTCAATCTTCCTGTCAGCCAAACGAGTGCCAAGTTCAGTCAATTTGAAGTCGTGCCGAGCCATCTCGAAGCCACGCTGATCGTAGCCCCACGCTGAAGAGGATTCTGAGATGTATCCCAAAGACTTGAGTTCCGAATTCGTAGTCGCCACTTTTTCGGAGTACGGGCCATAGTAATGGGCTTCATACCCCATGTCGATGCCGAGCATCACGGACACAAAGTAGACCCGCTTCTGGAGAAGCGTCTTTCCTCGCATGTCCCCTTCAAACGCCGTATACGCAAGCACTAGAACGTCACGGGCCACAATTTCATTTGCCATTGCCAAATCCTTCGAGACATTTAAGTATCGGTTCACGCAGTTTCGTTTGCATCGCTCGGCGCTCTGTCGGATTGCCATATTCTACAGGCGCATACAGCGCAAAGTGAGGACGAACCATCTTCTCATCTATCGAGCGGAACAGGTCCGAAGCCTCTTCAAACGTGGTTACGTCGTTGCCTTTTCTCACGAGAATTGGCCCTTCGTCATTTCGAGACTGAGCACGCACGGACTTCTGAGTGTAGGCATTAACGACCACAAGGTGTGAAGCATCTTTACTATCGCACCGGAGCTTAATCCCAGCAGTTTGAATCGCCTCTGCAAGTCCTTGCTCCAACTTGCGCCGTTGTTCCTGGTTCTTAGGCTTCGTGATGTCACGAACTGTTTCCTGACACTGCTCAGGAAGCTGCAAGACTGGACACTCAAAAATTTGCTTCACCAGCTTTCGCGATCGCAGCCTACTGACCAATTCTTGGCAGTACTTTCCCTTCAGCTTAGTGTCGCCAAACGCCAACAGGAACCGTGCATCATCCCATTGCATGTAGTTCTTGACGAAACGGTCACTTCCATCATATCGGTAAAGTGCAGCAAGTTCTTCGATCTGATCTTCCTCAATCCCCAACTTAATAGCCCGAACGATCATATGGTCGGTAATCAGCCTAACCCGGTGGCTGTAAACTTGAGCCGTGAGGTAGTACTTGGCAAGCACGAACTGCTCAAGTGCGTGAACTCCATCTGTAGAGATCATCAACTGCTTTCCTTGAGTCGGATCTTCTTCGGCCTGAAGTTCTCTATGAAGTTGTTGGAGATCAAAAATTCCGTACTTCACCCCGCAAAAATATGTATCCCGCAACAAGTAGTCCTGCTTGTCTGCATCCAATGGGCCAGAAACGACTGACCGCAAAATCGGCTCGCCGTAGCCATGCGACAAGAGCGAAACAATTTTTGTTAAGGTGTTCCCACCTATCAGGTGCTTCAGGTCGTCATCCGAATACAGAAGGTCCTGCGTCAGCAGTTCGTGAATCTTTGCTGAATTGTCTCCCTTCAGCCGCTCTGTGAGCTTGTCCCGATCCGCAAAAAGCTCCAACGCACCTTCGGAGACATGGGAGAAGGGGCCATGCCCTAAATCATGGACGAGCGCCGAGAGTTTTACGAGCCGCTTGTCCTCATCAGAGAACTTGAAAACATCGCAGAGCAGGCTCGTGACGTGAAACACACCAAGCGTATGGTCGAAGCGGGTGTGCAACGCACCGGGGTAGACCATGTTCGCCATAGCCAGTTGACGAATACCTCGGAGCCGCTGAAACACTTGGGTTTCAACGATGTCCGCTTCGTCTCCTGACAAGCGAATGAATCCGTGGATTGGATCTCTAAGCCTTCTCTCTTCGCTCATTGTTCAAAACATTTCCATCAGTCTACGTTTGTATAGTATACCGAATTAGCAATTAACGAACAAAATGCGAAATATTGGTCCACCTACGGTCTCGGTTGGCAAACCACAAACCGAATTTTCAAAGTCAATGGAAAATGAGCAAACTCATTCTGCGCTCCGTGAGTATTCAAAGACACGGATTTTGACCACAATCTGAAGATGCTTTGGCTTAGGTTCAGCATGAAATTGAAATCGGGCGCTCGTTGCCGATCTACTGAAATCGGGAGAACGATCTTGAAATCGAGCTTGAATGTGACCAATCCACTCTGCAGAAAGTAATCTACGTCGTGTTCGGCTGGTGAACTTTCGGCGTGAGAAGGTTTATCCAAAACCTTTAATTAATTACAAGCATTGGCGGGCTACTGGCAATCCAACTAACGATTGCGAATTGAGATTATGGGTAAGGTCTTGGTGCCTGGGGCGGGACTTACCCCCCCAGTCATACCATCACCCAACATTCATAAGAAGTGAAAAGGAACTGAATTTCCCGTTTCACTTCCAAAAGATGTCCCGGCTATTGCTAAAATCTAATATGGCCTTTTCCGAAGCTCAGCAAGTCAGCATAGTTGCGGCACTCGGAGATAAGATTACTTCACATTGTCCGAGTTGCTCAAAGATGAGCAGTAGGGTACTGATACCAGAGCTGGCTACGTTCCCGCTTGGGCAACCAATTACAGAACCCGACCCCATTTCAAAAGATGGTACTCAGAAATTGCCGCCACATTTGATGTTCGAGAGGATGAAGCTGAAACAGAAAGCGGCTATGAATCCAAAGCAGCCCAAGATATTGCCGTGTGTCGTTGTTACGTGCAGTAATTGTGGATTGACCGAGTTTTACAATACCAGGGCACTTGGGGTAACCGATATCTTGGGGCTGTATTAGGTCTTGAATTCTATGACACCCAATCAAAAGGGCCAAGAAATCAAAATCGCTAAAGAGGGCGCATTCACTGTGCTGAGCCATCCGAGAACAGTGGAAGTTTTTAGAGTTATCGAAGCGGAACTAGACAATCTCGGTGCCTTTAGTAATGAAGGCTCCGTGTCCTTAGGCGTTGCAAGCACATGCGTGGGGGCATTCATTACATTGACGCTGGTCCTCTTTACCACCACAGCCCCGGCTTCAGACAACTGGACTCGCCCCGTAATGATTGCATGCACTTTGGCCACAGCGGTGCTTGCTGTCTTTTTTGGAATTCATTTCTTTTTCAAGAACAAGAAATGGCAGGAACTATTAAAAAACATAAAGAGTCAGAGGAATGATTTGATTTCACCCCTCGAACCGCCAACAGAATAGCCTTTACTTCACCACGTGTGCCGGGCCAGCCAATTTGTTCGAGGAAGATCGTAAGTCTAATTTAACACTTCCATGATAACCGTAGAACATGCGTTAGGAGTCTTTCGCAAGGGGGCGGACTGAAAAAGGTTCTACATATATATCATTCAGAATAAAAAGATCGCGATCTTTGACCCACGACATGCGATTCAGGAGCAAAGAAGAAAGAAAGGCAGTCAGGTTTTGATCAATTGGAAAGTTCAGGGAAATGTAAGGTTTCCGAGGGATGGTTTCACCGTACTGATGATTTAAGTGGTGCCCGGGGCGGGACTTGAACCCGCACACCCTTGCGGATAACGGATTTTAAGTCCGTTGCGTCTGCCGATTTCGCCACCCGGGCATCTATCTCATGATACAACGGCTTGCTTGATTATCAGGCTGGGAGAATTGTCCAATACAAGATGATCCTGAAACCGGAGTTAATTCCAATACAAGATGATCCTGAAAAAGGTGAAACTGGAGTAGGCGAACTGCGGCC
>JAYTTF010000068.1:0-8301 GCA_043745195.1 Bryobacterales bacterium | reverse complement strand
CATGGTAGTTTCGTTTTGGCGCGGTGTAACCGATGGATGCGGCTTGCTTGGACGTGAAGAACCCACCCTGCGTTGTAGCAAGGCGTACAAGGGTGCGCCCGTCATCGACGTAGGATCGGGTGTGCACAATAATTCAACTTTATAGAACTATTGTGCCGTAAATGGTTTTAGGTTGCAACAGCGCTCCCAACTGGTATTCGGCATTTGCCAAGCGTGTGATCGAGGCCAGGTCAAGGTCAAGGGAAGCTGATATAATTCTTAGAGTTCCTGAGGAGACTTACTCAAATATGCCTGCTGTGCCGACCCGCGTCTATGATCGACTCATCAGCTCCCTGAAGCGCTTCCAACCGATCCTTACGGCCGCGAAAGCTCGGGACGCCGGCGAGGCCGACACTTCTACCATCGTCAAGGATGCGCTCGCCGAGATTTTCGGCTATGACAAGTACACGGAGATCACAGCCGAGTATTTGATTAAAGGGACCTACTGCGACCTTGCCATCAAGCTCGATGGAAAGCTCGTCTTGCTCATCGAAGTGAAGGCTATCGGGCTCGAGTTAAAGGACAGTCATGCCAAGCAGGCCGTTGACTACGCGGCAAACCAGGGGGTCGAATGGGTGGTGCTCACCAACGGGGGCCACTGGCGGATCTACCGGGTGATATTCGCTCAGCCCATCGCTCAGGAAGTCGTCTACGAATGCGACTTGCTTTCACTGAATCTAAAGAATCGTGCGCAGGTTGAGAATCTTTTCCTTTTCGCGAAGGAAGGGCACAGTAAGTCAGTGCTGCACGACTTCCACACACAGCGTCAAGCAACAAGCCGATACCTTCTAGCGGCGGCCGTCCTCAGCGATCCGGGCTTAGACTTACTACGGCGCGAGTTGCGGCGGGCCTTCCCAGATGTGAGAGTTGATGTGAACGAATTGCGTGAGACCTTAATTCATGAAGTGTTGAAGCGTGACGTCACCGAAGGCGATAAGGCCGATGAAGCTCGGAAGCGGCTCGCTCGCGCGCAGGGCAAGGCTCTCAAAGCCCGCCCTAAGAGCGCGCAGGCCTCCAGCCCTACTGGGAATGGGGACATAAATCCTGGCGCCGGTGAGTTCATAGCGGTCAATGTAGGCGAAGCGCAGGAGTGAGTAAGCGCGATGAAACGACCGTCGACGCGGTCTTTGATCCTGGTGCCGCGCGTAAAGGGCTGGTTCTCTGGAACCAATTTAGTTTCCCGCTCCCAGCAGTCTTTTGCCACGAAATTGGGCAAAAAATCTAGGCATTCACTTACCACCACAAACTATTTCTCGAACTGAATCAACCACCTGAAAAAATCCGTCCTCCGTTACCCTTGCCCCCTCCCTTACAATTTCAATAGGAAGACAAAACCGCTGCGCAGCGTGCTTCCCAAAACAAAGTCCGTAAGTGGGTAGCAATGCCCGCTGGCGGCACGCAGAGCTTTGCGTAATCGTTCGTCGCCGGTCGCAAAATATGAATAAACTTGGGCACTTTTTTCGGTTGGGGAACCGGAAGAAGTGAGGTGGTAATTCCCATCGATTGCAGTTATGGTGGCTGCAACCCAGGCAGAAGTGTGCGCGGCCGGTATCGGGCAGGGAATCAAACTTGAACTACAATGCAATCTAGCCCTCAATCATGTCCAGAATCCTAATTGCTCTCCTTCTCGCTCTACCTCTCTTCTCCCAAAAACGCTCCAAACACGTCGCACCTCAAGCCCTCGCGCAACACGTTTCGTTCCTCTCCTCCGACGCATTGGAAGGCCGCCGCAGTCCATCCAAAGGACTCGATGCCGCCGGTGCTTACATCGCTTCCTGGTTTCGCCGTCTCGGCCTGGAAGCTCCCATCGAAGGCGGCCATTTTCAAGTGGCCAGGCCCACTGTTCGCCGTCAACCAATGGAAGGCTTCCAACTTGTCCTGGAACAGGCTTCCACTCAATTGGCAATTCTTCCAACGCAGATCTCCGGCTCCCTTGCCTCCGCTGCCTCAATCAAAGCAGCCCCTATTTACAAGCTGGAAATGAACGATGCAAACTCCGCCGACACCCTTACTGAAGACGATGTCCGTGATCGTGTTCTCCTTCTTGTCCCCAAACCCGGCGTTCGGACTTTTGCCCTGATGCGAAAAATCAGCGCCTGGAAAACCGCCGCAACCCTCATCATTGATCCCAGCCCCTACGCCGACGGCTTCGGTACCCCTCGCCTAGCACGCGCCCAGCCCGGTTCGCTAAGGCTCCATACCAAGGAAGCCGCAGATTTCGCAGCCGCACTTCCCAATGGCCTCACAACCGCCAAAGCTACACTACACGCCTCCGCCATCATTGAAGAAACTGTCGAGGTGCGCAATGTGCTTGGTATTCTGCGCGGGTCCGATCCCAAATTGAAGAACAGCTTCATCCTGGTCTCAGCCCACTACGATCATCTTGGCCGCCAAACTTCCGGCCCCGGCGATCTGGTATTCCACGGTGCCAATGACGATGCATCCGGAGTTGCCGCAATGCTTGAAATTGCCGGAGCCCTTAACGGCCGCCGCCCTCGCCGCAGCATTTTGTTCGCAGCATTCTATGGGGAAGAGGATGGCCTGGTGGGCTCGCGCTACTATGGCCAACATCCCATTGTCCCCATTGAAAAAATGGCCGCCCAAATCAACCTTGAACAACTGGGCCGAACCGACGTGGATGATGAAAAAGAACTGGCAGCCTACAACCTCACTGGGTTCGATTTCACAAATCTGAACATCACCCTCAGCCGCGCCGCCAAACGCCATGGCGTCCGAATCTTCAAGAAGGAAAAGATGAGCGATCCGTTCTTTGCTCAATCCGACAATCAGTCGATGGCTAATCTGGGAGTGCCTTCCACAACCGCCAGTGTGGGCTATATGTTCCCCGATTATCATCAGCGGACGGACACTTGGGAAAAGCTCGACTACGCAAATCTGGCGAAAATAACGGATTCCCTGGCGGACGGAGTACTAGCGATTGCCCGCGACAAGCTGCCTCCACAATGGAACGAAAAAAGCCCCGACGGTAAGAAATATGCAGAAATCAGGAAGAATCGCAAATAGACCACCCATCCTCTGCTACCATATCCTTTCGCCATGGTTCTATCCGACGTCGACATCAAACGCCACCTTGCCGATGGCAGAATCAAGATTTCCCCCGAGCTTCCGCCCGATCAGTACGGTAGCTGCTCGGTCGATTTCCGCCTTGGAGCCGAGTTCAGCGTTTTTGAACACAGCCGCTATCCCTTTATAGACCTGCGTCACGGCACCAGTGTTCAGGAAATGATGAAAACCGTAATGGTGGCCCCCGGGGAAGCTTTTATCCTGCAACCTCGCGATTTTGTATTAGCAATTACTGAGGAAAAGCTGGAATTGGCCGATGATATTCTAGGGCGGCTGGAAGGCAGGTCCAGTCTGGGCCGCATCGGGATCATTGTTCATGGCACTGCTGGGCTTTTTGAACCAGGATGGACCGGTAAGGCAACCTTAGAATTAAGCAACCTGGGCCGCGTGCCTGTTGCACTTTACCCTGGCATGCGGATCTGCTCATTTACGTTCGAAGAACTAAGTGGACCCTCCTCCATGCCCTACCGTTCGAAGCCCGGGAACAAATATGCGGGCCAAACCAGCCCCCTGGCCTCCCGTTTGGCCGGTGAAGTATCGAAATTGGGCGAGTAACCTAGTACCTCAACCCTCCCTGAGCGCATTCTTTGAACGATTGTTGCTTAGGGGCATGTTAAGGTTATCCTGTCAGTCCAAACGCCCCCCTCTTTAGGGCCTCTTACCAATTCAGACTTTGCCCGTTTGTCTCTAGAATGATCCTATAGCGTATTTATCAAGCCTTCCCAAACAGGACCAAGGCGCAATTCGAAAGGCTGAGGAGCCCTTTAGTTGCGTTCTATATAGAGTCCGGCTGATGCGCGCTGTGTGTAGTAAAAACTCTCAACTCGCAGGAGAGGAAAATGACATCCTCAACAATCGCTACCCGTCCGCAGAAAATGAATTTTTCTGAAACCGAGGCGGCTCAGGAATTAGGCATTAACCTGGATCAGTTCCGAACTCTGATTCGCCAGCACATTACTTATGGGCAGGAAGAGGACGGCACCATTACCAATACGGTATTTCAGCCTTCTGACCTTCTGTTACTCAGGTTTCTCAGTGGACCATTGCGGGAACAAAACGCCGCATTGCGGGCCGCTGCGGAGCAACTAATCGCACAACAGCCTTCCTCGCAAGAGGTTGCCCAACCGGCTTGACGGTTCCGGGCTCTCGTGGGGGATGCGAATTGAGCGGCGCATCCCTTGCGAAGTCGGGTTGGACACTGGGGAAATGTCTTACCAGCTCCCGATGAAAATCGGGGGATCCGCCAATAACCCCGGAGGTACTTAGTCTCATCATGGGCTACCGCGGCAATGTCCCATTTATGGTGAAGTTCTTCGCGTGCGCAACCGCTTCTGAATCACTGCCAAGGATTACCCGGCGTAGCGGTCTTGGAATTCTCTCCCCATAAATGAAAATCGCGCGGCAGATGGAGTTAGCATCTGCCGCGCAAAAGGAATTTGGGAGTGAAATATATTTGGGAAATGGTGGATTAATCGTGATGCTGTGCTTGAGGTGACGGGTTGTAAGCCGCACCCGAGGATGCTCCAGCAGCCATAGCCATCGGTTGACCGGAAAGACCAAGCTGGCGCATCAAGTTGCTGAGGCTCAATTCCAATTCGTCTACTTTGCCATTCATCACAGAAAGGCTGGTCTCAATTGCCGGCTCAACGGCCGGTCGGAATTTGCTCAACACGGCGCTGCGAGCAAAATCGGAAACACTGCGGGCACCGAAGGTTCCGCACGCTCCTTTCAAGTTCTCGAATTCATCTTCGCTCAATCTAAAATTGACGAGCTTGGTTCTGGGGTTGGTGACTGCCATAAGCTGTTATCTGCTCCGATTTACGTTAGTGTTCGCAACGTGAGGAAGTTCTCATCTGAAAATGCTTTAACTACCTGCAAATAGGGGTCTAAGACGCTTTTTTGGGACAAATCAAAAAGAGGGGTAAGTGTTCTGCCCACGTTTGAGGGTGTAGAAGTATTCCGGCATGTAGGTGAGGGGCTAGCTACCACCGCGTTTCACTCCCCACATAGGATTCCTAACAATTCTTCGATCCTCGCCGATATGATCCGTTATGATTCTGGACCAGGAAGTTTCCATTGAACAATCCCTAGCTTTCAAAGAACAGGCCCTGGAAACTCTTCACAGGCTCCCTCCATTCTCGCCAGTCTTCAATAAGCTGTTGGGAAGCCTTTCAAAAGAAGATGTCAGTGTTTCCGAACTGGCCGACTGGGTGGAGAGAGATGCCATTATTGCAGGCCAGTTGTTGAGCACCGTCAACTCTGCCGCCTATGGGTGCCGGGGCACGGTCTCCGGCGTCCGTCATGCCGTTGCTCTATTGGGAATCCCAAAACTGCGGAACCTCACCCTGGGACTTTCCGTTTCCCGACTGTTTTCCAAACTCCGCGTTCCCGCCAGTTGGTCCACCGCCCACTACAACTTGCATTCCGCAGCCTGCGCCATAATGGCTGACCAAATGGCCATGCATTCAAAAGTGGATTTCGGAGAAGGAGCCTTTGCCGCAGGTTTGTTGCATGACATTGGCCGCATGGTGATTGCCCTCGGATTACCCAAAGAACTGGCATTGATTCAGCAACTGGAGAAAGAAACCGGGAATCCGGTATGGCAATGCGAGCAGGAAATTCTCGGCTTTTCCCATGGCGAACTTTCAGGCTTAATTTTAAAGCGCTGGAATCTGCCCAGGCCCATTCAACTGGCAGCGGAGACCCATCATTTCCCCCCGGCTCACAATCAACAAGGTTTGGTGCCACTGGGCCAAATCGTGGCACTGGCTAACGAAACAATCAACAGAATGGGAATTTCCATTGCGCCAAACCCTGCACCACCCGAAGATGTCAGCACGTTCCTAGAAGAACGCGGCTTTGGAAAGACACAAGAGAAAATACTGAATACCTTTGTGCTTGAATTCGAAGCCATGCGGACTGCGTTTTAGTTCCTAACGCCCGGGGCCAGCCTTGGTCGTTGGACGATTCGGTGCCAGCGTCTTCTGCACCTCTCCAAGCGGAGGCAGAAAAGCAGTTAGGAAATCCGTAAACCGATCGGTGAAGATCTCACTGTGGTCCGGCACAATGGCTGTCGGTAATCGAAAAACCCAGTAGGGCGTCTGGTTCCACGCCCTGAAATCGCGCTCCAGACAATAGTTCAAACGCTTATCTTTATGAGTCTCGTTCCCTCGTGCGAATGCCGGTAGTTTATTTATCCGAATTGGAATATAGTAGCGGTCACGCTTCAGGCACGGAGCACAATCTTCACCATCACACTCCACTAAATGGTGGCTGTACAACTGAGGGGTATGGGCTGAAGCCGTGGTGGACACCTTCTTTTCATCCAGGCCATCGGGCAGTTTAATTCCAGGGTTCAGCTTCAACTTTGACGGCGAAAGCTTTTCAGAAATTGGCAACAGCGTGCTGGTGGCCAAATCGGATTCCGAAGCAATTGCCATGATCAACGGACGTGTCAACGATTTACAATCCTGGTTGGTATCCCCTTGTGGACAGTTCGGCTTTCGAGGTGGCAACAGGAAATGTACCTGCTGTAGGTCCTGCCGGTAATCTGCCAACAGGTTCACCGCCTGTACAGCCGGAGATGCCTGGTTGATCAGAACAATCAAGTCTGCAAGTTCGCGCAGCGCAGGAACATCCAAGGCGTCCACATTCGCGCGGCTTTTGCCGATTTGGTCATGAATTTCATCGCCTGCCTGCTTCAACTTTGGCGCAATGGAGGCTTCCAGAATAAGGCCACCCAAGGAATGTCCAACCACTACTGAACGATTGCCTTCCCGGCCGGGTCCTTCCTTTACCCGCTTCATAACAGCCAACAGGGACTTGCCAATATCGCCCGAAGCCACTTGACGTGCCACTCCGCGGCGGTCAAATAAGCTTGCCTGCCGCAGCGTTCCCCATTCCCGTTTTACGGCATCTCCGTTCCAGCCAAAGTAGATGCCGGCAACGCCACAAGTTGCTATGTTCCTGCCGCAAACATCGCTGGCCATCCGGTTTATTTGCTTGCGAAAGTCAACCACGTTGTTGTTCGATTGGCCGGCATTGTTCTTCCATCCATGGATGAACACCAGCACCAGAGCATGATGGTTGCTGCGGCGGTCAGCCTCGTCAATGGCTTTTATGGCCTCGTCCAACTGCTGTGGATTCCAAGCCCGACCATCATTGCCGAATTCGACAAAGGAGAGTGAATATAGCCGATTCTTAGCAGCATCAGGGCCAATAAAGAAACCGTCCTCCAGGTTTACCGGGGCAGAAGGGGCACTTAGGACAGGCTTAGTTCGCCACTGTTTCTGCGGTACACAGGAAGTGCCCAGCACAAGAGTAACTAGAACCGCTAAGTAGCGGCTCATTTACTTGTCCTCTGCTGCTGCGCCTTCTCTTTCTTCACACTCGGTGGTGCTGGTACGTTCTTCGGTGGACGGCGCACTAACCCGGTTAGCATCCGCATGATATCGGGCTGAAACTCTTTCCATAGGCTGCCCGCCATAACTCCACCCATCGCCGTGCCGGAGCGAATCAAAGCCCGTTGCGGAGTATTGATACGGTCCGGTGTCCATGCCATACCCACAAAGCCCGAGGCGAATGCACCACCCAGGCGTCCAACTGAAAGCCGTTCCTTGCAAGCAGTATCGAATTCAGGATTGCAATCCACGCGGACAATAAAGGTGCGGCTCAACGCAAATCCCAACCGCGGACCAAAGCCTTCTTTATGGGATGCATAAAGTCGAGGGTCTTCATGTAGCAGCATTCCGCCGAGTGCCTGGCCAGTTCCTTTGGCCATGCTCTGACTCATGCGAGTTCCAAAGCGACGCGAAAATCCCTCAACCCCCTGGCCCCATTCTTTGTTAGTGCTGTTCTTCACCCATTGGTCCAGCGCAGCATTGAAAGCAGCTCCGGTAACCATGGTCCCGTTGAAGGAATGAGTCCACCAATAGCAGCGCTTGTCACGGAGTGACATACTAAGATCCTCGCGCTCGCCACAATGGTAAATGTCTGGAAGGTCTTTTTCCCGTGTATCGGCAGGCGCTGATTTAATCTGGCCCGCAGCGATTGACGGAAAGATACAAAGCAGGAGTATGTTAACAGTTATGCTCAGTGGGTTCGAGTTAGTCATAGGACAGCTCCTCCTTGACACTTGTTGTTGAACTGTTTATTGTATCTGAAAATGAAAGTTAGAAA
>JAYTTF010000067.1:0-78149 GCA_043745195.1 Bryobacterales bacterium | reverse complement strand
GCGCAAAGGCCGCTTCGGCGCGGCGAAATGCAGTTGAGAAACAAAGGAAGTTTATTCGCCGAAGCGAGTCCGTTTTGCGCTTGTTTCTTAGGAGTCCCACGCCCGAGCCCCACGATTGAATTTAGAATCGAAAAAGCGCTTACCATTCAGGTGACAGATGGTTGCCACGCAACTGTCGGTGGGGTACTGGAGTTGATCTATGGACGGTGCGTCAACTGCCGCTTTTAGGTTCAGGTGCCAAAGCTTATCAGGAGAGCAGCCAAATCCCCATCGGCACATCCGATATCTGCAACCGGCGCCGATTGCACGGCAGTGAGGTATTTCGGCGTAAACACGGCTGGCAGGCCTGAACTTATGGTGATAAAGATTATTCATCAAGAAAAGAACATTTTTTAATACTTGCTGAGCCTGAAAAATTGCTATAAATGAGATTCGATGGCTCGGGCATCTAAACAAGAACAGTGGCGATCACAGCGTTTGGAAGCAGCGGGTATGCTCACTGGAAGCGTTGCGCACGACTTCAATAATTTATTGACGTTGATCAATGCCCACGTGGAATCGGCCCTATTTGATATTCCACCTCATTCAGAGGCAGCCAAGGAGTTGGCTGCGATTCTGGAACTCACCGGGAAAGCCGGGGCTTTGAGTGGTCAACTTTTGGCCTTTTTAAGGCGTTCTCCTGCGGCCGAAAAGCCTTTGGAATTGAATGCGTTAATCGAACAGTCAGCTGGGATGTACCGGCGATTCGTGGGTGACTCAATCAACCTTTCCATCGAATTTGGGCCGGGCAAGCACTGGATCATGGCCGATTTGGCCAGTCTGGAACAGATATTGGTAAATCTGTTGGTGAATTCAAAGGAAGCAATGCCTGGCGGGGGTTGGGTAAAGATTAAAACTTCGATTGCCGGTGACTTTGCAAGGTTGGAAATAACCGACAATGGTCCCGGAATGGACGATGCTACGAAGGCCAATGTCTTCGAGCCATTCTTTACCACCAGGGAATCTGCCGGCGGAACTGGAATTGGCCTGGCCACTGTGGCAAATATTGTAAAGGCTGCGGGAGCGACAATACGCCTTGTCAGCAGCCCGGGAAACGGTGCCTCCTTTGTAATTGACTGGCCTTCTATTCCAAAGTTATAAAGCCTTCTAGAAACTTTACTGCGGTTCCAGAAAGCAGGACTCTGTCGCCTTCCACTTTGCAGTGGACTTCTCCGCCGCGCTTGGATGCTTGAAAACCTCGAATGGGGTTCTTGCTCAACCGAGCGCTCCAAAAAGGAGCGAGGGTACAATGGGCTGAGCCTGTCACGGGATCCTCGTTGACGCCTTTTGATGGTGCAAAAAATCTTGAAACAAAGTCATATTCCTTCCCAGCTGAAGTGACAATCACTGCAAAGCGGTCCATCCGTTTCAGCTTCTCCATATTCGGTTTCAGCGCGCGAACTGCTGTTTCCGATTCCAGCACAGCCATGTAGTCACGGCTCCCCCATAGCTCAAGAATATTAGCACCTAGCGCATCTTCCAGTTGCGGACTGGCTGACAGGGGTTCGGGCATTCTGGAGGGGAAATTCAAAGTGTACTGGTCGTCGTTCCTGCTTACTGTTAGCTCTCCGCCACGGCTGCTAAACCGGACTGATTTGGTATCCCGGTGGAGTTCGTTCATGATTACCCAAGCTGATGCTAAGGTGGCGTGACCACACAAATCCACCTCCACTTCGGGTGTGAACCAGCGCAAATGGTAACCCCCGGAAGTTTCAGGGACGAAAAAAGCTGTTTCCGCCAGGTTGTTTTCTGCGGCAATCTTCTGCAAGAGCTCGTCGGAGAGCCAACGTTCCAAAGGGCAGATGGCCGCCGGGTTCCCGGTGAAAAGATCAGATGCGAAGGCATCGATTTGGTAGATAGGAAGTTTCATTGTCTGAACAACTGCGTGAATAGATGTAGTTGCTATTGAAGTTTCGCGCGGCCGCGTTCGTTGTGAACAAGCTCGTTGAAGATAGCCAAGACTTGCTTCCTGTATTGATATAACCGTTTCAAATTGTCTTTGAAAGCATCTTCGTATTGTCTGCCGCGCATCCATTTGCGAGCAAGGGTAGAAGGAACGTCAATATCCTTGCGAATACTATCGATGGAGTGTCCGCGCAGGAATAGCCCGTAGAACAGGGCTGCTTCCCGTTGTGGTGCCAGAGGATCTTGGACGTCTCTTGAAATCATTTTCAGCGGACCAAAAAGTGAGTATAAGCCGGGATGGATTCTTTAGGCAAGTATCGCGTATAACTCATTTAGAATCAGCACCACTCCTATCTGTTTGGAGGCGATCGAATTCAATCCATCGACGGAATGGAAATGATGCTTTAATAGCTTCAGCCATTTTCGGTACAATGGCGGAGGAGCAAGAACCCTTTATGATGCGATTTCCAATTCTGGCCGGATTCATTCTCTTTGCAGCAACGGCGATGGCTGACAGCTGGACGGGAACCATTGTTGACGTAATGTGCAAAGGCAAAGACTTAGCCTCCCATACCCGGGAATGCGCGGTTACTTGTGCCAAGGGTGGGTATGGCTTGGTGTTGGTTGACGGCAAATTCATGAAATTGAACGAAACTGGGAATGCTAAGACGCTCAACATGCTGAAGAAACTTAACCGGGAAAAGGATCTTAAGGCTAAGATCACTGGAAAACTTCAGGGTGAAGTGATTCAGGTGGACACCATCGAATTTCAGTAATTTTGTTTGCGGATCTGGACCCATAACGGGAACACACCTGGATTTTCCATCCAGATCTGCATCCACTCGATCATTTCCTTTCGCTTCAATTGATCCGGCGAGGAAGTCCGCTTTAACGCGAATGACGCATGGAGTTTCGCTTCTAATACTAAAGCTCGACATTGTTTTTTGACTGCTTCATCAGCACTTGAATAGATGCATTCAAGAGCTAGCAAGGTTCTTTCTAACGCCTCCATTGAATCCTGGCGCACACCTTCCACTAATGGGTGTAATGGGTGCTGGCTATTTCGCAAAAGGTTTCGAAGGTAAGTATTCGAAATGGGCGCAAGCAGAAAAAGCAGATCCTGCCAATCGTGAATTGAAACTAAGGCCGGGTGGGAGGTTAGCCAATCGGCCAATGCTTGTTTCTTGGTGGGCCTATTTGGGCTTCTTGACGGCACGGCGATACTCTGTGACGGCCTTGTTGTGCAATGTTAGTGTTTCCGAGAAGTTGTGGCCACCTGAACCGTCGGCCCGGGCGACGAAGTACAGGTTCTTCGAATTGGCGGGTTTGAGCGCGGCATTCAGCGAGGCGAGTCCAGGATTAGCAATCGGACCCGGAGGCAAACCTGCCACTTTGTAGGTGTTGTATGGATGTTTACGGTTCAAGTCTGAACGATAGATCTTGCCTTTCCAGACGCCTAAAAGCATAGCGGCATAGGCAGTGGTGGGATCACAATCGAGCTTGACCCCACGTTCCAAACGATTTTCGAAAACGGCGGCAACCTGCGGACGCTCTTCCTTGATTGCAGCTTCTTTTTCTACTAGAGATGCCAGGGTAACCAGGCGAAGCGGATCGGCCGACGAACCGAGTTCCTTCCATTGTTTGCGGAATTCAGTTGTCATCATACGGCAGACCTGCTCGGGACTACTGTGATAGGTGAGGTGATAAGTTGAGGGAAAGAGGAAGCCTTCAAGAGACTTCGCCCCCGGCGCGAAATCACGGATCATGCCGGGTTTTTGAGCTTGTTCAACAAAAGCATCTGCTGAAAATAATCCTTGCGCTTCTGCGGCCTTTCCAATTTCGAACATGTTGAAGCCTTCCGGAACGATGAGGGGATAAAAATAGACTTCACCACGGATCAGGCGTCCGATAATTTCATCGGGTGTGGCTGGTTTATCGAAGCCATAGTCCCCAGCCATAATGCGCGAGCGGGGATGAAGAATACGGGCCGCCAGGAAGTGCCACTGGCTACGTACAACCCCCGCTTTGGCGAGCTTCGCTGCCAATTCGCGACTGCTGGTACCTCGAGTGAATTGAATGGATGTCTGCCCTTGAAAAGCTTCGTTGGGCTGATGCGCAAAAAAATAAAGGACGCCAAAGCAGCACAAGCTAAGAATGATGACAGAAAGCAGAAAACGTTTCATGGCAACGAGTCCAGATAACTGCTCAGCAGAATGACGGCGGAGAGCTTATCCACAATTCCTTTTCTGTCTCTCCGCTGGCCAACACCACCTTGGCGGAGGATTCGTTCCGCTTCGACGCTGGTCCAGCGTTCGTCCCACATATCGTAAGGAATGCCGGTAGCTTCAGAAAGCCTGTCGGCAAATTCGCGCACGTATTCTGTTTGACGGCTTTCGCGGCCACTCATGTGCAAAGGGTTGCCAAATAACATCATGGAAACACTGTTGGCGTGAAGTATTTCCGTTAGACGAGTGATGTCCTGGCGGATGTTGGTTCGCTCAAAAGTATCTATGCCCTGAGCTGTGATGCGGAGAGGGTCTGACAGCGCAAGGCCGATACGGCGTTTGCCAAGGTCAAAGGCGATGATCCGCATAGTTTCATTATGACGTTTTCAACAAGTAAAAACCGCCCACCTTGAACGTTTCAATTGCCAAGCAAATTGGAGAACATGCAGGTGGGCGGTAATTTGTTTACCTGAAACTATTTCGCGGGAGCCGCTTTTTTTGCTGGAGGCGGAACAGTTGCTGGCTTGACTGCTCCCGCGGCAACTGGAGCGTTCTTATCGTAAATGCCCACAATATCTCTGGTGATATCCACGGAGTTCGATGCGTAAAGCACCGGGCTCTGTTGGGCGCTGACGTCAATGATAAGGGCGTAGCTGTTGTCGGTAGCATATTTGTCAATAACAGCCATCAGCTTGCCGCCAATTTCATTCAACAACTTGTTCTGATCGGATTCAGCTTCGGCCTGTGCATCCTCCACATCGCGGTTAAACGACTTCGTTTTTGCATCAATGTCCATTGCCAGCTTCTTCTTCATTTCTTCCGAAGCTGTGTTGGCAGAGGTCCGCAATTGGGTTTGCAATTGAGTGATGCCGGCTTGTTTGGCCTCAAGATCCTTACGGCGAGGAGCTGACTTTTCCTCAAGTGCTTTGACTGCCTTTTGGCCGTCCTGGGTTGCCACAATCGCATTCTGGATGTGGATAATGCCGACTTTGGTCGGCGCTGTCTGTGCAAGGGCACTGGCGGCCATGGCCACGAAGCTAAGCCCCGTTAGTCGCAAACTGGATTTCATGTGATTCAAACTCCTCAAAAGTTTCCTGCTGGATTAAAACGTTCTCGAAATCGTAAAGCGGAAAGTACTTCTTTTTTCCGTAAATGGGGTTGCTCGCCCAAAGGAAGCAAGCGAGTTAATAAAAGTTGCCTGGTTCGGAAAGAACGACCGGTCAAGCACGATAGGTGGTTGAATGAACTGGTTGACAGTAGTTGGATTGTATGCCCAATAAAGCCGGAATGGTGCGTTGACCACGGGCATCATAATTTGCAGTTCCAAGCCTGTGGAAGTTCGCATTCTTTCAGTATTAGGAACCACCCTGATCTTACCGTCGAACCCAGCTTGCGGGAAAAGGCTGTTGAGTTCGTCGACTCTACCTGGATTCATCAGTAATTGAGAAGTGCGGGTAAGCCGGTTGGCACCAGCGTCGAAGAATGCGGCCAGAACCAGGGGGCCAAAAATCGGGATGCGGTATTCAAAGTTGCCGATTACGTTGGTATCACCACCGGGGAAGACCAACTGATAGATTGGCACCTGCATGGTGACAGAGGAAAGCGATTCAACTCCGCCTGACAGAACTTTCTGTTGGCGCGCAGAGCCATCGTTGTTGAGCACCGGAACATTAGCAGAACTGGCGACGTAAGCAATTGGGCTGACACCGTAAATTTCAAATCCCCGGATATCATTTTCTCCGCCCATATAAAAGCGTTGAAATGGCGGGGCCACCTTGCCACTATAACCAGTGATGAATCGGCCTAAGCCGCGCATACCGATGACATGACCTTTCTGAAAGCCCGCCCGGAAGTAGGTTCCCGTGACGCTTGGGGCTATCATATTGACATTGCCGCCTAACACTGAGCCGGCGATGATACCGGAGACGTAAAGGCTCTTTCCTCGAGTGGGAGTAACAGGATGGTCAACAGTGTTGTAGGAGTACGAAGGGACAAATTTGCTGGTCTCAATACCTTGCAAAGAATTAGGCCCACTGACTCCTTGAAAATTGATGTAGTTAAAATATTGTTGGGAAGCCGTGGTTAAAGTGGTGATGCTGGATTTGTCGTAACCATAGCTTAAGGACACGCTGGCGAAAGTGCGCCGCAAACGTGTCGACGCGAAGGCCGTGAACCCATAGCCGTTGGAAACATAATTTAGCAGGTTTTCTTTGCCAAGCGCATTGTAGATTGGCGAAAGATTACGACCGGATAGCAACGATACTTCCCTACCCTGATCGTAGTTGAACCGGTTCATGAAGATGGTAAATCCGGATTGTATGGGACGGTCAAAAAGATAGGGTTCTGTAAAACTAAAGGTCACGTCTCGGGTACGGTCGCCCAACTGGGAACTGATGCCAAGCGTTTCCCCTAAACCAAGGAAGTTGTTGGTGGAATATCCCATGCTGACGAAACTTCCGGAAATGCCCGACACTCCGCCGGATAGGGAGACCGAATTCTTTCCGCGTTCTTTCACTTTCAGCGCGATGTCAACAGTGTTATTACGAGTGTCTCGAGTGATAGTAGCCGATTCAGATTCTTTCAACGCTTCAAAATAACCGAGTTGGTTAAGGCGGAGAATACTAAGTTCCCAGAGGCGGGAATTAAACATGTCGCCTTCGTCAATGAGTAGTTCCCGGCGGATAACCTTGTCACGAGTAGTCGAGTTACCAACGAAATCTACACGACGAACGAAGAACTGCTTACCTTCATCAACGCTCAGGCTGAAATCAATTTTGTCCGTGCCTGCAACAGGTTGAATATCTGGCTCTGGAACCATGTCAATATAGCCGAATTCTCCGTAGAGTTTGCGCATGTTCTCCAAACCCTTACGGAGTTTGGCAGTTGTGAACGTATCACCCTCTTGCATCTGAAACAAGGGCTTCATCAGCGTTTCTGGGGTGCGGAACAACTTGACTCCTGTAAACCCAATTTTATTCAAATGGTAGAGTTTGCTTTCCTCCACGTTGACGGTGATGTTTGCTGCCTTGCCAACCTTGTTTGGATATAACAATGGGATTCGAAACTTGCCACCACCCACTTCCACAATGTCCACTTTGTGTTCATTGACGCGAGTGGTGAAGTAACCTTTTTCCTGATAGAAGTTTCGAATCATGTCTTTGTCCTGCTCAAGCTTGGTTGAGTCGAAGGTTTTGGAAAACATGTTTTCGAGAAAGATGGAGTTGGGAATGCCAATGGGATGAGAATTCTTCATTGCCCGAATGACAATACGATCCTTGAAAGCTTGGTTGCCAACAATATCAATGTTCCCAACTTTTACCTTTGGGCCTTCCTTCACTATGAAATTTACTTCCAGCGACGAAGGAGGAATTTGGCGCACTTCAGGTTCCACTGTGGCGTATTGGCGACCGCGTTCAGCCAGGAATTCTTTTAGGACAATGGCTGCGCGCTGGACCCTATTGGGATCGTATTGCTGTTCAACCGTTAAGCCAACTTTCCGCTCTTTGAAGCGGTCAAGAATTTCCGAAACGGTAACGGATTTTGCACCATCGTATTTGATGGAACGAACCGTGCGCCGTTCTGTGACAACAAAACGGATTAGCCATCCGGTGCGAGCAGCTTCCTTTTCAAGAATGATGTCGTCGAAGCGCCCAGTATTCCACAGAGACATGAAATCTCTGTGGAGGGTGTCTTCGTCGATTTTATCGCCCTTCTTGGATATGATCATCGCGCGAAGAGTATCTTGAGGCACACGCCGCGATCCGCGGAATTCAATTGTCTCAATCACATCTTCCGCAACTTTGGCTTTGGCGTCAGCCTCAGCAGGTTTCGGGGTTTCCAGCTCAGGCTTTGTTCCTGGAACTGGCTTAGGGGCTTCCGGCTTAGCCTCTTGAGACTGAGGTACTGTCTCAAACGGATTGCCTGTTTTGGGTTTTGGAGCAGGGGTCTGCGGGGTTGGCACAGCCTGAGCTCCAATCGCCTTTTGGGGTGAAAAAAGAGCAGGAAGAATTGTGAACAGACAGACAGCTATCGGGTTCAGGCTTAATTGCCTGGAAAATCTCATGAAACGCGAATTCCTTTCCACTCTGCGACTTTGCTTTGGACGCATGAAGTCATTAACTGGTTACCAATCTATTGGCAGTTCACAAATCCGAAGCCGGTTACAAATCTACAGGCTATCCACAATTAACCTTACAGACACCTACAAAAAAGCCGGGTGGTTCCCCATATTTTACCCCATACCAAGGTCTCTAAACAATTTTAGATTGATCATCGGTTTACAACCTGAACGCGGATTGATTAAAACAGTAGTCCCTGGTAGGACGGTCTTTAATTTTTGCACACTTTTTGATCTCAGGAAGAGGAACTTTCCAGTTCTTCGCTAATCGCTTGAGAAGGCAGGGGCGGAGGGAGCACTTCAACAAGCCTGTCAACGGCATAAAATGCAATGCTTTGGGCTCGTTGTGGGGATCTGGACAAACAGACTCCAAACAAGAAAAAGGCCAGCAAGGTAGCCGGCTGGGGCATTAGACGGGGAACTAATGGGGAAAATGTTTTCCAAAGACCAACGCTCATCCCCCAATGCCAGAGCATAGACCAAACCAGTCCAGCCAATAGGCTGGTCCAAAAGCGCGAGTTCCAACGCCAGATAATCCCAAATATGAGTCCGGCCAAGCCTAGATTTGTAAGGTGGACAGCAATGCCTGCCACGGTGGCCCAACCGGCCCGCTTTGAAAAAGCATCATTGCCATAAAAAAGAGTCGACCAAAGGTTAGGGAAGGCGTACCAGTGTTGACCTTGATAAAGTGCGTCAAGTATGAACCACCCTAACAGTAGTAGCGCGCCAATTATGCCGGTTTCCAAGCCGGCAAGAGCGCGCAAGAAAAGTGGAACGATGGGCAACTCTTTTATTGTTTCATGAAATCCACCAGATATGGCATCGGTGAAAAGAATCTACTTTTTCTTGCGCAAACCGAAAATGTCCACTTGGTGGAAAGATGGATTAGCAGCGTCAAAACAAATGGTAATCCTGGTGCCGGGCGGAAACTTCGTCAACATATTTTCAGGCAAGGTAAGACTGCGGCCTTCGTACCACCGGCCATCCGCACCATTGAAATGATACTTCAGTTGATCGGGTTTCTCGCTCGAAGTAGAACTTCTTCCCCATTCGGCAACGGTCGAAGGTAGAGTAATTCCAGTTCGAACAACATCAAAAATTCTTTTAAGCTTTATGTACAAGAACCCAACGAAGCCGAGAGCCCAGAAAATCAGAAGTGCGGCCGCCATGCGCATGTATTCTCCTGGCGCCGCTTCCTTTTCAATGTCGCGAACCCCACCTATCATGTGCCGATTGGGATCTTTGGGAAGGTAAGTAATTGGTACCTGGCGATTATTATCTGCGAAAAGTTTCCACTGCGAGGGAACAACAGCCCGGAACTCGTGAGATTTAGAATTGTCATCCCAATAGTAGTAACTTAGTTCAGCACCGTTGTTGGGACGAGGATTGATCTCTTTCACAATGGCCAGTTTTTCGATTCCAGCATCGCGAAATGGTTTTGTCTTTATCAGCCAAACCGTACCGGCGACGAAGAGCAGGATCGCAAGCAAGATAGGCAAAAGGCAACCAAGATATAACTTAGATCTGTAGAGCTGAAAATAATTTCTCATGAAGGTGAGGCGTTCACAATCTATATTTAACGCTTTGCATACCTAAGGGGCAACCATGTAAGAAGAAAAACCAATCCAGTGAACGTAACTAGAGATAACCAACTTTCCATTGTTGCACCTAAATTAAATTTGAGCAGGAAAGGTAATCCCGAAAGAAATGTCACGGCAAGCAGTATCCCGGCTATAGCCTCGCCAGCAATCAGACCCGAGGCCAGTAGCGTTCCTGTTTCCTCTGCTTGCAGTTTTTCCTTATCGCTGGCGTTTTGTGTAAACTTCCTGGCAATCCACTGAATCACGCCACCTGCGAAGATAGCCGCTGAAGTATCGAACGGCAGATACATGCCAACCGCAATTAGCATTGGCGCTCTGGCACCGCATAAAATCAGAACCACGCCGAGAGCTGCTCCTGCACCTAAAAGCCCCCACGCCATGTCGCCGTTTACGATTCCCTTAGCAAGTTGAGCCATTAATCCCGCTTGTGGAGCAGGCAGTTCACGCCCGCCAATTCCTCCTGAAGCAAGGTTGGCTTCATGGAGTGCAATGATGGGTCCTAACAGGAAGAAGGACAGCAAAATTACAGCGATGATTTCAACTACTTGCATTTTCCAAGGTGTCCCACCCAACAAATGACCAGCCTTAAGATCCTGCAAAAGGGAGCCTGATGTAGAAACCGCAACGCAAACAACTCCAGCCACTCCGAGAACTGCCGCCACACCCTCTGGGCCGTGAACACCCAAACCAATCATCACCAAAGCAGCAAGCACCAAGGCAGAAAGAGTAAGGCCGGAGGTTGGTTGATTTGAGACTCCAACTAGTCCACCCAGATAACCACCAACCGCAGAAAGTACGAAACCCGCGATCACCATTACAATCGCAGCGGCGATAGCCGAAGGCCAACCTTTCGTGAAGGAATGATAAATAAACGCCAGCACAATGGTTAGGACAACAGACATTCCAATAACCCATCGAGGTGGAATGTCCTGCTCGGTGCGGTCAAGTTGAACAATTCCCGCAGACTGACGGGAGGCGCTCCAGGCACCCTTCAAGGAAACGAGAAGAGTTTCGCGCATGCCGAACAAAGTTCGTGCCGCAGCCACCAGCATCATGCCAACAGCCACGGGACGCACAATGTTGTACCAAATTGTGAAGGAGGCAACTTGTCCGGAAACTTTTTCCGGTCCACCAAGACGTTGAGCAAAATCAGGATCGAAGAAGAGCAAAAGTGGGATGAGGACCCACCACGCTAGAATGCCTCCCGCAGCGTTTACGGACGCATATTCAGGACCGATGATGTAGCCAATTCCAATCAATGCTGGAGACAGCGCCGGAGTTGCCCAGGAAATTCCACCTGTATGAATCACCTTACCAAGCGATGCTTTGTCGAAACCAAAGTGATTGACTAGCGCCTTGGGAAAAGTGATGAATCCTTCAGCCAGTTCCTTCAGTACAGGGATACCTTTATCGCTTTTGAACACCTGAATCAATGCCCCAAGAGCCATGGAACCGAAGACCAGTTTTGGCGCTGAGGAATCGGCAGACTCTCCAGCCTTGACTATTTCAACACTAGCCACGCTTTCTGGCCATGGAAGGTTGGCATCGACGCATAAAGGGCGCCGTAAGAAAATAATGAAGAACACCCCAATGAGACCACCAGCGCATAGGATTGCCGAAGCCTCCCAATAGTTGGCCTTCAGATCCGTCCACATACCCGTGATGACAAATGCGGGCAAAGTGAAAATCGCTCCAGCCACGAGGGCTTCGCCGACACTAGCCGCTGTGCGGGTAATATTCTGTTCAAGGATTGTACCCTTGAACCAAGGCAGCCGGAACAAAGCCATCGCGATTACA
This sequence comes from Bryobacterales bacterium, assembly GCA_043745195.1. Lineage (GTDB taxonomy): Bacteria > Acidobacteriota > Terriglobia > Bryobacterales > Bryobacteraceae > JANXSF01. The sequence goes on along the minus strand of JAYTTF010000067.1, from coordinate 66,465 downwards.
GCAGCAGGAATGGTGGCGGATACCGTTTGGCCTGCCTTTAGACCCAAATAGGCATTGGCTGCACCAAAGACCAAAGATAGAAACAGGCCCAAGGCGATTGCTTTGAAAGTGAGTTCGCGAGGAGAAGGTTCAGTAGACACGTTCTTTTGGAGTTTACAGCATTCGGCATGATACAAAGGTAGGGATGCAAACAAAACAACTTGGAAACAGCGATTTATTTCTCACTCCGGTGGGCATAGGAGCGTGGGCGATTGGTGGTGGTGGCTGGGCCTTTGGATGGGGACCGCAGGATGACAACGAATCAGTTGCCGGGATTCGCGCAGCAATTGATGCGGGTATGAATTGGATTGATACCGCTGCCGTATATGGTCTGGGGCATTCCGAAGACGTGGTTGCCCGCGCGCTGGATGGAATGACCAAGCGGCCTTACGTGTTCACGAAATGCGAACGAACTTGGAACGCAGAACGGCAAATTGTAAAGTGTCTGAAGGCTGATTCGATCAAGCGGGAATGTGAGGATAGCCTGCGGCGATTGAAATTGGACGTTATCGACCTCTACCAGATTCATTGGCCGGAGCCTGACGAAGATATTGAAGAAGGCTGGACCGCCATGGCCGATTTGCAGCGCCAGGGGAAAGTGCGTTGGATCGGAGTTTCAAATTTCAATGTTGCCCAAATGAAACGAGCCCAAGCAATTGCCCCCATAACTTCCTTGCAGCCACCTTATTCAATGTTGGTTCGTAGCATTGAAGAAGAAATTCTCCCCTACGCCGGAGCAAACAACATTGGCGTGATTAGCTATTCGCCGATGCGCAACGGATTGCTAATGGGATCCATGACGCGTGATCGGATTGCGAAGTTCCCTGATGATGATTTCCGTCGTAATCTTCCCGACTTTAAGGAACCTAAGCTAACGCTGAATTTGGCGTTGGCAGAGCAGTTGAGAACAATCGGAACTGCGCACGGCAGGACTCCCGGTGAGGTGGCAATTGCCTGGGTGCTTCGCAGGCCGGAAGTGACCGCAGCGATTGTTGGTGTTCGCGGAGCGGGTCAGGTTCCTGGGGTTGCGGGCGCACTGAACTTCCGTTTGTCGGAGTCAGAGATTGCAAGCATTGAATCATTTCTTACGGCTTAGCTAAGTTAGCCCAAAGGCCGCTTCGGCGCGGCGCAATGCATTTGAACCTAAAACGGCAGACTGTATCGAAGATCAGGGTATCGCGAGCCAAACGGGGACATGGTTCCCTGGCCTGAAGCGACAGAACTCCGAATGAAATTCTCTGATGCTCTAGGCGTAGCGGCCTGGGTACCGTGTCCCCTTTGGCGACCCTTCTTGGTGCACTTCAGCCTTACCCGCTGGGATTACCCGAAGCTACTGCCACTCAGTCACCATGTTGTCATCGGTGACAACTTTCAAATTTTCGGTTCGCTTCAGAAGCAGTTCTCGGGTCTCCATTCGTTCGTAATTCAATGGAATCCCCGGTAGCGTATCTACATAATAAAGAATTTCGTTTAGTCTCTTCACGGCTTGCGGATTGGATAGATCCAGAGCCGGCTTACCTTCTAATTTGTAGTTTGCCAATACATTTTTCCAGCGCTCTTTATCCAATGTAATGGGGCTGTCGCTAACGGCCATCATAGGTCCAAACCGGTACCCGAACGGAAACTTCACCGCCCCAGTACGCTGTGCTTCTTCCGAATAAGTTGAGTTAAAATACAACACTCCTTGCGGCTTTAACAATTGCCGGGCAAGGTCCATCATTTCGGTGGACAGTAGATTCGTGGCATGAGCCCGATGATGATAAATGGTGTCCATCACAATGAAATCGAACTTTTGGTTACGATTGCGGAACATCCAACGCCGTCCGTCGTCAATAACAATTTCCACTTTGGGGTTGCTTAATTGAGGAGCAACTTCCGGGTAACGGCGCATCAAATTCAAATAGCCGGGATTGATTTCAACAATGGTCACTTTCTCCACTTGAGGATGGTTTGCAATCACTTGCGACCAAGCACCGCCGGAAAGGCCGATCATCAGCACCGCTTTCGGGTTGGGATGAAATAGACTCACCGCAAACGCCCGCTCCAGAATTTCGTTCTGCATCAAGTCCGTGCTCAGCATGCCATCATAGACGCCGCCGCCGTAGATTTCATGCGCCTCGTCTACACTGATCACGCCGCTGCGCGTTTCGACAATATCAATAATACGGGTCTTCGGTTTGCCAAAATCGCCTTTGGACTGGAGTTCATCATACACAGGCGCAAACAATGGGACCGACGATAGAATGATCGCCGCGCAAAGGACAATGCCTGAGACTAAGCCTACCGTCCTCATTCCACTTGCCGCTAACAAAGTTACGGCTACGGCAACACCCAGCACGGCCAATAGGACCGAGATGGATCGCAGCGATAGGTAATCCATCAAAACGAACCCAATCAACCAACTGCCTGCTGCGGATCCGATAATGTTGCTGAGATAAAGGTAGCTAAGTCCCTGCCCTGCGAGATTATCTGGCGGCACAGATATGTGACACATAAGCGGAAACGTGGCACCCAGCAATCCCGCAGCCACGGCTGAAAGCGGGAGCGTCCAAACGTAATCTATATAGCGAACGCAGAAAGCCACCAGCGGGACAATGGCGAATCCAACCAGGTTGGCCAGTAATACCAGCACACCTATGGAACGCAGTGTGGCACCGCGACAAAGTCGGCGTCCAAGGAGGGATCCAAAGGCTATTCCCGTCAGAAAGGTACCCAGCACGTAAGCGAAGCATTGCGCCGTGCCGTCACTGGCGAAGGAATAAAGTCTGTACCAGACAATTTCGTAGCACAAAGAAATGAAGCCCGACATGGCCGCAAGCGCCAGGGCGATTGGGAAAGCGATGATCTGGACAGGCGTTGCGGAGTCTTTCTGTGAGTTTAAGGATTCATCAACGGCTGCACCCTTCCATCGAAAATGAAGGATCAGCACAACCACTGCCGCCACAACGTTTATCCCTACAGCAAGTGCAATGGAACCTGACATCCCAAGGTTCCGCATAATGAACATGCCCGCAGCAAAGCAGGCGACTGCGGAACCTAAGGTGTTCACAAAATACAGCATGCCCACGGAGCGGCCCACGTTGCCTGAAAGCCTCACCAATTGCGCCACCAGTAGTGGAAGTGTCGCGCCCATCAGTACAGTTGGAATCAGCACCAAGGCGAAGGAAATCAGCCCAGTTTCAAGAGGCGGTGCGCCTGCGGTGAAGTTCGCTACCCAATGGAATAGTGGTAATGAGATGGATCCGAAAGCAGCAACGCCAAGTTCCACTGCGGCGAACAGAAGCAGCAATGGAGCAGAGGGGTTCTTCGACACTCGCCCCCCGGCTAAACTGCCAAGGCCGAGGCCAAGCATAAAGGCGCTGACCACCATCGTTACCGATTCAATGTTTACTCCGTAAATGGCGAATAAAGTACGTTGCCAGACAATTTGATAAAGGAGGGCAGGGAAGCCTGATAAGAAGAAAAGTGCATAGAGCCAACGAAAGGCTGATTGGTGCATTGAGACCCATCGTACTCCACCGTGAAGCGGGAAATAAGGGTCGTGTTAAAATGACAGTGTAACGTATGAAGTACATCCTTATATGGGGACTAATTTTGGCGCACTCCATTTGCTGTGGGCAGGCGGGCCGAACCGAACTTTTTGGCACGATTCAGGATCCTGCCGGGCTGCCAGTCCCAAACGCGAAGATTGAAGTTCATGATCAAGCCACTGCCGTGCAATATTCGGCAGTGTCTAATGAGCGAGGTGACTATCACATTGTAGGTTTGCCAAGCAGCCGTTACATGTTCACCGTGGAGCAGAAAGGGTTTCGATTATACCGGCAATCTGGATTGACCCTGCGATTGGCGGATCGGACGGTACTGAATGTGAAACTGGAAATTGGGGAGGTGCCACAATCTGTAGAAGTGACAAGCGAGGCTCCCTTATTACAGACGACTAGCGGCGAAGTGAGTATGCGTATTGATGGGAAGTTAATATCCACATTGCCGGTAGACGGGCGAAATTTTGTTGCCCTGCTTAGCCTAAGCCCTGGCGTGGCCATCCCAAGCGGCCAATTTCTACCTCGCATTAACGGCAGCCGCCCGCGCACGAACGAATACATCTACGACGGCATCAGCGTGCTGCAACCGGAACCGGGACAGGTGGCTTATTTCCCGATTCTGGATGGCATGGCGGACTTGAAATTGAATGTGAATGCCTACTCTGCCGAATACGGCCGTTCCAATGGCGGGACCATCATGATGATTGGTAAATCCGGAAGTAACCAGTTGCATGGCAGTCTATTCGAGTTCTTCAGAAACGAAGCGCTCAATGCTCGCAATCTGTTTGCCCAACCCGGGCCTAAACCGCTCTTCCGTCGCAACCAATTTGGGATGACATTGGGTGGACCCGTTCAGAAAAACAAGACATTCTTTTTTCTCGATTGGCAAGGAACGCGCATCCGCACTGGCATCACCCGCTTCAGCGTGGTTCCCACATTGGCCCAGCGCCAAGGGATTTTTCCGGGACCGATCTACGATTCTGCCAATTCCCCCCGAATTCCCTTCGCCGGGAATGCACTCCCCGCCAACCGTATAGATCCGATTGCCCGTCAGATTCTGCAAAAGTACCCTTTGCCGAATAACTCCGATGCCAATAATTTTGTCCGGACAGCCACAGAACCAGACGATCAGGATCAGGCGGACATTCGACTTGACCACTACATTGGAGCAAGACAGCGCTTCTTCGCGCGCTATACAATTTTCCGCGATGAAGATTCGCCTGTAACTCCATTGCCTGGCGGCAGCGGAAGCCTTACAACAGGTGTAATCGGGCACGCCAAAACACAAGCCCGTGCAATTGTTGGCGATTACAATTGGGCACATTCGCCTACGGTTCTGAACCAGTTTCGATTTGGATATTCCACTCGCGACCTCAATCAACGGTCGTTGCAGGAAGGAGGCATCACAGTTCCGGGACTACCTTCGAATTCGTTCCCTTCGGTTCTGCCTATCTTCGCTGTCGCCGGGTTTCAACAAATCGGCCCTACCACTGCTGCCAACTCCAATTTCACAACATCCGTTACTGAGTTCCTGGACACGTTCACTATTCTTCGGGGGAGCCATTCTTTGAAGTTCGGAGTGGATATAAGGCTTGAACACCTGGACGTTTTGAATCCACCGAATCCTACTGGTTTGTTCTCATTCAGCACTACCGGCACCAATAGCATGACTGGCGGCGGTAATTCTACGGCTTCGCTACTTTTGGGGCAGGTCGATTCATTTAGCATTGATCTTCAAAAGCAAGTCCTTCAACCACGCGCGCGGATCGCTGAGTTTTTCATTAGCGACGATTGGAAAGTTTCCCCTCGGTTGACGGTCAACATCGGCACTCGTTACACACTTAATTTTCCGTCGACTGAAAAACACCAACAAGGTGCGGTTTTCAATCTAAAGACACAACTGTTGGAATTCCCACAAACGGCACGAAATTTAGAATGTTGCAACTTTGGTCCTCGCTTTGGAATAGCTTACAAGGTGGGTGAAAGTTGGGCGATTCGCTCCGGATATGGAATGGTGTTCTTTGAACAATCGGGCATCACCACCCCGTTCACTTTGCCGCAATTCCCGTTCGTCCAAACAGTGGGGCAGCAATCCCAAGATAATCTGAACGCAGCATTCTTACTATCGAACGGGCCTTCGGTACAAGTATCTGAGCCGAATCCAAACTCCGGGTTAGGGCAAGGAGTTTTTGGCGTGAATCGCAGCAACGGTTCCGGCTATTCGCAGCAATGGAATGTCACGATTCAAAAAACTGCCGGGAAAAATTGGAGTTTTGAATTTGGGTATTTGGGGTCGAAAAACACCCGGCTAGGGATTCCTGATGCGAACATAAACCAATTGCCTTCTGAATACCTTGCCATGGGCTCGGCTCTGTTGAATAGAGCGCAAAATCCTTACTTCGGGAAGGTGCCCCTTTCGTCGTCCTTGGGCGGTGCAACTGTAACGCAACAACAACTGCTTAGGCCCTTTCCGCGCTTTACTACTGTGGCTTTGTTTCGTGACAACGTAGGAAACTCCAGCTATAACGCTGCTATTGCGAAAGTGGAAAAACGGCTGTCTGGAGGGCTGATAGTGAACGCCGCCTATACTTTTTCCAAATTAATCGACGACGCATCCAGCGTTTTTTCGCAGAGTATTTTTACAGGCCCGGTGTTGAACAATAGTGGAGCTGCGGATGCCTATAACCGGCATTTGGAAAAAGACGTTTCCACCGGAGATATTCCCCAAGTGTTCGCGCTTGGTTGGGCTTACGATTTACCCCGATGGTGGAAGATTTCCGGATGGCAAATTGCCGGTTTGATGCGTGTGCAGACCGGTGCGGCTGTAGCTGTTACGCAGGCCGTCAATAACAACGCAGCCCTTGGCTTTGCGGTGCAACGACCAAACAGAATCAGCGATCCCAACCAATACAAAGGCAGGAGCCTTGCAAGCTATTTCAACCCTGCATCCTTCATGGCTGCTCCTCAGTTTGTAATCGGCAACAGTTCTCGCAACCCGGTTCGAGGACCTGGGTTGCAGAATGCGGATTTGATGATTGGAAAAACATTCAGGATCACGGAGCGGATGGCTGTGAACTTTCGTGCCGAAGTGTTCAATGTGTCCAACACTCCGCCTTTGAACGATCCCAGCGGAATTTTTGGAAGCGCTTCGTTTGGTAGCATTACCAGCGCGGGCAATCCCCGCGTATTTGAATGCGTCGCGAAGATTCAATTCTAGAGCCACTATGAAAACACGCGTGAAGAACAGGTTGGCAGAGATTCGGAAAAGCAGAGGCATTGCTGCTGCCGATTTGGCTCGCCGAGTGGAAGTTAGCCGGCAGACCATTTACGCTATTGAGGCCGGAACGTACGTGCCCAACACTGAGGTTGCACTTCATCTTGCGCGCGAGTTGGGGGTTTCGGTGGACGAATTATTTTCGCTGCAATTGAGTTTGCCCAAACCGCCCGATTTACTTGCAACGGAGGTTCTTAGTGTTAAGCCTCAAGTGAAGGGTCAACCGGTGCGTATCTGCCGAATCGGGTCACGCTGGGTTAGCGTGCCAGTGAGCGCGTCTCCGTACTACATGCCAGAAGCTGATGGCGTAATCGAACGAACTGGCCGCGTAAAGGGCAGGGCGGATCTGGCGGTATTCGCAAAGGAAGAAGCGGCTCACAAGAGGCTTGTAGTAGCGGGTTGTGACCCTGCTTCCAGCCTGCTCTCCCGCATGGTGGAAAGAATCAGTGGAGTGGAAATTGTCCCTGCCGCCGCGTCAAGCAGACTTGCCCTCACTTGGTTGAGTGAAGGGAAAGTGCATATTGCCGGATCGCATCTTGAAGATGAAGCTACTGGAGAATTCAATCTGCCTTACCTTCGCAGCGAATTTCCGGGCCAGGATTTCTGCGTGGTAACGTTCGCCCGTTGGGAGGAAGGTCTGATTGTCGCCCCAGGAAATTCAAAAGGGATTCGCAAGATTGAGGACTTGGCTCGAAGGAATGTCCGATTTGTGAATCGCGAGACTGGTTCGGGTAGCCGCGGTTTGTTGGATAAGCTATTGGGCAAAGCAGGAATCGAATTCAATAGGGTCCAAGGATATGAAAAAGTTGCTTACGGGCACCTTGCAGCGGCCCATTGCGTTGTGTCGGGCGAAGCGGATGTTTGCCTTGCAACCCAATCTGCCGCGCAAGCATTTGGGTTGGATTTCATTGCATTGCATAGTGAACGATACGATTTGGTGATGCACCGGAGCACCGCTGATTTGCCGGCAACGAAAGAATTTCTGGACGTTCTGCAGAGAAGTGAACTACGACGCATGTTGGAGGTGTTGGCTGGATACGACACTTCAAAAACAGGCGAAGTGATTTCGATGGCCTAAACTGAAAGTATGCGAAGTTTGTTGGTCTTGCTGTTCAGCTTCGTTACCTATGGAACCATTCTGAGTCCAGTCTACGCCAGCGCAACCAGCAACCAAATCATTGGCTATTCCCGTTGTGGGGATTCAGCAATTTGGACTGGCCATCACCTTGCTGCTGAGGCTCTCCGGTTTGCTTCCACCAAGTCTCCAGCCGCTTTGGAAAATGTTCGAAGGGCATTGGCTGGAATTCAGATCCTGTTTGACGTTGCGCATTCCCAACGGATTCCCCTTTCGACAATGGTATGGCTAGTGAGGAAATCAACAACGGAGTTTATCGCGGAAACATTGACGGGAAGGCCTGGACTTGGATTGGAAACACTTCTCGTTACCAGTACGTTGGCGTGTTTTTCGGATTGACTGTTGCTTGGAACGTGGTTGAGGATGCCGCGATTCAGAATCAACAATTAATGCTTGCCAAACTGGCTCGGCGAGTTGACCCCGACAAGTACAACGACCTCTACGCCGATCTTTCTAAGGGAGCAATTGCAATGGTGATTCCAATTACCATTGATGTTCAAGACGAACATAGTGCTTATTTCAAGTCCAATTTGGCATACGATACTTTTTACGGATTACTAGCCCAGGGTTACGCTGGATCAGATGTCGTCAGGGTTGTACGAAAGGGTTCGCCGTACGACTGAAAGCCATGGCAATGCTATTCGAGGGCAGGAAGATGCCCGTGACGCGCAAACTCGGATGCTGCTTGCAACTTGGCTAAAGCGGCCTAAACGCGATGATTTTGTGGATCTGCGTTCGAAATATTGTTCCTGTGGTGCTGCGGATAAAGCCTGCCAAGTGTTGCCCGTTGATGCGCGTGTGCGGACAGATTTTCTGTGGCAGCGGAGTCCGTTCCTGCTATTTGGAGGTGGAACAGGTACTATTGAAGAACCGGGAATTGATTACACGTTGCCATATTAGATGGGACGATTTTTAAAGTAATTGCGGATTAAGAGCATTGGGCGATTGCCATAGACCACCTGGGCCGTTTACGATGTAGTTTAACGCATTTTTTTCGCAGGAGTGTGATTGTATGTGGAATCGCCGGAAAGACGAAGTGCCGCCGCCTTCGAGACAATCAACAGCGCCGCCTTCAACATCAGAATTGGCCAGAGAGGGAATACCAATGAACACATTACCAGCTAAAGGTTTTGATCAGCTAGATTCCAGTTCCCGCGCTACCGCCGCAATCGGCAAGAGCGTAGTGGTGAAAGGGAACATCTTCAGTCGCGAAGATTTGATTGTGGACGGCGAAGTGGACGGTTCCATTGAGATGTTAGAACACCGCTTGACGGTGGGCCCCAACGGATCTTTGAAGGCCGTTGTGAAGGCTCGTGAAATTATTGTTGTGGGTACAATTCACGGAAACGTGGAAGCCACCGACAAAATCGAAATCCGCAAAGAAGCGAAGCTGGTTGGGGATATCAAGACACAGCGCATTGTGATTGAGGATGGTGCGTACTTCAAAGGCTCTATCGACATCATTCGTCCCGAAGTAACTAAACCCGTGGCAAAGGCCGCTTCGGCTGGACAAGGTGCTGCTGCCGGTCCTAACGCAACAACTGCAATGCAGCAACCTTTGACTCTTAAGCCGTAAGGATGTTTCCAACTCCTTCAGGAGACAATTCGACGTTGAAAAGCACTCTGCGAAATATTTTTCTGGGCGCTTCGCCAGAGCAGGCGGCGCCTTCAGCAGGGGTGCGTGGAATTTCCAGTTTCAACTTAGGAGCGGGTGCTGCGGCAAAAATGGCCCGCGAAGACCGCTGCCTGGAAAGCAAATGCCTGGATCAGTTTCTGTCTTCTATCCGAGGACAAAGCGGTTTGAACGTACTTGACCTTACCGGCCTTTGCCAAGCCAATGTCGACATTATCTCCGGCATGGGGCATAGAATCCATTCCGACGATTTTCTGCGCATCCTTGATAACTGTTTCGGTCCTCCTGGCGATTTTTATGAAAACCAGTTAGACCACGAACGGCTTAACCTTTTTGTGGAACAATGTTTGGCTTACGATGATTGGATGTTCGACGGCGCGATGATTTGGGACTCGTTGGAATATCTGGAACCGGAATTACTAGAGATGACGGTTAACCATTTGTTTGGCCTTCTTAAGCCCAGTTCGTATTTGCTGGCGACGTTTCATACGGAAGCGCAAAATGGAATGGTGCCTTGCTACACCTACCGCATTGAGGGGAGCCGTAATTTGAGGCTTAGCCACAAGTGCGACCGCAAGGTGAGCCGTATTTTGCAGAACAGAGACATTGAACGATTGTTTCAGCGCTTCAATTCTGTTAAGTTTTTTCTGACTCGCGACAATTTGCGCGAAGTCATTGTCCGCCGATGACTGCGGCTTAAATGCCCGATCACTTCAGTCTCACCACATTCAGCAGAGGTAGCCGATTTGTCTTTGGAACAAGAAATTTTTGAAACTCGTGTTCGCCGTACCCAGGAATTAGTTGAAGCCGGCCATCTTCCCTATGGGAAGCGCTTTGATTTTTCCCACCAGCTGTGTGATGTCCTGGAACAGTTCTCCGCAAAGACCGCTGAGGAATTGGAAGCCACTACAATTGCGGTGAAAGTGTGCGGCCGCATTCAATCGCTGCGAGGCAAGGGTAAGGCGGGGTTTCTGCATCTCAGTCAGGGTGGAGTTAAACTGCAGATCTACATCAAGGTGGACAACCTTTCGGAGAAGGATTTCAAGCTGTATCAGATGCTGGATATCGGCGATTTGATCGGCGTTGAAGGCAAACTGTTCTACACGCGCACTGGGGAATTATCAGTGCAGGCGCAATCCATTGAATTTCTGGCGAAGACATTGTTGCCAATGCCTGAGAAATTTCATGGCTTGGAGGATGTGGAGACTCGTTATCGGCAACGATATTTGGATTTGCTTGCTAACGACGAGGTGCGCAAGGTGTTCGTAACGCGCGCCAAAATCGTCAAGTCTTTCCGGCGTCAGTTAGAGGATAAGAATTTTATTGAAGTGGAAACGCCGATGATGCAGTCGCTCTACGGCGGAGCAGCGGCAAGGCCGTTTGTGACTCATCACAACACTTTGGATATTGACCTTTACCTGCGCATTGCCCCGGAACTTTACTTGAAGCGACTGGTGGTTGGGGGACTCGATCGGGTTTATGAAATCAACCGAAATTTCCGCAATGAAGGAATTTCATCGCATCACAATCCAGAATTCACCATGCTTGAGTTTTACCAGGCATACACCGATTATCGTGGCCTGATCGAACTGACAGCGGAGTTGCTGAAGCAGGTGGCGATTGATGCTACGGGTTCTGAGAAAGTGGAGTACGACGGGCAAATGATTGACTTCGGCAACATCCGCCAATTGACCATGCGAGAAGCCGTGATTGAATTTTGGAAGGGAGAGAACAAGCCAAGCATGGAAGATGTTCGCAATCCTAATTGGCTTTCCCAACATTCACGCAAGGGGACTGCTGGGGAATGCTTGGCGGATATTTTTGAGCGGGTTGCTGAGGAGCACTTGTTTCAGCCAACCATCATTTACGAATATCCAGTGGAGACGTCGCCCCTTTCAAAGAACAAATTGGATGAGCCTTCGATGGTGGAGCGGTTTGAAATCTATGTTGGCGGTATGGAGATCGGCAACGCCTATACGGAATTGAACGACCCGAACGAACAGCGTCGCCGTTTTGAAATGCAAACCGGAATGCGTGATCGCGGCGATGAGGAAGCGCATCAAATGGATGAAGATTATATCCGTGCGCTATCCTACGGCATGCCGCCGACCGGTGGTGAAGGAATTGGGATAGACCGATTGACCATGATATTGACGGGCTCTAAATCGATTCGAGACGTAATTTTATTTCCACTATTGCGCCCGGAAGGACACATTGGAATTGCCGATCAGTTTCGCAATTTGGAAAAGCCTTAGGCTTCTGGAGCGCCAAACTCGATGATGTCTTTTGAACTGTTTGTAGCGCAACGCTATCTAAGAGCGAAACGGAAACAAGCGGTGATTTCGATGATTACCGTCATCTCTATACTTGGTGTAGCGGCCGGAGTCATGGCGCTGATAATCGCCTTGGCGGTGACCACTGGGTTCAAAAATACACTGCAACGAAGTTTGCTGGGGGCAACGGCCCACGTCACGCTGTTATCTAAAAATCCTGCGGATGGAATCGAAAACTTTCGGGAACTCACTTCACGCCTGGAAAAACTTCCGCACGTATTGAATGCCCATCCAACGCTATTTGCTGAAGTTCTTTTTGCTGGGCCGATGCGCGGACAGGGTGGTGTATTAAAGGGTTTGGATATGCAGTCCCCTACGGCATATGCTGATATTGCGAAGTACATGAAGCAAGGTTCCATTGACGGACTATCGAAAAAAGACCAGCGCTATCCATGCATTCTTCTTGGTTCGGTGATGGCTGAAAAAACTGGAATGCTGTTGAATAGTGTGATCAATGTAATTAGTCCGCAGGGGGAAATTACTCCGCTGGGACTGCGGCCCAGTTCCTTTCAGTTTCGTGTTTGTGGAATTTATAAAAGCGATTTTTTTGAGCTGGATTCTTTGTGGGCGTTCACTTCTTTGGAACAGACGCAACGAGTGACTTCGCTACCTGGAGTGATCAGTGCGATTGAATTCCGGGTGGATGATATTTACCAAGCTCCAGAAATTGCCAAGCAAATTGAACAGGCCGCAGGACCGCAGCTTGCAGCTACACATTGGCAGGAACAGAATCGGCCAATTTTGAACGCGCTGAAAATGGATCGCATTGTGACGTTGATCACCATTGGACTGATTGAGCTGATTGCAGGTCTGAATATTCTAATCAGCCTTGTGATGATGGTGATGGAGAAAAACAGAGACATTGCGATTCTTGTTTCGATGGGTGCGCGTGTTTCACAAATCCGCAAGATCTTTGTGCTGCAAGGACTGATCATCGGCGCTGTGGGAACATGCCTGGGGCTGATTGCCGGGTACACGATCAGTTACCTGGCTGGCCATTACCGTTGGATAAAGTTGGACGAAGCGGTCTACTCGCTCAGCTTTGTTCCCTTTGAACCTCGCTGGACGGATGGCCTTTGGGTGGGTGCTGCGGCGATGATTGTAAGCTATCTGGCTACTATTTATCCTGCCCGCGCCGCTGCTCGTATTCTGCCGGTGGAATCGCTCCGCTACGAATAGCTTATGTGCGGAATCGCTGGTTTCACGCATTTAAAAGGCAGGGCGGAGGCGGGGCGCATTCAACGCGCCACGGCAACTATTCACCATCGTGGGCCAAATCAAACGGGCGTTTGGGAATCCGATACTGTTTCGCTAGGTGCGGTGCGGCTGAGTATTATTGACCTTGCTGGTGGCGATCAACCCATTGTTAGCGACAACGGCGATGCGGTGATTGTGTTCAACGGCGAAGTCTATAACCACAATGAAGTCCGTGTGGAGTTGGAGAAACTTGGCCACAAGTTTCGCTCACGCTGCGATACCGAAGTTGTGCTGAAGGCCTTCCAGCAATGGGACACGGAGTGCTTCACGCGTTTCCACGGTATGTTCGCAGTGGCGATTTGGATGGAGACAGATCGGCGTCTGGTGTTGGCGCGTGATCGCACGGGGATCAAGCCGCTGTATCTTTACAGCCGCGAGAACGATCTCTATTTCGGTTCCGAGATGAAGGTGCTGTTTGAGCATTCGGAAATTCCCCGCCGCTTGTCTCTTACTGGCTTGAACTATTTCCTTTCGCTGAATTACATTCCCACGCCTCATACGTTGGTGGAGGGGATAACGAAGCTGGAACCTGGCCATTGGCTGGAATGGCGCTCAGGCCGCATCACCAAAGGTGCTTACTGGAAACTGCCTTGCGGTGTGGATTCCAGTTGGACTCTGGATTCGGCAAAAGAGGCTTTGGATGGTCTATTGAAAGCGTCGATGAAAGAGCATTTGATCGCCGATGTACCGCTGGGGATTTGGGCATCGGGTGGCGTGGATAGTTCGGCGATTCTGCATTATGCATCGCAAATTTCCGGGCGGAAGTTAAAAACATTTTCAGTCTCTTTTCTGGGACGCAAGTTTGATGAAAGTCCCTATTTCCGCATGCTTGCTGAGAAGTACGAAACAGATCATCACGAATTCGATTTGAATCCGGATGTAGAACTGGTGCCGGCAATTGAGAAGATGGCGTGGCATTCCGATGAGCCCAGCGCCGATGCTGGAGCGCTGCCTGTCTGGTTTTTGGCTCGCATGAGCAGACAGCATGTCACAGTGGCACTGAGCGGTGAAGGCGCGGATGAACTTTTTGGCGGCTACTATACATATCTAGCGGATCGTTATGCGGGATGGATGCGCGCAGTGCCTCGACCGTTTCGTCAGCTTGCGTTGGCGGCAACGAATTTGCTGCCTGTATCCGACGATAAGATCAGCCTGGAATATAAATTGAAACGCTTTCTGAAAGGCTCGCTTTTGGACGCAGGGTCTGCGCATTTGTTTTGGAATGGGACCTTCACTGCGGCGGAACGTGCGCAGTTGCTTTCGGCAGGTAGCTTTAAACCCACGGTGGATTTGTTTTCCACCATTGCTCCCGAATACCTTGCTAGTGGAAAGCTGAATCCGTTCATCTTTCTGGACCAACACTATTATCTTGTTGACGATATTTTGTACAAGTGCGACCGCATGAGCATGGCGCATTCGCTGGAAGTGCGCCCGCCGTTCCTGGACCATCGCATTGTGGAATTTGCGGCATCGCTGCCAGAATCATTCAAAATAAATGGAAGTGGGCTGAAGTACATTTTGAAGGAAACGCTGCGTGGTAAATTGCCGGAGCCAATTTTGAACCGGCGCAAAGAAGGCTTTGACATTCCCGCGCATGACTGGTTTCGCACTGCATTGAAACCGCTGATCACCGATACGCTGACGCCGCAGGCCGTCGGCGACTGTGGTCTGTTTCGGCCATCGGCCATCAGTAAGTTGATGGATGACCACTTTGCCAGGCGCGCTAATTACGGCTATCATTTGTGGGGCCTGCTCACTCTTTTCTTGTGGATGAAGCAATGGAAAATCACCGTGGGCGATGCCCGCACTACCAACTAATCGTCCTGCTAGTAGCGGCGCTGATCTATCTGGGCTGCATTGTGAGTCCGCCGGCATTGATGGACGATGTAGATGCGGTGCAGGCGCAGATTGCTCGCAACATGCTGGAGTCAGGCGATTGGGTTACGGCTCGTTTGAACGGGGTGGCCTATCTGGAAAAATCGCCAATGGTGTATTGGCTGATGGCCATCAGCATGAAAGTGTTTGGCGTGCATGATTGGGCTGCCAGGATTCCGCTGGCTTTATCTGTGGTGCTGCTTTGTTGGCTTTGTGCGCGATTTGCGGCTTGGGCATTTGACGAAGTGGCGGGGCTTTACGCGGGATTGATTCTTGCTTCCTGCATTGGGTTGTGGCTGTTCACTCGCATTCAAATTCCTGACGCCATGGTGACTGCGACTATTACGCTGGCGATGTGGAGTCTTCTGCGCGCATTAGAAGAGGAAGAACAGCGCCCATTTATTTGGAGTGGATTGCTGGCGGCTTCGATTGGTGTTGGATTGTTGTTGAAAGGTTTGATCGCCGTGCTTTTCCCAATTGCCGGTGGGGTTATTTTTCTAATTTCAACACGGCAATTCTTTTTGCGACGCACCTGGCGGAGATTGCGGCCATTCAGCGGATTACTGATCATACTTGTGATTGCTGCTCCCTGGCACATTCTGGCAACTCTTGCGAATCCGCCTTCGTTTGATTTCACGATGAAGAGTGAACCGGGGAAATACCATGGTTTTTTCTGGTTCTACTTTTTCAACGAACATGTATTCCGCTTCCTGAACATGCGGCACCCGCGCGACTACAATACAGTGCCGCGATATCTATTCTGGTTGTTCCATTTGCTATGGCTGTTTCCTTGGAGCGCCTATTTTCCGGCAGCCTGCCGCCAGACTGTGGACGGAAATTCAAGGGCCGCACTTACACGACGACTAGCGCTTTGCTGGGCTGGATTCCTGATGGTCTTCTTCACGTTTTCGACAACGCAGGAATATTATTCAATGCCTGCCTACCCTGCGATTGCGCTGTGGCTTGCATCGGGATTGAATCGGGAAAACAAGTTAGTAGGTTGGGGGTCGAAGGCCATTGCGATCGTCGCCGCCAGCGCAACTTCAGTGATAGCGTTCCTGATTTGGAGTGTCTGGAATTTGCCGACGCCTGGTGATATTTCTCGCGCGCTAACGCATAATCCGGATGCCTACACGCTGTCGCTAGGTCATATGGGTGACCTTACGATTGCATCGTTTGCCTATTTGCGGACGCCGCTGATGATGGCTGGAATCGCGACTCTAATTGGAACCGTTTGCGCTTGGAGGTTTCGCGGGCAGCGGTTGGCGTTGGGGTTGACGGTGATGATGGTGTTGTTTTTTCATGCTGCGCGGGTGGCGCTTACGGTGTTTGATCCTTACATGGGTTCGCGTCCGCTGGCGGAGGCATTGAACCAATCGCAACCTGGGAGTCTAATTCTAGGGGCGCAGTACTATACCTTTTCGTCCGTGTTTTTCTATACGAATCGCAAAGCGTTAATCCTCAACGGGCGTGTGAACAATTTGGAATATGGATCCTATGCTCCAGACGCACCGCAGGTGTTTATTGGGGATGAGGAGTTTAGAAACTTGTGGCTTTCGCCGCAGCGATTCTACTTAACGTTGGAAGGTCCGGAGTTAGTGAAGATTGAAAAACTGGTGGGCAAGCCGGCGCTTCACACTGTTTTGGAAAGTGGCGGGAAGTACCTTTTTACGAATCAGTAGGCAGCTTTTTTCGCAACACAGCAGTGATGCCATCCTGCAAATTGCCAGGCAGGACACTACACAGAAAATCGTAGATTTGGTTTTTGAATCCGCCAGGACCGAAGTAGTTCGTTAACCAGACGTCAGTCACCTCAAAGCCTGCATTACTTGCAACTGAATTGAGATCTTCCACGGTGTATTCGCAGAAATGACCAGGGTTGGTGGGATTGTCACGAATGATTTCAAATGGGGAATGGCCTGTCAACAGTTGTTTCCGTTTGCCTAGGCTGACAGGGTTGGGTGTTTGCAGAAGAATGGATCCTCCTGGTTTTAACCATTGGCCAATTCGTCGAAGCACTTGTGTTGGTGGGGCGTATAAATGTTCGAGTACTTCAGCCATGATGATGAGATGGTAACCGCCGATTTCGGGCTGATCCACTTCGTTCAGATCCGTCTGAAAGTGCGCCTCACCGACGCGTGCAGGAAAGCGGTTGTCAATAAAGCCTGCGGTATCTACCTTGGCCTTGGGGAAGGCTTCGCGCAAAAGATGAGTTTGGAATGCTGGACCGACGTCTAGGAATCGCCACGAAGCATCGGCTTCACCATTTAGGATGGCGTGCACTTTGTCCAACAAGAAGACGTAGCGGCGCTTGTGAAACTCCAAATACTGATCTGCCGGAAGTTTGGAAAAATCCGGAGAGGGAGCGAAACTCATTTTCACTATTCTAGCGTTTAATGGAGTCATTTCAGTGGGATAATAGAGACGTGGCCAATAAAACGCGTGATCTTGAAACCCGCTTGGAGCGGATTGACCAGGAACTACGCTTATTACAACGTATCAGCCGGTATCTCTCCACCAGCAAAAGCATTGGCCAATCTTTAGATTCTATTGTTGCCCGAGTGGTGGAATTCACCAGTTGCGATTCCTGCCTGGTGTATCTTCTGGACCAAAAAGAATTGGTGCTGTGTGCCGCCACAGGCGATAACAAAGAAGATTCGCTGGGTAAAGTTCGTCTTAAGTTGAACGAAGGACTTACAGGCTGGGTGGCTCGTGAGAAGCGCTTTCTGGCACTGAGTTGCGAGGCCTATAAAGATCCCCGATTTAAGTCATTCAGTGAGCTTGTAGAAGACACTTATGAAGCGTTTCTTTCGGCACCAATTATTGCTCGGGGGAAGGTTGTTGGAGTAATCAACGTTCAACATCGCCAACCGCATAGCCACAGCGGAGATGAAATGGAGTTGCTTTCAACCGTTGGGGAAATGATAGGCTGTTTGGTGCAAGTGGTGCATACTCGACCGGAAGATCTGAAAATGGCTCCAACTATTGAACTAGCTCTTGCAACGGCGATTGCTCGCCAAACCTAATTCTAAATATGGCTTTCATTCGTCGACTCTTTCTTCCTTTCCTGATCGTTGCGGCTAATGCGCAAGAGCAGCGTTGGAAGATGAATTATTTTTTCGATCAAACTGATTCTGCATTTGAAATACGGGGAATCCAGTTTCCGTCCGATCAACGTGGCTTGGCCTTTGGAGTAATCTCCAGCACAAAAGAAAAAGAGAAACCTGTGGTGTTGATCACCAGCACTGGTGGCGCAAAGTGGACGGAAGTTCTATTGAAGGAACATCCAGTGGCCCTTTCCTGCGTTGGAGATTCCCAATGCTGGTTGGCTACGGATCGTGGAATTTGGAAGAGTGAAGAATCCGGGCGTGATTGGAAGAAGCTGAAAAAGATGGATGGCCTGATTGCTATTCACTTTAATTCTGCAAAGGTTGGTTATGCATCGGGATATCCCAAGGCTGTCTGGAAAACAACCGATGGCGGATTGACGTGGACCGCTCTTGCAGAAAGCAAGAAAATTGAGTCGAATGCCGAGACTTCTTCGTTTGAGGTAATTGCGCAGAATGGCAATAAAATGATGATTATTGGTGCGAGTCGCCCTAAACGCAGGGATGACAGTTTGTTTCCTGATTGGATGGAGCCTGAGCGCGCATCAAGCCGCAGAGAATGGCCAGCATTGACCTTGATGTTAGACACCGCGAATGGAGGCCAGAGTTGGAATGCTACGAGTGCCTCGTTGTTCGGACACATTCAATCAGTAATTTTAAAGGATACGTTTGGTATCTCGCTGCTTGTGCATGAACAGAGTTTTGCAGTGCCCAGCGAGGTTATGTTGATCAACTATGTTGGTGGGAAGACAACCAATCTTTATCGGGAAAAAGATCGGGCGATCAGTTCCATTTACGCGGAGAATAACAAGCATGTTGTGATCGGCGGCGTGGAAGCGCTTGGGTCGTTCAGAGCGAATCCGATTCCATCGAAAGTTCACATCCTGCAGGGCACCCTTTCAGAAAATAGCAAAATTGTCTGGCTGGAGATGCCTGTCGATTATCGCGCTGTCGCCCGTCGCGTAGTGGTTACTGGCAGCCCTTCTGGAAAGCTTTGGGCGGCAACGGACAGCGGCATGATCTTGGAATGGAAGTAGTCAACTTGGGGTTGATCTGTTACGTTCAGAAACAACGCCAGCCATCCAGGCGCAGGAAATCGCAATCGCAATTCCAACAAATGGGCCTTGAAACGAATGTGTCTGCTTGGTTACCAATCCCACGAAATACATTAAGATTGCTCCGGCCAGGGATCCAATTCCACCGGCCAATCCCATGGCTGTTGACACTGAATGCTTGGAAACTTCCTGGGTGAGAGTGAGGTACATGGACATCCACATGCCCAGCCCGAAATTAGAGATCATCAAGACGGCGGTCATGGTGGAACGATCCTCAATCCACGGAACGGTTGCGGCAATTGCTACCAACAGAGTTGCCATGCTGATGACGGCAACTCGCGGTAGACGCAGACAGGCCAAGCCGAATGCCAGATAGCCAAGGTCGAGCCCGAAATAGATCAGAGTTAGAATCCACTTCATGTCGGGTGAACCGACGGTCATTCCACGTTGCTGATTGAAGTAAGTGGGCAGCCAATTCACGTTGTAATAAAGAATAGGATTCACAGTGGAAGTGATTACTGCAACAAGCCAGAATTTCGGTTGCCGCAGCACTTCTGAATAGCTTGCGGTGGCGCTGGCCATAGGGACGGGCGGCCAAATATTTTTGAACTCAGGACGCCGTGTGAACCACACCCAGGCGACAAACCAGACGATGCCAAGTATGCCGACGGCTGCAAATCCCATTCGCCAATTGAAGGCTCCGGCGATGGTTAGGATGATCAGCGGCGCGGTGAGTGCGCCGATGCTTTGGCCGCTGGTGAAGATTCCGTTGCCGATGGCTCTTTCTTTTTCAGGCAATGCACGCGAGACGATTTTCAAAGCTCCGGGCCAGTTGGGAGATTCGGTAATGCCCAGCAGTACGCGGAACAATCCCAAGCCAAGGAAGTTGGTGGTGAAGGAAGTGAGTAATCCAACAATTGACCACAACAGCACAGCGCCGCCATACGCCCAGCGCAGGTTTGAGCGATCAACCAATCCTCCGGCCAAAAATTGCGCACCAGTGTAAGAGAAATAGAACAGGGAAAAGAGCAGCCCCAGCCGTTCGTTATCCAAACCCAACTCATCTTTCATCAGCGGAGCCATTAGGCTGAGGGTTTGTCTATCCAGGTAATTGATGGTTGTGCCCAGTAGCAGGAAGACACAAAGCACCCAGCGCGAGCGGGTTTGGAGCATGAGGGTTATCTTATCGCTATGGATGTGCGGTTAGCTAGCTTCGGGAAAAGTAACTGGCGAGTCTGATGCGACGGCTTCGGCTTTATTGGTGCTTGCTCGCCGCAGAAAAAGAGTGATGCCCAGCGAGCAGCAACTGATGGCAAGGCCCGCCAAGCCATCTACAGCATAGTGATACCGGCCATAAACAGTGGCCACAAGAATCAGGAAGGAATTGATTAGTAAAACCCGTCCGAACCAAGGACGTTCCGGCAGTGCCAGTATCATGCCAAACGCTGCTGAAAAAGCTGCGGTGACGTGCCCACTGGGAAAAACGCTGGTCTGAATATCGCCGCGGTTCAAAATCCAAATATTGAACTGGCGCCAAATGGTGTGGATGTTTGGCATGTCCAGCCCGGGATGCTCCACGCGCGGCGAACCGGAGGGGAAGTGGGAAATCAAAGCATAGGCGGAGAGGGTGCCGAGTAAGAATGGGAACATGTATAGTTCCACTCGTTCGCGCTTTTTTAAGATGTAGAATGCGGCGATGGAAAAGGGAGGAACGACGTACATTAAAAGATAGGCGATTTCAATCAGGGAAGGAATTACAGGTCCCAGGCTTTCGACGGCGGCCCGCAGCCCCATGTCATTTAGCAGCGTTCGATCCCAGTTGAGCCAGACGCGTTCCAGATCCTCCAAATGATAATCGACGCGGAACCAATCCACTTGCCAATAGGCGGCCAGCACCATGGGGGCAGGAAGCCAATCGCGAACCATACTGGTCCAATTGCATGAATATCCAGAATCAAGGTAGCCGAGTAGGAATAGAAGAATAGGTACTGCGAGTCCAATTGCTTTCTGTGCGTCGGGTAGCGGATATTGCAGCGCAAGAATAGCTGTGTAGCTGAAATAGGCGATCAGCACCCATTCGCTGGGGCGGAACATTCCTGACAGAACTCGGTTTTGCTCATTCATCGGACTTGGATCAAACTGTTCCTCGGCTGTTCGGAGGAATAAAGTAGTTGAGTATCCATGATACCGTAATCATTATGCTTCCACGTTACAGTCTTGCTACGCTTCTACTCTTCACTTCTTTCGGTTTGTATGGGCAAACCGGGTCTATTCAGGGAATTGTCAAGGACCAATCCGATGCTGTGATTCCTGCCGCAAAGGTGACCATCACAAACATTGAAACGGGTCTTCGCCGAGAGATCTCCACGAATCAATCGGGACTTTATACTATTCCCGGTCTTCCCGTTGGACGTTATAAAGTAGCGGCCGCGAACTTGGGTTTTGCAACTGCGGAAGTTCCCGATTTTAAGTTGGACGTGGGTCAGGCAGCGCGCATCGATTTCACCTTGAAACCTGGCACCTTGACCGAAAGCGTGAACGTCACTGCGACGGCAGCATTACTTGATTCGGAAACATCTACAGTGGGGCAAGTGATCGACAATAAGCGAATTGTGGAACTGCCACTGAATGGACGCAATTTTCTGGAGTTGGCGCGGCTGACGGCTGGAGCGGCACCGGCGCGAGGGTCACGGCCTCAAGGGGAAGGCGTGTTCTCTGCGGGCGGGCAGCATGGATATCAAGTGCAGGTGAATATTGATGGCATTGATAACTCCGGCACATATTCCGGTGGACCTGTTGGCTTTGAAGCGCAAGCGGTGAAACCGTCGGTTGACGCGGTGGGTGAATTCCGTGTTGTCACCAACAATTTGTCCGCTGAGTTTGGGAATCGAATGGGTGGGCAGGTTTTTGTGAATATCAAATCGGGCACGAACCAGTTGCACGGTTCTGCTTATGAATTTCTTCGCAATTCGAATCTGGACGGTACCAACTTTTTTGCGAATCGAGCAGGAGCTAAGAAGCCGACCTACAAGCAGAGTCAATTCGGTGGAACCGTTGGCGGACCCGTTCGTAAAGACAAAACATTTTTCTTTGCTTCTATTGAAGGAACGCGCACTCGACTGGGGCGCAGCTTCACGTCAACCGTGCCGGTTCTGGAAGTGCGCAATGGCGATTTCAATCGGATTCGTCCGGTGTTTGATCCTGCCACCACTGTTGGCACTGCTGCAAGCTTTACTCGGCAGCCGTTTGCAGGCAACATTGTGCCGAAGAGCCGCTGGGACCCTTTATTTCCGAAGCTGCTGAATCTTTATCCGCTGCCCACCGACAATACGAACATTGCCAACAACTACTTTTTCGCGCCGAGCGAATCGAATAATGTGGACACTTACGATTTTAAAGGGGACCACAACATTAACGACAGGAGCCGTCTTTCAGTTCGCTACAGCCGCCGCAACCGGGATCGCTATGAACCGGGACCACTGCCGTTGCCCGCCGATGGGGGCTTAGCTACCACCACGAAGATTCGCAGTCAAAGTATCGCCGCATCCTACAACCTGACAATTTCGCCGACTATTGCCAATGAAGTACGCTTCGGGTTTACCAAATTGCCGACCAGCTTTGACATCCCTTACGATACGGCTACCTTTGCTGAGTATGGGATTAAGGGCATTCCAAAAACGAACTTCGATGTTTCCAACAATCACGGATTGTCGCGATTTTCACCCGGCGGATATGCGGAATTGGGTGCCCGTTCCTTCTGGCCGAATACGAATAATTTGAAAGCCTATCAAGTAAACGATACGATTTTCAAAACATGGGGCAAGCACAACACTCGTGTGGGTGCGGAATTTAAACGGCAGAATGTTTTCCGCAATGCTGCACGGTTTTCACGGGGACAATTCGCCTTTGCGCGCGAATTCACTGCAAACCCGGCTAACCGTGGGGCAACAGGGGACGGCTTGGCGGAGTTCATGTTGGGGATGGCCAGTGGCGGGACGATTGGAAATGAAAATGGGGAAAATCTTTGGGTAAATAATTTCGCCGGTTTTCTGCAGGATGATTGGAAAATCACTCCACGGCTGACTCTGAACCTGGGCATTCGTTACGATATTTACTTTGCACCAGTCTTTCCCGATGGTGGTGTTTCCACTTTCGATCTGGATTTTTCACGCACTGGATCAACCGACATTCAACTGAAGCAGACCAGGTTTAAAGGTGCCTGCGGATGCCAGAACGATTTGAACAACTTCGCACCGCGCGTGGGATTGGCTTATAAACTTGGTAACAAGACAGTGTTGCGCTCCGGCTATGGCTTGATCTTTGCCCAGGCCGATGCAATACAGACGCAGTGGGCCCGTGCGCAAAATCAGGCTCCCGATTTTGTGGAAATTGGCTTTGGCACGCTTGACCGCATAAACCCACGATTAACTTTGAGCGGCGGATTCCCTGCCGTGCAATTACCGGCAACAACTGTGCCTGGGCCTAACTTGGTGGGCATTGAGTCTCCGAATAAGTTTCTTCCGACGCAATATTCAAGCCAATGGTTCTTCGACGTTCAGCGGGAATTGAAACTGGATACGCTGCTAACGGTTGGCTACAGCGGCAATGGAACTCACAAGCTGCTTTCCAACGTGAATTACAACGTGCCGTTTAATATTGATCCGTCTCCCGTGCCGGTGGCAAACCGACGCTTGTGGCCTTTCTATACTGCGGTGAACCGTCAGGAGCCATTGGGAAACTTGAGCTATAACGCATTGATGGTGCGGCTGGAAAAGCGCTTCTCAAAAGGGTTGACGTTCCTTGCTGCATACACTTGGTCGCATACTATCGACAATGTGGACGAGGTTGGCAACAACGATGGAACTGGAGTTCTAAAGCCTTGGGATCGCAGTTTGAACCGGGCTAATTCATTGACGGATGTTCGTCACAACTTTGTGCTGAGTACCACCTACGAATTGCCTGTTGGAAAAGGGAAACAGTTTCTGGCAAGAGCCAACCGGTTAACAGACACGATTCTTGGCGGCTGGCAGATCAGTGCCATTGTTGGACGAACCAGCGGACTGCCATTCACTGTCAGCACAAGCGGCGGCATAACCAACGCCGGCGGCGCTGACCGGCCAAATCGTCTGCGCGATGGTTCTTTGCCTGCGGATCAGCGGTCTATTGATCGTTGGTTTGATACAACAGCATTCCAAGTGCAGCCCAATTTCACTTACGGGAATTCAGGAAGAAACATTCTTACCGGCCCAACGCTGAACAATGTGGATTTCTCACTTGCCAAATCGGTGGCTATCGTGGAACGAGTTAGACTGCAGTTTCGAGCCGAGGCCTTCAACGCCACCAATACGCCGTTCTTCGGCCTTCCCGGGACCAATATCAACGGGGCTGGGACCGGCCAAATTACCAGTGCCGGCGAACCGCGTCGAGTACAATTCGGATTGAAGCTGCTTTTCTAGAAGAGTCAGGGAAAGGACAAGCGAAAGCATGTCCCTCTATAATTAACTATAGTGGCCAGCAGTTGCAGTAACGCTGGTGCTGGAAGTATCGTCAACTCTGATATCTGAAAACTATGAAAAAAGCATTCCACCTCATTCTTGCCCTGGCCGTTACCTTGCCCCTATTTGCCGGAGATTGGCCCGATTGGAGAGGCCCTAAGCGCGACGGGACTTCAAACGAAAAAAATCTGCCCACGACTTGGTCTCCGCAGGGGCAAAATCTATTATGGAAGGCACCTTTTGGCGGCATTTCAGCACCGGTTGTGCACAACGACCGAGTTTATCTGATGAACACAGACGGTAGCGGCGCAAAGATGAAAGAGCGCCTGATGGCGTTTGATGGGTCAACGGGGAAGCTGCTTTGGGAAAAGAAGTGGGCAATTTTTCTTTCCGACGTTCCTCCCCACCGCATGGCTTGGAGTTCCCCATCTGTTGATCCTGACACGGGCAATGTATTTGCGTTTGGGGGGCATGGTCAGCTTTGGTGCTTCACTCGGGAAGGTAAGGAAGTCTGGAATCGTTCATTGGGCGAAGAGTTTGCATGGGTAACGACTCATGGAGGCCGCACACCGGCTCCAGTGATTGATGGAGATCAGGTAATGATCAGCGGCGTCACCACTGGTTGGGGCGCACAATCGCGCGCGGCGCATCGTTTCTTTGCGTTTGACAAACGCACTGGGGAAAGCATTTTTGTAACTACGCCTGGTGGCAGACCTTATGACACTACTTATTCTCCGCCGATGATTGCCGAACTGGGTGGGCAGCGATTGTTCATTGTAGGTGGCGGCGACGGCGCAGTGCATGCCGTTAAGGCGCAGACTGGCGAACCGGTTTGGAAGTTTGTAATGTCCAAACGGGGTCTCAATACTGGCGTGGTGGTGAACGGCTCTACAGTTTATGTTAGCCATTCGGAAGAAAATTTAGATACCAGCGAAATGGGTTTGCTTGCCGCCCTTGACGGAACGTTCAAAGGGGACATGGGTAAGGCGCAAATCAAGTGGCAAAATGTTGGATTCCAAGGCGGTGTGAGTTCGCCGTTCATTGACGGCGACCGGATTATCCAAGTGGACAATGGCGCGAACGTGTTTGCTTTCGACCTGGTAACCGGGCGTCAAATCTGGAAGTTCAACATGGGTACAATTCAGAAATCCACGGCTGTGTTTGCCGATGGCAAGATTTACGTTGGTACAGAGAACGGGAAGTTTTTTATTCTAAAACCGCACAATGATCGGTGCGAAAAGCTCAGCGAAGTAACGTTTCGTCAGCCTGCTCCCGGACAAGAGACGGGTGAAAAGGTGATTGGCTCAGCGGCAATCAGCGATGGACGGGTGTTCATTGTTACCAACGAAAGCCTTTATGCAATCGGCAAGAAAACGGTTACACCAACTGTATATGCTCCTGGTCCAAAGAAGGGCGAAGGGGCTGCGGCGTACCTGCAAGTTGTGCCTGCGGAAATTATGACGGCTCCAGGCCAAAGCGTGAATTTGCGAGTTCGCTTGTTCGATGCGCAAGGCAACTTTCTGCGTGAAGAAAAGAAGGTTGAATGGAATGCTGGAACTTTGAAGGCAACGGCGGTGGATGGTAAGTTGACGATCGATGCGGCTTCACCAAGTACTGCGGGGATCATCACGGCTAAAGTGGGTAATCTTACAGGACAGGCTCGGGCGCGAATTGTTGCTTCGCTTCCGTGGAGTTGGAACTTTGATGATTTGAAGAACAAAGCTGTTCCGGCGGAATGGATCAACTGCAATACGAAGTTTGAAACGCGTCCGGAAGAAGGGGGGAACGTGCTGGTGAAACTGGCTGATAACCCGGCTACCAAAAGGGCCCGTGCATTCTTTGGACCGGTGGATATGCACGATTACACGGTGGAAGCACAGACACGGTTTTCACAGAAGCGCCGGCAGATGGGTGATGCCGGGTTGGTTGCCCAGCGCTACAATTTAGTGCTGTTCGGCAATCAGGACAAGGTTGAACTGCAATCCTGGCAACCGGAAACGCAACGAACCATCACGGCTCCTTTTAAGGCCCAATGGGATGTTTGGTACAAAATGAAGTTGCGAGTGGAATCCTTGGGCGGAACGAAAGTTCGCGCATTGGGGAAAGTTTGGGCCGCAAGTGAACCCGAACCAACTGCGTGGACTGTGGAACGGGTTGACGACGACGGAAACCTGATAGGCGCTCCAGGCATCTATGCAGATGCGCCCTATGAAGTATTTTTCGATAACCTGAAGGTGACGAAGAACTAATGAATCAGAAAATCAGCCTGCTCTTATCCATTGCCGGTACTGCCGGTTTGCTTTCCGCATCCGATCCGAAAAAAGATTGGCCAATGTGGGGTGGCACTAACGATCGCAATATGGTCTCCACTATGAAGGGTGGCCCGGTATCGTGGGATGTCACCAAGAAGATTAATACTAAATGGGTTTCCGCATTGGGTTCCCAGACCTACGGCAACCCCGTGGTGTCCGATGGTGTTGTTTTGGTGGGCACCAATAATGAAGGATTGCGCAACCCCAAAGAAGGTGGCGACCGCGGTGTGGTTATGGCCTTCGACGAAAAAACAGGAGCATTCCTTTGGCAAATCACTCATGAAAAAGTTGCCAGTGGCCGTGTGAATGATTGGCCGTTTCAAGGGGTGTGCTCGTCCCCTAGTGTTGAAAATGGCATTGTTTATTACGTTTCCAACAGGGGTGAAGTTGTTGCCGCTGGTTTGAAGGATGGCAAAATACTTTGGAAGTTCGACATGATGGAAGAAGTGGGTGCGTTTCCTCACAACATGTCGAATAGCTCTCCTGCGATTTATGGCGATCTGATTTTTGTTTCAACGTCGAATGGCCAGGATGAATCACACGTCAACATTCCTTCGCCGAAAGCTCCCTCAATCATTGCGATTAACAAAAAGACGGCGAAGTTGGTTTGGGAAGCCAATCAGGTTGGTGACAAGATTTTGCATGGCCAATGGTCTTCCCCTGCTGTTGCCAAAATTGGCGATGGCGTGCAGGTGATCATCGGTCAGGGCGACGGCAAGACGCGAAGCTACGAAGCGGAAACCGGAAAGCTGCTTTGGGAGTTTGATCTGAATCCCAAAGAATCCGTCTGGCCAAAAACGCGCAACGAAGTGATTGCTACACCGATCATCGTTGGCAACGTGGTTTATCAAGCCAATGGACAGGATCCCGAGCATGGTGAAGGGGTGGGCCATCTTTATGCCATTGATGCAACCAAGCGCGGTGACATTACGCAGACTGGACGATTGTGGCACTACGATAAAATTCGCCGTTCCATTTCCACCGGTGCTTATTACAATGGCTTGCTATTTTATTCGGATTTTTCCGGCTTCCTGCATTGCCTGGACGCCAAGACCGGAACGGCTTATTGGACCCACGATATGCTGGCCGCTGTTTGGGGATCGCCAGTTGTGATTGATGGGAAAGTGTACCTTGGCGACGAAGATGGCGACGTGGTTGTTTTGGAAGCTACAAAAACCAAGAAGCTGATTGCTGAATCGAGTCTGGGAAGTTCAGTGTATTCATCTGCTGTTCCTGCAAATGGCGCTATTTTCTTTGCCAACCGGAATCAACTTTGGGCACTCGAAAACAAGAAATAGTAGTATCCCTGCTGCTTGCGCTGAATGTTAGCGCATTCGCACAAACCGCTCCTCGCCATGCAGTCAGGCCGGAGCGGTTTGTCATTCAACACGCTCTGTTGGTTGAAGGGAACGGAACTCCCGCATCGGGTCCGGTGGATATTCTCATCGAAAACGGACTGATTACTCGCATTGGGAATATTCAACCGGTAACCACGGACACGGTTATTGATGCAAAGAAACGTTACGTGATTCCTGGATTTGTGAATCTTCATGGCCATTTGCACGCTGATCGCGGCGGAATGCCGATGGACCGCGATTACGTGTTGAAGCTTTGGCTGGCGTGTGGGATCACTACTGTGCGCAATGTTGGTGATAGCGACACCCCGGCGACTTTGGCTATTCGCGACGATCCTAAGCGCGTTGCTCCGCGGCTTTTTGTTTATCCTATGCTGGGCCGCCCTGCGACTCCGGATGCGGCCCGGGCTCGAGTGAAACAGTTGAAGGTGCAAGGGGCTGACGGGATTAAATTCCTGGGTCTACATCGCGACATCATGCAAGCGGCACTTGAGGAAGCGCATGCCCAGGGCCTTCCGGTGGCTCACCACACCGGCGTGGAAGAGACTAACGCCTGGGACGATATCAAATTCAAGACGCGATCCATTGAGCATTGGTATGGAATACCAGACGCCGCTTTGGACGAGGGTGTGCAAGGTTTTCCGCCAAGCTACAACTATCAAAACGAAGCGGATCGTTTTCGCTATGCGGGCCATCTATGGCGCGAAGCAAATTGGGAAAAACTGGGTAAGGTTTTTGATGGCATGGTTGCCGCTGGAGTTGCGTGGGACCCCACGCTGACGATCTACGAGGCTTCTCGCGATCTGCAGCGAGCCCAAAATCAACCATGGTTCAATGGGTATCTTCATCCGGCGCTGGAAGCATTTTTCCGGCCGAACCTGGAAAATCATGGTTCCTATTTCATCAACTGGACTTCAACGGATGAAACGTACTGGAAGGAAAATTACCGCATTTGGATGCGAGCCGTCAGGGAGTTTGCGCGGCGCGGTGGACTGGTGGGCATTGGTGAAGACGCTGGATACATTTACCAGATGTACGGGTTTGGTTATTTGCGGAATCTTGAACTGCACCAGGAAGCGGGTTTTCCACCTATCAAGATCATTGAACAGGCAACCCTTAACGGTGCGCGTATCTTAGGGCAGGAAGCAAAATTCGGACGCGTGCGTGCTGGCTGGTCTGCCGATCTGCTTATCGTAAACGGCAATCCCTTGGAGGATTTCCGCACGCTTTATCCAGTGCATGGCAACGGCGGAATTGAATGGACTATTAAGCAAGGCATTCCCTACAATGTGACCACTTTGATGAGTGAAGTGAAGCAAATTGTGGATAAGGCCAAGGTGGCGCAAAAGAAGTGACGCTGGCTCCTTTTGATTTCATATTGCAGCCGCGTCTGGTCTTCGGAATCGGGGCGATTGCGCAATTGGGTGCATTATCCCGTGGTCTAGATTTTCAAAGAACGTTGCTTGTTGCCGATAGCGGGTTGATTAAGGCCGGGCATGTTAAGCGGGCAACTGCTTTGCTGGAATCCGCTGGCATCACCGTCACAGCTTATCACGAGTTCAGTGAAAATCCCGATACCGCCATGGTGGAACGGGGGCGGCAAGTTGCGGCGCGGGCCAACATTGATTCCATCATCGGCTTAGGCGGTGGCAGTTCCCTTGACTGCGCCAAGGCTATTAATTTTGTCCATAGCTGCGGTGGCAGCATGCGCGACTATTGGGGTCATAACAAAACCACACATCCACTGTTGCCAATGATCGGAGTGCCGTGCACTACAGGTACCGGTAGTGAAGCGCAAACTTACGCGCTGATTTCTGATGCGGAAACTCATATAAAAATGGCATGTGGGGACGATCAGGCGGCGTTTCGAATTGCTTTGCTTGATCCTGAACTTGCCCTTTCCCAGCCGGCGCATGTTCGTGCCACAGCGGGTTACGATGCAATTTCCCATGCTGTGGAATCGTTTGTCACAACCAAGCGTAACGCTGTAAGCGATGCCTTCGCGCGGCAAGCGTGGCGGATGCTTTCGCGCGCATTTCCGAAGTTGATACTAGAACCAAATAATATTGATGCGGTTGCGCAAATGCAGCTTGGGTCGTGGTTTGCAGGCTGCGCGATTGAAGCCTCCATGTTGGGGGCGGCGCACGCTACAGCGAACCCGCTGACGGCTCGCTACGGTACAAGCCACGGCACTGCGATTGCTGTAATGCTGCCCCACGTTGTCGCATGGAATCAATTGCGCGAGTATGAGGAACTGGCGCCGCATCTTTCCGCCAGACTATCTGAATTCGCAATGCTTGCCGGGCTTGCCGGATCGTTGCGCGAACTAAGTGTCCCCACGGACGATTTGCCGCTTTTAGCGGAAGCCGCCGCCCAACAATGGACGGGCCGATTCAATCCGCGAACTTTCAACACCGACGCAGCCTTGGAGTTATATCAATGCGCTTATTGACGCTGCTCTGCTTCACCGTTTCCATGCTGCCGGCACAATGGCCGCAGTTCCGCGGGAACCAGCAGCTTACTGGAGTTTCGACTGAGAAAATTCCAGGGCAGCTGAAATTGCTGTGGACGTGGGAGGGCGGGGAAGTGTTTGAATCCTCCCCGGTGATTGACAATGGCACGGTCTACATTGGCTCTGGTTCCAGTGAACTGATTGCCATTGATTTAAATACGGGCAAGCTTCGATGGAAATATAAGACGGGGAAGGAAGTCGGCGAATCAACGCCAGCCGTGTTTGCGGGGATTGTTTATGTTGGCGACTTGGGCGGAATTCTTCACGCCGTCGACGCCCAGTCCGGGAAGGGTTTGTGGACCTTCAAGACTGGCACAGAAGTCAAATCCTCGCCTGTAGTTTTCCAGGATAAAGTGCTTATCGGTTCATATGACCAAACTCTCTATGCGGTGAATGCCAAAACAGGGAAACAAGTTTGGAAGTACGAAACCAATGGCCCGGTGCACGCTACGCCAGCCATCCTTGACGGAGTAGCCTACATTGCGGGCTGCGATGAAAACTTCCGTGCCGTGCGCCTATCTGATGGGCAGGAAGTGTACCACGTGCCCTCAGGGTCTTATACCGGATCGTCTCCTGCCATTAGTGGGACAAGGGCTTACTTTGGAACGTACGGCAATGAAGTGTTTTCGGTTGATATGAAGGCGAAGAAAATTGTTTGGCGGTATGAGCATCCAGTGCGCAAGTTCCCCTATCAATCCTCTGCTGCAGTTGCGAATGGAAAAGTAGTGCTAGGCGGGCGCGATAAGAACGTGCATGCAATCGATGCGGCGACAGGTAAAGGCTTGTGGACGTTTGCGACGAAGAGTCGCGTTGAATCGTCACCTGCCATTGCCAATGGGCATGTCTACATTGGGTCCAACGATGGACGGTTTTATGTGCTGGATTTGAACAGCGGGCAAAAGCTGTGGGAGTTTACTGCTGGCGCAGCGTTATCTTCCTCGCCTGCAATTGGGAATGGGAAAGTGGTGATCGCTTCGCAGGATGGACACGTCTACTGCTTTGGGTCCTAAAGCCGCTTGCTAATCTCAGCTTCTACTGCTTCAAGGGCCGTCTCTCCATACCAGGCTTTTACCTTCACCCCTTTGCGGTCGTAAAGAAATAATGCCGGCAGGGATCCATTCCACTTGGGATCCACCAGTGTGATGAACTTATCATCGTCGTTGGCCTTGCGGATATATGTTGGAGGTTTCACTGCATTCGCTGTAAGGAACTTCCGGGCTGCTGCTTCGGCCTCGGGTTCATCGCCGGAGATGGTGACGAACACGAATCCTTTGGCTTCAAGCTTGGCTGCCAACTTCACCAATTCAGGCATTTCCTTGCGGCACGGCACACACCAAGTAGCCCAAAAATTCACTAGAACTACTTTCCCTTTGGCGGCGGCCACAGTGGATGCGTAATTGGATTCGTTGATGACCGGCAGTGGTTGCGCCGTCAGTGCCAAAGCAGACAGGATCAGTGTGATAAGCAGACGCATATTAGGAAATCTTCCGGTAGCGGTGAATGGTACATCCAAAGGCCTTCAATTCTTTTCTCACAACCGGCTGTCCTTGAACGGCAGAACCTATGGCATCGCGCAATGCGGTTACTTTTACACGCGCTTCGTTTTTGGAATCGTCAACCGCGCCGTGGTAGAGAACCTCGCCTTTGGCATTCAACACAAAAGCTTCCGGGGTCATGCTGGAGCCCAGTTTATCGGCTACACTATTTTTCCAATCCTTATATACAGGGAAAGGAAGTTCGGCGGCGCGAATATGGTCGTTCACTTCCGCCAGCGTTTCATTGTCGTTGGAGTTGATGAATATAAATTGGACCGGCTTGTCCATGAAGTCAGCAATCAGTTGTTTATAGCGGTCGTGATAAGCATTGGATACCGGGCACAGAGTGGAAACAAATACCACTACTGTGGCGACTGTTTTAGAAGTAGAAATTTCCACCGGCTGATTAACGTTGTTGCTAAGCCGAAGCACCGGTGTTGCGGCAATTACCGTGTTCGCCAATGCAAAAACAATGGCCAGCCGGAGGATCATTTCTTTTCAACCTTGTTTTCCAATTTCAAGTTCAGGATAGCCACTTTCCGGTTGTCGAAGGTTGAAAGCGATTTCATTGGCGAGGCAAAGCCCTTACTTTCGGCACGCAATTCGTAATCCACGTCCCTGGCCAAATTGTTGAACACGTATTTACCGTCTTCTTTGGTGATGAACGAACGAATCTGAAGCGTTTTCAAATTTTTTATCTGAACCACCGCACCCGCGCTAATCTCTTCATTGGCGTTGCGCACGGTCCCTTGCGCGGTACGAATTGTGGGATCTTCCTTTTCCTTCTTGCCGCCGCTGGGAAATTGCACTTGGGCGATAGCCATGACGGCGGTAAATAGAAATACGCAAATGGAACGAAAACTCATGATCCTCACTCTTATGATGTCAACGCTTGACAACAGGTTTCAATTCAAAAGGAAGATCCACCCGCTGATCGATGCCGACTTCGGTACTCTTTTCCTCTTGCTGAAAACCACTGGCCTTGACGATTACAGTATAACGCGCGAACACCGAAGGTACTCGAAACGCAAATTCTCCTCGCATATTTGCAGTCATTTTCTGCTGTCCCTTGCCCTTTTCGGGTTTCAAAGTCACCTCGGCCCCTGGCAGCGCGAAGCCAGGGGGACGAAAAACCGTGCCTGCAACAAGACTGTACGATTCAGGCTTTTTCGCCTTTTCTTTGTCCTTGGACAGCGACACTTCAGGCAGAAGGACAAGCAACGAAGCTAAAGCCAGAGTTCTAAGCAGCGACGGCGGGCTATTGCCAATCCTCTTCTTCTTCCTCAGCATCGTCTTCGTCATCATCGTCGAGGTCGTCATCGTCGTCCTCGTCATCTTCGTCATCCTCATCATCGGCTGCAATAAGCTCGAATGGCTTGGTATCACTGACGCGAAGCAGCGCTGCGCATTCGTCGCAATTCAACTCGTCGCCTTCATCCAATTCGTCTTCTTCAGCATCGATATTCGCATCGCAAAGTGGGCATTTCACCATGACAATTTTCTCCCCAGCTACGGGTTATTTTACAAAACCCAAAAGCTTTTGCAAGACTCTATTCTAATTATTTTTTTACGGCCAGTTTCCGGCGCGTCGTTGGAGGAATAATTCCCTTCAATCGTAAACACAAGAACATTTGCGCACGATGTGTTAATTCGTGCTCTTTTACAAATTGCAGCATCTCCAACCGTGTTACTACAGCACCGTCGAAGCGGGTAATTGTTTCCGCGTAAAACTCCGGACTCTTGGCGGCCAACTCAGCAGAACGCGCCGCTACACTTTCAACCAGATTCCGTGCAAGTTCACTGCTGCCAGGATTTTCACCCAGGGGTCTGGCAAAGGAACTCATTCGTGCACGGGCTTCCGGACCCTGGAAACTGCTGTCACCAGCAGCCAGCATACCAGCCAGGGCTTCTCCGCTTTGCAGAATGTGAACTGCCAGTTCCCGGAAAGTCATCAGGTCTGCCGTGGGCCGGAAATCGAGATCCCCAGTCGGGAAATCTTCAAGCGCCTGCACCGTATCGGCACGAACTAATTTCCAGGAGTCTAGTACCGTTTCGAGTCGAACCATACTCGCATTGTAGCTCAGGAAGCAAGGGTTATTGGCATTTCAAGTGAATTGCAGACTAGACTGGAAAGTTGCTGGTTCTCTCAGACCAAAACGCGGTAGCCTATCTTTCGCAACGCTGTCCGCTTTGGCAGCCAATCGGGATTCCTGTAAGCCTTGGTGGTGGGGTTTCTAACACAGTTCTGTTGCTTGATACCGCAGTGGGACGTGTAGTGCTGAAGCAGGCTTTGGCGAAGTTGCGAGTGGCTCAGGATTGGTTTTCCGATCCGGCTCGCACACTGCGCGAGGCTAAAGGACTTTCGGTTGCATCGAAAATTCTCCCCAACGGGCAAATTCCAAAATTATTGTTTCTGGACGAAACGAACCTGATTTATGCAATGGAGGCGGCTCCGCCGGATTCCTTGGATTGGAAACAGATTCTGCTGGCGGGAATCGTCAATCAAGACACGGCGGATACGGTGGGAAGTATTTTAGGATCTCTGATTTCCGCAAGTTGGCGTGATGCTGCTTTGGAATCGGAATTTGGAGATCAAACGGTTTTCGACCAATTACGTCTTGACCCCTACTATCGCGCTACAGCAAGTAAGCACCCTGATCTGGAAGGTTTTTACGATCGTCTGATCCATGCAAGTGGGGAGCGCAAGCTCAGCCTGGTTCACGGCGACTGGAGTCCGAAGAATTTGCTGGTCTGCGGAGCTAATGTGATGGCCATCGATTTTGAGGTGATCCACTTTGGCGACGCCTCTTTCGATGCGGGCTTCCTGCTGAATCACTTAATGCTGAAATCGTTCCATCGGCCAGAGCTTACCGCTGCACTGGAGTCAGCAGCGCTCGGTTTTTATCAACAAGTGGACAAGCATATCCCCGAGTCAAACAGTGAATTTCAAGCCTTCACCATTCGACATTGGGCGGCGCTGATGTTGGCTCGTGTAGATGGCAAGTCACCTGCCGAATACATAACTTCGGAAGAAAGCCGGCAACGCATCCGTCAATTTGCACGCAAAATGATACTGCATCCGCCGATGGATATAATTCAGTTTTGGGCCCAACGAAGGAACGCATGAACCTTACAATTCAGAATCTAGACGCTTGGGAGATTTTGGATTCGCGTGGCAATCCAACAATTGCCGTCGCTGTTCAACTTTCCGATGGGTCACGTGGCATCGCGCAAGTGCCATCGGGCGCGTCCACGGGTACGCATGAAGCGGTGGAACTTCGCGATGGAGATCCCGCTCGCTATCAGGGGAAGGGCGTGCGAAAAGCGGTTGCCAATGTGGCTGGTCCAATTGCGGATGCCCTTGCGGGCCATGCTGCGGATCCTGGATCCGTCGATCGGTTGCTGATAGAACTCGACGGAACTCAAGGGAAATTCCGCTTGGGTGCCAATGCGACGTTAGGCGTTTCTTGCGCTTTGGCCCGCGCGCTCAGCGCTAGTCATCGCGAACCCCTCTGGAAGACGCTACAGGGCAGGGCAGCGCCAGTGTTGCCAGTCCCCATGATCAATATCTTCTCTGGCGGATTGCATGCGGGAGGACAGATTGAATTTCAGGATTTCCTGATCATCCCCCATGGTTTCGATACATACGCTGAAGCTCTGGAAGCCGCTGTGGCCATCCATCGCGCTGCCGCTTTGATATTGGATAAAGCCGGGTATTTGATGACTGGTGTGGCCGATGAAGGTGGCTGGGGTCCGCGGTTGAAATCCAACGAGGATGCTCTTCGGCTGCTTCTTCAATCCATCCAGCATGCTGGTTTTACGCCAGCTTCCCAGGTGAGCATTGCGATTGACGCAGCATCTACTCAATTCTTTGAGAACGATCTTTACCAGCTACGGTCAGAGAGCAGAATTCTTTCTTCCCTTGAAATGGTGGAGATGTTTGAACGCTGGACCGGCCGCTACCCGATTGTCTCCATTGAAGACGGATTGGCCGAAGATGATTGGGCAGGATGGAAGCGATTGACGGCCACATTGGGGGGGCGTGTAAATTTGGTTGGTGATGATCTGTTTACCACCAACCCAACTCGACTACGCCGAGGCATCGCCAGCAAAACCGCCAATGCAGTGCTGGTGAAAATGAATCAAATCGGGACGTTGACAGAAACTTTCGAAGTACTGGAATTAGCAGCGAAGAGTGGCTACCGGGCCGTGGTATCGGCACGGTCTGGAGAAACCGAAGATAACTTTTTGGCGGACTTGGCTGTGGCTAGTGGGGCCGGGCAAATCAAGATTGGCTCAATCACCCGGTCGGAAAGATTATCGAAGTATAACCGGCTTTTGGAAATAGAACGAGAATTGAAATTGCCATATCCTGGGCGGCAGTTCAAACCCGGACCACTACTTTAGTAAATTGATCGTCCCACGGCAAGTTGCCGCACCACAGGAACACGGCACTTTCGGAACGTCTTTTTCAAAGTGATAATCAATCGTTAGTTCCTCGCCTTTCTTAATGGTCCGCTTGGACATGTAAAGGATGTGTTCTTTAAACACCCAGGCGTAAAGATTGGGGTCGCAACAATGATTTATGTATTCAGCTCCGCTACCGCCCACTGAACCATCCAGTGCCCAATAGGAATTCAGGGTGAACAGATAATTCAGGTCTGCCTCACCACGCTTTCGGGTCTCTTTGCGATTGCAGCGTTCCCCGGTATATTCCATTATTTTGCGCTTTGGAGGAATCTTCTCCTGCGCATAAATACCCCAACGATGAATCTCCGAAGGCGCTATCTCCATTTTGAAGAAAGCATATTTAGGGTTGATTTGAGGCGTAGCCAAAGCCTGCTTCGGTACAGGCTTTGACACTTGGGTTTTTTTTGAAGGCATCTATCGGCAATCACTTGCAGGCTAAAATTCGTCTTCTCCGCCCGATTTGGCCTTGTTCTTTCGACGCAAGAACACAATTCCAATCAGTACAAATGCTAATACCCCGGAAATTACTTTGACCGTTGTTTCATCCATTTTGTTTATCTCCTCCTAGTAGCCAGAATCTAACTGGATCCAGATCCTCTGAATTATAGATGATGAAGGGTGATCTAATCCACAACCAATCTTCAAAATCTATATTTTAAGCTTAAACACGCAGCGGCTTGAAATTACTCGGACCACTCACGCTTTTATTCCAGGGGGCCAGGATTCTTCATCGGAATAGACCCCTAGTTGTTTAAACCACGTTGTGCGAAACTTTCGACGAGTAACGGTTGACGCTGCAAGGGTCCTCCAATTTTTCAACTTCGTCGCGGCTGCTTTCGCCTCATCCCGATTTTCGTGAAATCCAAACATGGTGGAACCGCTGCCAGTCATCCCAGCCGGCGATGCTCCAGTGCGCCATAGGCTCTTTTGAATTTCTGCCAGTTCCGGAAATTGGGCAAAGGCAGAGAGCTCAAAATCGTTCTGCAGATTGCGGCGTTGTTTCTGATAAAAGCGCCCACCTTCCCCCTGCCACAATTGCGCTTCAAAGGCACTTGTTGAAGCAGCGTCCGGCCCCAGATTCGCAGAGATCATCCGGTACGCTTCAGGAGTAGAAATGGGAAAGCCTGGGACAACCAGCAGAACTGGTTCTGCGGGGCCATCCGGCAGGGGATACAATTCCGTTCCTCGACCCAAGCCAAGTGCTCGTCCACCGTGAAGGAAAAAAGGAACGTCGCTTCCCAATGCCGCGCCAATGCGGGACAGCACTTCCAAGGGGACGCGCTTTCCCATCAAGGCAGGCAATCCCAGCAGGACAGCAGCGGCGTTGGAGGAGCCTCCGCCTAGACCGCCACCCATCGGGATGTTCTTTTTCAGCTTGAAGTGAATTTTGCCGCCAGTGCCTATTTCGTTAAGTAGGGCGTAGGTTGCGCGAACAATCAAGTTGTCCGCAATTGCCAATTCGGATTCCAGCGTAATTTCACGAGTTTTGGATGCGGTATAGCTTACGTCAATGGAATCCGCTAAAGAAATGGTTTGGAATAGGGTGCGCAGTTCATGAAATCCATCAGCACGCTTGCAAAGTACTCGCAAACCAAGGTTCAACTTGGCGACGGCAATCAATCGGGTTTGATGTGTCCGCGAGGGCTTCACAAGAGTTTAGTAGTGCAGCAGCGACGCGATCTTTTGGTTCTCTAACCGCTGCCGTCCGTTCAGGAAATCCAGTTCAAGAACAAAGCCAAAACCAGCAACCTTGCCACCCAACTGAGTCACCAGACGGGCAACTGCCGCAGCCGTTCCACCAGTAGCCAACACATCGTCAATAATCAGTACCCGTTGGCCGGGCTCAACCGCGTCCTGATGGATTTCCAAAGTGTCGGTACCGTATTCCAACGCGTATTCCACCGACTCAGTTGCTGCAGGAAGCTTCTTCGGTTTACGTACTGGGATAAACCCTTTTCCCAAGTTATAAGCTACTGCAGGTGCAAAGAAGAAGCCTCTGGCTTCAATCCCAATCACCACGTCAACGTCTGCAGGGGAGTATGCGGCGGTTAATCCATCAATAACGGTTTTCAATCCCGTTGCATCCTTCATCAAAGTTGTGATGTCGAAAAAAATAATGCCAGGTTTTGGGAAGTTCGGCACTTCCCGGATCAGCGCTTTTAAGTGGTCCATGGAATTTTTGATTGTAGCATTAGCGTTCAATGCGGAAGTTTTTGTAGTTGGAATCTAAAGCCGCTTCCTGTTGGTCCACACAACGAACTTCGCCCCAAAGTGGTCCTTTTCGCAAAAAGCCTGCCAGTTCGTTCAATGCTTCAATCGTGCCCATCGCATAAACTTCCACTGAGCCATTGTCTAAATTTCTGGCATAGCCCTTAATGCTATGGGCAGCCGCATGTTTTTGCACAAAGTTTCTGTAACCGACGCCCTGGACGCGGCCACTAACAAGATAGATGCGAGCTGCTTGGGACATTTTTCGAATGAGATTCCAGCTTATCCTATAGGTTCCTTGGCAGCAGAATCAAAACAGTTTGACGTCATCATTCTTGGTGCTGGTGCAGCCGGTCTTATGTGTGCCCTCACTGCATCCCAGCGCGGCCGGCGTGTCTTACTGCTGGAACATAACAGTGAACCAGGGCGCAAGATTTTGATCTCAGGTGGTGGGCGATGCAACTTCACAAATACTGGCACCCGTGCCGAAAACTTTCTATCCGGCAATCCGCACTTCGCTAAATCAGCATTGGCGCGCTATCAACCTTCCGATTTCATAGCACTGGTGCAAAAGCACAGGATTGCTTATCACGAAAAGAAATTGGGGCAACTCTTTTGCGATCGCAGTGCTGCGGAAATTCTGACCATGCTGCTGGCTGAATACCAAGGCCAGCTTCGCTTGAATTGCAAAATCACTGCCGTCCGCCGAGCCACTGAATTTGTTGTGGAATCATCCTTGGGCGAATTCAGTGCGCCATGCTTGGTTGTCGCCACCGGTGGACTTTCCATTCCTAAAATGGGAGCCACATCATTCGCCCATCAGCTTGCCCGTCAATTTGAAATGAAAATCGTGGAGACGCGGCCTGGGCTTGTTCCACTTACTTTCGCTGATTCTGATCTTAGGAAATTTCAAACTCTTGCCGGAGTCTCTATGGACGCCATAGCGAGGATCGGATCGCGAACTTTTCAGGAAAATATTTTGTTCACACACCGCGGATTGAGCGGCCCCGCAGTGCTGCAAATTTCGTCCTTTTGGAAACATGCCAGCCCGATCCGGTTGAATCTACTTCCTGGAATTTCGTTGGAAGAGGAACTGTTAAATCGCAAAGAGCGAGGCGAACAAGCGGAGACCAAAACGGTGGTTTCCAAATACTTGGCGCAACGATTTGTAGATACATGGTTCACCCATCAGGCTGGCTCAAGGCCTCTGGCCCAAGCCGGAGTGAAAGAACTTCGCGCGGTCGCTTCCGGCTTGCAGGATTGGCAAGTGGAACCTTCAGGAACCGAAGGATTCGACAAAGCCGAAGTCACCGTTGGAGGCGTAAGCACTGCTGAGTTATCGTCACAAACCATGGAAGCGAAAAAAGTTCCTGGGCTGTTCTTCATTGGTGAGGCGGTGGACGTGACGGGCCACCTGGGGGGCTACAATTTCCAATGGGCCTGGGCGTCTGGGCATGCTGCTGGAACCTCTGTCTAGTGCGATGCGTATCATGAGATAAGACTATGCGCTATTCCTGTGCCCCGGATGATGACGACTTCGATTTTGACGACGATCAGGATTTTGAGGACGACGAAAGTATTGAGGGAGAAGCCGAAGACTCCAAAGACGAAGCAGATCAGGAAAATGACTTCGCCGCAGACGATTTTGACGACGAAGATTTGCCCGAAGTGGATCCATCTGTTTTCGCATCCGCCGATGATTTCCCCAATGCCGGCGAAGCGGACTTTGAAGACGACGAAGGCAACTGGAGCCAAGACGATTACAAACAGTCCGCCGAAAACATTTTTGGAGATCATCCATTTTTCGGCGATACCCTAGCCACTCAACTAGCCGACAGTGGTTATCAGCCTTTTGAAAATCCTAACTTCGAGCGGAATTTCGAGCAGCTTGCGCCAGGTAGTTCCGAAACAGTCCACCTTTTTGAACGCGACGGCAAATTGTTTGGCCACGGTTTTCTGCCCATGGCACTGCTGGCCATTTTGCAATCCCGCTACAGTGGCATTGATTTCAGCAATGTTCAAGTGTCCGTCCCAGGTGGAAGTGGCGAACGCTTGCAGCCTCAACCGCTCCCAGTAGCTTTTGAGAGTATCCAGCCGCAGGATGCGGTGGACCTGCGTAAATATGCCTCGCCCGTGGCTGACCAGAAGCAAACCTCCCGCTGTGCTGCCTTCGCCTGGACCCATGCCACCGAAATGGCTCACAACATAATGCAAGGTGAAGCCCCGCGACTTTCCGCCAATTACACTATGTTGCAATTTCAGCAAATGCAGGGCGATGCTCAGAATTTTCACTATGCTTATCAAGGCGGGGAAGGTACCGTGCCTGGTCCTGAACCCGGACAAGTTCTGGCGCAAGAAGGTACTTGCCGGCAAATGTTATGGCCTGACGATTCGCCTCAGCCGCTGGTGGATCAACGGCAAATGGCTGCTGACG
The DNA here is from genome assembly GCA_043745195.1 of Bryobacterales bacterium. Classification (GTDB taxonomy): domain Bacteria; phylum Acidobacteriota; class Terriglobia; order Bryobacterales; family Bryobacteraceae; genus JANXSF01. The sequence goes on along the minus strand of JAYTTF010000067.1, from coordinate 24,894 downwards.
CAGAACAGCATAGGCTTCCAGCCAAGCCTTGGCCCGTTGCATTGGACGATGTGAAAAAAGTGTTGAGTGCCGGCTGCCCGGTTCAGCTTTCCATGAACACTGGTCCCCGTTTTTCTGAAGTTGGCCGCGACGGAACGGTGAACGCCGCTGAAGAACCAAGCGGCATTCACGGTCGCCATGCCATGCTGCTGTGCGGATACACAGGCAATTTTTATATCGTGAAAAATTCTTGGGGCAGTCAATGGGGCGATAAGGGCTACTGTTATATTCCGAAAAATGTGTTGGCGGAAAGTGAGCCCGATTTCGTTGCCGTTCTGCTCGACAAAAAACAAGTGGAGAAAACCTGAGTGCTGTCTCTTCTACTATTAGCAACCTTGGCGCAGCCAGTGATTATCGACACCGATTGCGGCGTGGACGACATGATGGCCATCGCTTATCTATTGGCGCAGCCAGATGTGAAAATTGAAGCCATCACCATTGCCAACGGTTTGGCACATGTGAACTCAGGAGCTGTAAATGTGATCCGGTTGCTGGAACTGGCTGGTAAAGGGAATGTGCCGGTCTATCTTGGCCGCTCGACGCCGTTGCAAGGCTCAGCGGAATTTCCGAAAGCTTGGCGCGATACATCAGACGTATTACCCGACCTGAAACTTCCCACAGCCAAAGGAAGTCCTCAAACACAGACAGCGGCTGAGTTTTGGAAAAAGCGTTTGAAGGACACCAAACGCCCAGTTATTGTACTTGCGCTGGGGCCGTTAACCAATTTAGCTGAGGGTTTGCAAGGTTCGAAAAATGCTGCAAAGGTGATCCAGAACCTTGTCATCATGGGCGGCGCTGTTCGCGTGCAAGGCAACCTGGGGGATGGAGGAGTTTTCAAGACCGACAACATTACCGCTGAATGGAATTTTTACATCGACCCACTAGCCGCCGAACGCGTGATCAATGCTGGGCTTCCAATTCGGTTGGTGCCTCTGGACGCTACCAGCCGCGTTCCTATTGGCCCGGAATTCCTGAAAGAGTTGGAACAATTGAAAAAGAACAAGCTGGGAGACGCCGTTCTGCAAATGTTGCTCAGCGAGAAAGATCTGGTGATGCAAGGTATCTATCAAGCCTGGGACCCGTTGGCCGCAGTTGCCTTGATTGATCCCAAAGTCTTGATTTCCGAAAATCTGACGATTCGCATTAAGCGTGACAAGCCTGAAGAAGGCAGGTCGCAAGCATCACCCGGGCTTACACACAATGCAAAAGTTGCCATCGGCGCGCGGGCCGAGCTTTTCAAGACTTTGTTTTTTGAAGCACTAACTGCGCATTAACATAACGCTTAACTGTGCGCCGGTCCAGGTCGAGCCGCTTGGCCGTTTCCTCGTAACTTCCGCATTGCGAATAAACCAGTGCTGAATAATACGAAAGCACTTGCCCGGCAGTCACCTCACCACGGCTCATCTGGTCGTAGAAGTTGTCCTGCCCTACGGGCTTGAATTGCTGCAACGGTTGATACCCGCGACGAATCAAAATATTGCGCACGCACTGTTCCAGTTCACGGTAGTTTCCTGGCCAGGAATAGTTGGCGGGCAATTCACGCGCCATCCATGCTTTCACATCTTGCGAGAGTGTTTCCGCTTCATCTCCAGCAGTTCGCCGAGCCATATACAGCGCCAATTCATCCAGCGTTTCTGGCCTATCTTTTAATTGCTCAGCCAAGCCTGGGGTCTGAATGCGATCAGCGCAGAGGCGATAATACAGATCCTCGCGAAATGTTCCATTGGCAATTTCATTTGCCAAATCACGGTTGGTTGCTGCTATCAGCTTGCCTGCAAACTTGCGGGAAACCACGTCGCCAACTTGCTGAAACGTGCGAGTTTCCAATACGCGCAGAAGCTTCGCTTGTAGGCTGATATCCAATTCTCCTAGTTCATCCAGGAACACGGAACCGAGCTGCGGACAGGATTCCAGGTATCCTTTACGATCCCCCACTGCACCAGTGAACGCTCCACGGCGATGGCCGAATAGCTCTGACTCAATCAACGCAGGTGAAAGCGCGGCCATATTGATGGCGTGAAAAAACTCTTCTTTAGGCTCCTCAAAACTTAATCGATTTGCGTTGAAAGCGATGTAGCGTGATCCGGCAATAGCTCTTGCAACAATTTCCTTTCCACTGCCTGAAGGCCCTGTAATCAGGGTGGGGAACTGTTCCATCTTTTTATAAAGAGATCTTCTATAACGATGCATATCGTGTGTGAAGATCGACTCCCAAACACTGGCTCGCAGTTTCGCAGCCGGTAAGGAGTTGCCGATGATGCCGTCAAAAATGTGATGAAACGCCCGTTGAATGTGCCAGAAACATGCAAATGCGTGTGCTGGCTGCCACTGTGTCTCGAACTGCTTCCCGGGAATTTGAAAAAAGAAATTCCAATCGGTAACAAACTTTTTGTAGAACCCCCAGCGTGTTTGTCCGCATGCAATGAATTCGGGATAGCAGCGCTGGTACAAAAGATGATGGACTGCGGATTCATAAACCATCGCATCCTCTTTCGATAAATCGCCAACCGCAATCCGGTCTCGCGAGCGCGCTATCAGCGGTTCTAACTTTTCAGAAATCTTCCACAAGTTTGGATTGACCGCTTCCGGCGCGGAGGGGGAACTGCTCCAGAACATGGGAACAGTGACAAAGGCTTTCCCAAGAGCAGACTTTTCCAATTGCACCCGTTCCGGCAAAAAGGGGTTGGCGTAAGCCAATCTCCCCACCGCTTCAAGAAACGATCGTTCTGCGTTTGTCCAAAGACTCATAGTACATTTTATGCTCACTGAGATCATAATGTGTATGCCACGGTTTTCGATTGCCGAAAGAACATCCTGCAAGCCATTGGAAATACGTGGGAAGATATCCAGATGCCTCTGGCCTTTCTCGTGCATTACATCAGAGCATGACCGCCGAAAACAAAAACACTATGGCAAGTTCAAGCTACAACCGTCTGCTGAAAGACGGTGGATTTCAATGTTTCCTTTGGACGCAGTTCCTGGGCGCATTCAACGACAACGTTTACAAAATGATTGTCAGCGTTGCTGCTGTTGATATGGCCGCTGAAAAAGGGAAATGGCTGGCTTTGGCCGGCGCCGTTTTTGTAGTTCCCTTTCTTCTGTTCGCCGGCTGGTCCGGTCAACTTGCCGACCGCTTCTCAAAAACGAAAGTCCTAATCTTCACCAAAGCTTTTGAAATGCTTGTAATGACTGTGGGGATTGCAGCGTTGATTAGCGGGCGCATGGAATATCTGCTTGTGGTCCTGTTCATGCTTGCTATTCAAGCTAATTTTTTCAGTCCTGCCAAATACGGAATCCTTCCAGAGATGCTGCCGGAATCGGATCTGTCGCGTGCCAACGGGTTGCTGGAAATGACAACGTTCGCAGCAATTGTTCTGGGTGCCAGCGTTGGGACCTTACTTTACGAACACTGGAAGTTGGAACCTTTTAGGATGGGTAGTGTTCTTCTACTGCTTGCGGTGATTGGATCGCTAACGAGCCTGGGTATCCCGAAGGTAAAGCCCAGCGGAGCAAGCGGTCCAATACATTGGAATCCCTTTGCAGAAATCATAGACGGCACCCGGCGTATGATTGCCCAGCGCACCATGTGGCTTACCGTCCTAGGCATCACTTTTTTCTGGTTTGTCGGTGCACTCTTTCAAATGAACATGCTGATGTTTGGCCGTCTGACCTTAGGCGTAAGTGAATCGGATGCGGGTTTGCTGGCGGCAGCACTAGCAGTCGGTATTGCCGTGGGTTCAGTAATTGCCGGAAAAATCTCTGGCGATTATGTGGAGCTAGGTTTGGTCCCTGTAGGCTCTATTCTGATGGGCATTTTTGCGCTAGCTCTAAGCGGTGCTGGTTCATTCAACGCAGCAGCATTCTGGCTCGTCCTAGTCGGACTTTCCGGTGGTCTCTTCATTGTCCCCTTGAACGCATACTTGCAGGAAAAGCCTGCCCATACTGAGAAGGGCCGGCTAATCGCCACGAATAATTTTTACAACATGCTGGGCGTGATCTCTGCCAGTGGCTTGTTCTACTTGTTGGATGAAGTAATGAAACTGCACCCCCGCTGGATCTTCGCAGTTGTTGGCCTTATGGAATTGGCCGCCTCAATTGCAGTGATCGTCATCATGCCTGAACTGGTAATGCGCTTCGGGTTTCGCGCGTGGCTGCACACTATGTTCGATGTTAAAGCGGTGGGCAAGGAATTTGTTCCAACTACTGGTGCAGCCATGCTGATATCCAACCACACCACATTTATTGACACCATCCTCACCGGCGTTGCCACACCTCGGTTTATTCGTTGGATGGTTTGGCGGCCCTACTACTATTCCAGTTGGGGTCATTGGTTTTTCAGCGCTTTTAAATCCATACCTGTTTCACAAAACTCTAAGCGGGACGTAATCGAATCTCTTCGCGCCGGCAAGCGGGAATTGGAATCGGGGGAACTGGTAGGAATCTTCCCGGAAGGTTCACTGACACGAACCGGAAACTTACTTCCCTTACAACGTGGGTTTGAACGGATTGTGGAAGGCACCGGTGCGCCAATTATTCCCATCTGGATTGACCGCGGCGTGGATACACCGTTTTCTGTTCTTCGTGGCGTGTCATTCACCAATTGGAGCAGCCCTTGGCGCAAGAAGTTGGGCATCTATTATGGTGAACCAATGGCCGCTGGCATTTCCCCTGTGAAACTCCGCGAAGTGATTGCTGAATTGGGATCCACCGCTTGGACAGAACGCAAAGAGGCTAGCGACGTTTTGCCGGTACAGTTCGCCATTACCGCCAGACGCAATTGGAAACGAATCGCCATCGCCGATTCTTCAGACAAGGAGTTAACCTATGGCGAGTGTTTAATTGCTGGCTTGTTAATCGCATCATGGCTTGATCGTGAAAGGTCCGGCGAGCAGCGCATTGGCTTGTTGCTACCATCTTCCGTTGGTGGAGTGCTTGCCAATTTAGGCATCGCATTCGCTGCGCGCACTTCCGTCAACTTGAACTACACCACGGGCCCTGAAGTGCTAGAAGACAGCAGTGAACTATGTGAATTGAAGACGATTTTCACAACCAGAGCGTTTCTTGAAAAAGCGAAAATCGCCGAGCGCCCCGGCTTTGTCTTCTTTGACGAATTGATGACTGGGTTTTCCAGTTCTGATAAGACGAAGGCAGCCATCCGTGCCCGCTTTCTACCTGTTGGTTCGCTATGTAACGCCGCTCCCGATGATATTGCCACGGTGATTTTTTCAAGTGGAAGTACAGGCATTCCCAAAGGAGTGCAGTTGACTCACTTCAACGTTCTTTCCAACCTTAGGGCCACCGCGCAAGTATTTCCCGTCAACGAAACCGATTGCCTCATCGGTGCACTACCCCTGTTCCATTCCTTCGGATATTGCTGCACCATGTGGTTCCCATTGGTGAAGGCGTTCAAAGCTGTTTATCACTATTCACCGATGGACGCAAAAGTGATCGGCGAACTGGCGGAAAAGCATCGTGGTACTTTCCTGGTTTCCACGCCAACTTTCTGCACAGGGTATTTGCGGAAAGTCACCAAGGAACAATTCGCACACCTGCGCTGGGTGATCGTGGCCGCCGAAAAAATGCGGGAAGCCGTTGCCGAAGGCTTCCGCGAAAAATACGGAGTGGAAGTGATGGAAGGTTATGGCTGCACGGAAATGTCCCCTGTTATCAGCTTGAATGTCCCCGATTTCATCGATACTACAAACGCCCAAAAGGGTCGCAAACCTGGCACGGTAGGTTGCCCAATTCCTGGAACAGTGGTCAAAGTGGTGGACCCTGATTCTTTCCAACCCCTGGAAGCAGGCGCTGAGGGACTATTGCTTGTGAAGAGTCCCAGCCTGATGGCCGGTTACCTCAAGCAGCCGGAACTAACCTCAAGGGTGATGTACAACGGCTTCTACATTACTGGCGACATCGGCGTGATGGATGAGGATGGTTTTTTGAAAATCACTGACCGCTTGGCGCGCTTTAGTAAGATCGGCGGAGAGATGGTCCCTCACTTAAAAGTAGAAGAAGCATTGCATGCAGTGCTAGGCGATGCCCTATGCCATGTTGCAAGCATCCCTGACGATACTCGCGGTGAACGGCTGGTTGTATTGTATTCAGGCTCTGATATGGCACCCGCAGAATTATGGAAGAAACTCTCCGAAAGTGAGTTGCCTGCGCTGTGGATTCCCAAGAGGGAAAACTACTATGCGATTGAAGCGATTCCTAGTTTGGGTTCCGGGAAAACTGACTTACGCGGTGCCAGGAAACTAGCTGCCACTCTGGCTGCAGAGTAAGTTTACCAACTGAGCTTTCTTATCAGCTGCGTCACCGGATAGGCAAGCAGAAGGAACAAAATAGCCATGCTGCTGTTGGCTTGATCGTTCCATGCCACCCCGGCCAAGTAACCCGCACTTGCCAGGATTGCTATAAATGTTGTCCAAGGTGCACCCCAAGCTTGAAATGGCCTGAACAACTCCGGAGCCCTTTTCCTGATCACCACCAGCGCAAGAAAAGAAGTGCCGTAGTTCACTACGAACATGAAGGAGCCAATCGCCGACAGCTTTTCAAAAGTTCCGGTGGCAGTGAAGAACACGATCAACAAGGTGCTGAGGATCAAGCCAAACGTGGGTGTTCCTGCCTTGTTCACGGTCGCTAGCTTGTGCCAAAGTATTCCGGAACGCCCCATGGAAAATGCTAAGCGTGAGTTCATCAACAACATTGGATGAATCACTGCGACTGCCATGATGAGTGAAATTAAAGTGATGGCTTTGGCCCCGGCAGGGCCTAATAATTTGTGAGCAACGTCGGCAGCCGCCAGCTTCGATCCGGCCAACTGCGGTAACGGCAGCACGGACAGAAACGCAGCGTTCAGTGCGATGTAGCAGGCAATGATCACCAACACACCAATCACCATAGAACGTCCCATGCCGCCGCCTTGCTCACGATCCTCTTCAGAAAAATAGATGGCACTGTACCATCCGTCGTAGTCCATAATGATGTACCTCATTGCAAGGAACGCTCCGCCAAGTGCCGTCCAAGAGGGATCTCGAATTGGAAGGGTGGAGGTCGCAGGATCCACATTGCCGCGAAGAAAGAAACAGCAGCCGACCAATATCAGCAGAACGCCTACTTGCAGAATGCTTGTCCATTCCTGAACCCATCCGCTGGTCCTAATTCCTTGCCATTGAATCGCTGCGAAAAACAGAACGGCCAAAACTGAAAAAATGGTTTCCATGCCTGCCAAGCCTGGCCAAAGCGCCACGGCAAAATCGGATCCAGTAACCGCAATAGAGGCGGCAGCGGCACATGTGGCCACAAGATCGCTCCAACCGATGGTTATCCCTGCAACTTCCCCGAACGCTTCCCGTGCGTAGACATAAAGACCTCCAGCTTCAGGAAACAACGAAGCCAGTTCAGCAACAGCCATGGTGCCCAACAGTGCGTACAACCCGCCTGCGGCCCACAAGGCTAACATCATCGCGGGAGAGCTTGCCAGTGCGGCAATAAAACCCGGCGATCGCAGCACGCCTGGACCCACTGTTCCGCCAACGGTGACGGCTATCGCGAATGCTGCACCGAGAACTTTATGCAGCGTTCCAGGCTGCTGGCCGTTTTGTATTTCCGTGGGCAAGAGTTTCAGTATAGCTATGACAGACGTGCGGCCTCAGTCAATTCATGAAGTGTAACGGCAGCGGTCCGTTCCCATCGAAACTGTTGTGCCTGCGCCTGTCCGGCTAAACAAAGTTGCATCCGCAATTCAGAGTCACTGGTAATTCGCAATAAGGCGTTTGTGAGTTCATCCACACTGGTTGGTTCAAAGGTTAGTGCTGCGTCTCCAGCATTGGTCTTCATTGGTTCAAGGTTCGCGCAGATGGAAGGAATACCAGCGGCTAGTGCCTCGACTAATGGAATGCCGAATCCTTCAAACAAGGAAGGAAATACAAACGCGCTGGCGCGAGTATAAAGTCTGTAGATCTCTTCCCGAGGAATCCATCCAGTGATTTTGACATGCTCGCTGAGCGAAAGTTTCTGCATCAGCAGTTCCACTGGTCCTGCTTGAAAACCTCGCATACCTGCCAATACCAATTTAATGTCTGGATACTTGTTTCGAAAGTTTGCGTAGGCGCGAAGCAGCAGTTCAATATTTTTGTGCGGATGCAACGTTGAGACGCACAAAAGAAATGGCTCTGGATGTTGAGTCTTTCGTTCCGTTGCTATATCGAAAAACCGTTGTTCAACGCCGAGTGGTGCAACGGCGGCATCCAATTGGAAGAACTCGCGGATGTCCGTACGTGCAGATTCTGAGATAGTGACCAATCGTTTGGAGCGCCGAATGGCGGCACCAACCAGCAAGTTCCAAAACAACAAATCAATGGGACGGAAATATTCGGGGTGGCGCTTGTACTGCATGTCGTGGATGAATGTTACCTGCGGGCATGTTGCAAGCAGTGGAGCCGTAAATCCACCATTTAGCAATACGTCCAATCCATCGCTGCGCACAACAAACGGCAGGACGGCTTGTTCCCAGAGAATGCGCGCAGGGCGAATGTTGGCGTTCACCCACTGTCTGCTCTGCCGGAAGTTCGGAGCGTTGGGTACTAAGTCATTGCCCGTTCCAGCGTTTGTGTAAACCACATACTGATTGGATGAATCGATACGCGAAAGGGAGTCTAGCAAATTTCGTAGGAAAATTTCAGTTCCACCCACTCCTCCCGGAATCAGATATAGTGCGTTAACTCCAATGCGCAAGGGGATCACTTTTTGATTGCTGAAGCTTGCGCTTTTTGCCGCTCAGCCATTGCTATGGATTGACGCGCTGCCCCATTTTTGGGATCAAGTTGAAGGGCCCGGTTATAGGCTTGAATTGCTTTGTCGTAATCGTTGAGTTGCATAAAGACGTTGCCCTTATAAAATGGAACAATAGCGAATCGTCCATTGATGTTTTCAGCCTGGTCTAACTCCCCAAGAGCCTCTTCTGATTTTCCTTGCTTGGCCAGCATCATCCCAATGTTTGCGTGAACGTGTGCGCTGTTTTCGATTTTCTGCGCCAAACGAAGCTTGTCCAACGCCTCACCCAGATTTCCGGCACAGTCCGCCGCCAATGCCCAATCGGCATACAAACGGTAATCCGGTTTCTCCAATTCGGCCACATGTGCATAACCCTTTACTGCCTCAGCACAGTTGCCCCCCTGGTATTGAGCGTAGGCAACTTGAAACGCAGGACGGCCTTTCTTTGGCGACTTCGCAGCACTGTCCGTCCACAGAGCAATTGCGCTTGACCACACCTGGTTCCTTGCAAGAGTCGCAAATCCGCATGCTGCAGAAAGTGCAGTAAGCAAAGCGACCAAGGCCACCCTTGGCATTCGAATCATCGGTAGGAATTGAGCCAACACAAAGCACAGACCAACCAACGGCAGATACATTCTTCTTTCCACCAGCGTGTCCTTAATCGGAATCACCGATGAGGTTGGTGCAAGAAGAATCAGAAATACTAAGAACCCATAGGCTGCCAAGGGAAACCGCTTACGAACAATGCAAGCTCCAATCGTTAAGACCACCAATAACGCCATTGACAGCAGGGCTCCATGATCAAGTAGCGAGAACGATATGGCTTGATCGTGATCAATGTTCTGTCCAATTGGGAATACAAACAATTGAATGTAGTTTAGGATGGAACGGCACTGAGTGAAAAGGTATTGGTACCAAGTAAATTCCTTTATTCGGAAGCCCGCAGAATCGTCGAAACGCAGAAGCCGGAAAGTGCCGTAAACACCCACAAGCGCCCCAATCGCCACCGGAACGTAGACTCGCCAATTCCTCTTGATGCCCTCCAGCGTGAATCCTGGATTAAAGAAATAATCCGTCAAAAGCAGCAACAATGGCAGCACCGCTGTATGTTCCTTCGTAAGCGCGGCAAGGCCGAATAGAAGCAGCACGCAAACGGTCCGAAACCATCCAACCGCCTTCTCTCCGTGGTACAGAAACGTGACCAAAGCGCCCATGAATAAAAGGCCACTGAGGGATTCCGATCGGCTTGCCACATAGGAAACAGATTCAGTTTGCAGCGGATGCAATAAGAAAATCACCGCTACAAAAGCGCTAAGCGCATCACCAGTAAAATCGGGAAAGCTTCGCTTGATTAGTTTTCTTGCCCATAACCAAACCAATGCGCCGGCGCAAAGATGGATAAGCAGGTTTACCAATTTAAATGCGTAGGGTTCAACTCCTGTCAGTTGCATGTTCGCCCAAAAACTTGCCATCAGCAATGGCCGCACACCGCTGATCCACATTGAAAACGGCTGTGCTGGGCCGTTTGGCAACAGCATCGGAAGGTAACTATCGTCGAATACAAAAGGGCCATTCAAGGCGGGCTGGTAAATCTCGAAAATAAAAAATACCAACAGTGAAATTCCCAAGGCATAAAGCCACCAAGGTGTTGCGCTGCTAGCTTCCGCTTCCGGATTAGACTTTTTCTTTTCTTTCTTCATGAAGATCTTGAATTCGATATTCCAGAATTGCCAGCTTCTGTGTCAAAGCTATGTTGGCGTCTTTCAAATCAGAAATCACAATGGAAAATCGGTACGAAACAACTAAGAACAAGGTTAAAACAACCAGCAATAAAGCAATCGGAGTATAGCTGATTCCCAGCAAGTTGGAAACCGCATTAAGCGCAATCTCTGAGCTGGAAAGCACCAGCATTACGAATCCAGCCAACAGCCAGCTTACGGAATATTCCACGCGGATGTGCGCCCGACGCACTGAGAAAAGCACAACACCAATCAGCAGCACACTGATGCCGAAGGTAACTCCTAACAAACGGCTTATCATCGATTGGATCTCCGCTCTCCATATTTTAGAATGTTGATGAACACCCCTAGCAGTACGTGAATCAAATAATAAAACGATTTTACTGTTGTGATGCTGGTGCGCCCCGCCTGGCGTTTTCTCATCTTGCAGGGAATTTCTTCAAAACGGAATCGACGCCGTTGCAACACCACTAAAGCTTCAATTTCCGGATACTCCAAAGGAAAGCTCAGCGCGAATACTGCCAGCGCTTCCTTATTTACCCCCACATACCCGCTTGTCGGATCATGCACTGGTTTGTCCAATATTGGCCGAAGGATGCCGCGGAAAAACAGGATTCCAAGCTTGCGCCAAAAGCTGGTGTGCTCCCCTTCACCATTAATGAATCGCGAACCAATCACCATTTGGCAGCCTGATGTTTTCAGCTTTTCAAAGATTACTGGAATATAGCTGGGGTCATGTTGGCCGTCCCCATCAATTCGAATCACGTAGGAAAATCCCTGCTCATAAGCCAGTCTGTAGCCCGCCTGCACGCATCCGCCGAGGCCCAAATGATGCGCTACGGAAATCACTTCAGCACCTGCCTTCAGTGCAACCTCGCGTGTCCCATCTGAGGAACAATCGTCAACAACCAACACAGGAATACCAGGTACAACCGAATGCACTTCCCGAATTACACTAGCAATGGCCCCTTCTTCATTCAAGGCAGGGATCAAAATCATCAATGAATCCGGCCCCTTCGGCGTCATCACAGCGCAGCCACCTGCCTCAAAGAAATGGAATGCCGTTGCAGCAAAGCACGGAATTCCTCGGACGAAATTCGTGCAGTACGGCGGATCTCTGCCCGCTGGCGAATCAACCGTGGCAGCGCTGGCACAATCGCCAAGTGGGCTTTGAATGCCAGCCAAGCAAGTTGAAATCCTGAGTTGCCACTGTCACGAAACTCGCGTGCTTTTCCTTGGCCGCCGCTTAAGTCCCTCAGGTGCCAAAAATAGCGCGCAGCCGTTGCAAACGGCGCCGCCAGCAGTTCGCGTATGGGAAAGTTCTTCACAACTAAACGCAGCCTGTTCCTTTCCACAAGGTATGCTTTCAACTCGGATGCTCTTCCAGCCGAATGCGAATACCGGTGTTCCACCAATGCCTCCGCAACGTAACAGCAGGTCCATCCCGCCCATCGCGCGCGCAGCCCTAGATCAGTATCTTCACAATAGAGGAAGAAATCATCATCGAATCCCCCAATCTGTTCAATCATCTGGCTGCGGTAAATCGCAGCAGATCCACTGGGCATCAAAACTGGCTCGTTTCCAGCCAACGTAGACCGCAGCAATCCATGGGCGCGCTGCTTGCTAGAACCATCCGCAGCAATCAACATGCCTGCGGAATCCAAAACATTCTGTCCGGCAAGCATCACCGAGCTTGCGCAGAATCCCAAAGTAGAATCGGTTTCCATGGCGCGTAATAATTGCTCAAGCCATCGAGGATCCGCGAATGCATCGTCATTGATAGTTGCAAGGTACGGTGCCTGACTCCCCGCGAAGCCGGCATTCACAGCAGCTCCAAAGCCAACGTTGGAAGGCATTTCAAGTATCTTCACTCTGACGCCAACCGGTTTCGCATTTTCCACCGCTTTGTTGCCGCTGTTGTCCACAACAACAACTTCCAGATCCTCAATCGTCTGCGCCATCAAAGAGTTGACACACTCCCAAAGAGTGGAGTCGTTGCCCAAAGTTGGGATTACGACTGTTACCCGAGGTGTTTGCAAGCTTGTATTGTACGCTATTCTGTTCAAAGATCATGAACGTTCCTAAACCCACACTAGGGCGAGCCCTAGCCGAAGCAGCCGACAAAGCCGATGAACTGGCGAAGTTCAGAAATGAATTCGTTTTTGGCGAAGAGAATGTAATTTATCTGGATGGGAATTCGTTGGGCCGCCTTACAAAAAAGGGCCGCGCTCAAATTCTCAAAACGGCGGATAGGGAATGGGGCTCAGGACTTGTCCGCAGTTGGGGGGAATCATGGCTGTCTCTACCACGCACTCTCGGCGATAAAATTGCCAAACTAATCGGCGCGAAAGAAAGTGAAGTATTAGTATCTGACTCTACTTCTATCAACTTGTTCAAGCTCGCCACCGCTGCTCTGAAGCTTCGTAGCCGTAAAGTGATCCTCACCGTTGCCGATAATTTCCCATCCGATTTGTACATACTCAAAGGCGTTGGCGACTTGCAGATCATGCCCAATGTTGAGGCCTTGCTCGACAACTTAAATGAGGAAACCGCCATCGTTTCCTTGGCCCACACTTGTTACAAGACTGGCCGAATTCATGACATGCGTCTGATCACCGAAGCAGCTCACAAAGCTGGAGCCTTCGTCATCTGGGATATTAGCCACTCTGTGGGCGTGATGCCTTTGCAACTCAATAATTGTTTCGTCGACATGGCTGTTGGATGTACGTATAAATATTTGAACGGCGGCCCCGGCTCTCCCGCATTTCTCTTCGTTCGAGAAGAAATGATCGCGCATTTGGAAAACCCCATTCAAGGTTGGTTTAGCCATGCTGATCCTTTCCAATTCAAACAGGAATTTGAAGCGGCTGCTGGCATCGAAAGGTTTCTAACCGGCACACCGCCAATACTCTCAATGGCCGCGTTGGAGCCTGCTTTAGACTTAATCCTCGATGCTGGCATTGATCGCCTTCGGAAGAAATCTTTCCTCCTCACTGAGTACGTCATCGCTCTTGTCCACGAACGCTTAACGAAGTATGGCGTGGAAGTGGGGTCGCCTGCCGAAGCCGGACAGCGCGGCTCACACGTTTCCTTCCTACATGCTGACGCGTGGCAGTTATCGCAAGCACTCATCGAACATGGGGTCGTCCCCGATTTCCGTGAACCGAATATCCTGCGCATTGGCCTCGCCCCCATCTACACTTCATTTGTCGAAGTGTACGACGCCATTACTATGCTGGAAAATATCCTTGCCAACAAACTGCACTCCAACTATTCGGTTGCCCGTAGCGGCGTTAGTTGAAACTTACTGGCCCAGATTTTCGTACCATTTCAGATTTGTTGTGAATGACCCAATGCAAGCAACGTCCATTCGGCCATCAGAATTCAAATCCACTGCGATGCACGCCGCAGCTGCAATGCCTCCTTTATCCAGATCGTGGCGTGTCCATTTTCCTTTGTTGTTTGTGTAGATATAAACACTGCGGCCTGTGCCTCTATACCCTGCAAGGATTTCGTCCTGCCCATCGCCATTCAAGTCAGCAGTAACAATCGTATGGCCATCAACCAAGGATTCGTCAATCACCTTGCGCACCCACTTGCCACGTTTCTCCCCGTAAACAGCCACCTGATTGCCATGCCAAGGCTCAATCGCAGCTATAAACCTCTTGCCGGATATCTTCCCAATCGCAATATCGCTTGAGCCACTTTTTGGCCAAGGCGACGGATCCCCCGCCGTAATCTGTATACGCTTCCAAGTTCCATCTTGTTGTGCAAGGTTCACATGAATGCCCAGGAAACTCGCCGTCAAAATATCTTGTAAGCCGTCTCGATTCCAGTCATCGATCAGCAGCCCGTGAACTACCCCTTCGTCCGCAGTTGAGATAATTTGCCGCTTCCATTCGCCCGGCTTGTAAGCTACAAGCGGAGCATGATCTCTATAGTCCGGTGCATCGGCTCTCGCTCCCGTTAAAGGAGCATTGATGAATAATCCGTTGGCAACCCGCAGTCTGTGCGAAGTAGTCAACCGGTCTATTTCCCTCTTGCTCCACTGCTCAAGCGGCTTTCCATGAGATTCCAATAGCGTCACAATTCCCACGGAGTTCTTAGCTAGATTCTCAAATGCATGCGCCACTAAAATTTCCGGCACGCCATCCCCGTCAATATCCAGCAGTGCAAGATTGATCATTCGCTTCAGTCCGCTTGCGATTACATGACGCTGCCACCCCGGATTTTCAAACCACACCAGTTCCGTCATTCCGCTACCCAGCGCTATCAAATCCATCTTTCCATCACGGTTCAAATCAGCTGCCACCACCTGATAGCCGCCTGCCAAGTCAGTGGCTATGACGTGCTCCTTAAAGCGCGGCAAAGTTGCGGCGGTTAAAGTTACTGCTAAGTTTATTGCTAGGAAAAGTCGCAAGAAAGTTTTGTCTCCGAAGGCTTCAATATACAATGGTTGTTTCATGGCAATTTTAACAACTGTTGTTGGCAGCTATCCAACTCCTGCTTGGCTATTGGGCCAAACCGCCCGGGGCGTACTACGCGACGCCATCATGGTGGTCCTCAAAACGCAGGAATTGGCTGGCATTGATGTCATTGCCGATGGCGAATTGAATCGCTTCAATCCCAGCCATCCGGAAACCAACGGCATGATTGATTATTTCGTCAGCCAGATGGACGGCATCCGTACCCGCTTTTCCATCAGCGACATTCAAAAGTTTCGCGCCGACGCTGGTGTAGCTTATCGTACCGATCCAGCTGCTATTGTTACCGGTGAAATCGGCGAAGGTACTTTGAACTTGCCGCGAGATTACGAGTTCACAAAATCGCTTACGCAATCAAAACTGAAATTTACTTGCACCGGTCCGCACATGTTGACCAAAGTGCTGACGGACCGGCATTACCGCAATTATGAAAAGTGCGCCATGGCAATTGCCGACGTCCTCCGCAAGCAGTTGGAGTCTGTTCCTGCCGAAGTAGTGCAAATCGACGAAGCC
Source organism: Bryobacterales bacterium (assembly GCA_043745195.1). GTDB lineage: Bacteria > Acidobacteriota > Terriglobia > Bryobacterales > Bryobacteraceae > JANXSF01. Next base: position 9,344 of record JAYTTF010000067.1, on the reverse strand, counting down.
AATATCAGTGGTCATCCGGAGGATCGCGAATGGGCGATCCTTGCCATCAACCATGTTCTGGACGGCATTGTCGGCGAACGCGGTGTCCACATCTGCTTCGGAAATTACGGTGGACAATCCGTCCAGAAAGGCTTCTGGAAAGACCTCATGCCTTTCTTGAATGGCTTGCATTGCAATCACCTGATCCTTGAATTTGCTCGCCGTGGATATGGGGAATTAGAGGCTTTTAAGGAACTGAATCCGAAGATCGGCCTTGGCCTTAGCGTGGTTGACATCAAGGATAATGGCATTGAATCGCCAGATTTGATCGCTTCACGCCTGGAACATGCGACGAACATACTGGGTCCGGGTCGCATCCCCTACGTCCACCCCGATTGCGGATTCTGGATGTTGCAACGAAGTGTTGCTGACGGCAAAATGAAAGCCCTAGTGGCTGGCCGCAATCTTTTTGAAGGAAGGAAATAGAACTGATGCGTTTCACCGGATTATTCTTCGTGACTATTTGCGCCTGGGCGCAAAGCACTCACATTTCTAATTTGAAACAGCTAACCAATGGTGGTCAGAATGCCGAAGGTTACTGGTCTCCGAATGGGAAGAAAATAGTTTTTCAAACCACTCGCGATAAGTTTGAATGCGATCAAATCTTCGTCATGAACTCCGACGGCACTGATCAGCACTTGGTGTCGAATGGCAAGGGCCGCACCACCTGCGGATACTTCCTGCCAGGGAACAAGCAAATCCTCTACGCATCTACTCATGAAGATGGTCCAGCATGCCCGGCACCAGCGGATCGCAGCAAAGGTTATGTGTGGGCAGTGTCCCCAACCTACGATATTTACGTGGCGAAACTGAACGGCGAAATTGTCAAGAGGCTGACGAACTCCACCGGCTACGACGCTGAAGCAACTGTAAATTTCAAGACCAAAAGAATTATCTACACTTCCATGGTTTCCGGCGATCTTGATCTGTGGACAATGTCCCTCGACGGTCTCAAAAAAAGGCAGCTTACAAAAAGTGTCGGCTATGATGGCGGGGCAGTGTTCTCTCGCGATGGTAAACAAATTGTCTGGAGAGGCAATCATCCCCAATCTGCAGAAAACGTGAAAAAGTACAAAGATCTATTGAAGGACAATCTCACCACCCCCATGAAAATGGAAATCATGATTTCCGATGCCAATGGCAAGAATGTGCGGGAACTAACCCATTTCAATTGCGCCAGCTTTGCCCCAACGTTTACTCCTGACGGCAAGCACATCATCTTTTCTTCCAACAAACACAATTGCGATGGCCGCGATTTTGAATTGTACATGATGGATACGAAGGGCAATAACCTTCAACAAATTACCAATTTTGGCGGATTTACTTCTTTCCCCGAAATCTCCCCCGATGGTAAAAAGATTATTTTTTCCTCCAGCTACCAAACCAAGAGTCGCTACGAGTTCAATCTTTTTGTAGCCGATTGGAAGCCGTGAAATTATTTTTGGGGTCGTTCTGCGCTGGCATAACCCTGCTGGCCGGCGACCTCTACCTGTTGCCCGATTCTTTCTCGGCGGCGGTTGGCGAACGGCTGATTGTCCGTGCCCATGATGGGCGGAAATTTCCCACCAGTTCGAAAGAACCCATCCTGGCCGATTCGGCTATCTATACATCCAAGGCCGCATATAATTTACTCAATCCGCGGTATGAAGGGAATGCGCTTGTCTTAGAAGGAAATTTAAAGATGCGCGGCACCACAATACTTGCCGCTGAATCTCAACGGCACACAGACTTCGCCAAAGCACTTGTGATTGTCGAAGTCCCCGACCAAAATTTCAAACGCCAATTGGGAACAACCTTGGAACTTGTCCCAGACCAAAATCCGAAGAAAGGCGAAAATACCTTTCACCTGTTCCATCAACGCAAGCCCTTGGCGCAAGCTCCATTTGAACTTCTGTCCGACGCGGTTTCCACAACTTCAGGCCACACTGACGCCGGCGGCAAAGGCATTCTTGGCATCAGCAAGCCCGGTCGATACTTGCTTCGCGCAACCCACGCTGACCATTCCGCTTCGCTAACCTTTGAAGTCCGATAGCGGTCCCGGTGACCATCCTAACGCCAGCAATCGCACTGCAATGTTCGTTTTCTTCGGAGCAATCGAAAGCGTCTCAAACTCCTCCTTCTGCACGTCGAACTTGGTTTGCAGCGCTGCGATCTCCGCTTGAATCGACGCTTCCAAATCGCTCTTCTGCTTCACCATCGCATCAACATCGCCTTCCGCCCGTCCCACGTCGCCTTGCTCTTTCACCGTTCTGCCAACCGCTTTCGCCGCTGTTGCCACCTTGCTCATTTCAGACATGCTAATCGCTTTCTTCCCAAGAAAAGCTCCTAACAAAGAAGTCCCAACTGATAGAACTGATGAAAACGCTTGCGAGGTTCGTTGCGACTTTTCCTTCTCCACGTCTTCCTGTGCCCGCCGGATTTTCTCGTCCAACTTCGCCAACTTATCGGCGTAGTCGGTTCGTAGATCTTCCACCGCTTTATCACGCTGCTCCCGCCATTCCTGCGAAATGCGAACTCTGAAATCGCCTTCACTCTCGCCCGGCTCAGACAATTTTCCCGTACCCGCACTAACGTACAATTCCAGTTTACGGTTCGCGCAAATGTACGTCGTCAAGTCCTTACTCCAGCCCGCGTAGCTTTTCGGCTTCGTTGCCACGGAAGGAAGCTCTTTGAACTGAGCGTCGGTTGCCGGTTCCGCTTCAAGGTTCCCAATGTCAAAGGCCAGCACTTTTCCCTCTTCCCATTTCACTGGAACCACATCTGCTGTCACGGGCGTGCCAACGGTAACGTCTTCGCTGAAGTCTATCTTTGCCTTGGCATCTACATATCTTGCCTGCAAGTGCCCCATCAAAACCGGTTGATACACCGGTGGGGTTGATCCCTTGTGCGGTACAAAGTACTGCGGAATTTCCGCCGGCAGCACAGGCCGCGCGCTGGCAATTGCCGAAGCCATCGCCTCTGCCCTTGTCGGTCCACTCTTCTCTTCTGTTCCACTTGCGATGGCTTTTCGGTCTGCCATCAACACTCGAATTTGAGCTTTCGTCACTGGCCCAGCTAAATACGATAGTGCCCAGCGCGTCTCGAAAACTTCCATTTGCCCTGTGTGCACATTGTTCATCAGAAACACACGCTTGGCCAACGAAGAAAGCAGTTTATCTAATGCTGCAGGGTCAGCCTTGCCTCCCGATGCTGTTGCCGCACCCACTAATCCTTCCACCAAACGAGCCTTATCGCGCTCTGTTTGCAGGCGGCCAATCAACCACGTGCCACAGTTGGAAAGCCCCTTATAATCCAAATCCACTGGATTCTGCGTGGCCAACACAATACCTACCCCAAACGCCCGAGCCTGCTTTAGCAGCGTAAGCAAAGGCTGTTTCGATGGCGGATTTGCAACCGGTGGGAAGTATCCAAAAATTTCGTCCATGTACACGATCGCTCGCAAACTCGATGTGCCCGGCTGCGTCCGCATCCAACTTAATGTTTGGTTCAGAAGCAACGACACAAAGAACATTCTTTCCGGATCACTTAAATGCGCTATCGAAAAAATGGAGATTCGTGGCTTGCCTTTGTTGGTGTACAGCAGGCTCTTCACGTCCAGCGGGTCGCCTTCCAGCCATGCTTCAAATCCTGGGGATGCCAATAGGTTATTCAGTTGCACTGCCAGCGCGAAGCGGTCCTTCGCAGGGAAGAACGAATCCAGTTCCATTACTCCGATCCGTTGCACCGGCGGTTTCTGAATTTGTCCAATCAGTGTTGGCAGATCCAGATTCGTCCCCTTGCTCCAAGCAGTTTCCAGAATTTTCGAAATCAGAATATGCTCGCGGCTCTGGAGTGGATCGGCATCAATTTGCAGCAGTCCTAACAATGCCGTGGAAGTGGAAGCAATCTGTTCTCGAAACGCTTCCCGGTCATCTCTTATCGCCTCTGATGGTGCATCGAAGGATCGCAACACAGAAACCGAAAGTCCCGCATTGCTCCCTGGCGTGTAAATCGAAAAGTCTGCGGAATCCTTAAGCTTTTGAATGCGCGCCCCATCCTGGTCCCACTTCGCCAAGCCGTCCTTCCAGGATTTCGCAGTGTTCGCTGCAAACTGTTCTTTGGAAATTCCCTGCTTCTGAGCCTCTTCTTCCGCAACCCACGGCTCAAAATCTTCACTACGAAGTTCAGGGAATTGCAGTAGCAGATTTGACAAGTCACCCTTTGGGTCAATCACCAACGCAGGCACGCCGTCAATGGCCGCTTCTTCCAATAGACCCAGGCATAACCCGGTCTTTCCACTTCCCGTCATCCCAACGCAAACAGCATGCGTTACCAGATCTTTCGAGTTGTACAGAAGCGGGCCTTTGTCCGTTCGCCCCAAATAGAAGACACCAAGTTTTTCGTAATCCTGCATAGATCAACTAGTGTAACGGAAAGGAATGGGCGCTAAAATGGCCAGATGTATCGCCTTCTGTTATTCGCTTTAACTCTTACTATCTCTGGATTCAGTCAATCCTCCGTTCAAGACCTCCTTGAAAAAAGAACGCTTAAACAAATCGAAGCCGTTGCTTCTTCGCTGGATGGAGTTCTTGGATTTGCAGCCATTGACCTCACAACTGGCCACACCATTTCTATTAACGGAAACACCGTTTTCCCCCAAGCCAGTTCCATTAAGATTCCCATCATGATCCAAGTGTTTCGCGATCTCCGCCAAGGCAAACTGAAAATGGACCAGTCCATCCCGATCGCCCTTGCCGAGGTTGTCGACAGCAGCGAGCGATTTGAAACCGCCGTCAAGTCCAACGGCAAAATGACAGTCCGCGAATTAGTAGACGCCATGATAGAAGCCAGTGACAACGCCGCAACCAACAAACTGATTCAGTTGGTGGGCATGGCTAATATCAATCGTTCTACCGAAGCACTGCAACTTCGCCAGACTCGATTGCAGCGCAAAATGATCGACGTTGCCGCCGCCGCGCGAAATGAAGAAAACGTTTCCACTCCCCTTGAAATGGCAACGCTTGCTGCCAAGCTCTACCGTGGAGAAGTTGTCGATAAAGTCGCCTCCGCCCAGATGCTGGAAATCATGTCCCGCGTGAAAGCAGATATGCGTGCAGCCATCCCACCCACAATCCGCGTAGCTGCCAAGCCCGGCCAACTTACCGGCGTCCTTTGCGAAACAGGTGTCGTCTATTTGGACAAGCGTCCTTTTGCACTCAGCGTTGCCGGAACTTTTCTAGCGCTTGATAAGAGCCCAGTACCAGAGGTAACGAAAATCATATTTCACCATTTTGAAATGATTGCTCGTTCCAATAAGTTCGGGCGCGGTCTACAATAGGGTCTTATGGAACTTAAGGGCAAACGCGTGGCGCTGTTGGTGGACAACGTCTATCAGGAAATGGAAGTTTGGTATCCGCTTTACCGCCTGGAAGAAGCCGGTGCAATCGTAGTCACCATCGGTGCTGAAAAAGGCAAGACCTATACCAGTAAGCTAGGCTATCCTTGCGTCGCCAAGCTCTCCTACGACGAAGCCAACACCGCCGAGTATGACGGTGTAATTGTTCCCGGCGGCTTCGCTCCCGATCACATTCGACGACACCCCAAGGCCACCCAATTCGTCCACGACATGGATGCCCAAGCAAAATTGGTAGCCGCTATCTGCCACGGACCCTGGGTCTTGTGTTCTTCGCGCATGCTCAACGGCCGCAAGCTTACATCCTTTTTTGCCATCAAAGACGATTGCACCAATGCTGGAGCTGAGTGGGCTGATCAGGATGTTGTCATTGACCGTAACCTTGTCACCAGCCGCAAGCCCGAAGACTTGCCCGCTTTCTGCCGCGCCGCAATCGCCGTCTTGGCATCGCAAAAATAATTTGCCGACAGCGAACGAAACCGTTCAAAGTTCATATCAATACTATGACGCCTGCCATCTCTGTTCGTGATCTTCACAAATCCTACGGCACCTTTGAAGCTGTTCGCGGCATTGACTTCGACGTTCAACCGGGCGAAGTCTTTGGTCTCCTGGGCCCCAATGGCGCTGGAAAAACCACTACCGTCGAAATTCTGGAAGGCATTCGTGCGCGCACTTCTGGTGACGTTAAAGTGCTTGGCTATGATCCCGGTGTCGATGTCAAAGCCTTGAAGGATCGTATTGGCGTCTGCCTTCAATCTACAAATTTGCCTGAGAAAATTACTCTCTCCGAATCGATGACCCTGTTCGCGTCGTTCTACTCTCGCACAGTTGACGCAAACAAGTTGCTCGATCGCTTGCAACTCGGCGAAAAGCGCAATACCTATTACAGCCAACTCTCCGGTGGCCAAAAGCAGCGCCTGCATCTTGCCTTGGCCATGATCAATGATCCGCAATTAATCTTTCTCGATGAACCAACCACCGGCCTTGACCCCCAAGTCCGTTTAGAAATTCACGGGCTGATTCAAGAATTGCGCGACGACAAGCGCTCCATCATCCTCACCACTCATTACATTGAAGAGGCGGAGCGGCTATGCGACCGCGTAGCGATTATCGACCAAGGGAAAATCATCGCTCACGGCTCGCCGAAAGAACTGATGGCGGCAACTCTCGGCTCTTCCATTATTGAAGTGAAAATCGAACAACCGCTTCCCCCCGGTGATCTGCCCAAAGAAATTGCCGCAGAGCGGATCGATATCAGCGAAGATCGCAAACACATTGTGGTGACTGCCAAAAAACCTGCCAGGGCCATGGTGGAACTGGTGAAGTATATCGATCAACTGGGCCTGGAATTGGCCGATATCCACCTGAAGCGCGGAACACTGGAAGACGTTTTCCTTCAGCTAACAGGCAAAAAGCTACGCGAATGAACAAATACATTGTAAGTATTCTCACCAATCTGAAACTCACCTCGCGCGACCGCATGGCGCTATTTTTCAGCTATGCGTTTCCGCTGATGTTCTTTTTCATCTTCGCCCAAATTTACGGCAGCGGAATCGGCGGTGGCATTGTTCAAGTGGTTTCCAGCGTGCTCATCATCGGTGTGCTTGGGAATGGTTTTTTCGGTGCCGGCATCCGTGCCGTCAGTGAACGCGAAACTGGAATTCTACGTCGCTATAAAGTGGCGCCCACCACCGCAGCCCCCATCGTTGTTTCCTCGGTGGTCACCGGATTAGTGAACTACGTTCCATCCGCATCATTGATCATCACCCTTGCCCACTTCGTTTATGGAATGCCCTGGCCTTCGCGCCCTTTTTCACTTTTCATTTTTCTCGCATTCGCTGTGATGGCGTTCCGCGCTTTAGGCATGATCGTCGCAAGCGTTGTGAACTCCATGCAGGAAAGTCAGATTGTGATTCAAATGCTCTACCTGCCCATGCTGTTCTTAAGCGGAGCCACATTTCCCATGGACGCCATGCCGGTATGGCTTCAATCGGTTGCTCAATTCCTGCCTGCCTCTCATCTCTACAACGGCATGCAAGGGATTCTTATCAAGAACGAAACCATCGCCGCAAACTGGATGGCCTTGCTCGCGATGATCTCCACCATTTTCCTGGCTTCATTTTTGTCCGTAAAGCTCTTCCGTTGGGACAAGGAAGATAAGATTCGGACCGCCGGAAAAGTGTGGTTGCTTGCAGCCATGGCACCGTTCCTAGTCTTGGGTATCTATCAAACCTACAGCCACGAAAACATCGCAAAAAACAAGCAGCTTTCCCGCTCTTTGCGGCGCAGCCGAACCATCCTCATTCGCGGTGCCCGCATCTTTCAAGGCGATGGTACCGTCATTCAGAAAGGCGCATTGTTGATCAAAGATGGCAGGATTCAACAAATATGGGAAGGCGATGGCCCCGAACCGAAGTCCGTCAAAGCCGATCCCATTGAAGCTTACGGCAAAACAATTCTTCCTGGTTTGATCGACACGCACATTCACCTGGGCGCCCCTGGTGGTATTCCTGAAAAGTATGCCAGCGATCCCAAAGAGATGAAAAAAGCCGTTGCCCGTGAATTGGCTGCGTACTTGTATTGCGGCGTCACCGCAGTGAAAAGCGTGGGTGATTCCGTCGACCTAATGCAAGACCTGGCCAAACTGACCGACAGCGGTGAAAAGCTTGGCGCAGAGTTGTTCTACACCGGGCCCATGTTCACCACCGAAGGTGGGCACGGCACGGAATACTTCAAAAATGTTCCAGCCGCATTTCGCAAGCAGGTGGAAGCATCCATCATCCGCCTTCCAAAGACTCGCGAAGAAGCCGCAAAGATGGTAGCCGATCTGAAGCCTATGGGCGTCACCGGAATCAAAGCGATTCTCGAAGCTGGGGGCGGCAGCTTCCACTTCAACCGGATGGATACCCTGGTGCTCGCCGGCATTGCTGACGGTGCCAAAGCCAATGGTTTGCCACTAGTAGTTCATACCGGCGACGATACCGATATCGGGGACGCCCTTGCAGTCGGTGCCAATGGCATTGAGCACGGTTCCATTCGCGACAAAATTAGCGATGCTCATCTAGCCGACATGGCCATACATGGCGTCGCATTTGCTCCAACTCTTGCCGTCGTAGATGCAGTAAACGCCCTCCGTTCCGGCAATCTAAATATCCTTGCCCGCACCCTGTTTGAACAAAGCGCTCCTCGAGGATTGATTGAAGCCACCAAAAAGGCTTTAGCGAAAAACACAGAAAATAAGGGCCCGGCATTTCCCCAGGAACTGATCATGTCCAACGCCAAGCGAGCCGCCGCCGCAGGAGTGATGTTTGTTACCGGTACCGATTCCGGCAATGTCCCTTTGATCCACGGACCGGCCGTTCACCGCGAATTGCAATTAATGGTGCAGGCTGGATTAACCACTACTGAGGCCTTGAAAGCCGCCACTTCCAACGCTGCCCGTTTGCTTGGTGTTGCCAATCGCATCGGCTTCATCAAACCCGGCTACGAAGCCACGTTTCTAATTGTTGATGGAAATCCGCTGGACGACATCAGCCTAACGGAACGAGTGAGCCTTGTTTTCCTGAAAGGGGAACGTGTGGCGCGTGGCGACCTGTTTGATGACGATAGCGCCGATACCACGAAGTAGATCGCCTTCATCCGTGAGGCGACTTTAGATGAGCCCGACACCTGTGCCTGAAATCTCATCACCAATGGATTTTCCACGTATTGGTAAAATGAAAGTTCATGGAGAGTCTTCTCCAAATGCGTATCTGCTTGCGATACTCGCTTGCACCAATAAACCTGGAAACGGCAGTTGACTTCTCGAAGATCAGGGTACCGTGTCCCCTTTGGCGACCTTTTTTACGCACTTCAGTCTCACCATTTGGGTGACGCTATTGCGCTGATCCTATGAGGGCAAGTCCAATTGTTT
>JAYTTF010000066.1:0-8359 GCA_043745195.1 Bryobacterales bacterium | reverse complement strand
ATTGCTCTCCATCAATCAGGGTGCGCGCAGTGACGCATCAAAATCAGGCGCAGCCGCTCAAGTCCGAATCCCTAAAGGTTCCCGCCCCAATGTAATTAAGATAGAATTCCGCTCGGCGTACGAGGCGTTTACGCCCATGTTGCCGCCGGGAATACCCAAGAGGAACGAGGCGATCTCGCCGCCCACTTGAGGTGGCGCAGCCGAATCCAGCGGTCCGCGCGTGAAGGCGGAGCTGAACGTAAAATCCGGCGATGTGCTGGTGGGGAAGCGGTTGCGGTTTTCCCGCAGATTGCGCCAGTCAAACCCGGCGCGGATATTATGCTTGCTCTTGCTCCACGTCAGCGTGGAGTTCAGATTGTGGATGAGCGAAGCAGTGGTGCCATCGCCCGATTCCCAGTTCGAAACAGTTGACCAAGGGGCGACGTTCAGCCGTGGAAACGTAGCCGTGGACTTGTCGATGGAGTTCACCAGACTGGGCGCAAAGCCAAGGGTGGAAAGATCAAAGCCCCGCGAAACGCGTCGCTCGGGAAACTCCTGCTGTGTCAGCCCATAGCGGACGTTCAGCAGGAGCGAAGAATTGATGATGTAAACGTCGTCGAAAGCGCCGCTGCGGTTGATCCTGTTTAAGATTACGCCGCTGGGTTTGTCAGCGCCGAAGAAGCGGGACTTGTCTTCCTGCCAGTAGTCGCGATGCAAGCGGAAGAAGACGCGGTGACTCTCGGAAAACGCGTGGTCAACCCGGCCAATGTTTGGTCCAATAGGTTTCCAGCGCCTTTGGGGCTAAGAAGAAGTTCTGGCGAAAATCACTGGTGCCCGCCTGATTCGGCAACGGAAAGGCAGACAGCATCTTCTGTGCCATCGAATCCAGCCGCGACGCCGGGATGACGTTGCCCGGGATAGGCATCCGCTGGAAGCGTCCGCCTGCCACAGCGACGGTGGAGTTTGGATCGTAAACCTGATTATTGGCGCTCAGCCGTAGCAGTGGTGAAAGATCACCACGGCGTTGTTCCGCAGTCGGTACGGTCACTGTGGCGCTGCCATTGGGATCGCCGAAAAGATTGACTTCGAACGCATAGAACCAAAACGTGCGGTTCTTGCCCGAGTAAAGTTTAGGTAAGGTTAGCGGCCCGCCGGCGGAAGCGCCAAACCGGTTGTCCTGATAGAGCGGCAGCTTTTGCCCGGTACGATTCTGGAAAATAGTAGGCGCGTCCAGCTTCGAGTGACGCAGCCATTCGTGGAATTCGCCATGGATCATGTTGGTGCCCGACTTCGTGGTGACGTTGACGTTCGAGCCTAAAGAGAAGCCGGCAGAGGCATCGAAAGAACTGGTCTGCACCTTGAACTCAGCAATCGATGTTTGCGGTGGCGAGAACGCTACCCGCAGTGCGGTACCGTCAGAGTAGACGTTAACCACACCGTCGATTGTGAAATCGTTGTTGTTGTTCCCAGTTCCGTTGGTGCCGAAGGTGCTGGGCGCGGAGTTAAATGGCGCCTTGCGTAGCCGCAGGTTTGTGCCGTTCACCGTTCCCGGCGCTAAGTGGACCAGATCCATGGCGTTGCTCGCGAACAGCGGCAGTTGTTCTATGCGGCGCTGATCGATGACTTGGCCCAGGTTCACGTCCGTGGTGTTGAGCAAAGGCGTTTCCGCCGTGACCTCCACCGACTCGCTGACTTGACCTACTTTGAGCTCGATATCAAGCGATACAGTTTTTGTAGTGCGCACCTGCACGCCGGGGCGCAGCAGTTTGCTGAAACCTTGTGCCTCCGCCTCCACTCGGTAAGACCCTGGGTTAAGATAGGGGGCGCGGTAGTCGCCCGCCTCGCCCGTAATCGCTGTGCTTGTGAGGCCGTTGGCTTCATTGATTACCTTGACAGCGGCTTTAGGAATGGGTGCTCCCGACGGGTCGGCAACGCGACCAATAATAGTACCGCGCGGGTCTTGGCCAAAAGAGCGAGAGTAAAGGAGAAGGCGAAGAGCGAGACGGCTTTTTTCATAAGTACAATCATTATGGGTGCGCGAAGTGAAAGGGGCAAGGGCTTGATTTCCCAAGGAACTTGATTACCTTAGCTGCCAACACCCGCTACACTTGTGATTGATGTACTCCTTCCGTATTGTCCTTTGCTGTTTTTCGTTTGTTGCTTTCCTTAGCCTTGCTCAAGACGCTGAAATTGATGTTCCTCAATCGAAAGATCACCCTTTGATTAGCCGCTATAAAGGGTCATGGTTGGTTGCCTGGGATGAGAAGCCCTTTGACGAGGTTATTCTTCCGCAAACTTATGAACTGGGCCGTGGAGTAGGGACATGGGCAAAGCCGCTAAATATGGAAGGTGAAATCACGACCATTTACTATGTTGGTCCGCGAGACCGCAGTGCTTTGGAAATTCATCGTAACTATGCCGACGCAATGCTTCGTGCAGGTGGCACTCAGTTACTAAGTTGCAGTAAGGAAGATTGCTTGCGGGCGGAACGGACGCTGCAGAGTAACGCTAACCGGTTTGTGGATGAGTTACCAGATAGCCACCGCATTGGGTCCATTGCGTTCAGTTCCACGAATTGGGGTGTAGAGCCGCATCATGCGATTTGGAAGCTCCCGTCCGACGGTGGAACTTATGTCGATATCCTAACCATGACCATTCGCGTTGAATCGACGACAGTTTCTGACGGTACGGCTAAGCGGGCGATCACGGCAATAAGAGTGATCCGTCCGCATGCCATGGAATCGGGAAAAGTTCCGGCGGCAGACAAGGGCAAAGTTTTGCAGATAACCGCTGAGCAGATGGGCGCACGGTTGGATGAAATGGGACACATTGCCCTGTATGGAATCCTATTTGACAAGGGCAAGTCGGAAGTGAAAGCGGAGTCAACAGCGGAGTTAACGGAGGTGGGTAGAATGCTTAGTGCAGATAGATACCGTAAGCTGAATGTGGTTTGCCATACTGCGAACGAAGGACCAATGGAAAGTCTGGCTTTATCGCAAAAAAGGGCTGACGCGATTGTTACTGTATTAACCATCGATTACAAAATTGAAGCGGGACGGCTTACTGGTAAGGGTTTGGGGGCATTCGCTCCCGTGGCTTCGAACGCTGACGAGGCAGGGCGAGCCCTCAATCGCCGCGTGGAATTGGTTGAGCGCTAGGGCAGAGTTGCGATGAATATCCTTGTGCTCAATGCGGGCTCCAGCAGCTTAAAGTGTCATCTGTTTGACTGCACTTCAGTAAGCAAAACTCCCGTTTGGCAGGCTTTTGTAGATTGGTCGCATCAGGCAACTCCGGCGCGGTTGACAATTCAGCCACAAACGTCCAAACCAATTGAATCGGAAATCCCAAATGAGGTTCCAACGATTGTGCGGCAGTTGACTGCGGCCTTGCCAACGGTGCCGCAAACAGTGGCCCATCGGATAGTGCATGGCGGCTCTTTGTTTCAGAAGGCAACGCGGCTGACGGCAGAGGTGCGCGAGCAAGCCACGAGCTATAGCCCATCTGCGCCATCTCACAATAAAATTCAGTTGGAGATAGTGGCTGAGATGGAGAAGATCCTGGGGGCGGGCGTTCCGCAATACGGAGTGTTCGACACGGCGTTTCACAGTACCTTGCCGCCGGAAGCCTACGTTTACGCAGGCCCGGCGCATTGGTTGGAACTCGGCATTCGCCGCTATGGATTTCACGGCATCAGTCATCAATACGTTTCCCATAGGGCGGCACAGTTGTTGGGGCGTCCTGCTGCGGGGTTGAAATTGATCACTGCCCATCTGGGCAATGGTTGTTCGCTGACGGCGACGGATTCCGGTGTTTCCATAGCGACCACGATGGGGTTTACGCCGCTGGACGGTTTGGTAATGGGCACTCGAAGCGGTTCGGTGGATCCGGGCATTCTGATTCATCTGGTTCGGGAGCATGGCTATACCGCCGACATGTTGGATGCCGAGTTGAACCAGCATTCAGGGCTGAAAGGGCTTTCCGGCATTTCCGGGGACATGCGGGAAATATCAGCGGCGATTGTCAATGGCGATAAGCAAGCACGGCTTGCGTTTGAGATCTACACAACCAGCGTAGCCAGTCATATTGCCGGCTTGATTCCTGCACTGGGAGCGTTGGATGCACTGGTGTTCACGGCTGGAATAGGAGAGAACTCACCGGAAGTGCGGGCAGCGGTGGCCAAGAAGCTTGCCTTCCTGGGCATCCATCTGAATGAGCAGTTGAATGAAGGTAAACCGATGGACCGAGTGATCTCCCTTGCTGCTTCGCTGCCAAAAGTATTCGTAATCCGCTCAGAAGAAAATTGGGAGATCGCACGGCAATGTTACGATGCGGCAGTTACTTCTTGCTGAAAACCAATGGCAGCGTGTTGCCGTTTTGCGTCCAATCGCCAGTAAGCGTAGTGCCTTCTTTGTTCAGCTTACCTTCGTAGCCGCCGTTCACCATGGTCACTTGCAGGGCAACTTTGCCATCTATGTGGTCAATGCGGGCCACGGGAATTTTCGCACCGCCCTGATCAACACTTACTAGCGTTGCAACTGCGCCGGTTTCCTTATTTTCAATGTTCAATACAAGGCGCAGGCTCATGCCTGCTTCCAAAGTTCCTTCCCATTTGCCAGTAAGTTCCTTGGGAACTACTGGACTTGTTTTGGGTAACTCCACCTTCGCTTCACCGGTTCGCTTCAAGGTTAAGGGAAGAGTGGCACCACCTTGCGTCATTTCTCCGGTAATAGCCTTTCCATCAGCGGACAGCTTGCCGGTAAATCCCGGAGGCTTGTCGCCCGCTTTCATCAACACGAAGTTAAGCTTTCCAGCTTGGAAATCCACCGATTCCAAGATGAGCCCTATCAATTTCTGCTCAGGAATGGAAAGGGAACCAATCCAGCCTTTGGCAGTCTTGTCGAAATCCAATTCCATGGTGATCGTCTGATTATTGGGGCCCTGCAGTTTGCCGATCCAATGGCCACGGGCATCATCCTGGGCGGTTGCGGCGAAGCACAATAGGCTAACTGCCGTAAGAAAGCAAGCTCTATGAATCAACATTAAAAGTCTCCTGAAAACACCCGCTCTTATTTGCGGGGACTGGTTATAAGTTTGATCTCTGCTTCAACGATCTTCTTGAATTCGGCTGGCTCCAGGGAACCAGTATATTTCTTCCCATTGACGAATACCGTGGGCGTGGCGTCCACTCCAATTTTCTCACCTTCGGCGAAGTCGGCATCCACTTGCAATCTGATGCCGGGGGAGTCGATATCGGCGTTGAAACGATTTAGGTCTAACCCTAGTTGCTTGGCCCATTCCCCAATTTTTGCGCGTGTGATGGTTCGGGCATTGGCATAAAGCAGATCGTGCATGGGCCAGAACTTTCCTTGATTGTTTGACGCAAGCGATGCCCATGCAGCCAGGCGCGCTTGTTTATGGTTATCCAAGGGGAACTGTTTAAATACCAGGCGGACATCTTTGGGGTAGGCTTTCAGGATGGTTTCAAGATGGCCTACAGCTACTGTGCAGTAGGGGCATTGAAAGTCTGAAAACTCAACTAAGGTTACTTTGGGATTCGCGGCACCTTTCGCTGGAGCATTGGTGGTGACAATTTCTACTGGATCCCACAACAAGCGGTCGCGATTGGCGGCGCGTTTCGCCAAATCGCTGTTGCTGACCAACTTTTCCAACTCCGCCTGGGTTTTGCCTTCTGCGGCAGCGGTTGTGACGATGGCTGCCAGTGTCTTACTTTGGGCGCAAGGGGGGTCCTCAACGCGGCACTGTGCCACTTTCATCGAACAGCCACAGGTGCAGCCAACAGATCGGAGCACGGTGAGTCCACGTTGTTTTTGGGCGGGAGTGGCTTTGCCCCAATCCACATTTGGAAGGTCCGTGGCAGTTTTCCAAGGCTGAGCGTTAGCTGACCACGAAATAAGTAAAAGGGCTGCAAAAAAACGCATTGCTTTATTATCCTAGAAAAGGCAGTTGGATAGGGGAATGTCTGGTGCGGCGATGAAATCGGGGATCCGCCACTAACCCCGGAAGTACGAAAAACTTAGCGATTGGCGAATACGGTCGGGACTCCCCCGATTGTCATCGATATGTAAGGGTTGCAAGTGATCTGCTTGCGTCCAGCAATCCCGGGCGTATAATGTAAGGGTACTTGCCTATGCGCCTGTAGCTCAGCTGGATAGAGCAACTGGCTTCGAACCAGTAGGCCGGGGGTTCGAATCCCTCCGGGCGCACCACATTACCCACCTCATATAAAGCACCAGATATTTTTGTTGCAATGAATTTCTAAGTACCTTTTGTTACGTATTGCGGTTGTAAGCTTATGTTACTAAGTGTGGTTTGTTTGTAAGACGAATGTATAGTAACTAAGGGGAATGAGGGGAAGTTACTATCATTTATGTGGGTAGAGTCACCCCAATAATAGTTTTTGCCCGATATTAGTACTAATCTTACGTGTCTATATCTTTAGATGATCACACGGCAGACTGTATACAAGTCCTCTTTTCAATATCTTACAGAATGCTTCAGGCGTATGTCTCCTTTACTATGTGTAAGTCTTTTCGGCCCAAAGGGGTACTATTTAAGGATTGACTCAGAATAGGAATACTATGATACTTGTAACAGTTGAACTGGTAAGTTCTCGCTATATAGAAGAAGAGACCAATTCCAAACCAAGACCAATATTCGAGGTACTAAAATTCGTGATATCAAAATCTAACTTCAGGTCCGTTTTAAGCACAGGTTTCTTTTGCCTCGCTGCAGTAAGCGCATCCGCAACTATAATCCAAAACTTTGACAATTCGACTGGAAGCATTGCTCCTGGCTCGACGGCTCTAACTTATGCAGGTGTACCCGGTTCGTCTACCTGCGCAAACCCCTCGGCGCTACTCCCAGAAGGCACATACGCAATTGGGAACAATGCAAGTAACTGCCACGGCTCATGGTCGGCAACAGGACCACAAAATCCTGGATTGAACAACAATTTCATGATCGTTAACGGATCCCCGGTTCCGGGAAGCGATCTTGTTTACCAACAGGTTATCAGCGGTCTTAACATTGGGGATACTACTGTATTCAGTGTTTGGTTAACTGGTTTGTTTTCAGTAAGTCCAGCTGGTATTGTGTTGAAAGTTTACGATGGCAACGGCACAGGCGGAACCGTGTTGACTACTTCTTCACAGTTCAACACCAACCTTTCTGCCCCTCCAACTCCTGCTGCTTGGGAGCAATTCGCCACTGCGGGCTTTATCACTTTAAGTGATACGATCACAATTCAAGTAATCAACCAAAGTAATATAATTCAAGGGAACGATTTCGGCCTGGACACATTGGAAGTAAATCAAGCTCAAACACCAGTTCCAGAACCAGCTACTTTCTTAATCGCAGGTTCAGCCCTTTTAGGTTTGGCGTTCCGCCGCTTTAAATAGATTTATCTGTTTAACTATCCGGTATAAAACAAAAAGAGACACCTCCGGGTGTCTTTTTGGTTTCGAAACCTTGTGTGGATAAGCTGGGGAACGAAAGCCTGGATGGGCGATTGATTATTGTCCGCCGACTTCCAGCTGACGTCTGCGGAACTTGTTCAACTGTCACGCCACAATTCTTGCAATTAACCCGGCGCATCCGGTAGAGCAAGTACACAAGAAAGCCCCAGAAAGGAATCAACGCGAAACTCCGTTCCTTCAGATGATCGTAACCCGGGGCCGGTTTTTGACAGCCAGATCAGATTAACGGTGAACCTTTCTGCGGCCTTACGGTTACTGCAATGGTGTTTGGCTCGGTGGCACTGAACCGGGGATTCTCATAGACAAATCCATGAAAGTGATGGCAACGGTTTAGAGTCGTTGTAAGGGTCATTAATAAAGGATCGTCAAAAAAGAAGCTTGTTAACGCAGACCATTGCCGTTGCCGATACCTTAGATTTGGCGGTGTTCTTTCCTGACTTAGAGGATGCCCGAGCAGTTGGCGCGGCAGCGATGACGACATTCACCCAGGCGAGCAAATAGTGAATTGCTATCGCCCTTTCTTGCGGTTTTTTGGCAACGACCTTCTCCAAGAGAACGATTCGAAACCACGTCGATAATCTCTGGACCCTGGGTGGCGAACTCATCCGGGATTTGAATGAACCTTGCAAGCCCTAACCAGCACCCTGTCTGTCCAATTCGTGAAATCCGGGACGGGGGTGCAATTATTTTGCAAGTCTTCCGTAAGCAGAACATCATCATTGAATTGCAGCCCCGTCCCGGATTTCGCAGCCCTCAGCACCTTAGTCCCACGCCGAGCCCCGCGATTGAATTTAGAATCGAAAGAGCGCTCACCATTCAGGTGACAGATGGTTTCAACGCAACTGTCGGTGGGTACGGGAGTTGATCTATGGACGGTGCGTCAA
>JAYTTF010000065.1:0-30217 GCA_043745195.1 Bryobacterales bacterium | reverse complement strand
TAATGTCCGTTTGATGCACCAACAAATCGGTTGAGATTCCGCCGGAGTAATCCCAATACAAACGCCATTGGTAATAACGTTGTTTATCGAAGGCGCGTTGCTTGGCATTGCCCAGGAATTTTTTCCAGTCAGTGTTCTGCTCGCTAGCGTCGGCAGGAATCGTATAGCGCCACGCCGGATTGTCGGGCAGGGAATTGCGATACCAGAAAGCGCGCACATAGTGGACATCACCAATCATCCCCTTGGCCACCATTTCCTTGGCTTTTATGTACAAAGAATTGGAACGGTTCTGCGTACCTACCTGAACCACCTTGCCTGATTTCTTTGCGGCGCGAACCAGCTCCGCGCCTTCTTCAATCGTGTGTGCCAATGGCTTCTCAATGTAAACATGCTTACCGGCAGCCAGCGCAGCCAATAGCATTTCGTGATGCAGGTGCTCAGGTGTGGTGATGAACACCGCGTCAATCGATTTGTCGGCCAGTAGCTCTTTGTAATCGACGTAAGTCTTGGGTGTATTCTTACCCATGGTCTGAATTTGGTCTTTGCCCTTCGCCAAATTGCCTGCGTAAGTATCGCAGGTGGCGGTGACAACGGTGCCGTCCGGCACGCCCTGGTACATCATTTTCATCACGTGCATACCGCGAGAACCCGTCCCAATCCAACCGACCTGGACTTTGTCATTGGCTGCTAAAGCGGTCACTGCACCAGGTGCGGCAACAGCAAGCGCGGTGCCTGCAGTGCGCACAAAATTGCGGCGCGAAAGATCATCGTTCATGGATGGAAGCTCCTTATTCGAATGGCTGAAAGTTTTCAATGGTTGATACGACAGGATATCAAAACCAGTATCGATTGGGGACCCACCCGGAAAGATGTGTACCCGAAAAGATGAGTTCGTCCCCCCCCCCTGTATTACAATAGTTAAGAAGTATTACCAATGCAGTCCACTCTTACCAGCAAAGGCCAAGCAACAATACCTAAGGGAATTCGGGACCATCTGAATTTGAAACCAGGGGACAAGGTTGAATTCGTGGTTTCAGAAAAAGGCGAAGTCTTACTCAAGGGCAGAGTACACAGCCTACTCGATCTTTTCGGCGCGCTAAAGGGCAAGGGAATTCGTAAGCAGCCTATGAGCGTTGAGCAGATGCAAAAAGAAGTTCAGCAAGTTGCCCATCAGCGGTTCAAAAAAGCTGCGTCAGGAAAATGATAGGGCTCGACACCAACGTTATCTATAGGCTGTTGTTCGTCGATGACGTCCGCCAAGCGGAAGTTGCCCGTAACTTTGTCCGAACCGCGATCGAAAAAGGGGAGACGTTTCTCGTCAACTCCATAGCGATATGCGAACTTGTTTGGTTATTGAGAAGCCAAGGGATCGAACGTGCAGAAATCGCCAACACGCTTGAAAACCTGATGACGGCCTCTGGCCTTGAGGTGGAAAGACGCGAGGAGACGTGGGCTGCGCTGGCCGACTACAAAAACAAGGGTGCCGATTTTGCTGACCATCTTATGGGAACCATCAATGCTACTTTTTCTTGCGAAACAACAATTACATTTGACACAGGCCTAAAACGGAGCCGCCACTTTCGTATTCTAAGCTAACCAACTTTCGTGCGCTTTTCCCGAAGTAATCTGCGGATTGTAACCAGATGTGGCCTATTCAGGCGAAGCGCATCAATCGTGTAGTTCGCTGAAAGCGTTTTTCCTAGCCACTCGCCGTTGGGTTTCTCGATGAATTGATCTTCAAAATTCGAATCGCACAAATCCACGAAACTAATTCTCATCGCGAGCAGAGCTTGCGATGGCCATTGAGCACCCTTTAATCGATTACAGACATGGCACGACCAATAAAGGTTGTAGAAACTCAAACTTAATTGAGGGAAGAGTGATTTGGGACGGAAATGATCAAGTTCAAAGTTCTCCAATCCTGCCGCCCATCTTTCCTCAAGAAGGCAATATGCACAAGTCGCCCGGAAGTCCTCGCGAACTAGGGATCTAAACAGCCGGTAGTTTTTTTGCTTGATCTGAGGTGCTTTGTCTCGCCGGGTGAAATGTGCCATGAACTATTTTAGAGTTTGAGTATTTGATCCTTCGTCTCTTCCGTGTTTGCATTTTTTCTGCGCTTGTCAAGAGCATTGTAGGAGGATGCATGAAATATTTCCACCCCCTCATACGTCACATAGCAAAGCTCAGCATTTTCAGGAGTGGTGTTGCTGTACTCAAGAACCTTGCCAACAATTCCGGAACGCGTCCCTGCGCCCATCTTGATCATGATGATGTGTCGGAATGACTTTACAGTGTTAGGACTGATGTTCATTCTTTCCGCAGTTTCCTTACTCGTCAACCCAATGGCGATTCCCCGCAACACTTCCTGCTCGCGGTCTGTCAAGTGATATTGAGAGGCAACCATTTCAATGGCATTGGGTATCGACGTGTCTCTTGATGACTCCGACCGCTCGATGCGTTCCAAAATAGGTCCATAGAACGTTTCATCGCTACTCCTGAAGTCCGCTTCAAGAACCTCCAATTCAGCACATTCCTCTGCACTTAGGCCTGTCGTGTACTTATTTTCAATTAGTTGTCGGAATCGGGCACTCTTCGGATCCGCTTTCGCCAAAGAATCGAGGATCTCAATCGCGAGGGAATCTTGCCGCTCCAAAGGGAGAGTCACAACCTGTTTCAGAACCAGTTGAAGCAACGTACTTTTCGGATCGGGGCGCGGCAGGCGTGTTTTTTTGCCGGAAGAGAGTGCCATACCCTCAGTCTACATGAATCCGCAATAGTTGCCATTCCACGCCGCACCAAGTGCGCGAAAGCCCACTTTTTTATTGTTCGAATGAATCCAATGAGCTCTTGCCACGCAAGCAGTTGCACGTCGTTAGAGGAACAAATTAGTAAAGTAGGCATCGATAAAACTGGGGAACGGCGAAAAACATAAAAACGAGTAACCTCTGAATCAAAAAGTGGGTCTTCTCTATTGTCACTCCAACTCCATGTCCTTGATATGATGATGAAATACTAATGCTACGTTGCTCTCTTCTTGTCCTATTCCCATTAGCCCTCTCAGCGGCCAATCCTGCTCTCGAAAAGCAGTTCCAACAAACCGTCCGCCCCATCCTCGCGAAATATTGCAACGGCTGCCACACCGGCGATACTCCTGCTGCTCAGTTCGACCTTAAGCCCTACTCCACCGTCAACTCCGTCCTTCGCGACCACCCACGCTGGCACCTTGTCTCCGAACGTATGTCGGCCAAGGAAATGCCGCCCAAGCAAATGCCTCAGCCCTCTGACGAAGCCCGCAAGCAAGTCACCGATTGGATCCACGCCGTCCGCATGGACGAAGCCCGCCGCACTTCCGGCGATCCCGGCACAGTTCTAGTCCGCCGTCTCAGCAACGCCGAATACAACTACACAATCCGCGATCTCACCGGCGTCGACATCCGTCCTACTCGCGAATTTCCCGTTGACCCCGCCAATCAATCCGGCTTCGATAACTCCGGCGAATCCCTCACCATGTCGCCCTCGCTTCTCAACAAGTACCTGCAAGCCGCACGCGAAGTGGCGAATCACATGGTGCTCACCCAAGACGGTTTCGATTTTTCACCAAGCCTAATGCAGGCGGAAACAGATCGCGAAAAGTATGCCATCCTGCGCATCGTCAACTTCTACGAAAGCCAGCCCACAGATTATGCCGATTACTTCCAAGCCGCTTGGCGCTTTAAGCATCGCGTCGCGCTGAAGAAGCCTAATGCAACGCTTACCACCATCGCCACCGATGCCAAGCTCAGCGCAAAGTACCTGCCTATGGTTTGGCAAATTCTTGAGGAACAGAAGGACGTCGTCGGTCCTATCGCCAAGCTCCAAAGCATGTGGAAAGCTCTTCCCTCACCCGCCGAAAGTCAGCCTGAAGAACTGAAAGCCAAGTGCGTCACCATGCGCGATTTCGTGGTCCGCATTCGCCAGCACACATCCAGGCAATTCACCGCTCCGGTTGTGAAAGGTCTCAGCGCCTATTCGCCGCCGCTCATCAATTGGAAGCACTTTCAATATGCCACTCACCGTCGTGAGTTCGACCCTGCAACTCTAGTAAATGAAACCGATCCCCCACTCGCTGTACCAACAATTCCACGCTACCCAGGTCTCGGTCAGGAGTCCGCAGTTCGCTGGGCTGCGCTTCATCTGAAAGCGCGCATCGGCGATACTGATTTGATTGTCCCAACCGGCCAGCGCCCTCAATATGAAGCTGCTTTCGCCCGCTTGGCTAACGTGTTTCCAGATCAATTCTACATCCGCGAGCGTGGCCGTTTCTTCCCTGATGATTCACAAGACAAAGGCCGTTTCCTAAGCGCCGGTTATCACAACGTAATGGGTTACTTCCGTGACGATAATGCGCTGATGGAACTCATTCTGGACGACAAAGGCACTAAGCAACTCAACCGCCTTTGGGATGAGTTCGATTTCATCGGCGATTACACAACGCGCACTTACACACAGTATTACTTCAATCAAAGCGGTGAGGTGCTTGGCAAGGGCAGGGAATCGGGTAGGGAGCGTCCTGCCGACAAAGCCATTACTGACGAATCCATCATCATGGCCATTCGCGATGAATACGTCGCTAAAGCCCAAGCCAGTGACAACCCCATTGCCGCCGCTGCCGGCAAGGATCATTTCCAGCGTGTCAACTCCGCCATCCGCGCTGTTGAACAGATGCGCTCTAAAGCGCAGCCCTTCCAGCTTGAAGCGCTCTCAAAGTTCGCTGCCAAAGCCTACCGACGTCCATTGACGAAGCTTGAACGGGATGACCTGCAAGGTTACTACCGCCAACTTCGCGATAAAGGCAGTCTGTCTCACGAAGATGCCATGCGCGATTCCGTCGTCAGCATCCTCATGGCCCCCGACTTTTGCTATCGCGTCGATCTGGCCGACACCCGCGCAACCGCCCGCCCGAGTTCCCCTATTTCCGGTTACGCCATCGCCAGCCGCCTAAGTTACTTCCTCTGGTCCAGCATGCCCGATCAGGAGTTACTAACTCGCGCCGCCGCTGGTGACTTACTCAACCCAAAAGTTCTCGCCGCCCAGGCACGCCGCATGTTGAAGGACCAACGCGCTCAAGGCTTGGCCACAGAATTCACCGGCAACGTATTCGATTTCCGCCGCTTCGATCAAATCAGCTCCGTCGATCGCTCTCGCTTCCCCACTTTCACCAACGACCTGCGGCAGGCCATGTTTGAAGAACCAGTCCGTTTCATCACAGACCTTATCCGTACCAACGCATCCGTGCTCGACATGCTCTATGGCAAACACACCTTCGTCAATCCTGTACTTGCCAAACATTACGCCATGCCCGAAATGAAAGCCAAGCCCGACGAATGGACCCGCGTGGACGATGCCACTCCATACGGTCGAGGCGGACTGTTGCCCATGTCCGCTTTCCTTACGCAGAACTCTCCAGGCTTGCGCACCAGTCCAGTTAAGCGCGGTTATTGGGTAGCCCGTCGTGTTCTGGGTGAAACTATTCCGCCCCCTCCGCCTTCGGTGCCGGAACTTCCCGCAGACGAAGCTAAATCCGAAAGAACCCTTCGCGAAGCCCTTGCCAAACATCGTGAAAACGCTGCCTGTGCTGGTTGCCATGCCCGCTTTGATTCGCTCGGCTTGGTGTTTGAAAATTACGGACCCATCGGCGAAGCACGTACCAAAGATCTTGCCGGGCGGCCTGTTGATACCAGCGCCGAATTCCCTCGTGGTGGAGGTCAAGGCAACGGATTGGAAGCCATGCAGAAATACATTCGCGAAAATCGCGAAAAAGACTTCCTGGACAACATCAGCCGTAAACTCCTGTCCTATTCTTTGAGCCGCTCTTTGCTGTTGTCAGACGAGCCTCTCATCACCCGCATGGTCTCCCAATTGGAAGCGGATCGTTATAAAATAGGATCGCTGGTGGAAACCATTGTAACCAGTCCGCAGTTCTTGAATAAACGGGGATCAGAACCCGCCTTGAAGCTTGCACAGAACACTACGAAGGGAAAGTAAGATGATCAACCAAACAAAAAATACCAGCCGCATATCACGCCGCACTGTGTTGCGAGGAGCGGGCGTAACCATGGCATTGCCTTGGCTTGAATCCCTTCCCATGTTCGCCGATACTCCGGCCAGCCAATTCCCCAAACGCTTCGCAGTCATGTTTATGGGCTGCGGAATTAATGAGGATCATTGGAGTGCCACCGGCAACGGTGCTGATATGAAGCTCTCCAAAACACTGTCGGTGTTGGAGCCCATCAAGCACAAGATCAACGTCATCGATGGCCTGTTCGTCAAGGAAGCAACGGGCAAGGGAATCCATCCCGCCCAAACCGGCAGCCTGCTCTCTGGAGCCGCGTTGCAGAAGGGTGCCATCATCAAGTCCGGCATCACCATCGATCAAATGCTGGCCAGCCGCATCGGCCAGGATTCGCCGCAATCAAGCCTGGTGCTTGCCTGTGAGCAGCCCATGACGGGCTATCACGAAACCAACTTTTCCCTGGCTTACAGTTCGCACATTTCCTGGCAAACTCCTGATTCCCCAGTGCCCAACGAAGTGTACCCTTCGCTTGCGTTCGATAACCTGTTCGACAACTGCGGCAACCTGCGCAACATGAGCATTCTGGACCGCGTCAAGGATCGCGCCGAATCGCTCAGCAAGAAAATCAGCTCCACCGATAAGAGCAAACTCGACGAATATCTCACCAGCGTGCGCGAAGTAGAAAAACGCGTCGAAGGCATGCGCAAGACAAAGGACGTTGCCGACGATGCTGCTAAGGCGAAAAACCGCCCAGCTTTGATGACCATGGAACGCCCTGCCAATGGCTTGCCCGAAGATCAGCGCGAGCATGCCCGGTTGATGTGCGACATCATCGCTATCGCTTTCCAGACCGACAAGACCCGCGTTGCCAGCTTGCTACTGTGTCGCGACCTTTCGGCGATGATTTATCCTTGGCTAGGAGTGAAGGACGGCCACCACGGCGCTTCGCACGATAATCTGTCCGAGGGCTACGAAAAGATCTCCAGCTTCCATTTGGGTCAGCTTGCCTATCTGGCGCAGAAGTTGGACGCCATGCCAGAAGGTGAAGGGACAGTGCTCGATAACTCCTGTCTGATGTGGCTGAGCAACATGTGGGCCGGCCGCAAGCACGACAATTTCCGCTTGCCGTTAGTGCTCGCCGGTGGTTTGGGCGGGACGCTGAAGACGGGCCGTTCCATGGATTTCTACAAAGCAGGGCCGGAAAATCGCAAGATGTGCAGCTTGTATCTTTCGATCATGGATCGCATGGGAGTGAAGCTAGACAAGTTCGGCGATGCCGAAGCGCGCTTGACGGATTTGTAAGCAGAACACTATCTGATCACGCGTTTCAACAGCCTGGAGCAAAATGAGATTATTGCTGCAAATTGTACTGGCCGCTTCGGCTGAATTTGGCACGCCACAAATAGAGAAGGTAGTACGGCCAGAGTTTGAGGTTGCGACGGTCAAGCGCAATCAGTCGAATGTGGATGCCACGCGGTTTAACAAATGCGCAGGCGGGAGGTTGGTCGCTTCAAATACCCCAATTAAAGCCGCTATCGAATGGGCGTATGATGTTGTACAGGAATTTTCCGCGCCGGCGTGGGCTTCACAGGGCGGCGACACCTATGACATCGAAGCTAAGGCGGCTGGCCTCATCAATGTTCCCGAATGCAAAATGATGCTTCGGACGCTACTTGAAGATCGATTTAAACTCAAACTTCATCGAGAAACAAGGGAAACTCGTGCCTACGTCCTGGTGCTGGACAAGGGCGGTTCAAAACTGCGGCAGGCAATTATGGACAACCCAGGAGCCGCTGACGGGATATGGATCCAAGGCGGAAAGATAGGGGCCAAAGGATGGGACACTTTAACGATTGCGCGATGGCTGGCGACGATCGACGGGTTAGGCATCCCCGTTGTGGATGGCACGGGACTAAAGGGTTTCTATCAATTTAAGTTGGACTTTACGCGTGATTTGGGCGGCGACGGAGAAAAGCCAGATATCTTCACAGCGTTACCGGAACAATTAGGTCTGCGGCTCGAGGCCAAGAAGAACGTGCCCGTCGAATTTGTAGTGCTTGATCTCATTGAAAGACCATCAGAGAACTGACGAACTAAGCTCCACCTAATAAGGGACCAACCGCAATCGCGGAGGCCTCCGTGATGTATGCCAGAAATGGAGAACCTCAATTCGCTTCTTATCTTGTGAAATCCGATAGTAAATATGCAACGGAAAATGAAGAAGACGACGTATTTCAGGTTGATCTTCCACTGGCGCTCCTAGTAGAGGAAATGCTTTTAGCAAATCAACGTGATTTAGAAGACCAGTGGCAAAGCGCTCACTATTTTCGGGATGCTGCTCCCACGACCGGGCGCAGATCTCTTCCAGGTCAGCTAGCGCTGGCTCTGTGTAGCGAATTTGGAAAACCATCGTGGAATTAACTGGTGCACTTCTTCACTGGAAACAACACGACCTTCGTCAGCCGCGCGAATGCCCGCTTCAAGAGCTGCTCGAATTTCAGAGTCAACTGTCACAGGTGATTCCGTTGATACGAACATGTCAGATTCTAGTTCATCCATGCTTTTAAATTACACTAATTCAACTCGAATTTCATCCAGTGCCCGAAACGGGCCAAACCGACTCCGCACCATCTTTCGTTTAGTGATGCTAATACATCCATTCCAGTTTGCCGGAATCCAGGTCATAGTAAGCGCCCAGAACCTTCAACCTGCCAGCCTCAACCAACTGGCGTAGAATCGGTGCTGAGTTGCGCAAGTCGCGAACCACCTGGTCTACATTCGTATGAACTGCGTTATCCACTAAGTCGCCGGAAAGGTTCTTGGCGCGCTTCACGGCAGGCTCCATCTGCTTTACCAATGCCGTAATATGTCCTCCAGGATCTCCACCAGCAACTGCTGCTGAAACAGCTCCGCAACGCTTGTGCCCCATCACAATCACCAGTGGAACATTCAAATGCTCCGCTGCATATTCAATGCTGGCCAGCTCTGAATTTCCTGCAACGTTGCCCGCCACCCGGATCACAAACAGATCTCCCAGTCCTTTGTCAAAAACCAGTTCTGGTGGAACACTGGAATCGGAACAAGTGAGGATGATTGCGTGGGGTGCCTGACCTTTGGCCACTTCTTCCAAACGGCGACGGCTGTGATGATCGTGATTGTAATCCGAATCAACGTGACGCTCGTTGCCTTTCTTCAATTCGTTTAAAGCTTCTTCGGCAGTCACAACTGGCGGCCCCGCCACTGTGAGGCGATGGGATGCGGCGTGCAGTTCCGGTGCTGCGGTCGGCGATATGGATGCCATGGTGGAATGCCCGTCTCCCGCCGACGCCATCATTTGTGGCATACCCTGTAGCGGCATACCCTGAATCGGGATCACCCCTTGTGACGCCATGTAGGTAGCTGCTGGTACCAAGACGTACCCCGCTGCTAAACCAGCTCCGGCCGCAAAAACTGCAGGAGCCGCAACTGGGGTCTGAATAGCTGCCGGTGCACTGGCGCGTCTCACAGGGGCCCTTGGCTTGGGTGCCGCAGCATGGACAACCGGCTTGGCCGGGGCTGTCCGCTTCGGTTCAACTGCTGGTTTCGCCTCCGCGTGTGCTGCCGCTGGCTTAGCATCTGCATGAGGTGCAGCAGCCGGCTTCGCCTCCCCATGTCCTTTCGCTTCAGCCTTAGGCGCTTCATTTCCTTTCGCTTCCGCTTTTGGCGCTGCTGCATGTTCAGCCTTTGCTGCTGGTTTGGCTTCAGCTTTGGCATCTTTCTTTTCGGCACTATGAGCAGCAGGTTTTGGATCCGAGGCCCAAACTGTTGGCGCAGACATGGTTCCGAATATCGCTCCGAAGCAAATAAAATTCCTAATAGCGCGCATGGCAACCATCCTTTTGTGAACTTGTTTGTAAAGTCCTCATCGGTTGCACAAACGTCCTGTTTAGATATTTTTTGGTCTTAGTCGATCAACTCTAAATGCAGCTTGGCGCAGTACCCATCGGTCATGCCGGCAATATACTCGCAAACCACCTGATGCCTTGGACGATTGTTTGCCTGCTCCCTGTATGGGTCTGGTAGGCGCCCTGGATTTTCCAGGTAGAACGCAAACAGATCGGCAATCCGCTTTACCGATAAGGCTCGTTCTGCGGCAAGTGTGGCGGAATGATAAACCCGTTTGGCTAGAAACGCTTTCAATTCCCGGTTCGTTGTTTTTGCCGGTTCACTGTATTTCGCCAAGCGAACCGGGTGTAACCTTATTTCTTCTACGGTTTTTACTCCAGCACTGGAAGTTGCATTATGTGTACCTTCTGCCAATCCAGATACCAGCAAATTGATCAACCGACGCAGACACTCCAGAAACTGAATCCGTTCCACAGCCGCTGGGTATTGCATTTGGATCCGTTCTAGAATCTTTCCAAATTCACCCACATGGTTGGCAATGTCTTCCAAATCGAACAGCCCGGCACTATAAGCATCATCCAGGTCTGCGGTGTTATAAGCAGTCTCATCGGCAAGGTCAATCAACTGCGCTTCCAGCGGCGGCCGTTGACCAGCCAGATACGGATCGATTTCCTTGACCTCTCCCACCTCAAAATCGCGTGAGTGTTTCACCATTCCTTCGCGAACCTCAAAAGTCAGGTTCAGTCCGGGAAACATGGCATAACTATTCTCGAAACGTTCAACGATGTTCAAGGAGTGTAGGTTGTGATTGAACGTTTCCCCAAACCGAATCATTTGACGGTTCAACTCATCCTCTCCGGCGTGGGCAAAGGGGGGATGACCAATGTCATGCACCAGCGCCAAACTCTCGGTCAAATCCCGATTCAGCTCAAGAACATCGGCCAAAGTACGGGCGATCTGGGTAACTTCAAGAGTGTGCGTCAGGCGGTTGCGAAAATGATCGGAAAGATCGGGTGCGAAAACTTGCGTCTTATTTTCCAGCCGACGGAAAGCGCGTGTATGCAGAATACGATCACGATCCCGCTGGAAAACATTGCGGTAGGCATGGACTGGCTCAGGATACCGGCGGCCAAGCGAGGCTTCCTCGGGGAACCGCAGCCATGCAAGGCTTAACGGATTGATTCCCATTGAAAGCCCTATCCTATTATTTTCCGAGATCTGCCAATGTTGAAATGGCGCTACGGCTCACCAGCGGACGATCGCTGGAACGCAATGGCTCAAGCAATTTCTTTGCTTCTTCAGGCTTGGTTTTACCCATAATTCGAGCGCGCTCAATAATCGCCTGTTCTTTGGAAACCAGAATTGTTGGGGATCCTTCCAATTCCGAAAGAAGCTTTTCCGCATCAGCCTGTTTGCCTTGCAGAGCGTTGATTTGTGCCAGCGAGAATTTAGCTAGTGACGAATAGTCCTTGCCTGCATTGCTCACAACCGTTTGGAAATGCTTGGCTGCATCATCCAACTTTCCCTGATCGGCAGCAATTACACCCATGTAATAGCGGGCCACTTCGCCCTCATCTTTGCCTGAGTATTTCAGAGCCAAATTTGAAAAAGCCTTGGTTGCTGCTTCGCTCTTAGCCGCTTCGCTGGGGAATGTTTTCAACCCGGCGGGAGCGTTTGCCCCTGGGGCAACCACGGCACCTTCTTGAATCTTCACCGCTTCCATCAATTCCAATTGACGGTCGGAACGGGTTTTGTCCATGTAGTAATAGCCGCCCAAACCCACCACCAACAGGGCTGCAGCTATTCCTGCATACAACGTAAACTGCGACTTGTGCCCAGCTACATAGTCTACCGAATGCTGCACTTCTTCAGCAAAACGGTCATGTTTTAGTTCTTTGCGGTCCAATTTTTCCACGGAAATTCCTTAATCAACCAAACCTTTAGAATACCATGCGCCGCAGACTTAAGAATTCTGCTGCACTGGAACGCTGGAACGGGCGGCACGGCGCGTTTTTGCAATTAGCATTTCGCTTCGCATTCTGATCTAATCATTGAATGAAAATGAAACTGACTGCAGTTTTTAAGGCTGCAATGTCGATAATTGCAACGGCTGCGTCCCTTGCGCAGAATTCTCCAACACCTCAAGTTCCCCCAGGGCCTAATCCGAATTCCCAATACCGTTTAGGTCCTGATTCCATGCCACAGGATGGAGTTCCAAAGGGTGAAATTCGCGGACCATTCACTTCGATTAGCAGCGCCTACCCGGGTACTCAACACACCTATTGGGTTTATGTGCCTGCCCAATACGACGCCGCTATACCGGCAGCAGTCATGATTTTTCAGGATGGTCAGGCCTTCAAGTACGAGGAAGGTGATCTACGCGCTCAAAATGTAATGGACAACCTGATTTACCGAAGGGAAATTCCTGTGATGATTGGTGTATTCATTAACCCCGGCCGCACTGCCGAACAACCCGAACCGAACCCGAAAGACTGGGGCGATCGAACTACCAATCGGGGCAATGAGTACAACACTCCCGATGATAAGTACGCTCGGGTAATTACCGAAGAATTGATGCCTGCTTTGTATAAGGAATACAACATCTCAAAAGATCCAGAACAGCATGGAATCGGTGGAGCCAGTTCCGGGGCAATTGCGGCGTTCGCTGTTGCTTGGGAGCGTCCCAACGATTTCCGGAAAGTACTCAGCATCGTCGGTAGCTTCACTAACATTCGCGGCGGCTATGTGTATCCTGAACGAGTATTGGCAACGGCAAAAAAGCCTATTCGTATTTTTCTATGTGATGGCCGGAACGATAATCGTGGCCAAGGTCGTGGTGGCACAGCGTATGACGAAAAGCGCGACTGGTTTTTTCAAAACGTTCGGCTGATGAAGGCTCTTACGCAGAAGGGTTACGACGTCAACTATTCCTGGGGAATGAATCTTCATGGTCAGAAATTCGGAGGTGCCATCATGCCGGAAATGATGCGTTGGCTATGGCGCGACGGTCCAGTATCCACTGATCCAACCGATATGGTTGAGCGCGGTTTTCGGCAGCCAGCGGTGAAGGCCAAGCCGGCGAACTAAGGGACCCCTGTTATTGCCGGCGGTGCGTGCTGAAAAATTGAAATACAGTGGGCAAAGCCTAGCTCACAATTGTGTCGTGCGTCGCTTCCGGTACTTCTAAAAACTGTGTTTGAAATCCTTTTTCGGCGACGGCTTTTGCCATGGTGCGCGCTGTTTCAACGGTTCGCGGTCTATCCTTTGATCCAACAATTACAAGCAGCGGCATGCCCTTCAATCGATCAAACGGTACAGCTGCAGGTTGTGTTCCAAACGCACTCAACGCTAAGCCTGCAAAGCGTTCGGCGTATTTACTCCCCAAGTACCATCCGCCTGTCTCACCCGCAGAATGCCCGAAAAGATAGATTCGCGAAGGATCCGGATCGAACTCTTTCACGATCAATTCTAATGACTGCATGGCGTCTTGTTCACTCAACTCTCCTTCGCGTCGAACGCTTACCCTGCCGGCATTGTATCCGGCGTTCGGGCGGTAACCCATGGTGGTTGCTACAAGGTAACCGTTCTTCTCTGCCAGTTTTGCAAGCAGACCGCCATCCCGGTCGAAATAGAAATTATGATCCCTTGTTGTGCCATGCAAAACGAAGATCATCGGCAACTGTTTCTTCCCGTCCCAGGTGCTTGGAACATAAACGCGGTACGGCATAATTTCGCCTGCCTCGGCAAGCCAATAGTGACGTTCGTGATCTCCTTTGGCGCGAAATAGTGGGTTCTTTCCAGCTTCAAGAGCTGTTAGAATTTCCTGGGACTCTCGTAGTTCCTTGCCGAAATCAAAGTACTGCGCTCCCGATTCAGGCAGACCAAAATCGTTTGTCTCCAGTTTCCGAATTCCTGTGTTCACTACGCGCGCCATATGAAATGGCCAACGGACCGAAGCCTTCGCGCTATCGCTCCTCTTCATTTTACTCAGTCGTTTTTCTACATCCGATGCTTGAAATTCGATTCCTCTTGCAATAGCGATGCTCTGCTGAAGCGTGACCAGCGTATTGCCCCCGTCTACTGCTTCGGCAATCAAACGGTACGTTCCGTCGGGAGTTCCGTTTAAATCAAACTGAGCGATTGCAGGCTCTGTGATCAAATCGCGTGAGGCTATATCGAAAACTCCCAGTTCCCGAATCAGTTTAGAATCCCTTGCAGCGCTAAACAGATTCAACCGAACCCGCAGCGCAGTCGAAGCGGGATACGGTGCCGAGTAGATCTGCGATAACTCCACGAGAAGAGGATGAGTTGGCTCCATCACAATCTGACCCGAACGAAATGCCGGCGACCAAATAAACTCATCCTTCGTTTCCCACGGTACACCGGTGATCAGCGCCTGAGCATGCCCCAGCTTTCGGCGCACCTCGCCTGCCTGACCGTAGCAATCAGTGCGTTTGCAGCTTCCATCAATTTGTCCGTGGTACCCTCCGCCACGTCTGTCAATTTCGCCGATTGTCGCAGCGATTGAACTGTGCGCGAGAGAGTTTGAATATGAGGCATGTCACTTGGACTGAGTGGTTTTGAAGGGGGAGGTGCTTGGCCAATCGGTGCAACAGCTATGGTTAGGTTGAGGATCAATGAAATTGTTTTCATAAGATTTTTCCCGGCCTCAAGTCGATGGAACTAACGTATCATCTCAAATAGTGTGGTCATCACCCCGATGGTGAACTGTTCTTCCACCTGCGGAGTAACTAGCGAGGTGGTGGGTTCGTAACCACCATCCTTGAACGCCTGCGCTGTTGGCAAGTAACCCAGCCAGCCATTCGTATAGCCGAAATAAAATGTATTCCGAAACGGCGATCGTCCCCGCACATCCATAGCAATTTCGCAAAATAACTCCACAGGCGAAGCCCACAAAATCAAATCATTGATACGCAAAAATCGTACAGGAATTCGGACTAACGGCGTTCCAGTTGCCGAAGTCGCAGAGTAACTAGCCAACGCATCATTCCAGCCCAAACCATCCCGACGCGGCGTTTCAATGATCCGCTGCCGCGCCACTAACTGGACTGGCCCATCAGCTGTTTGTAAGTTGCGATTACCCGCCAGAATCTTGTCCCCCAGTAACACTCCAAATTGAGAAAGATGTCCAAGACGGGCCGTATCGTTGACACTATAAATGGGTGCTATGTTACCTGCGGCACCATTGATGTACAGAACCGGCGCACCCAATTTCTTCTCCACATAGTCGCTTACCATCCCAGGCCCATCCCCACTTATTTCCAGCCACTTGCCACCCAGAACAGTCCCGTGCATAGCGTAATTTGCAATTAATGCAATGGGCGTACCGTCCTGCCGCTCTAATCGAATCAACCCAATTTGACGATCAACGGGCCCATCAGGATTCAAGCCCAGCGATACTTTGCCGTCAATATCCATTGCTCTCCGGTTGATGTTCGCATTCGACATGCCAGTGCCAACGCCCAATCGAGCTGACACCAATTTTGAGCGAGCCTCGCGAATGCCTTCCATTAGCTTCGCTTTCACCAACGCAAGGTATTCGCGATTCCACGGATGATCGGAACGGCCCTTAAGCAGGATGTCGTAAACGTCTGGCGGTCCCACTTCAGGTGCCGAATGGGTATGCGTGGTTGTCCACCAAAACTTCTCTGGAGCGATGCCGAATTCGCGCTGCACCTCCTTCGCCACTTCGTCATACACCACCGGCGAGAAAACGCAAACCTCGGATGACACAAGGACGAATTGCGCAGCCCCGTCATCCAATATGACGATGCGATGAAAAATAGGATCGTGTACTTTGATGGATTGCCGGGCACCATAGCCCATCAGCCATTGTGAATCCTTGGGAGTTATGTCTACTTTGGATGCGGAAGCGCGAAGGTTGCCGGCATGCAGCGAAGTGAGAATAAGCAGGTTTGAAAATAGGAAAGTGGCAAAACGCATGTTCTTACCCTATCACCCCAAACATTTTCGATACAATCACGGCATGCTGAAGTTGCAGTTATTTCTGCTGTACGCGAGCACTGTTCTTGCGCAATCCCCGATAGTCTTCGAAGTCGACAGTCTCGGGTTCAGCCCGTTCACCCCGCAGTACCGCATGGTTGGCTCTACCATCATCAACCTGGAATCGGCAGTTGACTGTCTCGAAGATCAGAGTATCGCGAGCCAAATGGGGACATGGTTCCCTGGCCTGAAGCGACAGAACTCCGAATGAAATCCTATAGGGCTCTAGGCATAGCGGCCTGGGTGCCGTGTCCCCTTTGGCGACCTTTTTTACGCACTTCATTCTCACCATTTGCGTGATGCTATTGCGTGATCCTATGACGGCAAGTCCAATTGTTTTTAGCCATTTCGTTGTACTGTCATCAACTCAACTGCTGCTTTTTAGGATCAATGGCGTTCGCTTTGAATGTTCCTGGCAATTGCACGGAAAGAAAAGCTGATCCTGCAGCTATCTCCGTGCAGCCTGCGGCCATCGGCGATTTTTTAGTGGTCTAAGCAACAGGCTTGGGCAAGGCTACTCCTAACGGTGACCCCAATGGCCCGCCTATTACCACAGGTACAGTTCCACCCGCCAACGGCAGTGTGCTTTACAAGACGATTATTTCGCCAACGGTCACCATCGGTGGAGTTCCTGCGGCAGTGCTTTACTCCGGTTTGGCACCGGGGTTCCCAGGGTTGTATCAGGTGGATGTTCAAGTGCCCAACGGTGTTGCTGCAAGGTGATGATGTTCCTGTGGAGCTGTCACTCCCAGGTGCAGCCAGCGACAATTCGGTGACCCTCGCTGTTCGCCCCAGGCTTATCCTTCGATGAGAATATGCTGCTTGGATTGTTTGTTTAGACTTGCCAATAAATCCACTCCGAATAGAAGAAACACTGGTAAATATACATACCAGCGCTCTTCCAACACACCACGCCATTGCCCGGTCAGAATCTCCTCTATCCGGCTTAAATGGAAAATAGGCACCAGACTCACCCACGCTTGAACGCCGTAACTGGAACTCAACGGCAGCAGCGCTGCCAGCCATGTTAAGTACCATACATGGCAGTTCGCCGAGAGTAACAATAGCGTTGTTAATGTCGCCAACACTCGCCACTCCAAAGTGCGATTCCGCAGAGCCGCTATTGCCACAGCCGCAGCACTGATGAGTCCGAACACCGCATACTTTGCGTGATATGGATTTGCGAACACCTTTGCGATCAAGCCAAATAAGCTATCGTTGTTCCGCCAACCGCCTACGAAGCCGGTCATGAATTGCGCATTTTCCGTTACGTTTGCCCAATAGGGAAATCCAAACACCAAGACAGGCAGCGCGGCCAGGGGCCAGTACATCACACGGCGAATCTCCCGGCCAGTGAACGCCATCAGCAATATAACGGGCCACCACTTGGCAGCAATGCCGAATCCCAAAAGCAGAAACATCAACCACTGATAATTCCGTTTCGCCGCCAACAGCGCTGCAAGAATGAAGAACACCGGCACCGCATCGTTATGTCCGCTCCCCCAGAATTCCACCACCACCACCGGACACCACGCGTATAGCAAAATCCGTGAAGGAGCCAGTATCCACAGAAATGCTAGACATCCCAGATCAAACAGCGCCGCTGGGATTTTGAACAAATGCGCCTGGCGGAATGGATCGTCCGTCGCCACCTTCGCCAGTCGCCAATTCCACGCTTCAATCCGCTCAATTAGTGGCCCGTAACCCGCCCGAAAGTCCTTTGCAACTACTTGCCCCCATGCTGCATCTTTGAACCGGGAACTGTTCGGGTCGGAAGGTCGTATTAAATAGGGGTTAAGTCCCTGGGCTTGCACTTGGCCTTCAAAGCGGTAGCGAAAGACATCATCGGAAAAAGTGGGAGGTTGGGTGAACGCAACGACACGAAATACCAGCGCCGCTAAAACAATGAATATAGACACCTTCCGTGACGGCGCCTGGGCTGTAACAATTCGCACACCAATCAGGTAAAATATAGAAAGGGATAGATATACGGTTAGGCTGCTGCCCAAAAGCAAGTATCCTGCCGCAGCCGCAACGGAAATAAGAACCAGGGAGAGTGGATACAATTTCATGGATTACTTTGTGCAGCCGTTGGCGCTGTTGAACAACAAGCCGGTTTTTGAACAGATGAAAGTGGCTCTGTTTGATGATACCTTTGCGGGCATTCATCGGTTGGCTTGGTTTGACTATTCGCTGCTGGTTCCATATTTTGCGGTCCTAATCGTGTTGAGCTTCTACGGGCTCCACCGTTATGAAATGATCCGTGCTTTCTACAAGAACCGTCACAAACTTTCCGCCCTGCCTGTTGTCAAATTCGACGAACTGCCCCCCGTTACCATTCAACTTCCCATGTACAACGAGCGCTTTGTCGTAGAGCGCCTGCTGGAAGAAGTTGTGAAAATTGACTATCCTCGGCACCTGTTGCAGATTCAGGTTCTGGATGATTCCACCGACGAAACCCATCCATTTACACAGCGC
This sequence comes from Bryobacterales bacterium, assembly GCA_043745195.1. Classification (GTDB taxonomy): domain Bacteria; phylum Acidobacteriota; class Terriglobia; order Bryobacterales; family Bryobacteraceae; genus JANXSF01. The sequence goes on along the minus strand of JAYTTF010000065.1, from coordinate 11,778 downwards.
CTTGTGGCTGAATATCGCGCTGCTGGCCACCCTATTGAATACATTCACCGCACCAATCGTGAGGGCTTCAAAGCCGGTGCGTTGCAGGAAGGTCTGGAAACGGCTACCGGTGAATTTGTCGCCGTGTTCGATGCCGACTTCCTTATCCCTCGCGATTTCCTCATGCGTACCATCCACAACTTCGCCGATCCCAAAATTGGCGTGGTACAAACTCGCTGGACATATCTGAATTCGCACTACAACGTGTTGACCGAAGTGCAGACCATGCTGTTGGACGGTCATTTCGTGTTGGAACATGTCGCCCGTGCCGGTAGCGGACTCTTCTTCAATTTCAATGGCACGGCTGGCATTTTGCGCAAAGCCATGATTCAGGATGCCGGCGGCTGGCAGCACGATACGCTTACTGAAGATTCCGACTTAAGCTATCGCGCCCAAGTGAAAGGTTGGAAGTTTGTTTATTGTCCCGATGTGGAATGCTTGTCGGAACTGCCTGTTGACATGCACGGGTTCCAGGTTCAGCAAACCCGCTGGTCCAAGGGCCTCACGCAGTGTGCCTTGAAGTTAATGCCAATGTTGATGAAGGCCGACCTGCCTTGGCGCGTCAAAGCTGAGGCATTTTTCCATCTCACCCCCAACATCTCGTATCCATTAATGATCATCGTTTCCGTGCTGATGCTGCCGGTAATGATCGTACGGTTCTACATGGGGCCAGTTCAGATGCTGTTTTTAGATCTGCCACTGATCGCCGCATCGTTCTGGTCCATCTCCGCCTTTTATCTGGTCGCCCAGCGCGAACTGCACCCAACCACATGGAAGCGCTCTTTCTGGCTGATGCCCGCATTGCTGGCCGCTGGAGTTGCACTCACTCTATCTAACGCTAAGGCTGTAATCGAAGCTCTTGTCGGGTATGAAACCGGCTTCGTCCGCACGCCGAAGTACGCAATTGGTGGAGACAAAAAGAAGCTGGCCGCGTCCAAATATAGAAGCCGAATTGGTTGGCTTCCGTTCTTTGAACTTGCTGCGGGTACTTGGTTTTTGGGAATGATCGCTTACGCCGTCGATACCTTCAACCTCCTGGCAATCCCCTTCCTGCTAATCTTCGTTGGCGGTTATTACTGGGCTGCGTTTGCCAAGCTCTCCGCCGACTTCAAGGCTCGGATGGCATTCTACCGCGAGCGTAAACTGGCATTGGAAGAAGCCGGAAACAAAATTTAGATAGGAGACCCTTCATGCGGTCAAAGTTTTTCCCCGCTCTTTTCGTAGGAGCTTTTCTAGCGGCGGAAACGCCTAAGAGCGGTATCGATGTTAGTGGCATTGACCTCACCTGCAAGCCTTGCGCTGATTTCTGGCGCTACGCCAACGGCACCTTCCTCGACAAAAATCCCATTCCCGCCCGCTACCCCTTGTGGGGAACCATGTCCATTGTTCGCGAAGGTAACAAAGAACGCATGCGGACCATTCTTGAAGCCGCAGCACTAGCCAAAAACGTTGCCGGTTCCGACCAGCGCCGTTTAGGTGACCTCTACGGTTCCTGCATGAACACCGCAGTCATTGATGCTCGAGGGTTGCAACCCTTAAAGCCGGAACTTGATCGCGTCGCCACTCTTCGAAATGTCAAAGATTTGGGAGCCATGTTCATCGATCTGGAACGCACCAATCCAGCCATTGGTGCTGTTAGCATATTCGGATTGCCCGATGCCAAGAACTCCAATCAGGTTGTGGTTTACGTTGGTAACGGTGGTATTTCATTGCCCGATCGCGATTACTATTTCAAAGATGACCCGCGCTCCGTCCAGATTCGCCAGGAGTTCGTGAAGCACGTCGGGAAAATGTTTCAGTTGATGGGTGAAACGCAGCAGGTTGCCGAAAACGCAGCGAAGACCGTGATGGCAATGGAAACAGCTTTCGCAGAAGTCAGCATGACCAACGTGATGCGCCGCGATCCCTACGCCCGCTACAACAAAATGGATTTGGCTGGATTGACGAAGATTGCTCCCAGTTTCGACTGGAAAACACTGCTTACCTCCCTGAAAATTTCCGAATCGGAAACATTGATTGTTGCCGAACCAAAATTCATGGAGCGCTTTGAAAAGCAGTTGAAGGATCTTCCCTTGGCCGATTGGAAAACCTGGTTACGTTGGCGTCTGCTCACCAGTTCAGCAACGGAACTTTCCAAATCCTTCGCTGATGAAGATTTCCGTTTCGACAAAACCATTCTTTCCGGCACAACGGAACAGTTGCCGCGCTGGCAGACTTGCACCGATATGGTGGATCGCCGTCTGGGAGATGCCTTGGGTAAGGCTTTCGTCGAGAAGCATTTTCCACCCGCAGCCAAGAAGCGCATGCTGGATTTGGTAGAAAATTTGCGGGCCACGCTGGGGGAAGAATTGAATGCAGCCGAGTGGTTGGCTCACGAAACCCGCAAAAACGCACTGGCAAAACTGAACGCTTTCAAAGCGAAAATCGGCTATGCCGACCGTTGGCGCGATTATTCCGGCTTGAATCTCAACCGCTCCACTTATTTTGAAAATGTCCGCGCCGCTGCGCTAAATCAGCGGCTATATGCTTTGGCGAAAATCGGCAAACCAGTGGATCGGAATGATTGGGGTATGACTCCGCCCACCGTCAACGCTTATTACAGTCCATTGCAAAACGAAATCGCATTTCCAGCCGGCATACTGCAACCGCCCATGTTCGATATGGCTGCCGATGACGCAGCTAATTACGGAGCAATCGGCGCTGTGATCGGCCACGAAATGGGCCACGGATTTGACGATCAGGGCTCGAAGTTCGACGCATCCGGGAATTTGAAAAACTGGTGGACGCCCGAAGATCGTAAGAAATTCGACGATCGCGCCGCATGCGTGGTGGATCAGTTCAACACCATAGAAGTGGAAAGCGGACTTCGCCACACTGGCAGGCTTGTATTGGGTGAAGCGCTGGGCGATTTAGGCGGATTGAAACTGGCCTACAACGCCTATCGCCGATCTTTGAAAGGCAAGCCCGAAGCCCCAGTGCTGGATGGCTACACCGCTAATCAGCGCTTCTTTCTGGCTTTCGCCCACGTGTGGAGCACCCAACTTCGTCCTGAGGAATTGCGCCTGCGTCTGAATACAGACCCGCACCCAATCGCCAAATTCCGCGCCAATGGTACGTTGATGAACATGCCGGAATTCCATGAAGCGTTTCAATGCAAGCCAGGCGACGCCATGGTACGTCCGGTAGAAAAGCAGTGCAAACTCTGGTAGTTGTGGCAGCAAGAGAGACTTCTGCCGCGCCGTAAGATTTTCCTAGTCATCCGGCCCTTGGCGGCAACAACGCAATTATTTCTCGACAGCAACAGCAAATTTTGCTTAGAAGGTTACTTCAAACCCAAAATGCGCCGGTTCTTCTTCACGTCGCTAGACCCGCCGGCAAAATCGTCAAACGCTTTCGTCGGCACGTCAATTAACTGAGAAGCAATGAATGGAGCCCCTTCCGTTGCGCCCTGCACGCTGTCTTTATAGCAGCATTCCCATTCCAGAACCGCCCATTTGTCATAGCCAGCGGCTGTCATCCGTGTGAATACCTGTTTGAAATCCACCTGACCATCGCCCAGCGAACGGAAACGTCCGGGACGTTCCTTCCATCCCAAATATCCGCCGTAAACTCCCGCTTTAGGCGAAGGACGGAACTCAGCATCCTTCACATGGAAAGCCTTAATGCGCGAAGCGTAAATATCAATGAAACCCACGTAATCCATGCATTGCAGTACGAAATGCGAAGGATCGTAATTGATGTTGACGCGCGCGTGGTTGCCCGTAGCTTCAAGGAAACGTTCGAACGTTGCGCCATCAAACACATCTTCGCCGGGGTGCAATTCGTAAGCAAGATCCACGCCAAACTGATCGGCGTAATCAAGGATCGGCTTCCAGCGCTTGGCCAATTCTTTGAACCCTTCTTCTACCAATCCAGACGGACGCTGCGGCCATGGATACATCATTGGCCACAACAACGCACCCGTAAAAGACGGCGAACAGTTCAGCCCCATATTCGCCGAAGCTTTAATCACAAGCTTCATCTGCTTCACCGCCCAATCTGCACGAGCCTTGGGGTTGCCCTGCACTTCTTTCGCCGCGAAGCCATCGAACAGTTCATCGTAAGCCGGGTGACTTGCCACCAACTGGCCCTGCAAGTGGCTGGCCAACTCAGTGATTTCCAGGCCATTGGCTTGTGCCTTCAAATCGTCGCAGTAGGCCTTCGAATCAGCAGCCTTTTTCAAGTCCATAATCCGGCCATCCCAACTGGGCAGTTGAACGGCTTTGTATCCAAGGGATTTCACCCATTTTGTAATGTTGGATAGGGAATTATATGGGGCTTCATCTCCCATAAATTGAGCAAGAAAGATGGCCGGGCCTTTGATCTGTGACATTTTCTTTCGTATTATAGCTCGTCACAACCAGGGAAGGGAAAGCTTTTTGAAACTCTCCCCATCTGAATCTGTACGTGCTAGCGCATTCGTTGTTGATCGATCTCAACTGACCGTATCTTGCCTGAGTTGAAATCCACAGAGCAGCTAAAGTTGTAACGCCCTTCGCGTGGTCCCCTGTGAACATCCAGGCTACCGAGTACCCAATCGTTTCTTCCAGGATTATCGTCGATATCCATACGCCGTATGTGATAGTCAGCGGAACGAAAACGCCGAGTAGCTAAACGGTTGACCTCTAGTCGGCAGGTTTGGATTGCGTCATCCACTGCGTATCCGTGGCCATAACGCCGGAAATAGTCGGTATCCCTATAGTCCTGACGATATCTGTCATCTGAATAATCCCGATACCCACCGGGTTGCTGATTGCCACTTTGGCTTTGGTTTTGTTGTTGGCGATAGCCTTGATCTTGTTGGCGATAGCCCTGATCGCCGCTCCACGTAAGATCGAAAGTGTAACCTTCCGACCCGTTGTCCGGATCCTCAATCTGTACAACAGTTACCCCACCATTCTGCGGATCGCGAATTAGACTCTGACGTCCTCTCCCGTCTACTCCGGCAAATCGAAAGTTCGCCGGATATGAGGGCATCGCTGAGGTACATTCAAAACGCCTCCACTGAGCAGTCTGGCCAGATCTCGTACGAAGAGTTGCATACGCCCCTTGAATTGAAACTTCTGCCGCCCCGTCCACCACAACTTCAATGGTGCATTTCCCAGTGTCAGAGCTGCCCCCACCTCGAATCGTTGCCTGCCTCCTTTGATTCGATTGTGCATGTGCAAACGTGGTGAATACCAATAAGCCAGCGACCAATATGAACAAAGGTTTCATACATCATATGTAGAGCAGTTTTGTGACCAAAATGGGATGGCAAATAGTACGTCAAAATCAGCTTTGGTGCTAAAAGTGCTTAGCAATCACTATGGAAAATACTAATAAGTGCGCCCATCCAAGTTGCGTTTGTAACGCACAGAAAGATAGCAAATATTGCAGTACATATTGCGAAGGGCAAGCATCACCGCCCGACATATTGTGTGGTTGTGGTCACGGAAGCTGCGAGCCCATAGACCCGAAATAACCTCCGTGTCTTGACCCAAGACTCTCCAAGAGGTTGGGTCAAAACATGGAAGACTAAGTTTAAGTCTACGTCTCGCTAATTGAATGGGCATTGCACCCTGCTTACTGCAAGCTGGGGGCAATGCCCATCTGTCAGCTTTGGCTTGGCAATCGGTTACTCCTTCTTTTTCTCCACCGTTGTGGTCTTTTTAGTTGTAGTGCTATGTTCTTCTGGCACAACGGTACCGTCAGGGTTGGTTGCTGGTGGCATCGTTTTCTTGGTTTCTGTGTTAGTCGTTGTCGTTTGTTCCGTCGAAGTGGTAGCCGGTGGCGTTACGACTGTTGTTGAAGGTGGAGGTGCCTGCTGGCATCCAGCAAGCATGAAGAAAATTGTTACAGCAGAAGTCTTTTGTAAGATATTCATTGTTGGGTCCTTTTGTACCACAACATAGATAAAGCAATTCTCGGGCCAATTCAATGCGTGCATTGAAGGTCATTCCATGCTATGCTACCGGTTTGCCAAGACTTTGTGCACTTTTGCTGCTCGCACTTTTCAGCTTTTCGCTGGTGAGTCCATTACTGTTGGCCAGTTCCCCTAGAAAATTTCCAGCCTGTTGCCGTAAAGACGGCAAGCACCGTTGTGCAATGGCCAACATGCAGGAACATCAGGAAGGCTCCGCATCAGCAGTGAAACTTGCTAGCGGAAAGTGCTCTCAGTTCCCCAACCCCAGTTCCATCCCGGTTTCTTACAACGTCGGCACTCTCAACGTTTCACAAACCTCGTTTGCCGCCATCGTTAGCCACCCTGCAGTACACGCCCAAACGCAAGCACAATTCCGAATTTCCTTCAGCCGCTCCTCGCAAAAGCGCGGACCTCCTTCCATCGTTTCTTAACTTTCTTTAACTGCGGCCGCTTGCCCTTCATAAACCAAATTAAGAAAACTCTCAGGAGCTGTGTATGTTTCAATTGCCCCACGCAAGATGTCTTGCGTTATTCTTTGTTGTAATTTCTTCTATCTCAGCCCAGGAATCCATCCACTTTTCCAGCATCAGTGGCCGCGTAACAGACCCCAGTGGTGCCGTCGTGCAGGACGCTCAGGTCACCGTCCGTCAACTGGACACCAACCAAACCACAACCGCTAAAACCGATTCCGAAGGCCGCTTCCGTTTCCCCTATCTGAAAATCGGCCGCGTGGAAATCAAAGTCCAACAACAAGGTTTCGCTGATACACTTCGTTCCATAATTTTGACCATTGGCGGTGCATTTGAACTTCCCATCACTCTGGGCCTGGTTTCCAATGAGACCAACTTAATTGTCGATGGCCAAACCGCACTTCTTGAAACCGCCCGCAGCCAAATTGCCGGCAACGTCTCGCAAGCCGAGGTACGAAGCCTGCCCCTCAACGGACGCAGCTTCCTGGATCTGGCTCTTCTCGTCCCTGGTGTTTCGCCAACCAACACTGCCAGCAATCAGCTCTTCGCCGAAACTTCAGCCGTCCCAGGGCAGGGAATTTCCGTCGGCAGCCAGCGCAATCTCTCCAACAGTTTCATCGTCGACGGACTCTCCGCCAATGATGACGCTGCGGGACTCAGCGGCATTTTTTACGGACTGGATGTTGTGAACGAATTCCAAGTGGTCACCTCCGGTGGCCAGGCCGAATTCGGCAGAGCTCTTGGCGGCTACATCAACATGGTCACCAAAAGCGGCACTAACGCCTTACAGGGCGATCTTTACGGCTATTTCCGCAATCAACGCTTCAACACAGCCAATCCGCTTTCCAACACTAAGTTGCCCCTCACGCAAGCCCAATACGGTGCCAGCCTTGGCGGCCCCATTAAGAAGGACCGCACGTTTCTTTTTGGAAATTTCGAACAGCGTCAGCTAAACCAAAGCGGCCTCATCACCATCGCTCCTGCCAGTGTCGCCGCCATCAATAATCGTCTTGCTGCAACTGGCTATAAAGGTGCACAAATTTCCACCGGCCTCTATTCAAACCCAGTCCACAACACCACCGTGCTCGCCAAGCTTGATCATCAGTTCAGTGCGAATGACCAATTCAGCGCACGCTACAGCGCCTACGATGTTCACAGCCGCAACTCGCGTGGTGCAGGCGCTTTGAACGCGGCTTCTGCCTCTGCAGGGCTCGATAATACCGATCAAACCATCGCCCTCAGCAACGTCGTGTCCTTCTCTTCAAGGCTGGTCAATGAAACGCGCGGACAATTCACCTACAGCAACCTCGATGCCTCACCCACCGATTTAGTCGGCCCGTCTGTAAGCATCGCCGGAGTGGCGTCATTTGGTCGGCTATCCGGTTCCCCAGCGCTTCGTACCAACAAGCTTTACGAAATTGTAGACAACGTTTCCTATCAGGCAGGTGCCCATGGATTGCGTGCCGGCTTCGACTATCTCTATAACGATCTTTCCATCACATTTCCCCGTTCTAACAAGGGCGCCTACGCATTCTCATCATTAGCGAATTTCCTCACCGGTACCTATAATGCTCTTGGTTACACACAAACCTTCGGAAACATTGTCGTGCCCCAAACCAATCCAAATATCGGTTTCTACGCGCAGGACGAATGGAAGGTTACTCCACACTTCACACTGAACATGGGGCTCCGATACGATCTGCAATTTATCAAAGGCATCAATACCGATCGCAACAACATTTCGCCCCGCGCCGGTTTCGCCTGGACGCCCTTTGCCTCCCGCCGCACAGTCATCCGCGGCAGCTTCGGATTGTTCTACGATCGCGTTCCTCTCCGTGCCGTAGCCAACGCCTTGCTTTCCAGCGGCAATACTACTGAAATCACAAATACCAGCCAAGTGAACATTAGTCTTAGTCCAACCCAAGCCGGCGCTCCGGTGTTCCCCAACATTCTTACCGTCACACCCACCGGTGCACTGGTGAATTTCACCACCATGAATCGCAACCTGCAGAATGCCTATTCAGAACAGGGCAGCGTGGAAATTGAACATCAGTTATCCACCCAAAGCACCATCAGCGTTGGCTACCAACATTTGCGCGGACTGCACTTAATTATGTCCGTCAATCAAAATGTTCCCACCTGCGCCGCCGTGGGCACCAACAACGGTTGCCGACCCAACCCGGCATTTGCCAACAATAGCCAATACACCGCATTGGCCGATTCTGTCTACGATGGCCTCCACATCTCCTTCGTCCAGCGGCCAGTCCGCTGGGGAAATTACCGTATCTCATACGCCTACTCAAAATCGCTGAACAACGTTGGCGAAGCTTTCTTCAGCGGTCCTATGGATCCTAAAAATATTTGGCTGGATTACGGCCGCTCTGACGATGATCAACGCCATCGCCTTGTTTTCAACGGCAATGCCCACACTTCATTAAGCCGCGCCAATACACCCCGGCAGCGCATCACCAACGGCTTCCAACTGGGCACCATGCTGCAATACTATTCCCCATTGCCCTTGAATATCACTACCGGTGCCAATACCATTCAAGGCACTGCTGCACGCGCTACTCTAAACGGAGCATTCATTGAACGCAATACAGGAATCGGGAACGATCTGTTCACCCTCAGCATTCGTGCCAGCCGCCTCTTCCCGCTTGGCGAAAGAGTTCGTATGGAAGCCATTGCCGAGGCTTTCAATTCTCTCAACCACCGCAACAATCTCACCCGCAATGGCGCATTCGGCACTGGTGTTTATCCCACAGCTCCCTCGGCCACCTTCGGGCAGATCACGTCTGTCAATGACCCCCGCTCCCTGCAATTTGCGCTACGCTTTAGATACTGATTGGAGAAAATTATGTTGCTACCTGTACTGTTCTTAATGGCCGCTCGTATTCAACCCGAAGCTGTCACTCTTCCCTCGCGCCAGCCACAACTCGCGGTTCGAAATCAACAAGTGGCCATGGCCTTCGGTGCCGGTGCTTTTATTTATTTCACGTCCTCGCCAGATCAGGGACGCACCTTCCTGCCCCCCGTGAAAGTTGCTGAAGTCGGTGCTCTCGCCCTTGGCCGCCATCGCGGACCACGGTTGGTGATATTAAAGGATGCAATGGTCATCAGCGCCGTCATTGGCGAAAAAGTTGGCACCGGAACTCATGCCCACGGTCTTCCTGAAGCAGGTAACTTACGCGCATGGCGCTCCATTGACCAGGGAAAAACGTGGACATCCACCAGCCTGATTAACGACGTGCCCGGAGCCGCCCGCGAAGGTTTACACGCCATGACGGGCGACTCCAAAGGTAACCTATTCGCCACCTGGCTTGACCTGCGCTCCGAAGGCACTAAACTTTACGGTTCACGCTCCATGGATAGCGGTCGCACGTGGTCAAAGAATGTGATGGTTTATTCTTCACCAGCCGGCACCATTTGCCAATGCTGCGCACCTTCCCTTTCGTCCGATGAAAAGGGGCGCATCTATGTAATGTGGCGAAACGTGATTGACGGCTTTCGCGATCTCTACGTCACAAGTTCCGCTGACGGATCAAAGTTCGAACCAGCGAAAAAACTTGGCGATGGCACTTGGAAACTGAACGCCTGTCCAATGGATGGCGGCAGTATGAGTGTGGAGAACGGTCAAGTCACTTCAGCGTGGCGCAGAGATAGCGATGTGTTTCTCGCCGAACCCGGCAAACCCGAAAAGCTGGTTGGAACCGGTAAGGACGTTGCCATGGTGAAAAGCAAGCTCGGCACATTTGTCGCGTGGACCAAGGACGGCGGAATTCAACTCATGTCCCCCAATGCAAAGGCTCCCGTCCAACTAACCGCAGAAGGTGCATTCGTAAATCTATTAGCACTGCCCGATGGATCCGTAATAGCCGCCTGGGAAGTCAGTGGTTCCATCGAGACAAAACGCCTTGACCAGTAATGTCTGACTAGAGAGGTTGTTTTCACAGAGGGATTAAGGTTTTTTAGTGGATGTAATAGGACTTAGGGTTGATGAAATGGATGCCCGCCCAGTATATACTCAACTGAGAAACCGGTGGCGCGTCAGACTTTCTAAGATAAAGCCTGCCGGTTGAGGAGTCCACCTATGATTTTTCTGAATCAACGCCAATCGATTGTTTTTGCTGCCTCCCTGCTTGCACTGGGCGGGCTGGTGAGTGTCGCATCGGCCTCAAACTCTTGGGGCGGTTACCACTGGGCGCTCACCACTAAACCGTCCACCCTGAAGCTTGGAAACAACCTTTCCAGCGGCTGGCAATCGCAGCTTAGCCTAGCTTCTTCCGATTGGAACAGTCCGACTAGCTTTGGTGCAGCAACCACGCCGCTGCTAACCGCTGTGGTGGCTGGCCAGTCCAACAGACGATGCTCCATGGTTTCCGGCACCACCCAAGTATGCAACTCCACTTACGGCAACAACGGCTGGCTCGGCCTGGCGACAATCTCTATCACGGGAGGAGTCCACATCACTCAGGGTTCGGCCAAGATGAACGACACCTACTTCAACACCAGCACCTACAATAACCCTAATGAAAAGCAGCACGTGATGTGCCAGGAAATCGCCCACACCTTCGGGCTGGACCACCAATCGACCGATGGCAGTTCGCAGAATACCTGCATGGATTATTTCTCAAACACTGGCGTCAACGCCAAAAGCACCCTCAGTTTGCATCCCAACGCCCACGACTTCGATGAATTGAACATCATCTACGGTCACCTTGACAGCACAACCACCTTGTCCACACCGTCGGTAACCAAGCCATCGGCCGCCGCCGAGGAGGGCTCCGATGATCCAAATAGCTGGGGCAGCTTGATGAGCCAGTCGAAAAATGGACGCAGTTCGACGTACGAAGCGTTCAACCGGGACGGTTCGAAAACTGTTACCCACGTCTATTGGGCGCTCGAAGCGGTTTCCAGATGCGCGGCTTGCGATCATCGCTATGACGGTGGTCACTAATCTGTCCAGCAGTAGTAGACGTCTGGGAAGCCAGTGGTTCTATCGAAACAAAACGCATCGACCAGTAATCTCCATTTGGCCACTTCAGCAACGCAACAAAACCCGCGCCGGTGCCCCGTCCGCACCGCGCAGCTTCATCGGCAAACAGATCATCTCATAATTTCCCGCAGCAACTTCACCCAGGTAAAGCCCCTCCACAACCCAAATTCCAGCACGCAACAGAGCCACATGCGTAGCTACTAAATCATGATGGAATCCACCAATGGAAAGGTAAGGCAGCGTAAACAAATAAAGGTAGCAACCTAGCCTCTGGGTGCGGTCGGCGAGATGACGTAGTTCCATTCACCGTGAAACTTATTGGGTTTAAG
>JAYTTF010000064.1:0-8418 GCA_043745195.1 Bryobacterales bacterium | reverse complement strand
GTGGCTCGGCTTTGACACTTTCTCGCGCACCTGAACCGGGCGTTCACTGTGGCGCTCAACAATATGTAGTGCCTACCTGAGTCAAGTGCATACCCAGTTAGCTTAAATAGATCAATCCATCGACTTTCGTACTGAGGGAACTGGAAAGTAAAATCACTTAGACTTAGCGTCGAACAACAACGCAGATTGGACAAGGCGCGGACGGTAGTCGTCGGGTTGCCGAATTCCAACAGCCCCGAATTATTTCAATAGGCGGGCGAAGACCTAATTCGCCAGACCGTTCCGAATCCCAAAACGGACAATATCCCCCGTATTGTGAAGATTCAGCTTTTCCATCAAACTACCGCGGTGAGATTCAACCGTATATACGCTCAGGTTAAGCGCATTGGCTATGTCCTTGTTCGATTTGCCTTCTGCAATCATCGCCAGGATCTCACGCTCCCTGCTGGTCAATAGGTCAATCGGATTCGAGACAAAGCGGCGGTAATCCACAAGAATGGCGTCGGAGATTGAAGGACTCAAGAAGGCTTCGCCACGGTGGACCGACCGAATGGCCCGCAATAAATCGTCGTCTTCTGAATCCTTAACGAGATACCCACGAGCGCCGGCGCGCAGAATCTCACGTACATAAACGGAATCCTTATGCATGCTTAGGGCGACGACTCTCGTCTGGGGCAACGATTCGCCGATCTGCCGCGTGGCTTCAATGCCATTCAACTCGGGCATGGAGATGTCCATCACCACAATGTCGGGTTTCAGGCGACGCGCCTCCTCGATTGCTTCCCGGCCGGTCTTCGCTTCGCCCACCACTTCCATGTCTGCCTGCGAGTCGATCAACATGCGGATGCCCTTGCGCAAGATTGCGTGATCGTCAGCCAACAAAACTTGGATTTTCCTGTTTAGCATCTTGTTCCATTTGCCGTAGCGGCGCTTCCACTTGGATACGCAGCCCACCCTCTGGGAGGTTCTCAACTTGCAGGTCGCCCTCCAACTGCCGCGCCCGCGCCCGCATCCCCACCATACCTAAGCTGGGGGACCTTTGCACTGAGTTTGATTTAAGCCCGACACCATTATCGGTGATGGTCAAGTAAACCAGATCGTCCATCACGGAAAGTTTCACTGAAGCCGAAGTGGCCCCCGAATGCCGCGCGATGTTCGTCAGCGCTTCCTGCGTAATTCGAAAATAGTGAGTCTCCAGGGCTTCTCCAAAGCGGCCCGTCGAATTGCATGAGTACTCCACGGGAATCTGTGTCCTTTGCGTGAAGCGTTCGCAAAGCCATCGTAGTCCGGAATCCAAACCAAAATCATCCAGAATCACGGGACGCAACGCTTGGGACAATTTCCGCACATCCTGCAACACTTCATCTACAATGCCGATTGACTCCTGCCGAATGGCGCCGAAACCCGAATCGGGCACAATGCTTAGCATGCGGCGTAAACCACTCAATGACTGCCCCAATTCATCATGCATCTCGTGCGAAAAGCGGCGAGCCATTTTTTCGTGACCGTCAATCATATGCCAGGAAACGTGGGCCAATTCCGCCGCTTGCCATTGCAAATTTTTAAACGCCCGATGAAGGATCCACGCCGTCAGCGCGGCAGTGCCAACCGCGAAAACAAAACAAAGCCCTAGAACCCAACCCAACCGATCGATCATTAGCTGGGTCTCATTCACTATTTTCGCCTCAAGCTCCGCGCCCCGGTCACTTTGAAGGACGTTTTCACGGACCAAAGCTTGCGCGGCGTCTTGAATCCGGTCGGAACCCGAATATCCCAAATAGCCCGCCAGTGAAACCAATCCCACCAACAATCCGAAACCTAGAAGGGATATGTATAAAACCCGCTTTCTTGGAATTGGCGGATCGACCACTAAGTCGAGATGCGAATTGGCGGATTTTTGTGGATCCATGGATTCGTGTTAGCTCCTGCAAGATTCGGCTATTTCCCATCATCGCAGTGTCAGCCTTTTCTGGGCATCCCTTGTCGGGGTGAGGGAATCCTAGTCCTATCGGGGAGTTCCGCTTCCGCAGCTCAATCTGAAGACCATTGCTATCCCTTCTACAGGGGACAAAACTCCCCTCGGAAGGGGAGACACGGTCCCTAAACCAAGAGAAAAACCCCCATGGCGGGGTGAGAGCCATTACAGAGAATTTCGGCCATACTAGAACCTGTGCTAACCAGGATGATTCTGACCGGTGTGATTATCGCAGCTTTTTTGGAAGCTCAAAGCCCAACGGATCAGGCCGCGGTCACGCTCGATCAGGCCATTCAGGAAGCCATCGCCAAGAACCTGGATCTGGTCGCCCAGCGCTTAAACGTAAGTGTAGCTGAGGCGCGCGAAATCACGGCGCGCCTACGGCCGAATCCCGTTCTTACCGTTTCCGGCCAGACCCTCAACCTGCTCGGCGCCAACTATTCGCCAGATACCCCTCTGGGCCCTAACCAGCTCAACATCCATACCGACCTTCCCATGGAACGCGGCCACAAACGCGAGGAACGAATTACGCTGGCCAAGGAATTGAAGTCCCTGGCGGAACTCGGCGTGCGGGAAGCCATGCGCCAAGTGATCTTCGCGGTGCAAACTGCGTTTGTTGATATTCAACAGGCCAAGAACAATCTTGCCTTGGCACAGGGAAATCTGCAAAGCCTGGAACGCTTGGTTGGCATCAATGAATCCAGGTTGAAGGCCGGCGACCTCGCGCAAGTGGAATTGGATCGTTCGCGAGTGGCCGCATTTCAATACCGCGTCTCTGTACAACAAGCGCAATTGCAACTCGACCAAGCCCGTACGCGCTTGCAATTATTGCTGGGACGCAAGTTAAGGTTTCCTGGCTTCGACGCGGTTGGCGAACTTCGTCGGGATGACATCACCGGTACGCCTGAGGAAATCGGCAAACGCGCTTTAACCTTCCGCCCCGATTACTTGGTGGGTCAACAAGCACAAGTACGCTCGCAAGCTGATTTGCGATTGCAATTGGCTAACGGTAAGGTTGATTACACCATCGGGGCCGAGGTCACCCATCAAAGGGCATGGGGTATTGGCGGCAGTTCCGTCGGTCTTTATTTCAGCATGCCGTTACCTGTCTTCAACAAGAACCAGGGCGAGATCCTGCGCGCCAAGCGGGAAATCAGTCAGGCTGGCGCGCAGAAAGAAGCGCTGGAGGCGTCCATCGCGGCCGAAGTGGAACAAGCTTTGCGGCAGTACACAGTCTCGCGCCAACTACTGACCAACGTAGAGACCGACATTTTGGTGAAGGCCAAAAGCGTTCGTGATATTACCGAATACTCATACCGGTTGGGCGAAGCAAGCCTGGTTGAATTCTTAGATGCCCAACGGGCTTTCAACGACGCGACACAAACGTTCAACGATGCCCGCGCCAGCTATGCTCGCAGCCTTTATCTGATCGACACGGTTTCCGGCGCAACCGTCAGCGGCAATTGATTTTGAGAACAACATAAATGCAGGGAAAAATGGGAAAATTTCACAGGAATACAATTGCTCCAACCACATTGGTTAACATCGCTCTGATCGGTTGTATTGCCTTGACTGGTTGCGGTGAAAAGAAGCAGGAGGAAAAAAGCCGAACCGCGCCGAACTCCCCTCAGGCTTCGCCAGGCCAAGCAATTTTTCCAGCTGACTCTCCTAAACTGGCCCAAATCCGTAGCGAAGCCGTCCAGGTGACGGTGGTGCCGGTGGGCAACGTGACAGCCCCTGGGAAGGTGGAGGCCAACGCCAATCGGCTTTCTCACGTCGTACTCCCTGTCACGGGGCATGTCATTACAGTTTTCGTTAAAATAGGGGATTTCGTTCGCGAAGGACAACCGCTTTTCACCTTGGAAAGCGCCGATCTTGACGCCGCCGTCTCCGGTTATCAACAGGCACAGGCCAGCGTCACCCAAGCAAAGTCCGCGGTGGCGAAAGCGCAGAGGGATCTGGACCGCGTGAAGGATCTTTACGAACACGGAGCGAACCCGCAAAAAGAGGTGTTCAACGCCGAGGCGATGCTTGTGCAAGCCCAGACTGCGGTGGAGCAAAATCAAGCCACAATCGAACAAGCGCGGCGCCGTCTTCAGATTCTCGGAATTGAGGGGGGAAAATACGGCCAACGAATGACGATAAAGGCTCCAATTCCTGGGAAAGTCTTGGAACTATCCGTGGTGAATGGGGAATTTCGCAATGACCTGAGCGCCCCTTTGATGACCATTGCCGATCTCAGTTCGGTCTGGGTCACCTCCGATGTGCCAGAGACCTCGATCCGTTTTATCCGAACCGGTGAGCCTGTAACTATCGAACTTTCGGCATATCCAGGTGAGACCTTTCGCGGTCGGGTGGCGCTCATTGGCGACACCGTGAATCCTCAAAGTCGCACCGTGCAAGTGAGGGCGGAATTATCGAATCCCAACAGTCGCTTCAAGCCGGAAATGTTCGGCAATGTACAACTTGCCGAGCGGTCCGAATCGCGGCCAACCGTGCCTGAGGTCGCGGTCATTGCTACCGCTGGTAAAAGTATGGTTTGGCGCGAGATTAAGAAAGGGGTTTTTGAGCGGGTCGCGGTCACAACCGGCGTACAAGTGGGCGATCGTATCGCCATCCTCGAAGGGTTGAACGCCTCTGATCGCATTGTGGTTGACGGTGTGATGCTTCTGGTGGCGAACTAGATGATTGCGCAACTCCTACGATTCGCACTCCGACAGCGCTTCATCACGATTATTACTGCGCTGACTTTGATCGGCGCCGGGCTCTGGGCTTTCCTTCAGTTGAAAATTGAAGCGTATCCGGATATCTCTGATACGCAGGTAGTGGTGATCACACAATATCCTGGCCGCGCCGCTGAAGAAATTGAACAGCAGGTGACGGTTCCAATTGAGCGAGCGCTCAACAGCGCTCCCAACGTGATAGCCCGGCGTTCCCGCACAATTTTCGGGCTGTCGGTAGTGGAAATAACTTTCGATTACGGAACGGACGACTACTTTGCGCGTCAAGTGGTGCTTGAAAAACTTCGGGATGCAACGCTCCCCGACGGGGTCACACCCGCGTTAGGGCCGTTGTCCACTCCAATTGGAGAATTGTACCGCTACACGCTTTCAGGCGGTGGCCTGGATTCGATGAAGCTTCGTGAGCTTGAGGATTGGGTTGTGGAACCGCGTTTTCTGCAGGTGCCGGGAGTTGCGGACGTCACACCTTTTGGGGGCTTGATCAAACAGTACGAGATTCAGGTCAATCCCATGTCCTTGTCTAAATATGGCCTGTCGATTGCACAAATTGCTGATGCAATAAAGGCAAACAACAGCAATGCGGGCGGCGCGATGCTCGACAATAAGCAGCAGTCCATGGTCATTCGCGGCGTTGGTCTGATTCAGAATCCGGAAGATATCGAAAATATCGTGATAACCGCAGTCAAAGGCGTGCCGGTATTCGTGAAAGATATTGGAAGGGTGGCAATCACTCCTGAGCCGCGAACGGGAATCTTCGGCGTCGGAAATCAATCGGGGGGAGTTGAGGGCATCGTCTTGATGCGCCGGGGAGAGAACCCATCGGAAGTGTTGAAGTCAATCAAACAGGCTGTGGACGACCTGAACGGAAACCGCCTTCCGAAGGGAGTCACGCTCGCGCCGATCTATGACCGCACGGACTTGGTTAACAACACGTTGCATACGGTATCCCATACTTTATTGGAAGGTCTGCTGATCGTCGTCGTGGTATTGTTCTTTTTTTTGGGCAGCGTACGGGCCGCTTTGTTGACCGCGATTACCATTCCGCTCTCCCTGCTGTTCGCGTTCCTCTGTATGCATTTGTCGGGCATTCCGGCAAACTTGCTGAGCTTGGGCGCACTTGATTTCGGAATCATCGTAGATGCTTCCCTGGTGATGGTGGAACACGTACTGCACACATTGCATTTGCGGGAGCATCGTCCGGAATTTGCTGCCGAAGGCGGTGTCCTGGCGGCTGTCCGGGACGCTGCGATGGAGGTAGAACGCCCCATCTTCTTTTCGCTACTGATCATAATCTCCGCCTATATTCCGCTTTTCACCCTAGAGCGGGTAGAGCGGAAACTGTTCACTCCGATGGCATTTACCGTGAGTTACGCCTTGTTAGGCTCGATGTTATTGGCGCTAACTGTGATACCGGTACTGGCAACCTACCTCTTCCGCAACGGCTCCAAGAGCTGGGTAAATCCAATTCTTCCCTGGTTGGCGAAACATTATGAAAGTGTTTTGAAAATCGTATTGCGCCGGCCAATGATTACCTTCGGGGCTTCGGCGGCTATTGTCGTCAGCGCATTTGCGTTGGCGGGGGCCTTGGGTATCGAGTTCCTTCCGAATCTGGATGAGGGAGTAATTTGGATTCGAGCGGTGCTGGCTCCGGGAATTTCGCTCGATAAGTCGGCGGAAATTGCGAGCCGGATTCGAACGATTGCCGCTCAATATCCCGAAGTGCATCTGGTCTCCTCGCAAAGCGGCCGCAACGATTCCGGTACTGATCCTTACGGACCGAACCGCAACGAATTCTTCCTGGCGCTGAATCCGTATGACACTTGGCCGGCGGACATGAACAAGGCGAAATTGGTCGAGGAGCTAAGCCGAAAATTGAATGAACAAATCCCTGGCGCCGCGTTCAGCTTCACGCAACCTATTGTGGACAACGTCACTGAGGCCGTAACCGGTTCTGCCGCAGACTTAGCCGTCATTATCCGTGGGCCGAACCTCGGAGTGCTACGCGGACAGGCCGAAAAAATACTATCCATGATCGGTAACGTGCCCGGCGCGGCGGACTTCGCCATTGAACAGGAAGCCGACCAAGCGCAACTCCGTATTCGCGTTGACAGGCAAGCCGTGGCAAGATACGGCATTAACGTCCGCGACGTGCAAGACGTGATAGAAATGGCCATTGGCGGCCGCTCCTCGGGAACCATGTTTGAAGGAGAGAGGCGATTTAACATCACGGTGCGTTATCTCCAAGAAGCGAGAACCAGCATTGCCGCCATCGGCAACATCCTTGTGCCTACCCGCGATGGCGGTCGCGTACCCTTGTCGCAACTGGCTGAGATAAAAGTGGTCGACGGAGCTAGCATCATCGCCCGCCGCGAGAATCAACGCCAGATAACCGTGCGCACCAACATCCGCGGTCGCGATCAAGGTAGTTTCGTTTCCGACGCGCAGAAACGTTTCGACGCGGAGATACAGCTGCCGGTTGGATACGAGGTTGCCTGGGGTGGGCAGTTCGAAAATCTGCAACGGGCAAAAAAGCGGCTTACCGTGATCCTGCCTATTACCATCGCCATCATCTTTGTTTTGCTATTCTTCATGTTCGGGTCGACGAAATATGCCGGACTTGTGATGATGAATGTACCCTTTTCGTTAGTCGGCGGAGTCCTGTTCCTGTACATAAGGCACATCAATTTAAGCGTCTCGGCCGCCGTAGGCTTCATCAGCCTTTTCGGAGTTGCTGTGATGAGCGGCGTGTTGGTGATCGCCGAGATCAATCGTGTGCGGATAGCGGAACCTGGTTTGCCCGTGCGTGATGCGATCATTCAGGGCGCACTGGGGCAGTTGCGGCCAGTGCTGCTGATGGTTGTGGTGGCGCTACTCGGTATGGTGCCAGCCGCGCGGGCCAGCGGCATAGGTTCAGATGTGCAACGGCCCCTGGCAACTGTTGTAGTAGGGGGACTGCTCTCCACATTATTTCTCACCCTGCTGGCCTTGCCCAGCATGTACGCTTTAGCCGTGCCGGATAAATCTCAGAAGGAGGAGATCACTCGATGAAAAAGCTGCAATTGACTATCTATTTGAACGAAGAGGATCGGATTGGTGATGTTAAACTTTATGAGGACATTGTCAGAAGATTACTCCACTTTGAGATTGCGGGGACTACTGTCACGCGCGCGTTGATGGGTTACGGTAGGCACGGAAAGATGCACAAGAAGCGCCTATTTGGGATCTCTGATGACAGGCCGATTGTGATCACTGCGATAGACGACGAAACTCGCATCCGCCCTATCTTGAACGAACTGAAAGCTTTGTTGCCGGAAGGCTTGATCACTCTGCAGGAAGTAGAAATCCTGTAAAGGCCGTTTTTGCCAGGAGCAGGCGGGGCGAAACTGCTTTTCCCATATGAGTGGTTTTCTTGTCTTCATCCGGAACCCGTTGAGGATCTGCTCGGATTCTTCGGGTTGCACAAGTCCTTGGAATATGTCGGGCAGAAAACGGGTAGCGCTCCACTTCCTGTTGCACGCGGCTGCGGATCACATCGCGCAATGTTGGTGTTTGGTTGCTTAGTGTCTGTTAGAAAATAAGTGTAGCAATTGGAACATTTCTAACCTCAGACCTCCTGATCTGGGTGAAGTCAAGATGACCCGAGTTTGAAGACCAGAGTGAGCGTGGTGCCAGGAAACACGGTCTGCGTGGCATTGAGGTCGT
>JAYTTF010000063.1:0-30506 GCA_043745195.1 Bryobacterales bacterium | reverse complement strand
TAATCGCCCCACTATCAACACCTTCCAAAAAACCCTTGTTCGAAATCCCCCACCCTCGCGGTACTCTACTCACAGGAAGAACAAACCGTTGGCCAACGTGCTTCCCATAGAAAAGTCCGCGCGGTATCTAATTACAAAACGAATAACCGGTCGCCAGCGAGGCAGTCGCTTTGTCTTGCGGGTACGACCACTTTTTATCCCGAGTGGCCGCGCCGGTGCTAAGAAAGCGTCTCACGTAGCCTCCCCCCGTTCTCTTCGAACATACAAACCCGGGTCTTTCGATCTACTGGGCTCGCGCAAAGTAGCGATAGCATATTCTCATCGAAGGATGAGCCTGGAGATCGGCCTTTAGGCCGGGCTCCTTTGTTGTTTTGTTTTTTTGTTGTTTGGATAGTAGTAAAGACACAACCGCAGTCGCGGCGGTGGAAATGTGGGAATCGCGTCGCGCGATTTCCAAGGGCAGTGGGAAGAGATGGAAAACCTGCTTTTGGTTTTCCTCGCTTTCCACTGCCCGTCATTTCCACGGCCGTCTTCGCAGTTTGCCTCATGCGGTTCGCCTCGCCGGTTGGAAGCCAAGAAATAGTTTTCGTTTGGCATCCTGCATCTTACGTGCCGAATCCGTGTCGCTTAGCGATTTAGAAATCTGGTCCAGCGAACTCAATGTTACTCCAGCTTTGAGATACTTACTTGCTTTGTCTAACTTACTCAAGACCTCCCATGGCGTCGCATAATTGGGGTACACTCGCCTTTGTCTTCCTTTGTTGTCTGTAATGATTTCCACCTGCCCGCACGGTCGATGGAAGTTGAGGTAGCTGTTGAAGTGCTCCTTATAAAATTGCTCTACCTTGGGGGCGTTGTCTGCCTCGATGTAGATGTAGCCCATGTGTTTTCGAATCACGGCTCCGTTCTTGGACTCCACCAATCCGTTGTCGTTGGATCTCCTGGGACGGCTCTTGGTCTGTTCAATCAATAGCTTCTTTAGTAATTCGTCAATTCCATAGTTGATGAACTCACTTCCATTGTCGGAATGAAAGCCGTGGATCTTAAATGGGAACTGCGCCAATAGCCCTGTTATGGCCGGTTTCACATATGCTTCCGATATTCGTGGCACACACACCACCACTTCCCACTGCGTTACTTCGTCCACCGCATTGATGTGGTAAATACCCTTCACTCCGTCCAAATCCCCTTGATGCACAGTGTCCACTCGTAAGTATCCTGGACGTCCGTTCGGCTCCGGGCAACGGCGCTGGCCAATGGCAATCGTAACCGGTTTTGTCTTCGTCAGGTTCACTCTACGTTGACGGTACGTTCTACTTTTACGCAGCCGGTATAGGTGGGCCACAGAGATGCCCGCTAGTTGTTTATACTTCGCTTGCCCGTATTCGGTCACCTCCCGCTCCAGGATTTTTTTCGTGGCTGCTCCATTCATTGTTTCGTGCGCTTCATCCACCTCCGCCAGTAACTCGATATCCGCTCCCTTGTAAGTCCTCGCAAACCGATTTCTTCGGTAGACTGTTTCTCTTACTTCTCCGCATGGGCTGTGTCGGCTAATCAACCGTGTTACTTGTGATCGGCTCAGCCCAGTCATCTTTTCGATATACTCTCGCAGCACTCCTTTTCCTTTCCGGCTCTGCTTCCGGTAACCATGCTCATTCAATGTCGCCTCTATCCACTCATACTTTTCCTTCCGGCTGTGACCCGTAAACCGTACTTCTATCGTTGCTTCCAGCAGCGCCTGGATTTTCTCCAGGCTTAGCTTCTCTCCACCTTTCATGCTGATGATCAATCCCCAGCTTCCGACACCTTTGCCCCTTCAGGCTCCTTTTGTGTGAGAATCGACCTCCGCTCCAGGCTCTTCTTGCATGAGACAAGACTAGGTCATACGTTATTGGTTGTGATTGTGATAGTGTTGATAGCATTGTCTGAGTCTGTATCCGGTTCTGCAAACTGATCGTGGAACGATACCAAGAATTCGAGGGTTAAAAACATGTCTAAACTAATGCGCCAAGTGGCGCTTTGCTTCTTATTTTGCACGTCTGCTATGTTCGCTCAATCGGAACGCGGCACAATTACAGGAATTGTCCGCGACGCCTCTGGCGCCGTTGTTCCTACTGCCAAAGTCGTTCTGACCAATACTCAAACTGGCGTAAGTTCAACCGCCCCAACCAGTGCCAACGGGGAATACACAGTCCCGCAACTCCAAGTGGGCATTTATACAGTTCGTGTTGAAAAAGCGGGCTTCCGCCCGGCCAGCATCATCGGCCTTGAAGTCAACGCCTCAGCTACGGTTCGTGCTGATGTCTCGCTGGAAGTAGGCACATCTGTTACGGCGATTGAAGTTTCCGCCAACGCACTTTCGCTATCCACGGAAAACTCCAAATCGAGCGTCACCATGAACAACAAGCTGGTGGATGAATTACCGCTTGTGGTGGGCGGCACGATGAGAAGCCCCTTCAACCTGGCTGCACTAACACCGGAAGCCAAGAATGTCGGCGGCGATAACGGGTTCATCCTTGGTGGTGGACAAGCTGCTGGTTATGGCACAAATCTCGACGGCATTTCCGCCAACACAACTCGCGCACTGACGCAGAGTTGGGTTGCGGTGAACGCTCCTTCCATTGAAGCGATCACTGAATTCACAGTAGACACCAACGGCTTCAAAGCAGAGTTCGGCCAGGCGACTGGCGGCATTATAAGCTTCGCATCCAAATCCGGCACCAACAGCCTGCATGGGACCGCATACGAGTTCCTTCGCAATAATGCGTTGGACGCCAACAACTTCTTCAACAACGCTCGTGGCATTGCGCGCCCCATTTACAAGCAGCACGATTTCGGCTTTTCGGTAGGCGGCCCGGTGGTGATTCCAAAACTCTATAACGGCAAAAACAAGACCTTCTTCTTTGTCAGCTACGAAGCCTTCCGCAATCGTGAAGGTGCCACTGGTGCGCAGCGCACTGTACCGACGCCGGAAATGTACACCGGCGACTTCCGTAATTGGGTAGATGCGGCCAAGGTTACGATTCCGATTTACAACCCAACTTCGCAGACTACAGACGCAGCCGGAACGGTCACCCGCTCGGTGTTCCCGAACAATCAAATTCCGGCTAGTCTTTTCGATCCTGAAATTGTGAAGGCTCTTGGGGTTTTCCGTGGCGGCACCACACCGGTACCGAACAATGGCGCGGCTCCTGGTACGGTGGGCTACGTCCAAAATAATTACCTGGTAACTAGCGGCAGCGTTGTTCGTCCCAACACCAAGTTCAGTGTAAAGGGCGATCACGTATTTAACGACAAACACCGTATTTCCGGCTATTGGGGCTATAATCGCTCCTTTGAGAAGCCGGGGTCAAACGGTCCTGCAGACTTGCCGGGCCTATTTGTGAACTACAACGACACTCGCCGCCCGTCGGATGTTTTCCGCGGCAGTTGGGATTGGAACATCTCGCCCACCATCTTTAATCACTTCTACGGCGGCGGAAATAACTGGAAGGAAAATCACGATCCACCGCAAGCAACTGTGCTCAGCGGCATTGATTGGAAGACAAAGTTTTGCGCTATTAACGTTGCCGATTGCTCCCAGAACTTGGTGAACATGAACTTCTCCAACGGCTACAGCCAGTGGGGAGGCCGTGCTAACAATGGCTCCGAGAACTTTATTAAACAATTTGCCAACGACGTGACCATCATCAAGGGCAAGCACACAATCAAAATCGGCGTACAAGCGATGTACCAGTTTTATAACGGATTTGGACGGCAGTGCGTTTCGGGCTGTATGACGTTTGACTTCAAGAACACGGGCCGCGCCGGGGACCCCAACTTCACGACGGCAGGAGGCAGTCCGATCGCCTCAATGCTGCTTGGCTATGCCGCTGACGGCGTAGCGGAAACCGTACGATACATTGGCCAACAATGGCCATCGTACGCTGGTTTCGTCCAAACTGACTGGCGCGTGCGATCAAACCTGATGTTGAATCTTGGCCTTCGCTGGGAAACCATGCTGCCCCCCACTGGGGAAAACGATAGCTGGAGCGACTTCAATCCTACGCTTGCCAACCCGCTTGCCGGTGGCATTAAAGGCGCTTTGATTTATGCCGGCACAGGGGAAGGCCGACAAGGAACACGTTCGTTGGCTGATTCCTACTTCAAGGCTTTTGGTCCACGTTTCGGCATGGCTTACACGTTGAAAGAGAAGACGGTGATCCGCGCTTCGGCCGGTTTAAGCTACGGCAACATTACTACAGTTACGGGCTCCACCCATCAGCGCGGATTCACGCTGGGGTTAAATTTTCCAGACAACAGCAACGGGATTGTGCCTTCCTATCTAGTGAAGAACGGCCTGCCCGCATGGTCGGCTCCGCCATTTATTAATCCTAGCTTTGCCAACCGCGATGCAATGCCATGGTGGCAGGGCAGCGAAGCTACTACGCCTCCGGCCTTCGTCACCTGGAATTTATCCATCCAGCGGCAATTGTCTTCCACGATGGTGATGGAGACGTCCTATAATGCCTCGCTCGGTTCTGGCCTCCAGGCAGGACTGCTCAACTACAACCAACTGGATCCAAAGCTGCTGACGCAGTATGGGGCCACCTTGTTGAACTCCCGCTTTGATTCTCCTGCAGCCGTCGCCGCAGGCATCAGAGCTCCGTACCCTTCCTTTGGAGAAGCCCCCGGACTGAGAGGCACCGGCGGTTGGGGCACCCAGGCCACGGTTCGTCAGGCTTTGCGTCCTTACCCACAGTACAGCTCAATCGATACAGCTTCCGGCGGCGGAGACCACTCCGGCCACTCTACGTATCATGCGGCCATGATTCGCTTCGAGAAGCGCTATTCCGGAGGGCTGCAATTCCAGACTTCCTACGTTTTCTCGAAGCTTCTGACCGACGCCGACAGCTACTGGGTTGGCGGTGCTGCTATGGACCATTTCAATCGTGGGCTTGAAAAGTCCATTGGCCAATTCGATGTGACGCATAACTTCAAGATGGGCACGGTGTACGATCTGCCCTTCGGCAAGGGCAAGCGTTTCCTTGCCAACAACACTGCGGCGAACTTGGTTCTTGGTGGATGGCGCATTTCTGCAACCGCATTCTACGCAAGCGGTGTTCCGCTCGGCTTGGGCACCAGCAACTCTATGCCGCTATTCAGTGGCGGTCTACGACCGATCATTTCCACCTATGACGGATGGCGTGCTCCAACAAAGGGGAGTTCGTTTGATCCATTTGTGGATCGGTTCGTGCAACCGCAAAGTTTCTTCCCGGCCCAGCCAGGGAACACATTCGGAAATCAGACCCGATATAATCCCAAGTTCCGTCAATTCGGCAACTACAATGAGAACATATCCATAGCAAAGACGTTCCCCATCAAGGAACAGATTCGGCTCGATTTCCGCGCTGAAGCGTTTAACGCTTTCAATCGTGTGAGGTTCGGTACCGGCAGCCTTCAACTCCAGAGCAACCAGTTTGGACAATTGACGGGATCTGGCGATCTGTTGAACTTGCCTCGCTCCATGCAGGTGGCACTGAAGCTGTATTTTTAACCACCAATCGTATCTGACTAAAAAGGGCACCCATTGGGGTGCCCTTTTTTTTAGCTGTCCATCCCACTTAAACCTTGAATTCCGAATTTGCAGAACAAAGGCAATTTCCTGGTTTTTTGCAATCAGGAAAAGTCACAACCCATCAAAAAAAATAAACCCTTTCCTATCATCACCCCTACCCCCTACCCAACCCAATAAGCTAGACACCCCATGCGACAATCCACTCAGGAGAAACCATGGCATCCCTAGCACAAATCACCGCCAACACCGCCAACGCCCAACATTCCACCGGACCCACCACCGCCCAAGGTAAAGTGCGCTCCGCCGCCAACGCAACCAAGCATGGCTTCTACGCCAAACAAGCCGTCCTACTTACCGAATCCGATCACCGGGATTTCGACGCCCTCGTCGATTCCTACACGAAAGGACTCTCACCCCTGGCCCCCGTCGAAGAGACTCTCTTCAACCAAATCATACTCGCCGTCTGGAACCTCCAGCGCGTCAATGGAATCGAAGCCAATCTCGCCCTAACCGATGGCCTCGACCCTCTCCTCTCAACCTCCAAAACCATCGACCGCATCATCGTCTTCCGCCTGCGTACCGAACGCAGCTTACTCAAGTTACTCGCTGAATACAATAAGTTGAAGGTTGCAAACCCCACGCAAACAGTTATTTTTCAAAACGAACCCAGTTACTACCAGCCAGTCACTCAACCCCCAGTCAGGGTCCATGCAAAAATTGGCCGAAATGAACCCTGTCCCTG
Source organism: Bryobacterales bacterium (assembly GCA_043745195.1). GTDB lineage: Bacteria > Acidobacteriota > Terriglobia > Bryobacterales > Bryobacteraceae > JANXSF01. The sequence goes on along the minus strand of JAYTTF010000063.1, from coordinate 24,207 downwards.
CAAATCCGGCCGAAAATACAAACAATGCTGTTTGAAAAACGAACCCAATTTTCTCGCCAGCCTGATAACTTCAAATTCTAACCTCTATGGAACACCGGCTTGACGAACTTACTCACGTCGACAATTCCCAGGCAAGTAAGAGACAATCGTCGAATGAGTTCGTTACTATCCCGGCGCGCATTTCTTGTGTCAATCGCCGCCACCGCTATCGCCGCCACGCGTAAACCAAATGTCCTTTTCATCCCTGTTGACGACATGAACGATTGGGTTGCCGGCTTCGGAGGTCATCCGCAAACCGTCACTCCAAACATCACCCGCATTGAAAAGCGTGGCATCACCTTCCAACGCGCCTACTGCAATGCGCCCATGTGCAATCCCTCACGCGCCAGCCTGCTCACTGGTCTGCGCCCCAGCAGCACCAGCATCTATTTCAATGACGACACTTGGCGCGACGGCGCTCCCAATGCCGTCACTCTACCCGAGTATTTTCTGAAGAACGGCTATCACGTAGCGGGCGGTGGCAAGATCTACCATTCGAAACAAACCGATTTCAGTGGCTTTCACGAATATCACATCGATGAAGAGGAAGACGATGACGACACTCCCGCCGATAAGCGGGCAAAGAAGGCCGGCAAATTCGATTGGCATGCGCTCGATATGCCCGACGAAAAAACCAGCGATACAAAAGTTGCAATGTGGGCCGTTGATTTCCTTAAGCAAAAGCACGACAAGCCCTTTTTCCTGGCCCCCGGCTTTCGAAAACCGCACTTGCCCTGGAACGTTCCTAAAGAATACTTCGCGAAGTTTCCGCCGGAACGAACCGAACTTCCTGCCTATCGTGCAGATGATCTGGACGACGTTCCCCAAAGCGCTACCAGCCCCAACCGCATGGCGAATTTCCGCCGCATCAAGGATGCCGGTAAGTGGCAGGAAGCAGTCGCCGCCTATTTGGCTTGCATCAACTACACCGATACAAACATCGGCCGTGTGCTCGATGCTCTTGATAAAAGCCCCTACCGCGACAACACCATCATTGTGCTATGGGGCGATCATGGCTGGCATCTCGGCGAAAAAGATCATTGGCAAAAGTTCACCCTGTGGGAACGTTCCTGCCGCACCCCATTTGTGATTGCAGCCCCGGGAGTTACTAAGCCAGGCAGCCAGACTCAGCGTGTTGTCGAATACATCGACATGTATCCAACCTTGATCGATCTTTGCGGATTGCCCAAGAACTCCACACTCCAAGGCAAAAGTCTCGTGCCCTTGATGAAGGACCCAAATCGCCCATGGGCCGCCGCCGGAATCACTTCTTATGGGCCCGATCACATCACCGTTCGCACCGAAGGCTGGCGCTACACCAGGCACCCCGATGGCGAAGAGTTGTACGACGAAACCAACGATCCCAACGAATGGACGAACCTCGCCAAGAAGCCCGAATTTGTGGGAAAGAAGGCCGAATTAGCAGCCTTACTTCCCAAGCAGATCAGTACAAAGAAATTGCGCAGTTGGCAAACTCTGCCTAAGGAAGAACAAAAGAAGCTGCAACATAAGATGGGTTAACTTTAGAAACGGCACATGAAACGTCAAGGTCCCGGATTTCGCAGGCCGCTCCCGTCCCTAGTTAGGATTCACAGCGACCGCCGCCATACCGTCTTTCAAAGCCTTTTCGCTGGCAATCACCACACGATCCTTCGCCTTCACACCATCCACAATCTGTGCCCTGGTAATGTTCGATACGCCAACTTTCACCGGCCGCCACTTAATAACAGTGCCCTCAAAAACATAAACGCCACTTACTTCCCCTTCCTTCCGGATGCACTCCTTAGGAACAGTCAATGCATTCTCCGCCACACGCGAACGAATAAACGCATTCACATTGGAACCAGGGACTAGATCCGCATCAGGATTGTCGATCCCCACCAACACCTCGCCCACTTGGCGCGATTGCAGCGGCACAATTTGCAACGGTAGCCGGTCCACCGCACCTTTCCATTGTTTGCCGGTAACAGCGTCCCATGTAATGGTCACAGGCATGCCGATCGAAACGCGTCCCAACTCCGGTTCATCCACGTAGACAGACACGCGCAGTTTGTCCAGCCGGCCAATGTTGGCCACTAAGTCACCAGGGTTTAAAAACGCTCCCTGCTTGGGGTCCAACTGATAAACCACCCCGTTGATGGGCGAAGTCAAAACACCTTGCGAATATTTCTGGCGTACCTGATTGATCGCCGCGCGCGCCTCAGCTAACCGGGCTTCCGCCGCCTTTCTTTCCGATGGAAGCGACCCGAACGACGTGCGCCTCACTTCCAGCGATTTGATCTCGTTTTCAAGTGCCGCCACAGCTTCCGCCGCCTTGGTCACTTCATACCGCGGCACCGCGTTTTTTGCCTCCAGCCTTTGCAACGAGGATAATTCTTTCCGCGCGTTTTCCAACTCCAATTTGGCTTTGCGCACCGCTCCATCCACCTGTGCCAATTCGGCTGGACGCCCGTTATTATCCAAAGCCTCGCGTTCAGCCTGCGCCTGTTTTGCGCGAGCCTCAGCCGAGTCAATCAACGGCTGAAATTCCGCCGCATCCTGCGTGGCAATCGTTGCACCTGCCCGCACAGCTTTCCCGCGCTCCACAAAAAGTCGCGTCAGTTTACCGGCACGCTCAGCCCGTACTGCGGCCCATTCCACCGGCTCCACTTTGCCATTCGTGGCAAGCGTATCCACCAGGGTTTCCACTTTCACTTCAGCGAAAGTTAACTCTGGAGGCGCGTTGCGATGCATCATCAAATACCCAATGCCACTCATACCGATCAAGCCGAATATGGCTAGAAAAAGTTTCATAAGAAATTAGGGAATCAACACTGTTTTGCCGGCCTTATGCAGTCGCGCCGTATCCATCGCTTCGTTTGCCTGCGACAGCGGAAAGCGATGAGTTACTTCCGAAGCAAACCGCTCGCGCCACATTGGAATTTCCAACATCCGCAAAGCACGATCCACATGCCGAGGCTCAAAACCCCAACTGCCTTGCATCGTCAACTGCTTTCGAGTAATCGTGTGCGGATTGAATGAGATGTTTCCCGCATTGGCATATTGCCCCAACACTAGATATTTTCCACCATCACGCACTAATTCCATTCCTTCATTGACCGCTTCCGGGTGACCTACACACTCTATTACTACGTCTGCGCCATAGGGTCCGGTTTGAGCAAAAACAAGGTCGCGCCGGGATTGTGGATCAGTGATGCTATCAACATTAATCACATAATCTGCGCCGAACTGCGTCGCCAACTCTAACCGGTGAGGTGGTGCGCCGATAGCAACAATCTTTGATGCACCCGCTTGTTTGGTAACAGCAATCGCCGCCAGGCCCACCGGCCCGGTTCCTTGCACAACCACTGTATCGCCCCATTCCATTGGACATCGTTCTAAACCATGCACAGCGGTGGAAAGCGCACAGCCGGCACCAATCACCGCCTCTGTGGAAAGATCATCGGGTAAGCAGAAAATAGCTGTACCTGCCCGTAAGTGGATCTGTTCGGCATACCCTCCACGCAGGTGCGGACCATGGTCGGCACAGTAACTAATGCCATAAGCTTTGCGAGCAATGCAGCGCGTGGGTTGCCGTTTCACTCGACAGAAGTAACATTCCCCACATACAAGGGAACTGCCCCAAGCTACTCGCTGACCTATTTTGAGTGGCGCGCCCCGCCAGTCTTTATCAAGTCCGGCTCCTAGCTTTTCAAGGATGCCAACCGTTTCATGCCCTAATACGATAGGCAGCGGAACGGCTAGTTCGCCTTTCCATAAATGGACATCAGTACCGCATATGCCCGCCATTTCCACTCGTACCAGCGCTTCCCCAGCTTCAAGAGTTTGAATTGCCGGATACTCACGCATCTCCAACGGACTTTGATAAGCCGTCAATACAGCTGCTTTTACTTTGTTCACTTAGGCCTCGCACAATGATGGAACAGCAGTTGCCATTCTACGTTCTGCACTTCTTTAGCTAACTTCTTGTTATCGGAATCAGCACAATAAGAAACAAAGGCAATCGGGTCCCACTTGCCTTTGCTAGGGTAACTCAGCAGTTCCGCCTCCCGCGCCAAGTCCGCAAATATGGCGTGCGTGCCAACCTTCTGAAACCAGTAACCGGCGTTCCCGACATCTGGTTCCTGTCGATGCAGGATGGCGTGCCAGTAGCTGCCATCCACATCCTTAATATCCTGTGCAATGCTGTGGGATTCCTTAAAACACGCAATATAAAGGTAAAGGCCACTCAAAGCAGCATCGGGATGCGCGGCTTTTGGAAAGATGTCCTTCGCCTTTTTGTGGATCAACCGGGCACGCACATCTGGCGAAGTGCATTCGCCAATCACCAGAGGCATACGAAAGTCAGGCCATCCGGCAGCACATAATAATTCGTTCGCCAGGGTGCCATATTGGCTGGGGTTAAAATCCATGATCCCCTTCTATTGTAGCGAGCCCTCACCCGAGGTTTGAAACAGTACCAGTACTTGTAATGGCAACTGTAATCAAGCTGTAACCAATTATTTGTCTTCGAAACGCTCAAAGTCGTGCCAATATGAAGGAATACCGATGGCTGATCAGCGCGCATTCGAGTCAGTCGTGTCTCCATCTATGGTCGCTGCTGTGGAGTCGGACTCGAAACCAGAACATCTTTATCTTGATCGAGAGCTAAGCCTGCTTGCTTTTCAAAGCAGAGTTCTGGAAGAAGCACAAGATCCAAACAACCCTTTACTGGAACGCTTGAAGTTCCTTTCCATTCTGTCGTCGAACCTGGATGAGTTCTTCATGGTTCGCGTAGCTATTTTGAAAGGCAAGTTAGATCCCAAACTCGCCGGCCCGAAAGAAATTGAACTTTTGGAAGCACAGATACGGAGAATACGCGCCGAGGTTTCCCGCATTTCCGCGGCAGCCTATGACTGCTTTCGCAATGATTTTGTCCCAGAGTTACAACGGGCCGGGCTGATCATTTCTGATTATAGTAGCCTTCCTCACGCGGAACGCCGCGAAGTGGATCGCTATTTTCATTCGGATATATTTCCTTTGCTGACGCCCTTGGCCGTGGACCAGGGCCGCCCCTTTCCTCACATTTCGAATCTAAGTTTGAATATTGTCGTAGTCGTGCGCGATGCAAAAGGCAAAAACCGTTTTGCACGCGTGAAGGTTCCCGATACCGTACCCAGACTGATCTCCATTCATTCTGAGACCGCCCGATCCTGCTTTGTATGGACCGAACAGGTTGTTGCCGCCAACCTGGAATTGCTTTTTCCTCGGCTGGAAATTGTCGAATGCCACGCATTCCACGTCACTCGTGATGCTGAGTTAGTAATTCAGGAACTGGAGAGCGACGACTTGCTGGAAAGCATTGAAGATGCCGTTTGGCAGCGCCGGTTCCGCGCCGTAGTTAGGCTTCAAGTGAACAGCAATGTGCCGGCTTATGTGCTCGATTTTTTAGTCGAAAACCTGGAAATCCGGCATGAGGATGTCTATCCGGTTGACGGGCCCCTGGACCTGAAACGTCTTTTTCAACTATACGAACTGGATCGACCCGATTTGAAAGACCCGGTCCATACCCCAGCTCCATGGTCAGCGCAGGAGAAACCCAGCGATTCCATTTTCGATTTGATCCGGTCTCAAGACGTCCTGCTGCATCATCCCTACCAATCGTTTGAGCCGGTGGTGGAGTTCCTGCGGCAAGCTGCTGCAGACCCACAAGTGTTAGCCATCAAAATGACCCTATACCGGGTTGGCCGAAATTCGCCAATTGTTGCAGCCTTGCTCGAGGCAATCCGCAGCGGAAAAGAAGTTGCAGTGCTGCTGGAATTGAAAGCCCGCTTCGATGAGGAAAGTAACATTGAATGGGCCCAGGCGCTGGAAAGTGAAGGGGTCCACGTTGTTTATGGATTGCCAGGATTAAAAGTGCATTGCAAAATTGCACTAGTTTTGCGGCGTGAAACCGGAGGGATTCGCCGTTACGTCCACATGGGTACCGGCAATTACAACGCAACTACGGCGCGTCTTTATACAGACCTAAGTTTCTTCACAACCGACGAACAGATAGGTCAGGATGCAACCGATCTATTCAACTACTTGACGGGTTATTCGGCGAAGCAATCTTTTCAAAAACTCCTTGTTGCCCCTATTAGCATGCGGTCAAGGTTGGAGGAGACGATCCAGAGGGAAATTTCGGTTCATAGTGCCGCCAATCCAGGTCATATGATTTTCAAGATGAACTCGCTTGAAGACCACGGTATTATCGACTTACTCTACAAAGCATCACGGGCGGGGGTGCAAGTGGATTTGATAGTGCGGGGTATTTGTTGTTTACGGCCTGGTGTCCCTGGACTAAGTGACAACATCCATGTGCGCAGCTTGGTTGGCCGGTTCCTGGAACACAGCCGGATTTTCTACTTCCGCAATGGTGGGCACGAAGAAATCTATTGCGGCAGTGCTGACATGATGCCCCGCAATCTTAATCGCCGCGTGGAAACCATGTTTCCCATCCGCAATTCCGCGCAGATCCGCCGTTTGAAGTATGAAATCCTAGATGCCTGCCTGGCCGATACGGTGCGCGCTCGAGTTATGGATTCCCAAGGTAAGTACAGCCGCATTCCCAGGTCACAATCTAAGGAAGCTGTCGATAGCCAGGCTTGGTTTATCCGCAGACAATAAGCGGCTTTATGCTTAAATAGTGCAATGAAGCTTTCCCTTGTTCTTACATTCACCATCCATTCGGTAGCTTTTGGCTGGGGAGAACAAGGGCATCGCATCATTGGAATGATTGCTGAACAACGTCTTCGTTCCAATGCCGGCACAGATCAAAAACTCACTAACCTACTTGGACCAAACGTACATCTTGGCCGGTTGGCACTTTGTGCCGATGATATTCGAGCCTTTGTTCGTGCGGTGAAAAACGGACAAGAGGAAATTTTCCCCAGCGGGTGTTTTCTTTCGCGCGAGGAAATTCTTACCCAATTCAACAATACCGACAACTGGCATTTCATCAATCTGCCTCTTTCTGCTAACGGAACGAACATCGCGCACACCTCTGAAGTGTTGAACAATGCTTGTGACGCCAAACCTTTATGCGTCGTCAACCGTATCCGGTACTTCCAACAACAACTATCGGATACAAGCTTGCCCTCGCAGACCCGGCGTGTTGCCTTAATGTTCTTGGCGCACTTGGTTGGAGACATTCACCAACCACTGCATTCCACTGCCAGAGCCGCTGATGCCGGCGGTAATAACGTCGTCGTAAAATTCTTCAATCAGGTTCAAAAATTGCATCAGGTTTGGGATTCAAGCATACTATCTCACATCCACACAACAAGCAATAACGGCCCACTTTCTGATACCGAGTTAGTAACTCTTCTAACTACGGATCCACCCGCGGTAACAAACACAGGCTTCGATCCGCAGGCGTGGGCCTTTGAATCTTTTGATGCGGCGCGAAAAACGGCTTATAGAGGTGTTCCGAATATGCAAAACAACCAGGCCAATCCCGTCAACTTGAAAAGTACAAGTTATCAAGCTGCCGGGGCAAAAGTTGTGCAATCCAGATTATTCGCAGCATCAGTTCGCCTCGCCGATGTCATCGCTGCCGCTCTGGGTGGTTAATTCAAGGGATGAGCATTGACACACCACAGGTTCCTTTATAGACTCATAGCTACATCAGGAGTAATAGAAATGAAGTTACAGCAAATAGTCATCGCGGCTGTTGTCACATTTAGTGCCCACGGGACTCTGCTCCTGGGACAGGAAACCAGAGCCATCATGAGTGGAACGGTAACCGATCCACAAGGAGCCGCAGTACCCGCGGCCAAGCTGGAGATCCGGAATCTTGCAACTAATGTTGTTACTATTGCCCAAACGAATGGTTCCGGCATTTACACCGCTCCGCCGATCAATGCAGGTCGATACTCGGTGTCTGTGACTGCACGCGGATTCAAGGTGGCAGTGGAAGAAGATTTGGAACTGCGCAGCTCGGACCGGAAGGCTGTCGATTTCAAGCTCCAATTGGGAACCGCGTCGGAGACTGTGTCCGTCACTGCGGAAGCCCCTTTGCTGGATAATGTCTCGTCCTCAAGAAGCAATACCATCAATGAAAGTCTTGTGCAGGCAGTACCCACATATGCCAAAAACGTTTTCCAACTCGCCCGGTATTCAGCAGGTTCAACAGGGGGCACAACGGTCAGACCATTTGATGGTGGCGACAACAACGTCAGCATCCTGGGTGGAACAAACAATGAAGTTCTGTTAAACGGCTCGCCCAACACATATAGAGAAAGCACCGGAGCCGCCAACACAATCTCCCCTCCTCCCGACGCCGTCGGCGAGGTGAAAATTATTACCAACGTATTTGACGCCGAATTGGGCCGCACGGGCGGCGGAGTGATTAGCGTGTCTCTGAAAGGCGGCACCAACCAGTATCACGGGAATGTGAGTTGGCTGATGCGCAACCCTGCACTCAACGCTAATACATTTGAGGCAAATGCAACGCGATCGCCAAATTCGTCATTCCGATCGAACGAGCCGGGAATTGAAGTTGACGGCCCATTCACAATTCCCAAGCTCTACAACGGCAAAAACAGAACCTTCTTTACTTACGCCCAGGACATCTATCGCGACAGCAGGCCGACAGGCAATACTTTGACTTCTCCCACGGATCTGGAAAGAAGAGGCGACTTTTCACGAACCTTTGTCTCAGGTACCAGTGGTCCGGCAATTTCGATTTACGATCCACTTACAACATTGCAGAGCGCCGACAGCAGCTTCATAAGGACTCCGTTTGCGGGCGCTGTAATTCCACCAAGCCGCATAAACCCCATTGCCGCGAACATTACGAAGCTTTACTTGCAACCAACTCAGATTTCCCCAAGGACGCAGCCTAACGTGGGAGTTTACCCCAACTACGATCACGAACCATTCAACTCCCATGCTTTCCGGTTCGATCACAAACTCAGTGAAAAGGAAACGGTTTTCGTGACAATTACTCGTGACCTTCGTGGCCAGACCAACGGCGGTGGTGCGGGTCTGCCGGCATTTCAGGCCCAAAATACCGAGTTTGCGTCGAACTCTTTCTCTCACTACCGAGGAAATATTGCGGCAAGCCTGAATTTTACATCGGTGCTTTCGCCATCTCTGATCAACACTGCGCGGGCAAGCTGGAACCGGCATGTGTTCGGAATCAGTTACTACGCTTTAGGTTATGATCCGGCGAAGCTCGGCTTCCCGGCTTCGTTGACCAATCAGCTTCAGAGTGTTGCTTTCCCGCAGATTTCCGTTGCCAATTATTTCACGCTTGGAGGAGGCAACAACACGCTCAACTACAGCAACAATTTCGTGACAGGAGATACGCTGAGCAAGACGCTAGGGAAGCACAATTTGAAGTTTGGCGCCGAGTTCCGAAACCTGATGAATAATCAATCGAGCCCACCTTCATCGTTCAACGTAAATGCCAATGCGGGTTTCACGCAGGCAAACCCCTTGGTACCCAATGCCCAATCGGGGGACTCAATGGCTTCATTCTTACTTGGCTATCCTAGTGCGGTTAGCAGCAGCTTCAATTCATTTCCTGCACAGGGGCAACATTACTTTGCCGGCTTTGTGCAAGACGATTGGCGAATTGTGAAAAAACTTACCTTGAACCTGGGCCTTCGCTGGGAGTATGAATCGCCCATTACCGACCGCTTCAACGCCATAATTCGTGGATTCGATTCATCAGCCGTATCGCGGGTAGGATCTGCCAGCGGCCCCGAATCCAGGGGTGGGTTGCGGTTTGCAACAGCCGGTGACCGATTGCCTTACAAACGAGATTTGAACAACTTCGCACCGCGGGCAGGCTTCGCTTATCAGGCCAGGGAAAGAATGGTAATTCGTGGCGGCTGGGGGATCACCTACACTCCGACTGCGGACGTTTCTCCGACCACTGGCTTCAGTTACTCAACTGCTCCTGCCACGTCCGTCTCTGCGGCCGGCATTGTACCGACGGTCACACCGAATTGCACGGGTGCCACTTGCGGCATGCTTACGAATCCGTTTCCAACTGGGATTTTGGCACCTCCAGGCAATTCGCTGGGCCTACTGACGAACTTGGGTCAAGGCATCTCGTTCATTTCTCCAACTCGAGTTATGCCTTATAGCCACACGGTATCGATCGGTGTGCAGTATCAGTTACCTTTCCGTTCTGTCATTGAAATTTCCTACAACGGACGCTTTGGCCGCTCTCTTTCCACATCCTATAACAGGAACGCAGTGACGACTGCGCAATACTTGCAACACGGAGCCAACCTGACGGGCACAAGCGTACCGAATCGCTATGCGGGCCTACTGCCAGGTACCGCGCTCAATGGTGGAACCGTCACTTTGCAGCAATCACTGCTGCCCTTTCCGCAGTTCACCGGTGTCACCGAAAACAACATGTCACTGGGCACAAGTAAGTACAACTCAATTGTGTTCAACTTCGAAAAACGGCTATCGAAGGGTCTTTCGGTTATTTTCAATGGCACCTTCGGAAGGAACTCCACTTACGGCAGTTATTTGAACAACGGCTTGGATGCCCCAGGACAGTTTATTACGCGCGATGGCGGCACGCCTCCGCATACATTCAATCTGGTGTTCACTTACACAGAGGAACTATTCAAAAACACGAACCATCTGGTCAAGGCTGTATTGAATGGCTGGCAAGTATCGGGTTACACACAATGGGTTTCGGGCGGACTCTTAAACGTCGGTGGCGCTTATTCCACGGGGCTGGACCCGACACTTCCCAATCGCACCTTCTCGCGTTGGTTTAACACATGCACTTTTAATTTGAACAACAATACGCGTCAGAACTGCGCAAGTGTGGATGAACCTGTTGCGTGGCTGATTCAGAGGCCATTTACGCTGAACACGCAACCAGTGCCACAATGGACGGGCTTCCGGGGGCGGTCGGTTCCGGAGGTGAGTCTATCGTTCTTCAAGCGATTCCAGATCAGAGAACGCGCGAACTTCGAGTTGCACATGGACGCTAATAATGCAACCAACCAGCCGACTTTTGGGGCTCCGAACACCACAGCAACAAGTAGCCTGTTCGGAGTTACCACGCTGGTTCAGGGCTTCAGTTACTCATCGATAGGGCCGAGGCAGCTTCAGTTGGGAGCGAAGGTCAGCTTCTAATTAGCGCAAAGGCCGCTTCGGCGCGGCGAAATGCAGTTGAGAAACAAGCAGTGGCTTCGCCGAAGCGAGTCCGTTTTGCGCTTGTATCTTAGGAACTGGCGACTTACTTATCAATATAACAGCCAGACCTTTTCGCTTGGGACACGTGTTAGCATAAACACCCTTGTCAGTGCGATCATCGCGGGGAGTCGCCTTGAATGATCCCTAAGGATGTCAGTGATCCAAAAGCTGCGGCCTCTTGCGAGACTGTCGGCCATTCACTTGTCTTTCCGCAAGATCGCGATGACCTCGCTTCCTCCTGCTCCTGTTTTCCCTGCGGCGAACCCCAATAACGCATAGCCTTGCGTACCGGCGTCCTGCAATTCCTTTTGCATTGTTGAGATCTTGGTCGTCGCAAGAAGACGATACAAGGATCGTGACCTTTCGCTCTTTGGAGAGTCAAGCTCCATGATGACGGCTATTTCCTTTCCGCCAGTCGCTGGCTCGAAGATAGTATGGTCCAGATACGAATACCCCCTGTCTGCCAATTGCTGCATCTCAGTCTGCATCGTCGAGGTCCGGGTGGTCGCCAGTAGTCTGTACCTGCGGATTTCCTGGCCCGGCCCAACGGGCTCCTTCACCATTGCTATGATGACGTGTCCCCCATTGGTCACCTTCCCACTCATCACCTTGCTAAAGCGATAGCCCGCGGCCGCCGCTTCGTTCAGCTCTTTCTCCATCGTAGACGTCTTCGACGTTGCGAGCATTCGGTAGTCGAACGAACGCTCTGCGGCATTTGCGCCAATACTCAGCGCCAGGGCGACGCCGATTGCAGCCACTACTTGTGCCGCTTTTCGAGCGGCGCTCGTGCCGCGACGATTCTGGAACTTCTTAAAGTTAAACATTCTATTTCCTCTTTTCTTTTTTTATCACTCTGTCTTCTATGGATCGGTCTACCAATTTCCCAACCGCTCAAGGTCTTGTGAGCGTCGCTTCGTGCTTGGGGCAGCGACTCGTTGGCTTGAGTTCTGAACTGACGCTCCCCTTTGAATAATCCACTCGGCGGCGACGACATTAATTACCCAGCCTGCTCCCATCAGCGCTGCTTTGGTCAATTCATCGGGCTTGCCAACCAACAAGAAATATGGAATGTGAGTCAACACCTGCGTGCCGGCGCCCATCCCAATCCCATAGCTGCGAATCATCCAAGCACCGTGTGCCGCAAAGTCGCGACGTCGGATGGCATCGACCGCCAGGAGGATCGCTACCGCCATTGCTGAACCGAACACGATGCGAAGTAAATAAAGGATCTCGCCGTCGCCTTCGGGCCACGGATAGAAGTTGGCCATCCACAGCCCGGTCAGCGCAACCACCAGTCCAAGGACCACGAGGACCCGCCCAGTTGCCCGGTGCCACCCTGGACTGCGACGCCGCAAGGCCGGTGCAAACTGGAACGCGCTCAGGATGCTGTACGGGATGACGGCCAGAACATGCAACGCCACTGGTAGGGGCGCCGCGATGAATCGCGCGTTCGCTTCCGTCGTTTTTGAATGCAGTGCCAACTCGGCAAGCCTGGCCATGCCGGCCGCAACTGGCACGAGGCTCAACAGGATCAACTTGCCGGGGATGAAAAATGCGGACGGTCGTGACATTGGTTTCACAATCATTTGGTTTGCTTGGTGAAGCGTAGGCCAACCATCGCAACTACATCGTTACGCGCTCCACCCGTGCCTTGGCCTAAAAGGCCGTTCATCATATAGTAGTCGCGCACCTCAAGGCGTACGTGAACCTGCCGGGAACCGGGCCGGAAGCTAAGCTCGCCGCCAGCGCTTAGGTAGGGCGCGAACTGGTGTCTCGGATCGGAATCGTTGCTGCGAGAGATATAGCTGCGCGCACCCCCGCCGCCCCCGGCAAAGGGGCTGAAGGCTATTGTATGGCCGACCTTCCATTGGGATGAGCGGACTTCAGCTCCGAGATCGTACGTGAATATGTCGAGCTTTGGCGTGCCGAAACTAGCGACGTCGCGGCTGCGCGCCCAACCGAAAGTGCTGGTGATGGCCAGGTGAGGCAGAACGATGTATGAAAGCTGGGCAGCCGTTAGGCTTGCGCGTTTGATGGCTCCTCGCTGGGCACCGGTGGGAACGAGTGTGCCCGACGCGATGAGGAACTCCCATTTCGGCCGCTCCTCGGTGGTGCTTTGCTCTTGGACGGGTTTCTGCTCGGCCAAGGTTTGTGCAACCGCGGTTCGAGTCCCACTGGCAAGGATGACGACCGCGAGTACGATGGGGGCGATACGCTGGTATTTGACGCTCTTGGCGCAAAGGACAGTGCTTGATTTTGTTGTGGTGTTGTACATGATGATGCCTTCTCCTGATTTTTCTGTGTATGTCATATACAAATTAGTGTATGGTATAAACAGTAGTTCTGTCAATAGATTTTTATAGAAAGGAGCAACATGGCAAGCAAGACGGGGCAGAAGGACCAAAAGAGCCATGCGGCGAAGCCGGCGAAGCACCGGGCAGCGGGCCCAACGGCAGCCGGCAGCACTGAAAGCGATGGCGAGGAGCTTCGAAAGCGAAGTGGGTTGCTGTGGGAGGCGCAGCAACGGTCGGTGCGCGGGCCGAAACCGATGGTGTGTCGTGAGGATGTCGTCCAGGCTGCGATCAGCATTGCTGACCGGGAGGGCCTGGCAGCGCTAACCATGCAAGCGGTCGCGGAGCAGCTCGGGTTCACGACGATGGCGTTGTACCGTTATTTCCCGAACAAGGAAGCGCTGATCGATGCTTCTGTAGACGCAGCATTGGGAACGCCGCCACAACGGAACGGCCCGCGAGAGGGATGGCGGAAGGAAGTGAAGTACTGGGCCCATGCGAAGCGGGCCATGCTGTGCTCGCGGCCCTGGTTGGCGGAGCTGCCATTCGTCGCGGCGCCGCATGGACCCAACTGGTTGAGCTGGCATGAAGCTTTCTTGCAGACCATTGCAGACACGCGGCTGAGCCCAGAGGACATGATGGACGTGCTTAGTGTAGTCCATGGATACGTGAGCGGAAGCTCAGATACTGCAATATCGCTAGCGAGAGCGGTGTCCCGCGGCATCTCGTTCGAGGAGTGGGCACAAGCCGTGGGGGCGGACCTTTGTCGCGCCATCGGCAACCCGCGTTATCCGATTCTGTCTGCCATTCTTTCGTCGAAATCGGGAGGCATCTCGGAGGGGTCGCCGTTACCGGCGCGTGGTGGCAACCCGCGGACGATGGACGAGAGCTTCGATTTCGGCCTTGAGCGTGTCCTCGATGGAATCGAGCATTACATGGACTCAATGAAAGAGTTGTAGACCTCAATCTTAAGCCTGCCCAACTGGCATTACATCCAGCTTCGTACCAACCACCTTACGCACATCTTTGAGGTGGCGGAAGACGCACCGTTTGCGCTGAATCCGTGCGTCGCACGCTATGCCAATAACAAAGTGCACTAGACTGAATGCATGTCGACTCCGGATTTCAACCTGCTGATCACGCTGGATGCAGTGCTTGCGGAAGGGAGTGTTGCCGGTGCCGCCCGACGGCTGCGGCTAAGCCCATCTGCCATGAGCCGCGCGCTGGCCCGGTTGCGAGATACCACGGGCGATCCACTTTTGGTCAGAGCTGGACGAGGCCTGGTTCCGACACCGCGAGCGGTTGAACTCCGCGAACAGGTCAGTCAAATTGTGGAGGATGCAAAAGTGGTGCTGCGTCCTGCGGAGAAGCTCAACCTCAAAAAGCTCGTCAGAACGTTCACGCTGCGAACCAGCGAAGGTTTGGTGGAGAACTTCGGAACGGGCCTGATTGCAAGGGTGGGAGAGGAAGCTCCGGGCGTGCTGTTGCGCTTCGTGCAGAAGCCAAACAAAGATGGCGCGCCCCTTCGTGAGGGGACCATCGATCTGGAAACAGGTGTGGTGGAGAGCACGACGGCTCCGGAGTTACGAACGCAGGAATTGTTTCGAGACTGCTACGTTGGCGTCGTGCGAATGGGGCACGCTCTGAGCAAGGGCAAGGTCACACCCTCCCGCTATGCCGCCGGCAGACACATTCATGTCTCGCGAGAAGGGTTGGACAGGGGCCCGATTGATGATGCGCTAAGGCCATTCAAGCTGGAGCGGAAGATAGCCACGATTGTCGGTGGTTTTGCAACTGCGCTGGCCCTAGCCCGGGGCTCCGACTTGATCGCGAGTGTTCCTGAACGACATACAGGGATCCTGCGCGACGGAATGTTTACTTTTCCACTTCCGGTCTCGACGGCCCAGTTCACCGTTGCATTGCTCTGGCACCCGCGGCTGGATGCTGATCCGGCGCACCGCTGGCTGCGTGGTCTCGTTCTGAGGACCTGCGCGGCGATCCGCTGAAAGGTGGGAAGGCCTGGCCGTCAGCCGAGCACGGGTGCCCTACTATGGCGTCATACGCACGTATATAGTGCAACCGGTGCGTCTTCCGCCTTGTCAAAACCACTGCTATCTTTCTAGTCAGCGCAAAGGCCGCTTCGGCGCGGTGAAATGCAGTTGAGAAACAAAGGAAGTTTATTCGCCGAAGCGAGTCCGTTTTGCGCTTGTTTCTTAGGAGAGCGAAAGGAAAAGCAAATGACTAGAAATACTTTTGAAACTTCGATTGAGCGGATCAAGTCGGTTTGGGGGCCGCTTAGCACGGGAGTGGTCGATGGTTGTCGACTGCACTTGGAGGAACTCCTCAAAGCGCAGGCCACGGAAGAGTGGTTGGCGGCGCTGCACAAGGAAGCTCCGGCGAACAAAGAGCTATACCGGGACCCGGCAGAGGGGTTTGTGCTGTTGGCGCACACGGAGCACGCAGGGCTGTACAGACCACCACATGACCACGGCCGAGGGTGGGTCATCTATGCGATCCAGCAAGGTGAAATCGAGATGGGAACCTATGCCCGGATAGAGAACCCGGACGGCAGTGTGAAGCTTGTGAAAAGGAATTCAACCCTAGTTCGCGCTGGACAAGTTCAGGTGTACTTGCCCGGAGATATTCACGACACCCGCTGCATAACTGGTCCCGCACTCCTGTTCCGCTTCACCGAGCGAGATTTGAAGAAGGAGGATATAGAAGAACACCGAGTAACGAGGTATGTGGAGCGGAACGGCGTCTGGACCGTGGGTGCGCCATGACCAAGCTGCGGCGTAGGGTCGCCATCGCCTCCGTGCTGGCTGCCATGGTCCTGGTGGTACTCGATGCGGCCATAGCCAACGTGGCGCTGCCGACAATTGCGCGGTCATTGCAGGTGCCGCCGGCAATGTCTATTTGGATCGCCACTGCTTACCAGACCGCTCTGCTCATGGCCCTGCTACCTTGTGCCGTGATCGGGGAAAGTTTGGGCTATCGACGCGTATTTACGTTTGGCGTTGCGCTGTTTACCGGAGCGTCCGTACTGTGCGCGTTGTCGCCCTCTCTGCAGTGGCTCGTTGCCGCCCGATTCTTGCAGGGGTTGGGGGGCGCCGCTGTCATGGCGCTGGGCGTCGCCCTACTACGCTTCGTGGTTCCGCCTCAACAACTGGGCACCGCCATCGGCTGGAACGCACTGGCCGTTGCGTTGTCGTCCGCGGCCGGTCCCACGATTGGCGCGGCGATACTCTCCGGCATGAGTTGGCACTGGCTGTTCGCACTGAACCTGCCCTTGGGTGCTTTGGTATTGCTGGCCACACGCGCGCTACCAAATGCCGGGGGCACGGCACGCCGGCTGGATTGGTTCAGTGTGGCGCTGAATGCGGGGGCGTTTGCTTCGTTGGTAATTGGCGCAGAACTGCTTACGGCAAGGCCTGCGCTAGCCGCGGTCTTGCTCGTCACCGCAGCCGTTGCTATTGTGGCGCTGGTTAAGCGAGAAATACCGAAGGAGGCACCGCTGCTTCCGCTGGATCTGCTTCGTTCCGATTCCTTCCGCATTTCAGTGATTGCCTCAGGCTGTTGTTTTGCCGGCGTGACCGCAGGGATGGTGGCGCTGCCGTTCTACCTTCAGCACGGGCTGGGTCAGGACGCTTGGATGACCGGGCTCTATTTGACTCCTTGGCCGGTGGCTGCGGCCCTTGTAGCCCCGTTTGCAGGCCGACTTGCAAACTGGGTGTCCACAGCAAGGCTTTGCGTAGCGGGCGGAGTATGTCTTGCGATCGGGCTTCTGGCGGCCGCGCTGTTGCCGCTGCAGAGTCACCACCAGTTGCTTGCCCCACTCACTCTATTGTGTGGCTTCGGTTTCGGCCTCTTTCAGGTCCCCAACAACCGAAATATGTTCCTCGCCGCTCCGCTTGAGCGGAGTGGCGCAGCAGGAGGCATGCAGGGTACGGCGCGGCTGGCGGGCCAAACCTTAGGCGCGATTGTGATGACACTGCTTTTTACAATCACGCCCATTGATACTGCGCCCAGAATCGGTCTTGGCGTCGCAGCTGTTTTTGCGTTGACGTCCGGAATTGTCAGCGCACGACGGACCAGACTGATTTGAAGTATAGAAGGTCAGCCGGAGCCATTGCGCGTCCAGCCAAAATTCGCTGAAAAGCGGCTGGCCAAAAGTGGCCCAATGGGCTTATCACGTTTGGTTTGGAGCGCCGAGCCGCAAGAGCCCAACGCGGTTTCGCTGCTAGAACCTAAACAACGACGAATCATAAGAGTCAATTGTGTTCTCGGAAATGGCTCATCCCTTGTCGTGATAGCGACCGAAACTTGGTGCCGCCATGGAGCTTGTTTTGATTTGAAAAGTTTCGATTGTGGACGCCCATGCTCTCGCTTCATAATCCCAAAAACAGCAGTTGACGCATCGTCCCCAGATCAACTCCCGTAACCACCGACAGTTGAGTGGAAACCATCTGTCACCTGAATTGTGAGCGCTCTTTTGATTCTAAATTCAATCGTGGGGGCTCGGCGTGGGACTGAGGTGCGGAGGGCTGCGAAATCCGGGACGGGGCTGCAATTCAAGGAAGATGTTCTGCTTACGGAATACTTGCAAAAGAATTGCACCCCCGTCCCGGATTTACGAATTGGACAGATAGGGTGCCGGTTACGGCCTTCAACTGCCGTTTCTAGGATAATTGCTTAAATGGAATGCGCTTTCACCAACGACGCGAGTCCTGCCTATATCCTGGCGGAACTCTCCAGTCGCGAACCGATTTTTCACCGCCCTGAGTTGGGCAAGTCAAGAGCTGATTTTGAGAAGATGACCACGGATGACTTCTGGGAAGTAGGTGCGTCTGGCCGCTGTTATTCAAGGGCGTTCGTGCTCGATGAGTTGGAGAAGCGTTATTCTGCACCGCATGCCGACACATGGGAGACCAAGGACTTCCGTTGCCGAAGGTTAGCTCCCGAGGTCTACCTGCTAACCTACATTCTTCTCCAAGACGGAGAGCGCCGGACCCGCCGCTCGACGATCTGGGAGCGCAATAGCGAAGGGTGGAAGATTATCTATCATCAAGGAACAATCATTCAGGATGCTTCGAGCTTATAACCGAGTTTGGCCAGCACGCTGTTCTTGCGTCCCAAAGACTTCCTCTTTCTGCCTAACTTTCAACGGGACATAATTCCTAGGTGGGACGTCTAAAAGGTCTAAATGAAGGGACTTCTGCCGAAGCATTTTTCCATTAATATTAAACCTTATAGTGTCTCCAAAGGAGAAAGGTTGAGATAAGGGTTTTCCACAGCCGTCGCCGCGGCGGCCTAGAAACGGCAGTTGACGCACCGTACATAGATCAACTCCCGTACCCACCGAAAGTTGCGTGGAAACTATCTGTCACCTGAATGGTGAGCGCTCTTTCGATTCTAAATTTAATCGTGAAGCTCGGCTTGGGACTAAGCTATGGTGCGGAGGGCTGCGAAATCCGGGACGGGGCTGCAATTCAATAAAGATGTTCTGTTTACGGAAGACTTGCAAAAGAATTGCACCCCCGTCCCGGATTTCACGAAGCGTTCCAGCAACGACAGCGGCACTGGGAGAAGTGGATCCGCAACTGGTTCCGGCAATCCCAAGGTTTTATGAATTCATACAAGCTCAGCATCTTCCCGGTGTTCTTCACTTGCCGCTCTCCGATGATCCGCTCATGGGCTTGCCGTCTGCCGCGGAGCCAGCCCCGTCGCATCGGGCTTTGGATCTTCCCCAGAAGAGCGACCTTCCAGAGAATCGAATCCAAATTAGCACGCCGTCCCCAACCGTCCCGTCAAAACAGGACATTTCTACTTGGCGTTGACACGGAACCGTTCGATGCTTGCCACCCTAAGTCTCGGCGCAGTATGATAGGTGGCATCTTTGCTGAGGAGTTTTCATGAATTCTATCACCCGCTATTCGATGGTAGCCATGTGCTGCTGCGCGAGCGCGACGTGGGCGCAAGTAACCACGGCAACTTACTACGCCACCGTCACGGACTCCACCGGCGCCGTCATACCGGCCGCCAAGGTGACCCTGATCCACGACGGCACCGGCACGACTAACGAGAAAATTACCGACTCCCAAGGCGAGGCCGTCTTCTCCTTCCTCCGCATTGGCGCCTACACCATCCGCGCTGAAGCCAAGGGCTTCAAGCGCCAGGAGTCGACTGGCGTGGAACTAACCGCCGGACAGCAGATCCGCAATTCGCTGGCGCTGGAGATTGGCGCCGCTACGGAAACGGTCCGCGTGGATGCCAATGTTCCGCTCATCAATACAGTCTCCTCGGAGCAGATCAATTCTTTCGAGGCCATTAAGATCCGCGAACTCCCGCTTGCCCGCCGCAATTTTGCCAATTTGCTCAGCCTTGGCACAGGCGTTGTCTCCACCGGCGACAGTGTCCGGATGAACGGCGTGGGCAAGAATGGCGTGGCGTTTTCCGTCGATGGCACGGACGCCGGCGGCAATCCCGAAGGCCGCGCTTCTTCCGGATTCGGCCGGCCGAACCTCATCGACATCATCAGTATTGAAGCCATCCAGGAAGTGGATACCGTCAAAGGCGTCCCTCCCGCTGAATATGGCAATATCGTCGGTGGACAGGTGAATCTCATCAGCCGTTCCGGCTCCAACCAATGGCACGGCAGCCTGTTTGAAAATTTCCAGGCGGAAGAACTGAACGCCCGCAATCAGCGCCTCGCCAACAAGCCCGGTTCGACGTTCAACCAGTTCGGAGGCTCCGTCGGCGGCGCTATTCTCAAGAACAAGCTGTTCGTCTTCGGCGTCTACGAGGGATACCGGGACCGCGCCTTCTCCATCGTGCAAGACAATCTCCCGACCCCTCGCCTGCGTAATGACATGCTCGCCGGCACGCCGTCATACAAACTTCTCCTTGACTTCCTCCCCATCCCCAATCAGCCCTATGCCGCCACCGCCGATGTCGGCCTGTATCGCGACCCGCGCACGTCTATCCGCGACGACAACCACGTGGATGTCCGCTCCGATCTCCGTGTTGGCCAGATGAGCAACTTCGCCTTTTCCTACAGCCGTGGCCGCCCTTATCAACTGGTGCCGCGCAGCTATCTCAATGGCTCCAACGACCGCGACTTCCGTGTCTGGAACGAACGCGGCACCGTCGCCTACACTACCGGCGGCGCCACCTGGACTTCGGAGAGCCGCTTCGGCTACAACCTCGCCGACACCGGTCGCTACGACCGGTTCTTCTTCGAACAGAAAGAGCCCGGCGGCAAGACCGAGGTGCTGCCCTTCGGACGCCGTGTCGCCCGTATCTCCACGAACCTCGGCTGGGGCTCTCCCGATCACGAATACTACAATCTGGAAGGCCGCACCATCAACTTCGATGAGAAGATCGCACTACAGCGCGGCAGGCACGGACTGAAATTCGGCTTCAGCTATCGCAGCGATTGCTGCAAGAAGACCAACCCCGAGGCCCCGCTGATCAGCTATACCAGCCGCGCCGATCTGATCGCCAACATCCCCACCGAAGTCGCACCCGTCTTCGGCAACGGCGAATTTCGTGGCGTGCAGAAGAGCCTCGGTTTCTTCGCCCAGGACGACTGGCGCATTCGCCCGAACCTTACCCTGAACCTCGGCCTGCGCTACGATTCGTTCGGCAACTTTGCGCCCACGGCCTTAGAGACCGCCAAGGATTCCGGCCTCTATAATCCCGATGGCCTGCTGAACCCGGTGACCTTCGCGGTCGGCAAAATTCGCGATCGCAAAAACCCCGTCGAAGCAGACCGCTGGGTGAACCTGGGGCCCCGGATCGGTTTCAGCTACGATCCCCAGAGCAATGGCAAAATGGCGATACGAGGAGGCTTCGGCATACTTTTCAGCAGCCAGGTCACCGGCGCTTTGCAGGCCGCAGTCCAGCCCGGGCCGACTACGCCGTTCCGCATTCGCTTCAGCCGTGCCGACTCCCAACGCTTGGGGCTCGCATGGGGAAGCTATAACGATGACATCGCCGTCGCCTTGGACAGGGACACCGCCGCGCGCGGCCTCATCAACGTCTTTTCCATCTACAATCCGCAATTGCAAAATCCGTATAGCATGCACTTCAATCTGGGATTCCAACGCGCCATTACCAATACGCTGGCGCTGGAATCGGCCTTCGTCGGCACGCGCGGCGTGAAGTTCCTGATGCACCGCTGGGCCAACGATCCGGATCGCGTCACAGGCATCCGCCCCAATCCGCTGCTTAATGTCAACTACTACGTCGACAACACCCAGCAGTCGGTCTATACCTCCTGGCAAACCTCTCTCCGCAAGCGCTTCTCGCATGGCCTCACTGGCAGTCTGAATTACACATGGGGCAAGGGGCTATCCACCGCCGGCGGCGACATCGGCGCCTACTACCAGGGGGACGGCGACGCGCGCACCCAGAGTTTCCTTTATCCCCGCAATGACCGCGGCCCCAACACCGGCGACATCAAGAGCTACTTCAACGCCGAGTGGGTTTACGAAGTGCCGCAACTGCTTAAACAGGGCCGTCTCGCCAAATCCGTCTTCGGCGGATGGCAGCTTTCCGGCATTTTTCAGGCCCGCACCGGCGAACCGGTCTCGCTCTCGCAGACTGGCGCGCTGCAGATCAACCGTCCGGATTACAACGGCGGCCAAGTCTACTTCGATAACTACCGGGAGACCCTGCAATACCTGAATCGGCAGTCCTTCGCGCTGGTCCCGCTAGGCGCCGTGTCCCGCGCGCCGGTGCGTCCAGGTAATGTTGGCAATGGGGCGATCCGTGCGCCGGGCTCGGTGAATCTGGATTTCTCGGTTGGCAAGAGCGTGCCGATTACTGAGACCTCCAAGATACAAATCCGGGCGGATATGTTTAACTCGCTGAATCACACCAATTTGACTGGCCTTCGGACTAGCTTGAATGATGCATTCTTTGGGCAGTTGTTGAATACGGCCGGGGCTCGTGTCATTCAGCTGAATGCCCGGTTTAGCTGGTAGTTTGTTCCAGGGGAGTGGCTTCCGAACCGACCGCCGGGATCGCTCGGCCCTCGAAAGCGTTGCCAACACCCATCGGGAACGGTTCGGAACCGTTCGACGCTTGCTCCCGCGGGAACCGGCGCATATGATTGGGCCAGTCGCAACGAAGAGTCTCATGAAACTAATTACCGGGTTCTGGTTCCTGGTCCCGCTTGTTTTGAGTAGCAGCTCCGGCTTTGTTCAAGTCACGATGGCCACATTGTACGGAGTCGTGACCGATCCAACCGGCACCGCCGTTCCAGGCGCGGCGGTCACCCTCACACACCAGGAGACAAACGCGTCCAGCGTGAGGACCACCGACTCCACTGGCGAATTTCGTTTGATTTTTTACGCGTCGGCGCGTACTCCGTTCGCGTTGAGGCACAGAGCTTTAAGCGGCAAGAATTGAAGGGACTGGAACTCGTCGCGGCACAGACGGTGAAGCACACGTTCCCGCTTGAGGTGGGGTCGGTGGCCGAGTCGGTAGATGTGGAAGCGTCTACGCCGCTCATCAATACAGCCACGTCGGAGCAGGTACAGACCTTCGAAGCGATGAAGGTCACCGAACTCCCTCTGGGACGCCGAAATGTCAGCAATATCCTCCGCCTCTCCGCGGGCGTGGATTCGGGAAGCGGCCGCAGCCCGCGATTGAACGGCATCGGTGCCAGCGGGACTGGGATTAGTGTCGACAGTACTGACGCCAATTCTAACCCGGAACAGCGCAGCACGGCGCAGTACGGAGCCCGAAACTATATTGAGGTGATGAGTATCGACGCCATCCAAGAAGTGCAACTAGTGCGCGGTATTCTCCCGGCGGAGTATGGCAGCGTTGTCGGTGGCCATGTAAACATCATTTCCAGATCCGGCACCAACAGTTGGCACGGCACTTTGTTTGAAAACTATCAGTCGCATGTGTTGAATGCGCGAAATCCCTTCGTCGCCACCAGCAGGGCGGACGGCACTGAGATTCGCAAACCTCGCATCGTATTCAATCAGTTCGGCGGCACCCTTGGCGCACCAATCATCAAAGACCGTGTATTCGGCTTCGCCGCCTATGACTAAATTCGGCAGTTGAACGCTGTCGGGCCTTTCCAAGTGGCAGAATCTGTTGGATTTTCAACTGCCGCGCAGTTCACCAATTTGGCGACAACTGCTTTTCGTGCAAATACTTGGACGTGCATCAACTTATGATCAAACCCGCGATTCAACTACCGGTTTTAGAATGAAGGGTACCGGGAGTCGGCTTCCCGCCGGGTCAGCGGCACCGTGCCCACCCCCTCCTATCGCAATGAGATCCTGAGGGCCTTGTCAGTAGCGGAAACCAAGGTGCCTCCTGGATGTCTTGCCCCTGCCCAACGTTCCAATTAAAAACGGCAGTTGGGTTGGCAACAGTACTAGCATCACCCAAATGGTGAGACTGAAGTGGGTAAAAAGGGTCGCCAAAGGGGACACGGTACCCAGGCCGCTACGCCTAGATCTCTATAGGATTCATTCGGAGTTCTGTTGCTTCAGGCCAGGGAACCATGTCCCGTTTGGCTCGCGATTCCCCGATTTTCGACACAGTCAACTGCCGTTTCTAGGATTAACAGCGATGTGGGCACCTTTGAAGGAATTCGCAACGCCACTAGCCGCGAAAATTATATTGTTCTCAATGGCGACGCCCGCCTGACCGCCAT
>JAYTTF010000062.1:0-30580 GCA_043745195.1 Bryobacterales bacterium | reverse complement strand
GTTCGTTGATTGCTCAACCCACCGAACCGCCGGATGCGGACCCGCATGTCCGGTGGTGTGGCAGGGGAGGAGCCGTGAGGTTCCCCCCTATGCCGATTATCTGGTTTTGTAACCCGTTCGTAATGTTTTTCCAATAAGGTTTCGCAAGTCTCCAATGTGTCGGATTGTAATTTTAATGTTCCGTAAGACGATAGAGATAAATAACAATTTACAACAAAAGCCTTGAAGTGTTCTCACATCAACCATGGGTATCTCCCAGTTATTTCATGGGTTTGGCCCGCAATTGACTAAACACGCCTGTCGACTCAGTAGCTACCAGCAAGGCTGCGGAACTTGATCAGTTGAAGCGAACCTGTCACAGAACTGTAATCGAACTGAAACAGGTGGATTGTTATTCTCAAGAACGAATGAGATTTTTATTAATTGCTACTGCTGCAATCACAGCTGCCATGGCGCAGTTGGATCAAGCCCGCATGACGGGTACTGTTGTCGATTCTTCTGGCGCACTGATCCCTGGAGCCTCGATCAAAGTTACAAACATTAAAACGGGCGCAATGCGCGAAGCACAAGCCAACGAGACGGCAACATTCTTTGTCACCGG
Source organism: Bryobacterales bacterium (assembly GCA_043745195.1). GTDB lineage: Bacteria > Acidobacteriota > Terriglobia > Bryobacterales > Bryobacteraceae > JANXSF01. The sequence continues at coordinate 29,979 of JAYTTF010000062.1, read as the reverse complement.
ACTTGCTCCCTCCACCTATACCGTTATTGTCACCAGCCCGGGTCTAGCCACCGCCGAATTCAAAGAATTCAATTTGGCGGCAGGTCAGGCTCGCAACTTAAACGTGGTGTTGATGCCTGCCACACTTGCAACCGAAGTCACGGTATCGAGTGGCGAACTGGCTGTAATAGACACAAGCTCGGCATCCGTCGGTGCCAACGTAAATGCTCGGGAAGTGGCCAGCATGCCGCTTAACGGTCGGCAGATTTCGCAACTTTACTTGCTCGCCCCAGGCGCACAGACGGCGGGTGGTGGAAGCTATGACAATATCCGTTTCAGCGGACGTGCCAATCAACAAAATGCTGTCCGGTTCGACGGAGTGGAAGGATCGGCGATCATCGATGCATCACCAGGCAATTTGAATGGCCAATCCTCCTCCAGTTTCCGTCTTCAAGCGAGTCTGGAAACTGTTCAGGAATTTAGAATTGAGTCAAGCAATTACCCCGCTGAATATGGTACTGGCACTGGCGGTCAAATCAGCATCGTAACCAAGTCTGGCGGGAATGCGCTTCATGGCAGCGTATTTGAATATCTGCGCAACGATGTGTTGGATGCACGCAACTTCTTCGACGGTTTTAACAAGTCTCCCTTGAGGCTTAACCAATTCGGTGGTTCACTTGGTGGAAGCATTATTAAGGACAAGCTGTTCTACTTCGGGCACTACGAAGGATTGCGGCAGCGCGCTGGTTTCCCTCTTGTTGGACAAACTCCCAGTGCGGCTGTTCGCAACCTTCCGGTTTGTGTTGCAGCAGCCACGGCACGATGTGTTGATTCAGTTATCAAGCCGCTATTTGCTGCCTACCCTGTGGGTAACCAATCAACAACCAATCCAGATTTCGATCTGGCCTTGCTAAACGGGCGCTCAGTTGTAAACGAAAACTCGGAAAGCTTCCGTATGGATTACCGGCAGAACGACAAGAACGCTTTCTATATTCGCTGGTTTCGTGACGATGGCAAGTCCAACTCCCCTTTTGACGTTTCCGGCAGCGCTTTCCAAACTTCCGCACTGATGCAAAACGGGGTAATCAATTGGCAACGAATCGTCTCCCCAACTGTTATTAACGAAGCGAAGTTTGGCTACAATGGTCCCAAAACAAGAACCAACGGAGTGGCTCCAACAATACCTGGGGTTGACCTAACAGGCGTTACCCTGAACATTTCCGGTGCGAATGTTCTTGTGGGAATTGGCGGCCAAGGGGCTAGCGCTGGTGTCTCTATTCCTTCCGGCCAAGTTCGAGCCAGCAGTGCGACGAATGGGCGTGGCCAACCGTACACTAATTATTCGCTCACCTATGCGGACAACCTAACCTGGATCAAAGGTAACCACAACATTAAAATTGGCGGAGAATTCCGGCAAGTTCGCCTTTATACAGATCGGCTTGGTGGCGTTACCTATGCATTTAGCAACCTAAATTCGTTTCTTGCCAACACGCCCACATATACGGTGAACGGCGACTTAAGCGCTCCCAGTCCATTCAACAATGGCGCAACAGGAAATCGACTTGGAAAGACAGAGATGTTTGATTTTTACGTTCAAGACGAATTCAAACTCCGCCCCACTCTTACCTTAAGCTATGGCTTGCGCTACGAATACTACACACCAATGCGTGAAGATCGCAATTTGGTGGTCCTGTACAACATTGTCACTGGTGGTTTGGATGCACCTGGCAGCCGGCCTTTCTACAACTCCTCCAAAAAGAATTTTGGCCCACGCCTGGCCTTGAGTTGGTCGCCTGAAGCGCTCAAAGGTAAGACAACCTTGCGCATCGGTGGCGGCTATTACTATGGTCCTGGTCAAGGGGAAGACTTGATTCAACCGATTGAAAGTGATCGCGTCAGCATTACGGGCACTGGCCGATTTCCTGTAGATGCGTTGAACCTGGTAAAGAATTTCAACATTCAAACGGCAACAGGGATTGGTGTCCGAGCTTATGCGCCGGGCTACACTGTTCCTGAAAAAATTCTCAGCTATACGTTCTCTATACAGCAACAGCTTCCTTTCGGAGCTATCTTGCAAATGGCCTATGTGGGCAGTCAAGGCCGCAATCTATTCCTTCGGAGCACCGCTAATAAAGTGATTGGTGTCACGATGAATGCTACTACTGGGGCTGGAACAGTGGTTCGCGAATTTGGTTCACGGTTTGGTGAGATCGATTATAAAACTACAGGCGGAACGGACCATTACGATTCTCTGCAAACAACGCTGAATCGCCGCTTTAGCAAAGGTTTGACGCTGGGCGCTCAGTGGACTTACGGACATAGCATAGGCAACACCGGCGGTTCCAATGAAGCCAACACGGCAACTAACCCTTACAACTTTCGCGCCGACCGCGGCAACAACGCTTTTGATGTTCGGCACAGCGCCAATGTTTCTGCCATGTACGAACTACCCTTTGGCAAGGGCAAGCAATTTGGGAACAGCATGGGCCGCGCGGCAGATGGTCTGCTGGGTGGATGGCAGGTAGGCGGTATTCTGAACGCCCGTACCGGTCTGCCTCTCGATATCCGCATTACACGTCCTGACATTGTATATCGCGATACTCGCAACGGAACGATTGTGAATGCTCCGGTGCTGGTGAATGGTGCCCCGGTGACGGTGCCTGTGATCAACGTTCCTGGTGGCGGCAATTCACGCGATGTAAGGTTCCCCGATGTAGTGCCTGGAGTGAATCCATTCCTGCAAAATCCTTCGGACAAGCGATACTTCTTAAACCCTGCGGCATTTTCCATACCAGCGGCTGGTACTTTCGGCAACTTGGGACGTGGGGCACTGCACGGTCCAGGATTGAACCAGTTCGATCTAACTCTGCATAAGAAGTTCTCACTTTCTGAACGCGTAAAAACCGAGTTCCGATTTGAAACTTACAACTTATTCAACAGGGCGAATTTTTCAAACCCGGTGGTGCGGTTGAACAACGTGCTGGGGACATCAGGCAATACATTGCAACCCGGACAACCGTACTCGGCCTCTACTGGTGGAACATTCGGAACAATTCTTCAGACTGTGGAGAGCGCCGTGGGTCTGGGTGCGCAACGACAAATTCAACTTTCTCTGCGGTTCAGTTTTTAGCGCCAGCTGCTTTCCAGCGAACAGACCTTAATGGGTCATGGCGTAAACAATATAGTTAATGCCAAAGTGATAAGCCAAGGTAGTCATCTCCTCTGGATATGCTGGTAAATCAGCGTGCTCCCAGGCGTCACCAACATCAACGTTGAAGTTGATGGCTATCATCATACGGCCGTTATCATCGTAGATGCCGCGCCAAGTGGGCCTGGTTGCGGCGGGGGCCACCATTGTTATGCCGCCATTGCCGCGTCGTAAGTGGCGCAAGCCGGGAATGAATACGCGCTCTTTGATTTGGTAGACCACGTTCATTACGGGGTCGGCATCTTCGATGTCCAGAATGGGACGTTCTGGAAACAGACGCTGCATAGTGCCGGCAAACACTTCCCATTCGGGGCCGTAAAAATCATCCACAACCAGGAAGCCGCCACGAAGAAGGTATTCACGCAAGCGGGTAATTTCAAGATCCGTCAAATCCCAGTAAGCGACTTGGGTGGCGTAGATCCAGGGATGATCAAAAATCCGGTCGTCAGTAAGTGGCATGTGGCGAGGTTCGCCGATGTTTACTCTAGTGAGCCGATAGATGCCCTGAGTGAAATGGACATCGGCTTCCGGCCAATCCTGCCGCCACCAACCACGCGAATAGCCGCGGCGCAGGCCCGGTAGGTCTTTGTATTCCATGCGGACGAAATAGTATTCAGCCTTGGCTGGAAACTGTGTTGCAGGCTCTTGTGCAAGCATGGCAAAGGTGACCGCCAGCAGCAGAATTATTAGCCATCGCATGCACTCATTATGATCTTTGTTCAGGTAGAAATGCTAAGGTCGGCAGCCTTTTGCCACCGTACATCGCTAACTGACTGGTGTTTGCTTGTCAACATTCCATCCGCAAGATCTTCAACCCGTTGCCGCAGCGCTTATTGATGCAAAAGCAATGGCGGCCCCGTAAAGGATTCAAGAGTGAGCCCAGGCTGGAGGTTCCTTATAGTCTGACGATGCGGTTTTACAGAGAATGTGTCACTACCAAATATACACATCAATCACGGTATCCATTAAATCCTTGGAATCGACCATACAAGTGGTTGCATGAAATTGCTCAAAGAATTATGGTGGGGATAAAAAATGAATGGCTGGGGGACAGGGATTCGAACCCCGATAAGCAGAGTCAGAGTCTGCTGTCCTACCGTTGAACGATCCCCCAACGTGGGACATCTAATAGTCTACCAATTTAACAAGGCCATCGCCAGTCGTAGCGGTTGCAATGGTTGCAATAGACCACCACTTGGCCTTGCGGATTGGAGCAAGGTAATTTGCAGCGATAGTGAGTGGTCCTGCCCAAGAATTCTTTCGTAAAAACATTTTTTTTGAATTTGCAGGCAGGTGGGATACGAAGATCAGACCCTTAGGAGTGGTCCATGCAGGAATACTCCTAGGGTCGTATCAGACAAACCGAATTTACGGTTAACTCATAAAGAGTTTGTAGTTAGGCATGCGTCTGTTCACGCATGAATATAAAACGCTTGGAAAGCGTTAGAACAACAGATCAATGATGATGATAATTGGATCCATTTTTTTGTACCCAGCCCCTGGCAAGCCAAAGACTTTCTGGAACCAGACTATGAGAGGAAAAAGAAAGGTGAACACGAGGCTACGCACAAGCTATTGATTCTAAATGCGTCAAAAAGAAAAAATAGGAAGTGATTGCAGAATATTGCCCCTCAGAAAAACCAGAAGATTTGGTTTTATGGCTACGCGTGCAATGGATTCAGCGCCTGATCGAAGTCCGCAATCAGGTCGTCAATGTGTTCCAAGCCGACAGACACCCGCAACAGGTTTTGCGGAGTCTTGGTGTTGCGTCCTTCGACCGAGGCGCGATGTTCCACTTGCGAGTGCGTTCCGCCGAGGCTTGTGGCGCGAATGAAGAGATGCGTTCGAGCCGCTACGCCCATGGCTTCCTGCTTGCCGCCTTTAACTTGGACAGACAGCATGCCGCCGAAACCGCCCTTCATCTGCCGTTTGGCGAGCTCGTGGTTGGGATGAGTTTCGAGTCCTGGATAGTGGACCGCCTCCACTGCCGGATGCGTTGACAAGTATTTCGCAAGGGCAAGCGCGTTAGCGGACTGTCCGCGAACACGATAAGGAAGCGTCTCGATCCCGCGCATTGTCAGCCAGCAGTCGAAGGACGAAGGCACCGCGCCTCCGGTTTGCTGAAAGATCCTGGCGCGTTCGAAGAGATAGTTGCCGTGCTTGGTTACGAGCGCACCACCGACGACGTCGCTGTGGCCGTTGATGTACTTCGTGGTGGAATGCATTACGATATCAACATTGTGTTCCATGGGACGCTGCAGCACGGGCGTTGCAAAGGTGTTGTCGCAAACGCATATGGCATTTGAGGCATGCGCGATGTCGGCGATTGCCCCGAGATCAAGCACCTGGAGCAGGGGATTCGAGGGCGTTTCGAACCAAACCAGGCGCGTGGATCCAGGTCGGATGGCAGCGCGCACAGCGTCGAGATCGCGCATGTCTACATAGGTGGTTTCAACCGGCCATTTGGCGAAGACCTTGCTGGAAACCATGCGCATGCCGTAATAGACATCGGAAGAGGCCAGGACGTGATCGCCGGGTTCCATAGCATTAATGCAGGCGGTGACCGATGCCAGGCCGGAGGAAAAGACTAGCGATTCCTGTCCACCTTCAAGCGCGGCCAGGCATGTTTCCAGTGCAGCACGATTGGGGTTGCCTTCGCGAGAATATTCAAAACCCCGCGGGTAGGATCCGTCAGAATCGCGCTCATAAGTAGTGCTTAAATAGATGGGCTGAGCGACTGCGCCGGTGGTGGGGTCAATGCGGCGTCCCGCATGGACGGCGAGGGTTTCAATTTTCACTTCTTAGACCCCATGTCTCTGATATAGTCGCGATTTCAATATAGAAAATAGGAAAAGGCAGCCTCCAAAGAAGCTGCCTCTGTCAGCAGATTTAGAACTCGTAACGAAGGCCAAACTGCATTACACGGGGTGAACCGAACTGTCCTGTGTAACGTCCGAAGGCACTGGAATTACCCAGATCCAAAGTAATGTTCAATGGATCAAACTTGGTGGTATTGGTCATATTGAACACTTCCCAACGGAGCTGCAAGGAGTGCTTTTCGTTGAAAGGCATCAGCCAACGCTTTGCAAGACTGGTATCGATGTTGAAGATGCCGTCACCGCGCAAGTTGTTGCGATTCCCAATAAGGCCCGCCGTGGTATTTTCAAACGATTTGAAGGCAACCGATGGATCCGCAAACAGGTTAGGACCGGACGAACCGCCCGCTGTGGGTTTTGGCGCATTCTTGTTTGTACCAACGTTTACAGCCGCAATTTGAGTTGCATAGCCCGTTACATTGTAGTTTGTTGGCCAGAAGCGGCCATTGCCTACTGACGTGGGGAAACCACTGCTAATGCGAGTCAAACCACTTAACTGCCAGCCTCCAATGACGGCGTTGACCAGCTTGCCCGAATCTCCACCCATTCTGTGTCCCTTACCAAAAGGGAGACCGTAAATCCAATTGGCATTGAAGGAATGAGTAGTGTCAAAGTCTGAGACCGAACGCTGCAGCTTGCGGTTAAACGGTTGAATAATCGCTCCGCGGGTAGTCGCCGATTGGTTGTTCTCTGAAGTGGAACCAAGGTCAATGGACTTGGCCCAGGTGTAGTTGAATTGAAGCTGGTCACCGCTGCCGAAACGCTTGGTGATGGCCCACTGCATTCCGTGATACGTACCAAAACCAACCGAACGAACTACACGCAAGTAAGAATACTGCGGGTTGAACATAGTGAACTTGCCATACTTGCTACATGCTGGATCGCAGAAGCGGTCCAGTGATTCCAAAGCTGTGGTGGTATCGGGAATGTTGTCAGCAAACACATTGTAGGCACCTTGCGTGGCGCTGAGTCCGCCGCCGGCCAGTGCCGGCCAAACGTTTTCCCAGAAGGCAATTTTCGGAACTTGGCTAACGGGTGTCTTGCTCTTGAAGAGCGTGGTCAGTTGCTGCGCTGCCGTATAGTAATCCATGCCCGATTGTGGGTCCTTGAAGTTGGTCGGAGCTGCAATATCTTCGCTAGTCAGAGTCCGCTTTGACAGCCGCGCTACATAGGAGCCCTGGAATACCCAGCCACCCTTCACTTCGCGCGTCATGGTGACGTTGTAATTCATACTGTATGGTGCCTTCAATTTGTCATCCAACGAATTGGTTATGGCAAAGTTATTCGGTTGCGTTACTGGGAAAGTCGCTGGGGGTGGTGGTTGTACCAACGAAGCGGGAACATCGTTTAACGTTACTAAGCGCGGAGCAGTTGTAAGGTTCAATGTCGCGGAAGGATTGTTCAGTGAAGTGGAAAGACCTAAAGCAGATGCATCGAAACCGCGAATCAGACCTGCCCCCACTAAGTCATGATAAACACCGAACCCGGCGCGAATGGAGGATTTTCCAGAATCACCAAGCAAGAACTTAGAGAGTCCACTCTTCCCCGTTGGCGCATAAGCAATAGCAAACCGTGGCTGCCAGTTCTTATTGGCATCATAGAGTGGCCTGCCACCTTGACTGCTGGCAAGCCGATAGGCGATGGGCGTCAATTGGCTGACGGGTTGGCCGGCGCTTGCAAGGGAGACGCGCTGATCGAACCATTCACTCAACCGCACATTCGTCGAAGTCTGCACTCCATTGGCTTCATAAATCGGCGGGAAATAGCCGAACCGCAATCCATAGGTCACGGTAAGATTCCGCTTCACCTTCCAGGAATCCTGCACGTACATTTCATATTCCTCACCTTTGAATAGCCGGTTCACAGCGCTTCCCGGAGCCTGTGCCGTAACCGACCCGTTCTGCGGCAAGTAGTTGTAGCGGGATGTAACCTGGCTGATAATTCCCATGGCGGCCATAGTTGCATCGCGGAAGGAAACACGGAAGCCGGGAGCCATATCCGTAAAAGGAGCATTCAGGATGGCACCACTTTGGGCTAACCAGGATGCGTTCGCGTTTACACCGAAGAACGAGTTAGCATAACTGGAACGATCGTTAGAATACTTGCGGATCAACCCGCCGAACTGAACATTATGGGAACCTTTGGTCCAATTCAGATCTTCTGAAAACTGAGTCAACGGCGAAAAGCGTCGGAAGCTGCGATTCAGGCCGAAAAGATCGTCGAACGTCCGGAACGAGACCTGATTGACACGGGATACCCCGGTGCTCTCAATGCCCTGACGAGTGAAGCCAAATCGGGTGTTGGAAAGGAAGTTGGACGACCACGCTCCGGTCCATCCGAACGCTACCCCCTTACTGTTTTCCAGGTTTGTGTTATTTGCTGGAGCGCCTGCAAATTGTTGCGAATCGTTATCGTGATCGTTTTGCAAATTACCGCGTGCAAAGATCTGGTGCTTGGTGTTTAACAGATAATCAAACTTTGCAATGTAAGTATTTTGCCGCACCTTGATGGGAGCGTTAAAGCGATAGCCACCGCTGTTGATTCCGTCGCCGATTTCTGTGGAATTGGGCAAAGGATACTTGCTTAAAACATCCAGTGCGGCCCTATTTGCACCGATGTTCCGCGGATCGAGCCTGGTTGCAAGGTCTTGCGAAGTAAGAGTTGCAATGCTATTGTCGGCGCGTACGTAACGTACAATACCCTGCCGCAATGTCGCGGAAGGAACAGTTCGCAGCACGCTAAGCCCGGTGGCATCGCGGCGGCCTTCGTAATTCATGAAGAAGAAAAGTTTGTCCTTCTTGATTGGCCCCCCGGCACTGGCACCAAATACGTTTCTGTTCAATTGGGCCAACGGCACGCCGGCAGCATTGTTGATAAAGCTGTTTGCGTTGGTGGCTTTGTTGCGCAAATATTCATAGGCCGAACCATGCAGAGTATTGGTGCCACCTTTGGTGATCAACGCCACCTGGGCGCCTGAGCTTCGGCCCTGGTCAGCATTGGCGTTGGTTGTAGTGACGCGAAATTCCTGAACGGAATCCAAGGTGACGCGCAGAACACTCTTGAAAGCTTCGCGGGTCTGTTGTTCATTCACGTCGATGCCGTCCAGGGTGACGTTTGCCTGATCGCTGCGGCCTCCATTCACAGCACCGCTTCTGTCGGTTGTGGTGGCCGAGCTGCCCGGTTGATCCGTAAAGCTTACACCTGGCTGCAACGACAAAAGCCCCACAACGTTTCGGCCTTCAAAGGGAAGTTGAATAATGGGTTTGGTTCCGAAAGAGTTTCCAACAGTAGCGTCTGTGGTGTTCACTTGCATAGCATCCGCAGTCACTGAAATGGTTTCAGCCACAGCACCCACTTTCTCGAAAGTAACATTCACAGTTGCGGGAGTATTCACCAACAGCCGGATGCTGTTCACCATAACATCTGAAAATCCAGCCGCCTTGGCGGTTAGACGATATTCGCCTGGGGTCACCTGCACAAATGCGTAACGGCCTTGTTCGTCTGACTTTGTATCGCGGGATGCGCGAGTGCCAAGATTCTCCAGAACAAGAGCCACATTCGGAATCGCAGCGCCAGTTGGATCGAGTACCGAACCGTTCAGCATGGTGGCAGTCTGGGCCTGGAGCGTTGGGGCAAGACAGGCGGCCATCAATATGGTTATGGCTGCGATGGCTGTTTTGCCGCGTCGGGCGGCTGCTTTGAAAGGTGATGTTGTCCGTTGCACTCGATCGGAACTAAGACCAAGCGATGAAAAGTAGTTCGGCGAAAAACTTGTCTTCGCGGGTACCGCTGCGGCGGGTACCGGAGAAAGTATGTTGATTTTCATTGAATCCCTCAAACCTAGATCACGCTTCCATCCACAAGGGGAACCGCAATCACCTGTATTGTTCACAGTGTAAAGGTAAGTTGGGCGAGTGTCAAAGGGGCAGCTACTTCGGCATAATTTCGGATTGGGGGATGGAGAGTATTGCGCAAAGCGCCGATAATACTACTTAGGAAACCTATGCGATATCTAATCAGCCTTCTTCTGTGCCTCAGTCTAACCGTCCCAACCTTAGCGGAAACCTCCAAGACCCCTCGCCGCTCGGGTAGTTCCAGGCACATCAAAAAGGTCAAACACAAGAAAATCAAACCGGCAAGCCAGAATAAATATAAGCATCCCAAAGCTGCCAAGCGCCCCAAAATTTCTAAGGCTAAAAGCAGAAAAGCTTAGTCTGAAGCTTCAACCACCCATCAGGAAGTGTAGTCTTAAAAGATGCGAACTTCCCGCAGAACCTTTCTCAGTGCTATAGGGCTAGGACCTCTCGTTTCTGCTGCACCCATCGCCAAGCCCTGGGCTCTTTGGTACAAAACCCCAGCCACCGAATGGACCGATGCTCTCCCCGTCGGTAACGGCAGCTTAGGAGCCATGGTTTTTGGCGGTACAACATCGGAAAGGCTGCAGCTCAACGACAGCACTCTTTGGTCTGGCGCACCCAGTGATTGGAACAACCCCGAAGCCAAACAACATCTCCTGGAAGTTCGCCGCTTAGTGCTGGATGAAAAAAACTATGCCGCCGCATCAGAACTCACTAAGAAAATGCAAGGGCCGTACAACCAGTCCTTTCAACCTCTCGGAGATCTCCACTTTAAGTTCGCCGCAAGCAAAATTGCTGACTACCGGCGAGAGCTGGATCTGGATACCGCCCTCGCCTCCGTCACTTACTCTGCTGACGGGACCACTCATCAACGCGAAATCTTTTCCAGCGCTCCAAGCCAATGCTTGGTCGTCCGGCTTGCTGCACCAAAGCTAAACTTTTCCATCTCCCTCAATTGCCCTCTGAAGTTTGAGGTCACAACCGAAGGTAACAATACCCTGGTCCTCCGCAGTAAGGCACCCAAGCACGTTGACCCCAACTATCTCCGCAACACCAAGGACCCTGTAATTTTCAGCCCCGTCGATGGCCAAGGCATGCGCTTTGAAATCCGTCTGCGCGCCACAACCGAAGGCGGTTCCGTCCGCGCCAATGGCTCCGAACTTCAAATCACTGGTGCCAAGGCAGTAACTCTTCTGTTAGTTTCCGTAACCGGCTTCCGAAGTTACGATAAAGCCCCAGACCTATCGGCCGAATCACTAAGCTCCATCGCCAAAAAGAAACTGAGCGCAGCCATCAGCAAGAGTTATGCTGAACTCCGCCGCGAACATATTGCCGATCATCAACGACTCTTTCGCCGCGTCTCGCTAGACCTTGGCCTGCCCGATCCCGCCCCCACCAACGAGCGTGTCCTCAACGCCCGCGCCGATCCGCAATTAGCCGCACTTTACTTCCAATATGGCCGCTATCTGTTAATCGCCAGTTCTCGCCCCGGTTCGCAGCCAGCCAATTTACAAGGCATGTGGAGCGAACTGGTTCGACCTCCCTGGTCCTCCAATTGGACCGTCAATATCAACACCGAGATGAATTACTGGCATGCCGAAACCTCTAACTTGGCCGAGTTACATCAACCCCTATTCGACTTAATCGAAGGGCTGTCCGTAACTGGTGCAAAAACTGCCGAAGTGAATTACGGAGCGCGTGGTTGGGTGGCGCACCACAACGTCGACATTTGGCGTCATTCCGCACCAGTGGGAGCCGGTTCCGGTGATCCAACTTGGGCAAACTGGCCCATGGCTGGACCTTGGTTGTGCCAGCATCTTTGGGAGCATTACATTTTCAGCGGTGACGTCGAGTTCTTAAAGAAACGCGCTTACCCGCTAATGAAAGGTGCCGCTGAATTCTGTCTCGATTGGCTGGTGGAGGATCGGGAAGCCCACTTAGTAACATGCCCAAGTGTTTCTCCTGAAAATCTATTTCTAACCGCCACAAATGAACCAGCCTCCGTCGCCGCGGCCTCAACGATGGATCTGCAACTGATCCGTAATTTGTTCCTCCACGTAATTGCCGCTGCCGACAAGTTAGGCTCCGATAGCGAATTCAGCGAGACTCTCCAAACAGCCTTGGTGAAACTCTATCCCCTGAAAATCGGCAAGCGCGGCCAACTTCAAGAATGGTGGCAGGATTTTGAAGAAAAGGAGCCAGGCCATCGTCACGTGTCTCACCTGTTCGCTGTCTACCCCGGCGACCAGATCACTCCCCGCAGCACTCCAGAACTGGCGAAGGCCGCACGCAAATCGCTAGACCTGCGCCTCTCCTCCGGCGGCGGTTACACCGGATGGAGCCGCGCTTGGATCACTGGACTTTGGGCTCGCTTCGGTGAAGGTGCCAAGGCTCATGAGTCCTTGTTGGCTCTGTTTAAGGAAAGCACAGGCCCCAACTTGTTCGACACGCATCCTGCGGGCAGCTCACGTATTTTTCAAATCGACGGCAACTTTGGGGGAACAGCGGCTATCGCCGAAATGCTGCTGCAAAGCCACGACGAAGAAATTGCTCTTCTGCCAGCACTCCCTCCAGCATGGGCCGATGGACGCGTTACTGGACTGCGTGCGCGCGGTGGACTTGAAGTAAGTCTGGCTTGGAAAAACGGGCACGCCACTTCAGCGATATTGAAAGCCCGTCGAGCCGCCGAAACGCAATTGCGTGCGCCCGTCGGTCAGCGTATCAGCGAAGTGGTTCGCGATGGTACAGTTCTACGAGTTGTCCCCGTCGCTAATATGCCAATCAAGTTCCGTGTCGACGAAACCGTCGAATTAAGGTTTGCATAAATGGAAGTCCTCGATTATCTGCCCTTCCATCACGAAGCTTGTCTGGCCATTTTGGACTCCAATACTCCGCAGTTTTTCCAACCAGCGGAACGCGAATCCTTCGCTCAATTTCTCCAAAATCCAAATTGCACATATCTCGTAATGGAACACGACGATGCCATTGTTGGCTGCGGCGGTTTCTACCTGGATAATTCCAAAACACAGGCCCATCTACGTTGGGGAATGATTCACTATAACGCCCAACGCCAGGGCCTCGGCCGCTTCCTGCTCCTCTATCGAATCCGCGAGATCGGCAAAGCCGGTGATGTCGAAAGTGTCTCACTCCAAACTTCCCCCGTTGTTGCAAGCTTCTATGAAAAGCAAGGTTTTAAGCGAGTTCAACCGACTCATCATCAGCTTGTAGACATGGTTATGAAACTAACAGTCTGTCCTTAATGCTGTCTGATCAATTGAATTTTACTTGGAACGACTGCCCGGTCGGGATTTCTTCCTTTGGCATATCAAACGGAACTCCGTTTATGCGATAGCTGGCATCTGAAAACGAGGCCAGGATCTCAAGCTTGCCGCCCAGCGCTTCAATCACACGGCGGAGAGTGCTGAATTGTACATCGTCGCGGCGTTCGATACCCGAAATAGTGGATTGACGAACTCCCATTCGCGTAGCCAATTCCATTTGAGTTAAGCCCCGTTCTTCTCGTAGTCGTGTGAGCAGAATCGGCATTGGCGGCGCAGGCAACTCGTTCGTTGTCAGTAGTTGGTTAACTCTCTTTTGTGCCTGTCCAACCGTGTCCAGTTTTTCGTCTGCTCCTTCGCCGAAGCCATCTTTAGTCGGGCGTGAAATTCCAAACCCGCTGTCAGCGCTCCAATCGATTGTCAAATGTTTGCCGGCTAGATCGACATCCAATGTCCAGATTCCATCCTGGCGCAATGGCTCCTCGAGTGCCAGGGCCGCTTCAGGGTGCATTTTCGCGATGTAGGTCTGTAGTTTCGTGATTGAGTTCATTTTAGTTTCCATTTAGAAGATCCTCCACGGTTCTTCCATCCTCTCCGGGCAAGTCGATTTCAATCTTACTTTCAGGACCTTCAATCCGTAAGGAACCGTTCTTGCCAAAACTTGTTAAGTGGCCTTTTTGCTTGAAAACCCTCACGCTGCTGGAACCAGAACGTCTTTCGAAATTATCGTGAGGTGGATACATGCGGCCATCGGTCAGCATTCCTGCCGCTGCGTAAGGATTCTCTGTTATCCCGCTAAGTTTGTCTTCTACATCTTTAATCGCTTCGACTAATCGCAGCCGAGCTTCTGTGTCACTTCGAAATGGAGCATTTTCACGTAGGCGTTTGAAAACTTCATTTATGCGATCACGCTTAGAAACCTGCAAGCGGTGTCACCTCGAACTCCATTTGCCCTAATATATAGCGCATAGATCATACGACTGACGCTAATCTTGTTATATAGCTTTTGAGTGATAATGTCAAGAGCGAAGACGCTTCTAAAAGACTGGCCCGTCAGCTATGTCAAATGAGCCTGAATTGCGCCCGTCGACAAAAAATGTGATTCCATTTCGCTTGTACCCAATTCGGGAACATGTTACCCTCGACTAGTTGCGAGTCATAGCAAAGAGCACATTTAACTCGCTTTGTTGTATCGCTACGAGGGCAGCCTGTTCAGAAAGCCGTGAAAGACAGGCTGGAAGCTTGGCACAGCGAAGCAAAACGGGCAACGTGGCGAAGCAGTGCTGAGTTGAAGCGAGCGTTTGCGACGGCTAGTATTCTCAATGCCGAACGAGTAGTTTTCAACATTCACGGTAACCACTTTCGTCTGGTCGCATCCATTGACTACGCCCGGCAAACTCTCTTTGTGAAATGGATCGGCAACCACGTGGCCTACGACAAAATTAATGCAAGGACGGTAGAGTATGAAGCCTGTTAAAACGCTGGAAGACCACGACGCGGCTCTGCTCCAGATTCAGAAACTTTGGGGAGCCAAGGAAGGCACGGCAAAGGGTGACCGGTTGGACGTTTTGATTACGTTAGTGCACGCCTACGAAGAGCAACATCATCCCATCGATCTACCCGATCCTATCGCGGCGATTGAATTTCGACTTGAACAAATGGGATTGGAAACCAAGTACTTGATAGGCATCCTTGGCAGCCGTACCCGGGTCTACGAAGTGCTGCGAGGGGACCGTCCATTAACGTTGAACATGATTCGCCGGCTCAATGAAAAACTCGGAATTCCTGCGGAGATTCTGATCCGGCCTTCCAAACGCGCAAGAAAGCGCAAGGCCGCCTAACAGTTTGGAAACAACTTACAAGAGATAGCGACATGTCCCTAAATATTCACTTTTCTTTTGCAAGTGATCGTGATACTCTCTCATGTGCCGGTTACTAAGCAGCAAAAACGCCGTTCCGTCTGCCCCGTAAGTATCTCGCTTGAAAAGTTTGGTGACCGTTGGTCCCTGCTAATCATTCGCGACCTTATGGTCCGTGGATTACGCACGTTTAAGGATTTTCAAACATCAGGCGAAGGCATCGCAACCAACATCCTGGCAGTCCGTCTGCTCAGGCTCGAAAGCTGCGGCATCATCACACGCGAAGAGGACGCAGAGGATTTACGAAGAGTGAACTATCGCCTCACAGAAAAAGGGATCGACCTTGCACCAGTCGTCCTGGAACTCCTCATTTGGGGCGCGCGACACGAACGAACCGGTGCTCCATGCTCCGTGATTGAGGACATGGAAAACAATAAAGAGCAGGTCCTCGCCGAAGTCCGTCGACGCTGGGATCAGCGCGATCTGACACCCTTTTTACCCAAATTCAAAACCCCAGCTAACTCAACTAAAGGAAAACTATGAGTTCAGTAAGAGTCCTCGTTGGCACTCGCAAAGGCGCATTTATCTTGACCTCCGATGGCAAACGCCAAAACTGGCAGGTCGATGGCCCCCACTTCGCCGGCTTTGAAATGTATCATCTCAAAGGATCACCTCTCGATCCCAATCGCATTTACGCATCCCAATGCAGCGGCTGGTTCGGCCAGTTAATCCAGCGCTCCAACGACGGCGGCAAATCCTGGGAACCCGTCGGCAACAAGTTTCTCTACGACGGCATCCCCGGCACTCATCAGTGGTACGACGGCACTCCTCATCCCTGGGAATTTAAGCGAGTTTGGCACCTTGAGCCATCGCTCACTGATCCCGAGACCGTATTCGCCGGTGTTGAGGATGCCGCCATGTTCAAAACCACCGACGGCGGACTTACTTGGAATGAACTCTCCGGTCTGCGCGGCCATGGCTCAGGATCGCAATGGACCCCAGGTGCCGGCGGTATGGGCTTGCATACAATCCTGATTGATCCCACCAACCCGCAACGAATGTTTATCGCCATCTCCGCCGCAGGAGCCTTCCGCACTGATGACGGCGGTACCACTTGGAAGCCTGTTAATAAAGGACTCAGTTCACTTCATATCCCCGATCCTGTGGCTGAAGTTGGCCACTGCGTCCACCGCATCGCCCTCCACCCTTCCAACCCTAATCGACTGTTTATGCAAAAGCACTGGGACGTCCTGCGCACCGATAACGCCGGCGAACTGTGGGAGGAAATCAGCGGCAATCTCCCTACCGATTTCGGCTTCGTCATTGATGTGCATGCTCACGAACCCAACACCATTTACGTTGTGCCTATCAAAAGTGATTCGGAACATTTCCCCATTGATGGCAAACTGCAAGTCTTCCGCAGTCGCTCAGGTGGCAATGATTGGGAAGCGTTAACCAACGGACTCCCCCAAAGCAATTGCTACGTGAATATCCTCCGCGAAGCCATGGCCGTCGATTCCCTCGATTCCTGCGGCATCTACTTCGGAACAACTGGTGGGCAGGTCTACGCATCAGCCGATGCCGGAGACAATTGGGCCCCCATCGTACGTGACCTTCCTGCGGTCCTATCCGTTGAAGTGCAGACCCTGCCGTGATCAGAGTCGTCCTGCCAGCTCACTTACGAAACCTGTCAAAAACAGGCGACGAAGTTACTCTGGAAGTAAGTGGTCCAGTAACTATCCAAGCTGTGCTGGATGCCTTGGAGTTGAAGTATCCCATGCTTCAAGGCACCATCCGCGATCACGGAACCTTGCTGCGCCGGCCGTTCGTAAGGTTCTTCGCATGTTCTGAGGATGTCTCGCATGAACCTCACGATTTCGTCCTACCGGAAGCCATCGCCTCAAGCACTGAGCCCTTCTTAATCATCGGCGCAATTTCCGGAGGCTAAGGGAGTTACTCAAGACTTTGGAAACAAGAACCCTTCCTCCACAAAATGCTTGTCAAACGCGAAGGCCCTACGAACCTCCCGTTGCCGCATCACCTCAAAACTGCTGCAATCCACCAGGCTTAACTTCCTTCGCCGTGCCGCCAGTACCGCCGCGATTGCAATCCTATGTACCTGCTCATCAACCCACTGCACTTTCATCATTGGCCGCATGTCTTCCTCAATCACTCGCACCGCTTCCAATCCCAAGCGGTGCTGCGCCAGGGCACAACATTCCACCAATACATAGTTGCTGGTAAGCAGTGTCTCCTGCGAATTCAGCAACAAACCCCAAGTCTGTTTGGCTAAATTGTGCTCATGGTCATCGCGATCCAGAACAGCATAAATAGCCGAGGTGTCTACAAAGGTCATGCTCCACCAAACGCATCTGCCAAATGCCGGTCATGTTCCCGGCTTCCGTCCGGTGACCCGGATGCAAATCGCCCCGACGCAAGTCTCGCCCGCTCCAGCCGATCAGCGGAATTGCTCCCACCTTCCTGTTTCACCAGCAGATCGACTCCAATGCGTATCAACTCGGCAATCGATTGGTTTCGAGCAACCGACATTTGCCGCAATGTTTCCGCTTGGGATTCCAGCAGTTGAATTTGAGTTCGTATCATGACGATTACATATTAGCACAAAGTGATTACATGATATTATATCCGAACATCCTGCTAGACTCTGCCCGTTGCTCCCGTGATGCCGTATTGGTATCCTGAGTCCCTCAGCTACCCACATGAGCGAACAGGACGAAATTTCATCTTCGACGGAAATTCCCATCCCCGATAATATAAAGGGCGAGTTTCTCGAGCCGCTTACACCCGAACCTACCCCCGCCGCGCCCGAAACACCACTTGAGCCCGTCCGTGGCGAGGATCGGATGGAAATTATTGACGTGCTGCGTGGCCTCTCATTATTGGGCATCCTGGCGGCCAACATGCGCGGCCATAACGCGCCGGAAGTCCTTTACTTCAATATCAACAGTTGGTTTGACCAGCCCTACGATAAAATAGCGCAGACCTTTGTCAACGCTTTTATCCAAGGCAAGTTCATCAGCATCTTCTCATTCCTGTTCGGCCTTGGCTTCGCAGTCCAGTTCACTCGTGGCATGGAGCGAGGCAAGGCGGTGGGGGGCTGGTTCGCGCGCAATCTCCGGATGGCTTTGTGGATTTGTTTCGCCATAATGATTGCGGTGCCGTTGGCGTCACAGTTGGTTTATGGTTCGGGCAAAGTCCCCATGGCAGCACGGGTGCCTTTGGCGTTTGCAGGCGTCACGGTCCTTTGGGGGTTGTATCTGCTGCGCTTCCGGAAGATGAGCCCGCATGACCGCGAGTTCTCGGGCTATTTTGCAAAGCGGTTGCTGCTGCTTTATGGTTTTGGGTGGCTGCACGTTTCGCTGTTATGGTGGGGCGACGTTTTAACGCAATACGCGACAGCCGGCTTTTTGCTGCTGGCGTTCCGAAACAGCAAGCTGAAGACGGTGGCTATTTGGGGATGGGTGATGACAATGGTGCCGGTAGTTGGCATCACTGGTTACTCGATTTACAGCATCTTCAAGCCACCCCCGATTCCAAAGCCGCCGAACCTTTCGGCACTGGCCTGCAAAGTGGAGAGTGCGAATTGGCTATATTCAACGGGCTCGCCGCTGGAGTTGATCGCGGATCGCGTGCACGCGGTGTGGGCGATGATGCCATTCATAACCGTCGGTGTTGCCTTTGGTTTGATGCCGTGTTTCCTGCTGGGCCTTTGGGTCTGGAAAAAGGGAATTGTGCAGAACATAGAGGAGTGGGTGCCCAGGCTAAGGAGAGTCTGGCTCTGGCTGGTGCCCGTGGCATTATGCTATTGGATATTTGGCTTCCTTGTTCCATATGTGGTGGAGATTCCGCGTGGTCAAGTAAGTTTGCTGGCCTATTTACGCGAGGTGTCGCGCAATGGCCTTGCGCCTTTCTGCGCACTTTTCTACGTTCTGTCTTTTGTATTGGCTGTGCGGAAGCCAGCCATCTGGAACTTCTTCCGCCCCTGCGGAGCCATCGGACGGCTAAGCCTTTCGAACTATCTGTTGCAGTCCTTGATCGGCGTCCTGCTATTCACCAGCACGGGCCTGGCGTTCTTTGGGCACGGCATCCTCCTTTATGGCAAAATTGGGCCACTGCTGGATCTGCCGATCACGCTGGTTATCTATTTGGCGCAAATACCTTTGAGTCAGTGGTACTTGCGGCATTACCGCATCGGCCCGGTGGAGTGGCTGTGGCGGAGCCTTTCCTACGGCGAGCCGCAGCGCTTTCGGCGCTGACCACTGCCAACGCGACCCCTGTCATGAAAGGCCTTCTGTCTCAAGCAGAAGGTGGTTGAGACTATGATAGGATGACTCTACTCGACTGAAATATTGAGTTCTTAGCTTTGAGGTTTCCATGAATAACACTTTTCGTTCTTTCTTTCTAATTCTCTGCGCGTCTGCAGCACTGGCCCAGAGTGATCGCGGTACCATCACAGGCACAGTAGCCGACCCTGGTGGAGCAGTTATTGCCAATGCCAACGTCATTGCCATCAATCCTGCCACCGGAGGCCAATTCAAGACTCAGACTACGGATACGGGCAACTTCACCATCGCGTCCGTCCCCGCTGGTATCTACAACCTGATCGTGGAAATTGCAGGCTTTAGAAAGTTTGAACAACAGGGCCTTCGCATTCAAGTTAGTCAGACCGCACGTGTCGATGTGTCCATGCAAATCGGTGCCGTTACCGATTCCGTCACTGTTACCGGGGACGTTGCTTTGCTGAAGACTGAGAACGCCACACAATCAGCAACAGTCGGACGCGAGCAACTGAATCAGCTTCCACTCAATTTCGCCATCGGTGCGGGAGCCGTCCGCAACCCGCTCAGCTTCCTCCAATTGGCCCCTGGTGCAAGCATCAGCGGCTGGAATACTATCCGTGTGAACGGTGCACCTTCGGGAACATTTAAGATCATTTTTGAAGGACAGGATTCCTCCAGCGGCCTGGATCAACGCGTCTCCGATGAATCGCAGCCGTCTGTGGAAGCATTGGAAGAATTCACGTTGCAGACCTCTAACTACTCCGCTGAATTCGGCCAAGCCGGCGGCGGATTGTTTAACTTCACGGCACGCTCCGGCACCAATCAATTCCATGGAGCACTATACGATTACTTCGCTCACGAAAAGCTATATGCAGGCCGTCCATTTACCAATAACGGATCTGGAGGCCTTATTCGCCCCCAAGTTCGCCGGCACGATCTGGGTGCATCGATCGGTGGTCCTATCTCGATTCCCAAACTGTACAACGGCAAGAATCGCTCGTTTTTCTTCTTCAACTTTGAAATGTTCCGTGATGAATCTACTAATTTCCTTGGCTTCGGCACAGTGCCAACTCAAGCGTATCGCGACGGTAATTTTGCAGCCGCCCTTACTGGCCGCAACCTTGGGACGGACGGCCTAGGCCGCGCGCTGCTTGAGAACACCATCTACGATCCGGCTTCTAACTTCACCAATGCTGGAGACGGACGCGTCTATCGCAACCCATTTGCAGGGAACATCATTCCGCCAAGCCGCCTAGATCCAGTCGCGCTGAAGATCCAGGGCCTGATCCCAACGCCGGGCAACGCAGGCCTTGTGAACAATTACGAGCGGCGGTCACCCTACCGGAAGATTCAGGACATCCCGTCCATCAAGCTGGATCACAACATCAACGACAAATCAAAAATCTCCATGTACTTATCGCGCCAGCGAACGGACAAAGACAATGGTCAGGACGGCCTGCCTGACCCGATCTCCGCTCGGCGCGATCAGTTTATTCGTTCCCACACAACCCGCATTAACTATGACCTAACCATCAATCCGACGGTACTTCTGCACGTTGGTGCCGGCTATCAACGCTATAACAATCCTGACAGTTCACCGCCCAATATTATGGCGTTCGATGCTGTTGGAATACTGGGCTTGAAAGGTGCTTTCGCCTCTGGCTTCCCTCGCATGACAGGATTAAGCAGCAGCCAAGGGGGCATGGGGTTGGACTTCGGCCCCACGAACCGTTCGCTGTACCTACAGGACAAACCCAATGCCAACGCCAGCCTAATGTTAATTCGCGGTAACCACTCCTACAAATTCGGAGGTGAATGGAAGTTTGAAAACTTCACAAATATCAGCACCGGCGGGGTAGCAGGCTCGTATGCGTTTGGCGCGGCTCAAAGCGGGCTGCCAGCGCTTCAAGGCGTGGCACTGCCTGGCGGAAACGTAGGTTTTCCATATGCTAGTTTCCTGCTGGGCGCGGCGAACACAGCCAGCGTCGGCAATCCGCAGGATCCTCAATACCGCCGTCCAGCTTGGGCATTGTTCGCCCAGGACACCTGGAAATTGACTCGTAAGATAACGCTCGATTATGGCGTTCGCTATGACTATCAACCCGCACCTCGCGAACTGCATGATCGCACTTCCATGTTCGCCCCCGGGGTTAGGAATCCTTCCGCAGGTGGTCTGCTTGGTGGAACTCAATATGCAGGTTCGGGAACTGGGCGTTGTAACTGCTCTTTGACGGATACTTACAAATTGGCGTTCGGCCCGCGTATTGGCATGGCTTACAAAATGGATAACAAGACGGTTATCCGTGCAGGCATTGCGCTATCCTATGCGCAAGTTACGCCATTCGGTTACATCGGCGGGGGCAACTCGCTGGGTATGGGCTTCAATTCCATCGGTTTCAGCAATCCGAACTTCGGCGAAGCTGGCGTTCTTCTGCGCACAGGCTTGCAGTACAACACCTCCGATTTACTATCTGCTTCCTACGATCCTGGCATCCGCCCACAAGCTGGCCAAATCAATTCTCCTCCCAATCTGGTTGATCGCAATGGTGGACGCCCGCCTCGCATGTTGAGCTGGAGCGCTGGTCTGCAGCGGGAAATTACCAAGGATCTTGTCATTGAAGCTTCTTACGTGGGGAACCGAGGCGTCTGGTTCAAGGCCGACGGCCTTAACGATTACAATGGCCTCACTGAAGCTCGCATTAAGTCGGCCGGCCTCGATATCCGTAATGCTGCGGACCGATCTCTGTTAACATCCACCATCGCATCCCCTGCAGTTATAGCACGCGGTTTCGCGAAACCTTATGCTGCCTTCCCCAATACGGCAACCCTAGCCCAATCCTTGCGCCCCTATCCTCAGTTCGCCAACCTAACATCGCTGTGGGCACCACTTGGCAGCAGTTGGTATGACTCATTGCAGATGAAGGCCACAAAGCGTTACTCCCGCGGTCTTGATTTCACAATTGCCTATACGTTTTCAAAGACACTGGCCACTGTGGAGGATCAGAATGGCGGCATTGTTCCCACCAACGATGTTTACAATCGACGCAACCAGAAAGCTTATTCCAATAGTGACCAGCCCCATATTTTTGTAACAGGCTTTAACTATCAGATGCCGAAATTTGGTGCCGGCAAAATCACCCAGGCCCTCTCTGGCGGTTGGACTTTTGGTGGCATTCTCCGCTATGCAAGCGGCTTTGTCATTCGCGTCCCAACGTCTAACAACAACTTAGGATCGCTGCTGTTCCGCGGTACGAACGTCAACCGAGTCGCCGGACAATCACCGTTCCTAAAAGATCCGAACTGCCGTTGCTTTGATTCGAATAAGGAGTTCATCCTTAACCCTGCGGCCTGGTCCGACGCTGCTCCTGGCGAATGGGGTTATGCAGCAGCTTATTATGGGGACTATCGCACGGCACGTCGTCCCGATGAACAATTGAGTCTTGGCCGCGTTTTCCAAGTAAAGGAAAAACGGTCGTTCTCCTTGCGTCTTGAAATGTTCAATGTGTTCAACCGAACTTACCTGAACAATCCTGATTCAGGCAATTCGCTGGCAACACAAGTGGTCAATGCAGCAGGTGCTGTTGTATCCGGCTTCGGTAGAATTAATACCGCCAGCACCTTCCTGCCACCTCGAAGCGGACAAATCGTGGCGCGGTTCCAGTTCTAGGCTCGAAGCAGTTGTGGGAGCTTGTCGAAGTGGTCATCGCGAGATAGCAGTGTCAGTTCGTGCTGCACGGCAAGGCTGGCGATCCACAGGTCATTTGTAGGGATTGGTGTTCCCGCCTTCCGCAGCTGCGCGAAAAGGCGGGCGTAATACTCTGAAGTTTCCCGAGTTGGGAACAATACACCAATACGGCAGTTGACGCACCGTCCATAGATCAACTCCCGTACCCACCGACAGTTGCATAATAACCATCTGTCACGTGAGCGTTCTTTCGATTCTAAATTCAATCGTGGGGCTCGGCATGAGACTAAGGTGCGGAGGGACGTGAAATCCGGGACGGGGCTACAATTCTCGCGCTGCATGATTCGTGGACTTTCTGTGTCACTCATCAACTGATAATCTCAAACCGTAAGTTCACTTCTCTCGCGCGCCTGCTGCGAGTGGGCTGTAGTGCAGGATTGCTATCCACCAGCGAGGTCAACACAATCCCCGGCATTCCAGGCTTGTTGCAAATTCCGGCGGCTTGACACTTGTTCAGTGATAACGCAAAGAACTGCCAGCAATCAAGCACGCACCCAATACCCAAAAACTCGCAGGATTTACAACCCAAAACAATCGCTATAATTCAATGGAATGCAATTGCTGCAAGTCAAAGGCCTATCGAAGCGCTTCGGAAACATCCCCGCGCTGGCCGACGTCAGCTTTCACATCAATCACAGCGAAATTCTCGGCCTCATCGGCCCAAACGGCGCAGGCAAATCCACGCTCTTTGAATGTCTTGCCGGCCTCCAGCCCGCCGATAGCGGCGCTGCATACCACCCCAACGGCCAAACCATAGAACCAGCAAAAACCCTGTTCTATGTGCCCGATGGCATCGCCCCTTGGCCCCAACAAACCGTCGCATGGGTGCTCGATTTCGCCATCAACTTTTACAATGGCCGCGCCACGATCCGCTCGGAGATCATCCAACAGCTCGACCTCCAACCGTTCCTAAATCAACCCATCGGTTCCCTCTCAAAGGGCCAACGCAAACGCGCCCTCATCGCCTTCGGTCTTCTCACTCCACACCCGTTGTTGCTAATCGACGAACCACTCGATGGTCTCGACCTTCGTCAAATGCGCGATGTCGCCTCGGTGTTTGAAACCCACGCCAGTCAAGGCCGCACGCTGTTTCTGTCCATTCACCAAATCAGCGACGCCGCCCGTTTCTGCCATCGCTTCCTGTTACTCAGCAGCGGCCGCATCCGTGGAGAGGGCACTCTGGCGGAATTGGCAGCCACCGTTGCACCGCAGGGTGCGCAAAATCTGGAAGAGGTTTTTCTTGCCCTCACCTAACTCTGCCTTTGCCACATTACTGCGCAAAGAATTCCGGGAACTGCTTGTTTCCCGTTCCTGGTGGCTTATGCTCGCCGCCATGGGTCCGCTGACGGGCGTATCCTTCATCGCCGCTGTTCGCGCCTATTCGGAACTATCCGGCACAAGCGGCAATTCTGCTGGGGAAGCGCTCTCGCCCTTGATTGGTATTTGGGGACCCGCCTTCAGCGGATGCGAACTGGCGGCCGTCTTCCTTTTGCCCTTCGTCGCTATTCGCTCGGTGGCAAGCGACATCCAAAGCGGAGCACTGAAACTGGAACTGCAACGCCCCATGCCCAGCTTCACGCGAATCGCCGCCAAAGCAGTTGTGCTGGCCGCAGGCTGGTTGGTCGCCATGCTCGCACCCCTTAGCGCTGTCCTGTTATGGAAAAGCTACGGCGGCGAAATCTATTGGCCCGAACTGTTCACACTGTTAGCCGGCCACATTCTTCATGCGGGGCTCACCATTTCGCTGGGCCTTGCCGCCGCCTCTCTCGCGGAACATCCCTCAACAGCCGCCATCATTACTCTCGGCGTCACCACTGGCACTTGGATCATCAGTTACTTCGCGGCACTGCAAGGCGGACTTTGGGAACGGGCCGCCGCCTTCACCCCAGCCGCACTCGTATCCACATTCGCCCATGGCTTGCTGCGGCTTGATTCCTTACTCATCGGCCTCACCCTGGTGTTGATGGGATTGTCAATAGCAGTTATCTGGCAACCCCTGGGCATTCGCGCAACCCGCAAAGCTATCCAGTCAGCAGCCTTGGTCGCAGTCAGCGGCATTGCTATTCTTTTATGCGCGCAACTGCGCCCCAGTTGGGATACTTCGGAAAACCGCGCCAATTCTTTCTCTATTGCTGACGAACAAGCGCTGGGCTCCATTCCTGCCCTTTTGCAAATTGAAGTGAACCTGGCGCCGGAAGATCCCCGCCGCGCTGACCTGGAACGCAACGTGTTCAACAAACTTCGCCGCGTCTTGCCCAACATGGATATCCAATACTCCGCTGCAACCATAACAGGCTTGTTCGAACAGTCACGTGAAGGCTACGGTGAAGTCACCTATCGCTACCAAGCCCGCGCCGCCACAAATCGCATCACCACAACTGAAGGCGTCCTCGAATCCATTTACGAAATTACTGGCATAACGCCATCGGCCACCCTGCAGGATCCACCATATCGGGGGCATCCGTTAGCGGCCACACCCACAGGAGCTACTGCGATCTTCTACTTCCTGTGGCCAGCTGTCACGGCGCTTTGCGGGCTACTGTTTCACCACAAGCCACGCCTACTTTAGTTACTTTAGTTTGAATTCACCACGTAATCTTTGAAGTAGCTGGTGCTATCCGTTTTAGACCAGAGCCCAATTTTCCCAGCGACAGGCGGACGCAATACTGGATTGTTTTTCGGATATAGATCTTGGTGCGGTGCCCCTTTGCGGCCAGCAGCAGGCTCACTCCCCAACGTGTATTCAAGCGCAAGCTGACCATCAAGGAACGCCTTAAGCTGATCGCCTTCAACCGTCAGCTTCAGATCATGCCATAGCTTGCGGTCCAATGGCATGGGCTTCGCACGATCGCTAAATTTGAGGTTGCGCCGTACTCCGTTGTGAAACTCCCAGAACGCCAGGTTGCTTTCCGTGTCATTGAAGCGCACCGCCAGCCAGTCCCCATTGGGCTTCACGTTAAAGAGGATGCCCGAGCAGCGGTCGGTTTCGCCACCCACGGTCTTAAACTTAACGCTGATGGATCCGTTTGAAAAGTTTTCTACGCCTTTCAAAATAGCCACCGGGAAATAAGCAAACTGCTTAGCGTTGTCCATCAACTCTTCATTGTTGGTCCCATAAAGTTTGCGTGCGCTCTGCAGCAGCAGCTTGGTTGGGCTGTCTTTGCTGGCCACCCAGGGTCTGCCGTCTACCATGATGACGTTATCCGCGCCGTCCTTGGCCACCGTCCAGGTTCCCACCATTGGTTGAAAGGTGGTGGGCTGTTTGCCTGGTTTTTCTTTTGAAAGGCTGATTGCCTTTTCGGCTGCCGGCAGGGGGCAAATCAATACAGCGCTCAGTAACAGGATTGATTTCATGATTTGTTTCTTCTTATTTCGGTTCGTTATTATCTAAAAAACAAAGCGCACTTGCAGTTGAAACATCCGCGGGGGATCAATATTGGCAAACGCCGGAATGGCTACCGAAGATGTACCCGCCGCTACAAACTGCCCAAAAGTTGGACCGGCCTCTGTCCCGTCTCCGTATACCGTTTGCCCGCGGCCCAGAAAATTTCCATGGTTGAAAAGGTTAAACCCCTCCAGCCTAAAAACGATGGAACTCCGCTCGGAAACGCGAACCCGGTTCTCCACAAAAATCGACACGTCTGAGGTGGGCGTCCCGCGAAATGCTGATTTACTTACAATCTTCCCGTTGATCACTGGTCGGTCGTTGTTCGCACCATCGCCGTTATTGTCAACGCCGGTGGTTGAATTAAACGGCCGGGCCGAAGCCAGTTGCGTCATCGTACCGACAGTGAAATGGTAAGGCAACTTGTAGTGAAACGTCCCTACCGCGCGATGCCGTTGATCAATCACGCTGGGTCCGCGCTCTTGCTCGCCCAATCGCGTAATGCTCGCCTCATTCGGCCCAATTCCATTGCCATCCGGCTCACTTGTGTTGGTTGCCTTCGATAGCGTGTAACTGAATGCCACATACATTTTCGAGTTTCCCCTGTAGCTGAGTTGCGTCTGCAGAGCGTTGTAATCGGCCACGCCCAAATTAGTTAGTACGCTCACTTGCCTAACTCCGCCATTTACCGGCAGAATCGGACGCGTAAGATTAGCCGCCGCCACCGTTCGAACTTGTCCGGCCGCACTCCGTTCAAACGGTGCCGGTGCGTTCAAGTCCAAAGTACGGTCCGTACCCGACAAGTGTTGACGCACATAATCCGCACCCACAAACAGTCCCTTGGCAAACTCTCTTTCCGAGCCAATTGAGAACACTTGGCTGCGCGGATTCCTAAGCGCATCTGGATAGTTAGGCAGCTTGCCGAAATCTAATCCAAACTTGGCAAATTGGGCAGTGTAAAAATCGCGTCTCCCTGCCACTATCGTAAGGTCGCGTGCGGGCAACTGCGTCTGCGCAAGCGTCCTTGGGTCAAACGAAAGCGGCAAGCAGGCGCCCTTTAAACAGCTGGGGAATCCAAGCTGCCCAGGAACGGCAGTGTAGGTGGTTAATCCATCCAGCCCATTCACCAAATATCCCGCCACGGCGTTGCTGCGGATTTGCGTGTAGTACATGCCGTAACCACCTCGAATCGAAAACCGCGAACTGCCCCCAGGGCGCCAACCAAATCCCACACGAGGAGCAAAATTCCCCTTGGCGCCTGTCAGGGTCTGCCGGTCATAGCGCAACCCAAGGTCCACCGTTAGGTCAGGACGCAAGCGAATACTATCTTGCACAAATCCTGTGTAAAGCCATTGCGACAATTCATAGCGGTCAATTCCAAAACTGATCGGTTGCGTGTATTGCTGCACATCAGCCAGCGTCAGTTGATCAAAGGGCGCCGTCGTCGTGTTGCGAAACGTGAAGGTCCCCAACACTGCCGTCCCCGGTTCACTACCCGTTCCACCAGATGTATGCCGCACAAGGTTGCCGCCCACCTTCAAATAGTGGCGTCCATGCAACCAGGAAAGTGTATCGGAAAACTGCGCTTGCTTACCAAATAAATCCGACAGCCGCGATTGTCCAATTGTGAACGGCGCCGCCCCAGCCCTTGTATACGATGTGGACAGTTTATCTGCTTCCCACCGCGTCACAGGGTCGCCGTTTAAATAGGAGAACCGCGCTTCATTCAACACGTTCGCTTGAATCACCGACGAATGATTCACCTGCCCCGTCCACGACCTCCGCGAATATCGGCGGGCCACACTTGGCGCGTTCGTTCCACTTACCGCGTCCTGCGGATTGTCATCATGAAACCGGTCCATGTTGAATCGCACCATCAACGTTTGACCAGGCGTTAACTTATGGTCTAAACGGACGTTCCCCAAAGCCTGCCGGTAGTGGCCCGTGTAATCCAATCTGCCATCAGCCGGTAACAGATACGCCGGCAATTGATTCGACAAAAACGTTGTCCGATCCTGTCGCGTATAGTCTGACGTTGCAAAAAAGAAGGTCCGATCTTTGATCAAAGCGCCGCCAATCGATCCTGAAAACTGCCCTAACGAATCGGGAATATCCACCGGACTGATCGAAGTCAAAGTAGTCGGCGTCACGCAAGCGCTAACCGAAGGGGGGCAAAATCCCGTTGTGGAAAAACTCTTCGCTTGCATGCCGCCCGGTCGCCCTAAAAACAATGCCTCGCCATGTATGTTATTTGTGCCGGACTTTGTCACAATGTTCAACGCCGGACCCGACGTCCATCCAAACTCAGGCGAAAAGGCGTTCGACAATATCGCAATTTCCTGAATCGCGCCCACCGGCACGGTAGCGATCATCGTCTGCCTTCCCCAACCTTCATCATTATTCGCACCGTCCAAAGTGACGGTAGTCTGCCGCCGTCCACCCACCCCAGTCACGAAGTAAGTTTGATTTACAAATAAGTCTCCGGTGCCCTTGGCTTGCCGAAATGCCGCGTTTTGCAACGGCAGGGAAGTAACCTTGCGCCCCAATATGGGAAGTTCGTCGATCTGTGCGCTATCCAACCGCCGGCCAATCTGCGAATCCGCACGCACGCCCTCGGTTGTTCCAAATACAGTAATCTCGGATCTGCCCGAGCCCACCGCCAACTTCACCTTCAAGGATGCAGTCTCCCCGGCTCGTAGCTGAACGTCCTTCAATTCCTGATCCAGGAAACCCTGCTTCGACACTCGGATTTCATAGGTTCCAGTTAGCGGCAGCGCAGGAAAGAAGCTGGAGCCATCGCCTAGCGAGGCCATTCCACGGCGCATACCAGTTGAACCATTTACGATGGACACGTTTGCATCCTTGATAGCTCCGCCGGTTGGATCCAACACGGCAACAATTAAGGAGGAAGTATTTGGGGATTGGCAAATCGCCGATGAGGCAATGCACAACCAGAGAACAGACAAAACGGGGGAGGAGCTTTTCATATCATTCTTTTGCGGGTTTAGTTTGAAGTGGGAAGAGCCCAATTGATCAAAAACTGCAAAGGCCCTAAGCCAAGCTTTTCACCCGGTACTCAATAGGCTAAACCATTAAACGATCTACTACCAGACCTCGTATTAGCCTAATTTTCGGCCCGCCAAGAGCCGTGATCCCTATCAAAGAAGCATCCCCAAATCACTGATAAATAGCTATTTGCGAAGTTTTCATCCAACCCAGCTCACCCTGAGCAAGCAAACTTGAGGCTCATCGGCGGTCAAAATAACACATGTCCCCAAATCCGGACCCTCTCCCTAGCTAAGCTAGCGCAAAGGCCGCTCCGGCGCGGCTCCAATGTTTGGAGAAACTCGTTGATTCTTAAGCCTAGAAACGGCAGTTGACTGTCTCGAAGATCAGGGTATCGCGAGCCAAACGGGGACATGGTTCCCTGGCCTGAAGCAACAGAACTCTGAATGAAATCCTATAGAGCACTAGGCGTAGCGGCCTGGGTA
>JAYTTF010000061.1:0-8532 GCA_043745195.1 Bryobacterales bacterium | reverse complement strand
TGCGGCGGCGGAAATCATCCAACATTTGAGTACGTTCCCGTGTTGCTTCAATTTCCTGATCGATCTTTGAAATAGCAGCAGCTTTCTTATCTACTTTGCTGATCTGCTCTCCCAGCGCCTTCACGTATTTTCCAGTGTCGTAAGGTTCATGCAGCCAGATTGCGGCCAGCAGTGCGGCGAGTGTTGTGCCCAGAATCGCAGTGGGAATGTAGCGAACCACCGAAGTATTGCGGCGCTGGCTTTCCGGTAAAAGATTGACCGCCATAGCAAGCAATGGAACGGCTCCGGTGGCTGCTGCTGCGAAAGACGGAGAAGGAAACGGAGTGTGCGATACAACCTCGCCGTCCAACCGCAATTCGGCCGATGCCATGGCAACTGCCTTTTCCGTTGGAATGTCCCAGATGGCCGAAAACAGGGGCTTGGCCCCACTTTCGCCATACACTTCCAGTCCGCTTAAGGTTTGTTCCAGCGCTACGAAATCCTTCGGAGCTTCATTCACCAGACGTAACGCGGAATAGAATACGGCGGCTGAAAAGGTGAAGTTGGAAACCTTGATGCCTGCTTCGGCAAACAAGCCGGCGTAGGAATCGAACACTTGCTTGCGGGCAACACCTACCAGCACTTCAGGCGAATTTTCAAGGCGCGCCCAGGCGGCCACGGCATCTTCATCAGAGTACGGATGCAGTGAATCCAACTGATAGCCAACTGCTGCGCCCAAGTCTTTTTCCACAACGCCAGGAAGATGCACCAGCCGCACAATCACATCCTGCCGAGGCAGCAAGGCCACAGCGGAAAGATGAGCAACGCCATTCTTCTTCAGAAAATCGTTGTACTCGCGGCCCCATTCTGCAGCAGGCCTTTCACGAAAGTTTTCGATGACCAACGTAGCCGGTTCCGTAACTGCCGAAGGCCGCACCTTGGCCAGGGAAACTTTCAATTGATCCGCACCGATTTCAATCCCAGCGCCAGAGCCCCATGCCAGATACCGCTTCCAGGAATTGCCCATTTAGCGATTCCCCGCATTGTCGTACCAGCGAATAATCACGTAGGGCTTGGCGGGATCGGGTGATTGCGCAAACTTAACCAGCGCTGCAACGGATCGACGAACATCGCCTAACTCACCATTGGCCGCCCGCACTGTTGCGGTGGCGCGAATGGTCCAGGCATATTCGCCGCCAATGCGCAGTCGGCCAGCCGAAGGATGGCCCATCAGAATTTCGTTTACTTGATCCATGTTCTTGAACGGAGCACGAGCCCGACGTGCAAGGATTGCCGTCACCAGATCGTCCGGCATTCCCAGGAATTTCAAAATGGCTGAGGAGCAAGTGTTGATATCGTACTGGGAGCCTTCCCCATGCACTGTGGCCACGTCTTTCAGACCTGGAATAGGCAAATACTGCCCCTGTTCGGTGCGTCGCCAACTGCCGTGGAAAATTTCTGGAGTCATTCCCTGAACAAACATGAGTTCTTCGATCTCTTCAAAAGACGCATGCCGCGCCCGAAAAGACGGTTGACGGCTCATATAAAACTGATCGAACGTACTCAATTGTTCTGGAGACAGTCCGCTACGCCAATCGATCACGGCTGAAGTGATGCCACTCGCATGTTCCGGGGTGAGTCCCAGGGCCACAAAAAGCTTCACCAGATCTGGTCGCGAGGCCATGTTGATGTTGATTTTGGAGGCCTCAGGAATCAATTCCACAACAGCCTCACCACCCGGGTAAGGGTAGCGGAAGCCAGACATGCCGGGCTCGTAATACTTCGGGGAGCCATCGGGATTGCGAGTGCCCACCCAGGTCATCCATTGAATCGCGCGTTCTACGGATCCAGCCGCCAGGTAATAGGCGCGAGTTCCATCGGCGGAAGTGGATGCGCGTTCGGTTTCGGCGCGGACGGAATTCGCAAGGCCAAAGGCGATAGCTGCAAGGCCGGCAGTAAGCCACAGCACCATCAGCAGCGCGCTTCCTTTTTTGGACTCTTTCCTCAAAACTGATTCTTCCTTAGCGGGTCTACCGTTAGGCGGATGGGTGCGGTCACCGTCATTACATGCAAGCTTCCGGGACCTGATTCAAGCGGCGTCATTTCAACTCTAATGGCCGTTGGAAATTCCGTTTTCAGCCATACAGGAAGCCACTTTTCAGGATTCTCCCCAGGTTGAGGATCCTTGACAATCTCGCGATAGAGGAACCGGCACGATGCTAATTTATCAGCCAGCACAAAAGAATTTGGCATGGCCACAATGGGTCGAAACCGGGGACGCGGAAGGTTCAGCAATGGATCAATTCCAAGGCCTGTGCAAAGCCCCTGCGTGCTGCGCACTCCGGTATAAAGCAGCTCATTCACAATCAGCCGAACGCCGCGATTTTCTTCGCCTGGGATCACTGCATACTCGAGAATTTGCGGATAGCCGCGTTGTGCTTCTTCCAACGAATAGGACGATGCAAAGCGCATGGCCTGCGGATCGCCTTGAAAAAATGCAATCTGTTGCGGTTGCGAAACCGAGTCCGGGCGGCATTCCCCGACGATGGGCATCAGGTTCGCAATCTGTTGTTCCAGAATCCGTTCTGCTCCGCTTACGCGGCGGTTGGACATCATCTTTGCGTTAGCACGCTCCTGGCTGCTTAAACCAAGACGCATGGAATAGAGGACTGCTACGGAAAGCAGGCTCATTAGTGAAATGCCAATCAGCAGTTCAATCAACGTTGTGCCGGCTTCCGTTTTGCGGCGCGTCATGGAAGGTCACTCGGCAGCAGCACGCCGCGGCGAACGCCTTCCAGGGCAAAGGTTCGCGTCTTGTCGTTGTTCTTCCACCACACGGTTAGATCCACGCGATCGATTGCAACTGCCCCAGAGGCTGCGCCTGGAGGCAGGTCAAGCAAAGTGGTCATGGCTCGCCAACCGGCTTCCAGGCCGCCTGTGACTGCAGGATCGAAGCGGCCTTCCATCATTCGATTGCGCGGCAATCGTGCAGCGGTGATGAGTTCATCCATTTTTTGGCGAGCCAGCATTACGCCGCGATCATGATCGGTAATGCGGGCGACGTTGCCTAGCGATTGCGTTAGATTACTCATCAAACCTGCAACAGCTATACCTAAAATCATGGTGGCCACCAATACTTCAAGGAGTGTGAAGCCTGCTTCGCTGCGTACTCTCATGGTTGTTGCACCTCCATTTTTTCGATGATTGGGACGCCTGTGATTGGATCGACTCGAACAAAGCGGCGCACCCCACGACGATTCACCAGTTCCACTCCAATTCGTGGAGCCGCGCCACCAGGATAGACGAAGAATGTTCTTGGATTGGCCGGATCGAGCCCGGGTACTTCCGGTGCGATGCGGGCAATGGTTACCCCTTCGGGGAGTTCCATTTCGTGGAAGTAAGCGGGATCGGGAGAACGCACCAACAGTTTTGATTCGCGAGGGATCAGCACCAGTTCGGTCATCATCTGCTTACGATCGGCTCGGGTAAGAGCACCGTCAAGGAATGCAACGATGGAGTCGGCAGCAGAGTTCAAGCGGATGGTGTCCAGGCCTGAAGCAATTGCTGGATAGGAGATGCTGACCATGATGGAGATCAAGGTGACGACGACCAGCATTTCGAGCAATGTAATGCCGCGTTGATTTTTCCTGCGCACGAATGCTCCGTTACTTCGCCTTCCAGCTAACAATGTCCTCGTTCAATCCCGTGCCGCCCGGTTGGCCATCGCCGCCAAAACTCATCACGTCCGGCTCGTCGCCATGTTCGCCAGGAAACTTGTATGCATAGGGGTTGCCCCAAGGATCGGTAGGCAATTCCATTTGCAAATACGGCCCATTCCATTGATTGATATTGCCTGGCTTTTCCCGCAATGCGCGCAAGCCCTGCTCTGTTGTAGGGAACGTTCCGGTATCCAGTTTGTACATCCCCAGCGTTTGCGAAATCTGGTTGATCTGTTGGCGTGCGGCAACTTTTTTTGCTTCATCCGCCTTGCCTAAAAGCTTCGGTCCAACCACAGCCGCAAACAGCGCGATGATAGTTACCACCACCAGCATTTCAATCAACGTCACACCGGCTTGGGCGCGACTTCTTTTTTGTAATCTCATAATGCCACCTCGTTGATACTTGTAATTGCCAGCAACATACTCAACACCAGCGCGCCAACCATGATACCCATGATGAGGATGATAAGCGGCTCAAACAATGTGGTCAACCGTTTAATGGCTGACCGGGTTTCGTTCTCGTAAATGTCGGCCATGCGGTTGAACATTTCATCAATGCGCCCTGTCTCTTCGCCAACGCTCAATAGATGCGCCGCCAAAGGAGGAAATTGTCCGCACTTGCGCAACGGTCCGGCAATGCCTTCGCCGCGCTTCACGCCTTGTTCCACGCTGATCAGTGCTCCGGCAATTTGCTTGTTCATCAGCGTTGCCCCGGCAATCTGAATGGATTGAACGAGTGGAACAGAGTTGGCAACCAGCGTCCCCATGGCGCGGGCAAAACGGGCTGTTTCCGCCTTGCGCAATGCTTCGCCGAGCAACGGAATAGTTAAGCGAAATCGATCCCACCAAAGGCGTCCTTCCGATGTGCGAATGTAGCTGGTGAAAAGTGCAATGCCAACAATTAGCAGGCCAAGCGTCACTGGGCCATAGGTGGTGGTTATGCGGCTTGCCTCCAGCATGATCTTTGTTGGAGTGGGAATAGGCATGCGCGATTGGGCGAAAACCTGGGCGAAGCGCGGGACAACAAAGGTGAGCATGAGCCCAATGGAACCGGCACCCACCAGCGCCAGCAAGGCCGGATAGACGCTGGAGGAAATAATATAGCCGCGCAGTTCATCGCGTGTTTTTTCAAATTCACTCAAGCGCGTGAACACCGTAGATAGTGACCCGGAAGCCTCACCTGCGCGCACCATGTTGATGTACAGATTGCTGAAATAGTCAGGATGCGTGGCCAGACTGTCAGCCAAGGTGCGGCCGCCTTTCAGCACTCGCAAAACATCAAGAATCACCATGCGGAACGCGGCGCGCTCCGTCAATTCTGTTGCAATGCCGATGGCCCGGTCAATGGGCACGCCTGCATTCAGCAGCGTTGCCATTTCTTCGGTGAAGTAAAGCACGTCCTTTTTTTTGCCGCCGCCAAACGAAGGGAGTTCAAATTCAAAGCCCTTCTTTTGTTCCAGTCCAACATAGACTGGCGTCAAGCCCTGGCGACGTAATTCGCGTGCAATGTCCTTGTCACTTTCGCCACTGAGCGAGCCCTGCCGGACTTTACCATCGGACGCAACGGCTTTGAAAAAGAATGTGGTCACTTAAAATTCCTGCGTCACGCGCATCACTTCTTCGGCGGTGGTGGTGCCGTTTTCCACTTTCATCCAGCCGTCTTCGCGCAACGTTCGCATGCCGTTGGCCTTGGCTGCAATGGTTATGTCCATGGCGTCGGAATTGCGCATGATCATTTTGCGAATGTCATCGTTCAGTTCCATCATTTCAAAAATACCGACGCGACCTTTGAAGCCAGCGTCGAAACATTTGCTGCATCCGGCACCTTTGAAACTTGGGACGGTGCGGCCATCGGGAGCAATTCGATCCCCGGCACTGACGCGGCATTCGGGGCAAATCACGCGCACCAATCGCTGTGCCAGCACGCCAACAACGGATGACGAAATCAAGTAGTTTTCCACGCCCATGTCGGTAAGTCGGGTAATGGCACTGGGCGCGTCGTTGGTGTGCAACGTGGAATACACAAAGTGGCCGGTGAGTGCGGAACGAATGGCAACGTCGGCTGTTTCCCGATCGCGAATTTCACCTACCATGATCACGTCCGGATCCTGACGAACAATGTGCCGCAAGCCTGCGGCGAAGGTTAGCCCAATTTGCGGATTGACATGGATTTGATTAATACCATCCATTTGATATTCCACTGGATCTTCAATGGTGATGATCTTTTTATCAGGCAGATTAATGCGCTTCAACGCCGAATAAAGCGTGGTGGATTTGCCGCTGCCCGTTGGTCCCGTGACCATAAAGATACCGTGCGGAAGTTGCGTGTAATGTTCCATGCGGCCCAGCATTTTGTCGTCAAAACCTAAGCGCCGCAGATCGTAAAAATCACCAGCAGAACGATCGAGCAAGCGCATGACTACCGATTCGCCGAACAATGTTGGCAAGGTGGAAACACGAAGATCCACTTCACGGCCCATGGTTTTGATTTTGATGCGGCCATCCTGCGGCAATCGGCGTTCGGCAATGTTCAACTTCGCCATCAGCTTCACGCGCGAAACCAAAGCGGCTTTCATTTCCTTGGGAGGCGGTTCCTGTTCGTACATCACGCCGTCAATGCGATAGCGAATGCGGAAGATTTTATCGAACGGCTCAATGTGAATATCACTGGCCCGCTTTTCAACAGCCTGGGCGATGATGGAATTCACCATACGGATGACAGGGGCTTCGGAAGCCATGTCGCGCAGGTGTTCCAGATCCTCGCTGGCGGTGCCATCGCCGAAATCTCCTTCGCCTTCAGGACGTGCTTTTTCGCCATAGTAGCGGTCGATTGCGTCAACCACTTCCTGTTCTGCGGCTAGGCGGGGAATCACTTTCAGACCAGTGAAACTGCGCACTGCGGCTTGCGTTTCAAAATCGAGCGGATCGGCCATGGCCAGTTCCAGGCCCGCTTCGGTTAACCCGATGGGCAAGCATTTCGACTGACGCAGAAAGCGCGGAGAGAGGCCTTCGGCTTCCGGAATTGCAGGTGGTGGACCGTCAATGGTAATCAGCGGAATGCGCAGTTGTTCACTGAGTGCTGCCAGCACATCGCGCTGTGAGATAAAGCCGAGGTCAACCAGAATGCGGCCTAACTTTTCACCGCGATCTTTCTGTAATTCCAAAGCCTGTTGAAGTTCTGCTTCGGCGATTAGACGTTTGCTGACGAGTAGTTCACCCAACCGCATGGCGGGTTAGAACTCCCTCATCTTAATGGCTGTTGCCAGGGCGGCCTTGTCTGGCTGCCGTTGCAAAGCTAATAGAGTTTTGCGCGAAGCCTGCATTACGATTTGAGTTGGAATGCCTTTTGCGTCTTCGTAGGTATGGTGGAAAAGTACCACGCTATAGACGAACTGCTCATCCATGGGAACCGTTTCAATCATGCCTGCGGCCAGCATCATGGAATGGCGCATGGCATCGCGAACAATCGGCAGGCGCTCTATTTTGCGATCGCGAATGCTTTTGATCTCTTCGGGTCTCAAAGCCGGGCGAAAGGGCATTAACCCTGGTGCCTCAACTAAATTCACACGGGCCGTGAGCACTACGCCGAAACCTTCAATGTAGACGCCCTGCGGAGAGTCAAGCATTCCGAATAACTGGTCAGGCGTGAACAAACTTTCGAGACTACCCTTGAAGAGACGTTCCACGCCGCTGAGCATGGGACGCGTGACAACGGTTCCGTAGAGCAACGAACTAAGCACGAATGTACCAAGCAACAAACGTTTCATTTGGCACCCCCGCTATCGTAAGCGGCAAGGTAACGCTGGCTGAGTTTGCGCTGGAACATGTCGAAGGATGCGCGGATGGCTTCCACGTCCTCTTCCCGTTTTTGCGTGTACTTATGTTCCAAGGAGGCCACTCGCAATTGAACGTCCTTACGATTTTGTTCTTCCACTAGCGAGACGGCCTTGGCCACTTCTACTGGAATCTGTTTTGCCACTTCTTCGCGCACTTTGGCTTCAATGGCGGAATAATTCACATTGGAATATTGAACAATGGGCGAGGGACGCGTGAGCGCGTTGGTCAATAAGCCCACGGTAAGCATGGCGGCTGAGGCAAAGCCCAGGGCCGGACCCGATTGCCAGAAACGCTGCCAGAGGGTTGGAGCAAACACTTTGTCGGAAACAAAGGCGATGCGCCGCGGCGGTTCTTCCTGCGGCAAAGTCATCATGGCCACGCGTGTTACGTCCAGTCGCGAAAATTCCACTCGGCAAGCGTCGCACGAAGCAAGGTGCGATTCAACCTGCTTGGACTCTGCCGGCTTCAACTCCGCGAAGAAATAATCACGCAAATCAAACGGTGCGCAACTCATACTTTTCGTTCCTTCCACCCTGCGCCGGCTGGAGCCAGCACGTCTTTTAGAATCTCGAATGCGGAGTACACGCGCGACTTGACTGTCGACACAGGACACTCCAGAATCTCGGCCATTTCCTCGAACTTGAACCCCTGATAGACTTTCAGCACAACGGCTTCGCGCTGCTCGGGGGTAAGCTTTGTGAGCGCTGCGGAGACTGCAAGCGATGTTTCCACCGGCAGCATGCGGCCACTTACCGAGGGCGCGTCGCCCAAGTCATAACTGGAACCAGGCTCATCAATCGAAGCGGTTTCGCGCTTCGGTTTGCGAAGCATGGAATATGCTTCGTTATGAGCAATGCGGAACAACCAGGCACCAAAACGATCCGCATCGTCCAGTTTTCGCAGGTTCTGATATCCCTTCAGCATTACATCCTGGGTGAGGTCGAGCGCATCTTCACGATGGCCAACCAACCGCAGCAGATAATTGAAGACGCGCTTC
>JAYTTF010000060.1:0-8568 GCA_043745195.1 Bryobacterales bacterium | reverse complement strand
CAAGCCTAAGTCCGATTTGATTCTGAAGCGCTGTAAAAATCGAAGGACCAGTCTCCAAGTTCCCCTCGATAGCGTAATCGATTTTGAAATCAAATTCTCCCACGATCCCCGTCCGATCAAAAACCGGCCGCTGCACCTCGCCCTGCAAGTAATCAACGAGCTTAGAAATCGAGACCTTCTGGCCAACGATCGTGTAGCTTACACCCGGCAATTCCGGCGGCGTATTGCGGAGGAGCCTGATGAACGAACTGCTGGCGCTCGATAGCTTAAGCTTCATCCCGCTCTTCGCTTCTACCAGTTCGAACGCGTTTCCCTCGCGAGTTTCGCGCCTAAGTTTTAGTTGAAAGCGCTCGACCAGTAGCGACCGCAGCATCGCCATCATTTCTTTTCGAGTAGGCTCCCCAATGGATATCGCAATGTTGAACCGAGCGTCCTTCAGCCACCCAGGTCCGCCCGACACTTGGTAGTACTTCACTTGGTACGCCTCATAAAGCATTTGCGCTAATGTGACATTGGTGGCTCGCAGCCGTCCGCCTGGAGAGATCACGAAATCGACTGCTCCCTGGTTAGGGTCTGCCGGTTTGACGGAGGCCACCTCGAACGAAGGCTGAGATGGAATCTGACCGAAGAGTAGCGCCCCACAGTAGATGCACTCCACTAACAGGCACTTGATCATCATGGCTAAATCATACCGATTCATTGTGCACAAAAGCGCAACTCAAAATTTCGAGTCTCAATCAATTCAAAATTATTTTTAGCGACTAACTTCAATCGCATCAACCATCCGGTGCTGAAATTCGCTTCCGTTCTCCATGGAATGCTTGCCCCTCCGGGGTACATTTATTTCAGAAGAACACCAATGAATGAACGGGTCTCTCCACTGAGCAGTATTGATTACTACGACAGCGTTTTGGAGTTTTTCGCAGCCGGGCGCCGTGATCGAGGCTCGACGCTTCGACACGTGCAAAGCTTTTATCGCTTGTTCATGGCACCGGGAACGGCCCATGCCAGGGGCAACGGATCTGGTCCGAACATATTCGACATGCAGGCGGCCCTGGAACAGTGGGTGGAGCACGGCAAACCACCGGAAAGTATCGTCGCGAGACACTTCACCAGTGGCGTTGTTGACCGCTCCCATCCCCTATGTCCATACCCGAAGGTTGCGGTATACAACGGAACCGGGGATATGAACCACGCGGCAAGCTTTGCCTGTCTTGAGAGGTGATGCTGCCGAACGCGCACACAACATTTCTATAAACGGATGGGCACATTGGACCCCATCCTCACTTCTTTTCAAACAACCCCTCACGTCAAGCCATCTCCGCCCGATAAGGATTGGAGGAGCAAAGGCGACTTGATCGTTTCAACAGCTAGAAATTCAGGGCAACAGACTTCCCCTATTCCAGTGAATGGGAGGACTGGCAGAATTACGGTAGCCAGCCCTCCACCACTTCCCACTAAGAAAGATGGGTTAGAACTGATTCGAAAGCTACCACCGTTGCCCATGGTGGTAACTAAGTTGCTGCAGTTATTGCAACGAAGAGACGTTTCGTTGAAGGAACTTAGCGAATCCATAACCTCTGATCCCGGGTTTTCGGTGGAAGTATTAAGGATGGCAAACTCAGCCTTGATTGGGGCCATGTCAGAGATCCGGTCAATTTGGCAAGCTCTGGCGATGATCGGACTTGACCGGGTAAAAGGATTGGCTCTCACCGTTGGCTTGCACGGGTTTATGGGAAAGAATGCCAATTCTCCAGTACTCCGCAAGACTTGGAGGCACACCTTGGC
The DNA here is from genome assembly GCA_043745195.1 of Bryobacterales bacterium. GTDB lineage: Bacteria > Acidobacteriota > Terriglobia > Bryobacterales > Bryobacteraceae > JANXSF01. The sequence goes on along the minus strand of JAYTTF010000060.1, from coordinate 6,780 downwards.
AACAGCAATTCTTGCCGAGGAAATTGCTGACAAAATCTATATTGACCCAGCGGAAGCCTATACGGCTGGGTTGCTGCATGACATTGGCCGTATCGCTTTGATTGCTTCCAATCCTCAAAAGTATACAGATATCCTCGATTCCCTTCCTGGGAACCCAATGCGACTAGTGGAATCAGAGCAAGTTGCTTACGGCATTGATCACCGAGAAGCTGGAGTGGAACTGGTTCGGAAATGGAAACTTCCTCCCTTATTCGAACGCGTAATTAGTCGTAACAAGGAACCCGATCCCGAACTGCGCGTCTTCGATTGTCCCGCCTTAATTGAGCTTTGTTGCGGACTTGCCCACGCTATGGGGTTCGGCATTTTCACCCCAACGGAAGAGTCCGATTGGAAGCTGGAATGCCAGAAATTCATAACAGCAATGCCCGAGGCTGACCGCAAGCGTATGAATTATTGCTGGGAAGATCTGCAACTCTTAGTGGCCTCCAAGGTAAATCTTTTGGATTCCGAGGCCTTTGACTGAGGTGCTCCTAGGGCAGAGGGCGAATTCCCGCTAAACTAGGAAGTACCTATGGGTCTTTCCCAATCTTTTTTCGGCCAGAAATTTGGCATTACCAGTACTGATCTGGAGCGCTACCTCAGTGAAGCTTTAAGCAAAGGAGGAGATTATGCGGATTTGTATTTTGAATACGTTTCCACCTCGTCACTTGGCTTGGAAGAATCCATCCTGAAATCGGCCACCCAAGGTGTCACCCTTGGTGTCGGAGTTCGCGTAATCACTGGCGAACGTACTGGTTACGCTTATAGTGACGATCTTAGTCCGGAAAAAATCCTGCAAGCGGCGCGCGTGGCTGCCTGCATTTCCAGTGGACCTGCCTCCATTATCAAAACGCCTTTGGAGCCAGTTGGCAAACGGGACCTCTATCCCATTCTTACCTCTCCCAACGAATCATCGTTAATGGAACGCGTCGCGCTTGTGCGCCGCGCAGACGAGGCTGCTCGTTCCGCTGACTCTCGAGTATTCCAAGTCCAAGTTTCCTATGCCGATCAGTTGAAACATGTCCTGATTGCTGCCAGCGACGGCACTGTATCGTTTGACCGGCAGCCTCTGGCCCGGTTCAACGTCAGCGTTCTTGCTCGGGAAGGCGATGGTGTGCCTCAAAGCGGCTACCATGGCGGTGGCGGACGCGTGGATCTTGCCTGGTTTCAAAACGAAAAAACTCCGGAAGATTTTGCCAAGGAAGCGGTACGTCAAGCAATGGTGCAATTGGCTGCGGTGGAAGCTCCAGCTGGGGAAACCACGGTAGTTCTGGGCCCTGGCTGGCCCGGCATCCTGCTGCATGAAGCTGTGGGTCATGGCCTGGAAGCTGATTTCAACCGCAAAGGTGTTTCGGCGTTCTCCGGCAGAATCGGGCAACAGGTTGCCAGTCCTCTGTGCACTATCATCGACGACGGCACCATGGCCAACCGTCGCGGATCGCTGAATGTGGACGACGAAGGCACACCGACGCAAGCCAATGTTCTAATTGAAAACGGCATTCTTCGTGGATATCTTACCGATAAACTCTCGGCCCAGGTCACAGGTGGGAAGTCAACTGGGAGCGGCCGACGCGAAAGTTACCAGGCGATTCCCATGCCTCGCATGACCAATACTTTCATGCTGGCTGGCGAAAGCGATCCTGGCGATATCATCCGATCTGTAAAGAAAGGAATTTACTGCACCACTTTCGGCGGAGGCCAAGTAGACATAACCAGCGGCAATTTTGTCTTTTCAGCGTCAGAAAGCTACATGATCGAAGACGGCAAAATCACTCGCCCAATCAGAGGGGCAACATTAATCGGCAATGGTCCCGAAGCGATGAAACACGTCAGTATGGTGGGGAATGATTTGAAGCTCGACGAAGGTGTGGGTGTTTGCGGCAAAGAAGGGCAAAGCGTTCCTGTGGGGGTGGGCATTCCAACCATCAAGGTGGACAAGATGACGGTGGGAGGCACAGCTTGAACGGCAATCTGGAGGAACTCGTAGCCGGTGCTGTGAAGCGCGCGCTGAGTCTTGGGGCTACCGATGCCGAATGCACTGCGTCAGAAGGTGCCGAATTCAGCGTGTCGGTCCGTAAGGGTGAAGTGGATAAGTTGACGGAAGCCGGATCAAAGGCAGTTGGTCTGCGGGTTCTGGTTGGACAAAAACAGGGATCAGCTTATACGTCCGATTTGACCCGTGAAGGTGTGGAACAAATGGTTCGCGCCGCCTTGGAACTGGCTCAGATTACTAGCGAAGACCCGTTTGCAGGTCTTCCTGAACCCGACGAGTTAGGCAAGCTGGATGGCGATCTGGCTCTATTCTACGAGGAAACGGCTCTGGTTCCTGCGGAAACCAAAATCGCCTATGCGCGGCAGGCAGAAGCAGCGGCTTTGGCGGCTGATGAACGGATTGCCAACTCCGAAGGCGCAGGCTTTGGATCCTATGCTGGTCAACGTGTCTTCGGCAATTCGCGGGGTTTCCTGGGAAGCTATCGCACCAGTTCCTGTTCGCTAAGCACCACTCCTGTGGCCAAACTGGGTGATGCTATGGAACGCGATTACTGGTACACGATTGCCCGTCAGTTCTCAAAACTCGAATCCCCTGAATCCGTCGGACGCAAAGCAGCAGCGCGGGCCGTTCGAAGGCTTGGAGCCAGGAAAATAGATACTCAAAAAGCGTCCGTGGTTTTTGACCGAACGGTAGCGAAGAGCTTACTCGATCATATTTTTGATGCCGCCAGTGGCGAGACAATTTATCGCAAATCGTCGATTTTCGTCGATAAACTTGGCGAAAGCGTGGCGTCCAAGAAGTTGACGTTGGTTGACGACGCAACGCTTGTAGGATTATTCGGTACCTCACCATATGATGACGAAGGTGTTCCGTCACGCCGCACTCCAATTCTGGAAAATGGTGTCCTGAAAAATTATCTTCTCAATACATACACAGCAAAGAAGCTGGGTATGAAGACCACCGGCAATGCCTCACGCGGATTAAGCGGAGCCTCTTCCATCAGCCATGGCAACCTGTTTCTGGAACCAGGCGACTTAACGCAGGAAGAGATTTTTAAAGCTGTCGGGACTGGTTTATTCGTCACTGAGTTGATCGGCTTCGGCGTGAACATCGTAACCGGCGACTATTCCCGTGGTGCAGTCGGGTTGTGGATTGAAGGCGGAGAATTGGCGTATCCGGTTTCAGAAATCACAATTGCCGGGAATCTGAAGCAGATGTTAAACGATGTCGCCTATGTCGGCAGCGATCTGGAATTCCGCGGATCCGTCAATTCTCCAACTTTAGTAATTGGCGAAATGACCATCAGTGGACAATAATGGTTTGAGGAAATTATGGCTGCCAAGTCTGAGGAAAAGCGAAGCATCCCGGTAGCGGTCATTGTTGCTACTCTTGCTGTTCTGATTTTGGGAGGCGGCGGAGGCTGGTATCTTACTCGCCCCGTGATTGCCCAGCAGGATGCACCCACATCGCCTGAAGCCAAGGCTTATGTGAAAAACTTGCGTCTGGCAGAAGTGGAAATGAAGGCCACCGATAGTTTCGCTAGCCAACGCTTAGTGGAGATTTTAGGGAAGATCACCAATGGCGGCGATCGCCCGCTTAAACAGATCGATTTGAATTGCGTGTTCTCTGATCCCGCTGGACAGATTCTGTTTCGCGAAAGGGTAGGGTTGGTGAAGGCTAAAAACGGCGCGCTGAAGCCCGGGGAAACTCGCGAGTTTCGCCTCCCATTCGACACCATTCCTGCAACCTGGAATCAAGTTCTTCCGCAATTGGTCATCGCCCAAATTATCTTTGAATAACGAAATGCAAAAAACGGTTTTCTTTTTGGTTGCCGCTACCGCTTTTGCTCAAACGTTTCCATTCAGTTTGACGCAGTCAGGTGAATCGATTGCCGAACTTCAAATGGCAGCTCCCGGAGCCGCTTGGAATGTTGCAGGCCACGAAGCTGCCATGGCTCAACTACAGGTGGATGAAGAAACTCCGTTCAACGTGATGCTCTTTGCCGGACCGCAGGTTTTTCCATATCGCGTGATGCTGGGGAAACTGCCGGCTGGTCCCCACCAGTTGAAGGTGACCCGAAATTCCACCTACTCCGCTCCCTCTGTGGCTCTTACCGTAAAGAGCGCTAAGTTCGAGAATGCTTCCGGAGTCGTAGTTCGACATTCCCCCATGCTATATGAACGAAAGTCAGCCGTCGGCCAATTTACAGACATTCCGCTGCTGACATATTGCGAGCAAAAACAAGTCTCCGGACAAACCGTTTTAGAATACACGGTGATCTTTTCCAACGAAGACGGTGGCACTTCGACGCGTGGCCTGATGGCCCGTTGGGGGCGCACCACCGATATTGAATTTGTCTATCGAGTTTTTCTCGACACGACCGGCAATCGTGTCTCGGCTATGATCCAGGGCCGCGGCCATAACGAAGGGGCGTTCACTGGTCCGTTTGATGAAGACCACCCCTTACTGCTTCCGGTTACCCAAAATAATATGGTGGCTGGAGAAGGACCCTCGCCGGTGCGGTATCATCCAGCTCCAGTTGTCGCCGATTTGACGAGCAGTTCCAGAGAGCAGGTGATGGACGAAAACCCGATCACCTGGCGCGTCATGATGCAGGAACTGCAACGAGAGAACAAGCTTCGCCCCTACGGCCAAGTGGATGGCGAAAAGATCAGTGAGCCCGGCAATTACTTATTCATTGAAGCGAAGATCAAGAATCAGCGGTCGCGAACTGCTGCCATGGTCAGGCTAAAAGGACAGCCGACTTGGTTCACCGCCAATCTGGGCCGTAATGATCTGGCCATTGAGCGCGATGGTTGGATCCGTACAACCATCGAGCTTCCGCCCGGAACCGCGTCCTCCCAAATCGGTGAAATCGGCTTTCAATGTCTGGCCGCCGACCGTGAAAAAGACGCTGGCACTTGTCAGGTTGAAGCCGTTGCCAAGGTGTTTTTTCTGAGAAAGGACTACACCCCCGGTCCATCGTTCTTCAAACAAGCCAATCCCATAACCATTCCCTCTGGTCAAATGCATGCATGGACCTTAAAGTAAAAGTTATCCCTCGTAGCCGAAAAACAGAATTTTCGGGAATTAGCGGAGCGGCTTCACAATGGAAACTGGTTCGGGTTTTGGATTAGTCAGTTCCTTTCGCGCCTTCTCAATATCATCCATCAGCTTCTTCGTGATTTTGTCCGCAACATCCTTGCTGGCACCTTTCAGTTTCGCTCCCTGACTTTCCTGCGTAGTGGACCAAATTATGTCTCCATCTTTTGCCACCAACCGGACAGTGGCTATGGATTCATGCTTCCGTTCCGTTGACTGTTGCGATTCGTGATCTCCAACAGTCAGCCCCAAGCTTGTGCGACTGGATGTTCTATTGGAAGTGGTTCCAGGCAGTGAAACTTGAGTGCGGGCATTCACGCCGTCGCTCGATTGGTGCGATTCGGTAAAGATCAAATCTTCAGCCGACCCGCGAATCACCGCATCGGCCCTCTCTTCATTCTCTGTAAGGATGAACAGGTTGGAATTTTGCAGGCTGGTGATGATCATGTCGCGAATGTGTTGCGCCTGATCACCGCCGTTCAACTTGTCGACATAAACCCGGCGGATGGCGTTGACGGCTTTCAGGAAATCATGCCTCTGTTCCATCGCCTCGGCAAGAGTAAAACCGATCAGGAATATTAAGCTAACTTGTCTCATCCTTTCCCCGCCTTTCTGGCTTCTTCATCTTGAAACGCAACTTTGCGTCCGGTTCTTGCTTCCAGGCTAACCAGCAACGTTCTTACATCATTCTTCTGCACCCGGAATACCATTGCCTGCTGCTTACCCTGAGCATCTTCAAACCCAATGGTGAGGAAGTGTTTGCGCGATTTTGCCAGCAGAAATAGTGGCGAAAGGAAAACGGCGCTAAGGTAGCGGCGGTCCACTTTTTGGCCATATTCCAGAACTGTAATTTTCTCGTAAGGCACCTCCACCGTTTTCTTGCCGGCTTGAAAGCGAAGATGGTTGTCGTTTGAAGTAACCACCCTGCCCTCAGCAGTTTTATCGAAAGCCGCCAAAGTGCCGCCAACGTATTCCACCCGGTTGCCTTCGGAAGCGGCCCAGCAGAGGGCGAAGCTGAATAGTACGGAAATAAAAGTCTTCATCCATGTAGTAGTGGAGGCCACTGGAAGTTTTTCTCAGATCTGAGGCAAGGAATCCTGCGTATTGCATTTGTCGGCGGAATACAATCGGCAGGTTCCCGGATTTGTTACCGGGCCGGTTCCTATTGCCGGCAAGAATGAGGTTCAATTAAGATATGCGTCGATTCCTGTTGTTGCTCCTATTCATGCTTCCAGTCTTCGCGGCTGAAAGCTTCGATCTGCAGTATGGCCGGTTGGCCACTGCTTTAGCCGGGCTATCGACCAACGATAAGACTGCGGTTGAGGATGCCATCGCCTATATCCGCAAAGGCGATAACAATTTAGCGCTGGTACGGCTTAACGCCCTGAATAAAGAGAATCCGAAAAACTCTTCTCTGCGGATTCTTACCGCTTACACATTGTTGCGAACTGGCGATTTGATCGGGGCGCTGGACAATGCCAAGCAAGGGGAATCAGCCCAGGATGGCGATGCGTATAAGTGCTGGTTTCTGGCAAAGATCGCTTATGTTCAGATCTCCTGATCTCACCCCGCATATTTGGCTGGTTGGTGAAAACAGAATGATCCGGGAATGTATTTGCGGAGGGCGCTGCAAATGCGGTAAGAGA
>JAYTTF010000059.1:0-8569 GCA_043745195.1 Bryobacterales bacterium | reverse complement strand
ACCTTTTTTACGCACTTCAGTCTAACCCTTTGGGTGATGCTATTGCGCTGATCCTACGACGGCAAGTCCAATTGTTTCAAGCGCCTTCGTTATACAGTTAAAATCAACTGCCATTTTTAAGCTTTACTCCTTTACTTCAGATGACAGATGGTTTCCACGCAACTGTCGGTGGGTACGGGAGTTGATTTATGGACTGTGCTTCAACTGCTGTTTTTGGGTTAAACTGCTTGTGTCCCTGCTTGGCTCCTATTAAATATGCGCAAAACGGAATCGCTTCGGCGACGCCCGAAGCGGCCTTGCGACCAGGGGCAGCCGGGCAGCCGAAATCCAAGCTGTTTAGGATTCGCAAAGGGCGGGAATCGCGCAGATTATAACTTCCACACTGATTTGATTTCCGCCTTGAACCTACAGATGCAATGAGAATCCCGATGGCAAAGCTGCCTCAAGATTTATTTGTTCTCCGGTGATGGGGTGGTGGAATTTCAGATATTGGGCGTGCAGGAAATATCCTCCATCGCCGGGGAGGCCGGGGAGCTTTTCAAGAGGCTGGCCGGTTGAGCCGTACAATGGGTCGCCTACCAGGGGATGGCCGATGGATGCCAAATGGATTCTGATTTGATGAGGCCGGCCCGAACTTAAGCTCACCTCAAATATTGTGGTGCTGGGGGTGCGTGAGATCACTTTTGCCAATGACTTTGACGGTTTGCCACTTGGGCTTGCGGCCCACACGGAACCGATGAGTGGGTGCGGTACGAGGCCGATGGGTGTGAGGATTTCGTAGGCGTCGTGCTGTGCAATGTTTTGAGCCAGCGCCCGGTAGATTTTTTGAATTTTGGGTGTGTTCCAGTTTGCGAATAGATTCGAGGCCGCCTGCGGTGTTTTGGCGAAGAGGACGATGCCGGTGGTGGCCCGGCCCAACCGGTGGACAGGGTTTGCGTTGGGGGTTTGCTTTTGCACCAAACGCAGGAGGGTGTTCTCCATGAAGCCGCCGCCGGGGAGAGTGGGCAACCCGCTGGGTTTGTTTACGGCCAACAGATGGTGGTCTTCAAACAGGACCTCGAAGTGCTGAGGGGCGTCTGGTTCAATCCAGGGTGGACGGTTCCAGACAAGGGTTTGGCCTAACGTGACCGATTCGCTTCCGGTGGCGGGGACGCCGTTAAGATTGACTTCGCCGTTGTTCAGTTTTTGTTGCCAGGCTTGTGGGGTTGAGTGGGGGTAAAGGCTTGCCAAGTGGGACAGTAGGTTTTGTCCATGGTATTTGCTGCTGATGATTGTGGTGTAGGCATAGCCCCGGTTGAGCATGTAGTTTGAGTGTAAGCTATGCCATTTGCGGCGCGGCGGCCAGAAGTTTATTTGCGATTACAGCCTCTCTCCTGAGAAACAAGCGCAAAACGGATTCGCTTCGGCGAATAAACTTCCTTTGTTTCTCAACTGCATTTCGCCGCGCCGAAGCGGCCTTTGCGCTTGCCAGAAAATGCAGCCTCGATTATCCTTCATAGACCGTCTTGCCTCCCACGACTGTCCGGATAACTTTGACATCCTTGATCCTGTTTAGCGGAATTGAGTTCAGGTCTTCGGCCAGGACCACATAGTCGGCCAATTTGCCGGGCGTGATCGAACCTTTGACGTCTTCTTCGTGAGAGTTGTAGGCACCGTTCAGGGTGTTGACGCGAATCGCTTCGTCGAGTGAGATCTTCTGGTTGCTTCCCCATGTCTTGCCGTCCCAACCGGTGCGTGTGACCATGCCCTGGATCGCCATCCGCGGATCGAAGGGCCCGGGACTAAAATCAGATCCCGCAGCGGCTTGGATTCCGGCGTCAAGTAGAGTTCGGAACGCCATGCAGCGTTTCATCAAATCTTCGCCATAGAAGCTGAATTTATCCGAGTTGTAATAAGCGTAGGTCGTAAAGAGCGAGGGGACGGCATTCAGGGCCTTCATACGGCGGACCAGGTCATCGTTGATCAGCGTGCAGTGAGTGATCTTTGGACGTGGGTCGGTACGAGGAAAGAGTTTCTGGGCGCGCTCAACCGCCGTGAGGTACATGTCGATCGCGACGTCTCCATTGGCATGGCAGTTGATCTGAATCCCGGCCCGGTGGACTTTTTCGACCCAGACATTGAGGTCGTCCTGCGTAGTGGCGACATTCCCCTTGTAAGTGGAGCCCGGATAGGCCACGCTGAGGGCCATCGTACGTTCAGAAAACGAACCGTCGATCATGTGTTCCGCCGTGGCGCCGAACCGAATCCATTCATCGCCAAAGCCGGACTGAATTCCTGCGGCGATCATTGCGTCCAATTCTTTGCCGGAAGCTTCATAGCTGATACGGTGCTTGAGATCGCCATTTGCACGCACCTTCTGCATTGCCTCAAGACTGCCGCCTTCGTGATGGACGCTGGTTACCCCGTATTTTGCGAACATCTTCGAGATGTGAGTGACGCCCGCCACCTCGCGATCAAGCCCGATTGGCTCAGCATCCAAACCACTGTGCTGGGCGGTCTGGGTCCTGCGCTTCCCGACCCGGACGAAAACTTTCTTCGCGTTATCGGTCACGCGACCGTTGAGTGCGCCGGTCGAATCCCGATCAAAGGTGCCCCCCGCAGGATTGGGCGTCTGACGGTTGACGTCTGCCATTTCGAATGCCTTAGAGTTGTAGAACGACGTGTGGCCTCCGCGGTGGTGAACCTCCACCGGATGATCTTTGGAGACTTGGTCGAGGTCGCGGATATTGAGCTGACGCCCATCCTTTACCTTGGTGTCATCAAAAAAGTAGCCTTCGACCCACGTTCCTGGTGGAGTTTTTGCGGCCCGGGCGCGTAGCTTCTGGATGATGCTGTCGATGGTCACGAACTCGACCTCGAAGGGGTTACCCACGAGCACCTCATAGAGGAGAGTGGTGCCCCCAGCGTGGTTGTGGGTGTCGATGAAGCCGGGGACGATGGTCGCGCCCTTAGCATCCCAGGTCGCCACTCCCGCCCGGATCATGTTGCGGATGTTTGCGCTTGAGCCGACGGCCGAGAAGCGGCCATTCTTGATTGCGAATGCCTCTGCGCGTGGTTGGCGAGGGTTCACAGTGATGACCCTTGCATTCAGCACGACGAGGTCCGGCGCGTCGGCTGGGCGATTCTCCTGTTGTTGAGCAAACAGCGAGGGAGAAGCTAGGCTGGCGCCGGTGAGCGCGAGCACATCGCGACGGGTTAGACGCTTCGGCATTCGGGTGCACCTCGAAAGTGAGTTTCAACCATTATTACAAATACGCGGAGGGCTGCGAAATCCGGGACGGGGCTTCAATTCAATGAAGATGTTCTGCTTATTGAAGAGTTGCAAAAGAATTGCACCCCCGTCCCGGATTTCGCGAATTGGACAAACAGGGTGCCGGGTTACTGCTTGCAACTGCCGTTTCTAGGTTGATCACTTTTGATATCAGCCCTTCTCACCAACAATCCGCCAAACGGTCCAGAAACACCGTTCGGGGAGATTGCTCCCGTTATGTCCCCTACTCACGAAGACCCTTAAGTTTGAATTTCTGGCCGGGGAGAGGCGGCGGCAAGCTTATCTTAGCGCTTAGGAAAAATGGTTCACCCTTCTATCCGCGTGAATCTGCGTTGATCAGTGTAAGTCCCGTTTGACGAGGGGAGCGGCAATGGGCCTGCGCCCACAAAGTGACAAAAAAGATTAACAAAATATCTCTCACCTGAATCCGAACTACCACTCCACGTCGTAACAACCTTAGAACCAGAAGGCAATTCAGCCACCGGTTCAAAGGAAACGATGCAAAAAATGAGTATTTTACGAACGTCCAAAAACTTGATCGCAGTGACATTGCTTGCTGCGGCCGGAACCTCCGTATATGGTTCCAGCCATCGCGAAGCTCTTGCGGTCCTCAACGAACCCTGTGCCGACAATACCGATACCTTTGCCTGGGTGGCCCCCGGCTCCCATGACAAGCTTTACCTGATCATGAATTTCAACCCGCTGCATGAGCCTGGCCAAGGCAACCAAGGCCTTCGTGCATGCAATGGCTACCGCTACCAATTCCACATTGGCAAAGGTGCAAGCCTAGCCGATAAAATTGTCTACCGCGTGGAATTCACCAACACGTTGACCCCAGCCAAAGCTCCAGGTCCTAATGATGCTCTGGGCGGCGGCAACGAACTTCTGTGGCAGCTTACCGGCGGCACCGAAACAATGACCGTCACTCGCGTGGCCGGTTCGGAAAATCAGAATGGTGATGGCGATTTGGTGCTTGCCAAAGATGTTCCGGTGCTCCCAAACAACCACGGTCCACAGACCGATCGCCTGGTTTATGGACTCGGTGCCTTCAAAGGCTATGATTCCGGCGACGCTTCCAGCCGTGAGATGGGTTTGTACGATCAGTCCTTTGTCGACAAGTATATTCAACGCCTATCCAATGGCGGACGAGTCATCGCCGGTCAATTCGACGATCCTTACCAGCTAGACGAAAAGGGAATTTTTGACCTGGTCAATTTGAGCAGAGGCGACTTGGGCGGAATCGCAGGAGCACGCCGCGCACCAGCTACGGACGTGTTCACCGGTTTCAATATCTTCTCCATCGCGCTTGAAATTCCCATGTCCGATGTATTCCCTGGCGGCATCCCTCACGACAACGTGGGCCTTGCCAATTCCACAGACAGCCTGCTGCGCGTTTGGTCCAGCATCAGCCGCCAAGCAGTACAGACTGTGGACGCGACGAACATCATCACTGGACTGAAAGGATCCGGCAGCTTCGTCCAAGTAGGCCGCAATGCCCTTCCTTTATTCAATGCCGGCTTGGTAGGTACGCAACGCCAGACTCAATACCTGCGCACCAACCCAATGAAGGATGTCAGCAATTTCGGCAATGACATTCTGTATCCCGTATTAGTTCGCGATGCCGATGCCCTGGGCATCTACAAAGCCCTCGGTGTTCCAGCCTCAGCCGTCACTACTCTTCGTGGCCCTCGCCTGGACATCATCAAGGCAATCAATCTGGGACGCCCCATCCCAATTGAAGACGGATCAACCGGCGACGTCCTCACCATTGACGCAGCGCTTGATTCCAGCTTCCCTAACGGCCGTCGTATGGGTGGTGGAACAGCGCCGAATCGCAATCAGGTAAATGTGAACAGTGTCCTGATCAGCCTGATTGTTGCTGGTGATCCTGCTGCTGGTCTGGCAAAGGGAGTTGAAGTGAACGATAAGAACTATCTGAATCGGTTCCCTTTCCTAGCTCCTGCCCATCAGGGTTTGTTCCAGGGTCATGGTGGAATTAACACTCCAACAGTGCCGGACATCCCGCTGCCATAAGGTTGTTGGTCTACCGATCAAACAAAAGAACACGGTCTTTGCTTTGCGGAGACCGTGTTTTCATTTATTTCGGCTGTCCAGGAAAATCAGATCTCTTAACTACATCCGGCACCTTACTACTTAACGTATCTCTCCAAGAACCGTTAATTGTGTATTTAAGGCGACAAAGCTTCCATGTCAATAACAACAACCATAAATCTGGCAGCGGCCCTTTTCACCGCTCTCGCAACCAGCGCATTTGATTCCAGTCACCGCGAGGCACTCGCGGTACTCAATGAACCTTGCACTGACAATACCGATACCTATGCCTGGATATCTAACGGAGCCCACGCAAAGCCACAGAATTTCTTTACCTTTACCCAACGCCTCATTCGGTCCGGGAGCTTTTGCCGGGTTGATCTTGTTGGTGAACTCCACTCGGTTTACAACGCGATCTTTCAAACTGGTGCCCGTTTCAATGTTTTGTAAGTAAAATGAGGGAACGATGTTCCTTCCCTCAAAAATAAGAGCTAACTATGATTTCCTGTTTTCGTTGCCTAACTATCGCCACCTTCGCACTTACTGCCTTCGGACACGACATGTGGATTGAACCCGCCACGTTCTCACCAGTCACTGGCCAAATCGTTAGCATGAAGTTGCGAGTTGGTCAGGACCTGCTTGGTGATCCACTGCCCCGAAATCCTGCCCTGATCAATCAGTTTGTAGTGGAAGACGCAACGGGCCGCAAAGCAGTGGTTGGCCGTGACGGTGCAGATCCAGCAGGCTTTGTTCGAGTGGCCGGCCCTGGCATGATGGTGATCGGCTACAGTAGCAAGGCTAGCCCCGTGGAACTTGAGGCGGAAAAGTTCAATAGTTATTTGAAGGATGAGGGGCTTGAAGCTGTAATCGCACAACGAGCCCGTCGTAACCAAAGCACAGCCAAAGCGCGCGAACTATTTTCCCGCTGCGCGAAGACTCTAGTGCTTTCCGGTCCGCCTGCCGCCTCACAAGGCGATCGTACTCTCGGCTTTCCATTGGAACTTTTGGCAGAGAAGAACCCCTATACAATCCGCCCAACAGAGGATTTGCCTGTTCGTCTGACTTATGAGAACCGCCCCCTTGCCGGAGCACTCGTGGTGGCCATGAATCGTTTGAACCCCTCAGAGAAAATTACAGCCCGCACCGATAAAGACGGCCGCGTGCGGTTGCGCTTATCTGGCAAAAACGGCATGTGGTTGATCAAGGCAGTGCACATGATTCCAGCGGTAGCCGGATCGAATGCCGACTGGTCCAGCTATTGGGCTTCACTTACATTCGAGCTGGGGAAGAGCACAACTTAATGACAAGGTATATTTTTAGGCTCCTTGTTTGCGTCGCCGCTGTTCAAGCCCATGAAATCGGTACTTCGCGCGTTTCTGTTGTGCTGCATGAAGATCACACTTACACGGTAGAAATTGTAACGGATGCCGCAACACTTGCTGAAAAATTGGAAGCATTCGCCGGCCGTCCTGCACTTACAGAAACGCGCGCTGATCGTTTGCAGACACTGCTTGAAAGTTCAACCGAACAATTCCGTAAACGAGTGAAGCTGGTATTTGATTCGGCAGAAGTACATCCCGCCATTTCGTATTCTGTGACGCCGGCCATTGACGCCATGTCAGCCCCAGCGGCAACCATCCGATTGACAGGGCCAATCCCGGAAGGTGCTCGCAGTGTAACGTGGACCTACGCCTGGACCTTCGCAACCTACGCCATGACATTCCGCAGTTCGCCCTCAGCGAATCCAGCAACGGTTTGGCTGGAGGGCAACCAGACCAGTGCTCCATTCACGCTGACTTCGGCTCTACCGCCTGCCGGCTCACTAAGCACGGCATGGCGATATCTCACCCTCGGCTTCACCCACATCATGCCTAACGGTGTGGATCATATGTTGTTCGTCTTAGGAATCTATTTATTGAACAGCCGCCCGAAGTCAGTCCTGCTGCAGGTCAGCGCATTCACGCTGGCCCATTCCATCACATTGGGGATGAGCATGTACGGCTTGATCGACGTATCCCCGGCAATTGTAGAACCGCTAATCGCTCTTTCCATCGCCTATGTCGCCATTGAGAACATCTTCCTATCCGAATTGAAGGTCTGGCGCGTTGCACTGGTGTTCGCCTTCGGCTTACTGCACGGCATGGGTTTTGCTGGAGCCCTCAAGGAACTCGCCTTGCCGAGGTCGGAATTTCTGACAGCGCTGGTGACGTTTAACATTGGCGTTGAAGCGGGGCAACTTGCAGTAATCGGGGCGGCTTTCTTATTGGTAGGCTGGCATTGCTCGAATCGTGTCTGGTACCGCACTCGTGTAGCGATCCCAGCATCTATGTTGATAGCGTGCACGGCTGTTTACTGGACCTTTGAGCGATTGTCACTTTAAGGTTCGGTTCATACTCGATGCGACGTCTGGCTTAAAAAATCGACTGTAGATTGACCAAACAGACTTTAGCGTCTTTGGTGACTATTTTCGGCGATCCCCATGCTCCATCCCGCGCGGCAAAAGGAATTTTGTTAATCCGCAGAATGCTCGACAAGGCTGGTCCTCAGTGCGATCAAGCTTCTCATTACATCTCTATTTTAGCCTGAAATTCCGCAAGTTCTTCTTCGGTTGCGGTTGGCACGACGGGATTTGCCAGTTGTGTTGAGCATTCGCGGCTGAAGACTGCGCAGCATTTTATAGTTGATACAATTCGTCCCATCCAAGGCTTAAAGTAGCTCGATAAACTCCGAGATAGTGAAGCCCGCTTGGTCGATTATCGAAGTAAGTATTCGGCGTTTGAGATCTGTCCCGTGGAATGGCAATGTTACCCGGAGTTGCTGCTTAGCCGGATGCTTCAAGTAATAGTGGGAACCCTTGACGTGATGGACATAAAATCCTGCCCTCTCAAGCGCCCGCAATACTTGCGTCGGCCTGAGAGCAGGAAGATGCTTACTCATACCAGTTCAGGGATTGAGATGTGGATGCTCTCCTTCACCGGTTCCAACAATATGGTCTTGTCAAGCGGGATGGGGGCACCGTCTTTCACTAGACTTTCAAGGTAACCTGTGATCGCTTCGATAACGTGCAGACGCGTTTCTTCAAACGTATCTCCCCCCGTCACCAACCCTGGCAAGGCGGGGCAAAAAGCTACATATCCACCCTCTTCAGCCGGTTCGAAAAGCACAGTATAACTAAATTCGCGCATCTGAATCCTTCTCTTTCAATTGTACGCTGAGAACTAGATTTCTAATTCCTTCCAATTCCGT
>JAYTTF010000058.1:0-8609 GCA_043745195.1 Bryobacterales bacterium | reverse complement strand
TTACGGAAGACTTGCAAAAGAATTGCACCCCCGTCCCGGATTTCACGAATTGGACAGACAGGGTGCCGGTTACGGCTTGCAACTGCCGTTTCCAGGTTGAAAAAGACACTACGGCCTTGCGAACAATGTTTTGAATTTTAAGAAACCAGCTGGCCGCCTCTCTCAAATCCGTTGAAGCTCCCGCCAAGAGACTGTCTCCTGGACCACGCAAAACGGAGTTGCCTCCATGCGCTCGAACCTGCCTGATCTACAGGCTCTGTTGCTCCACTCCCCAGCCAAGCAACAAACGCGGATATATGTTTTAGCGGCCCACTGAGTTTTTACTACAACTCGAATCGATCCGAGTGCTTCCACGCTGCGTGGAAGACTTTGTAACAAGAGCATTCCGGCCGGAACTTATCTCTCTGCTTCAAGACTACCAGGGGGTTGATAATTTCCAGCGAGACTTTGCACGTATGGGACTGAAAGTGTGGGAGATAAAAATGTTAAATCTGTTGTGACGTCCGACTATTGGGTTCGTTCTACAGTCGTCTTTTCAATCCGCAGCCCATACTTGTGAGAAAATCAATGCAAAGCCTTTATGCGATTCGTTATTCCGCTATTGGCCGCGTTGCTCTTTCTAACGGGCTGCAGCGGTCCCTATTCCAATCCCGCCACGGCGACTGCCAGTACGGAAAAGCCGCTGGTTGTTTCCGTTCAAACAATTGCTGTGGAATCTCTTCCAGAAGTAATCGTTGCGAATGGTGAACTGTTTGCTGAAGACGTAGCGTCCATTGGTGTGAAGGTTCCGGGGCGCCTGATGAAGTTGAACGTCGACCTAGGCAGTCAGGTGACAGCCGGGCAAGTGTTGGGCGAACTGGAAAAGGACGATTACGAATTCCGCGTGAAGCAAGCGGAAGGGCAAGTGGAGCAGACACGTGCGCAACTGGGAATTGGCAACACAGCAAGCGATACCGTTGTTCCGGAAAACACTGCCATGGTACGGCAAGCCGCGGCGGGCTTAAGAGAGGCCACATTGATTGGCGAAAACACAAAAAAGCTTTTCCAGCAAGGTGTGCTTTCCCGTGTGGATAACGAAAAAGCTGGAGTCACAAAGCAAGCGGCAGAAGCCCGCTATCAAGCGGCGATGGAGCAGGTTGCACAGTTGCGTGCGCAGTTGATTGAACGGCGAGCGCAGCTTGCGCTGGCGCGGCAGCAGCTTTCCGACACTGTGATTAAGGCTCCATTCAGCGGTGGTGTCACCAAGCGGCAGAGTTCCGTTGGAGAGTATTTGGTTGTGAACTCTCCTGTGGCTACGATTGTTCGTCAGCACCCGCTGCGTATTCGATTGGAAGTGCCGGAAAAACAGGCGGCCAAGGTTAAGTTTGGGCAGTTGATTGAGATTGATATTCAGGGTGGCCAAGGTAGGCGCACTGGAAGAGTAGTGCGATTGAGCCCTGCCATTGATGCTCAGAGCCGTTCGCTTACTGTTGAGGGTGAGATCCCCAACGAAGACGGCAAGGTTCGTCCCGGGTCGTTCGCGGAAGGCCGCATTACCGTGGATGCATCGGCCAGCGGAATCACAGTGCCCTTCAGTTCCGTTGTTAGTTTCGCCGGGACAGAGCGTGTTTTTGTGGTCAACAAGGGAGCATTGGAAGATCACGTAATTCAGACTGGGCGACGTTTGCCTGGGGACCGCGTGGAGGTGCTTCAGGGCATTGAGGCAAATTCCAAAGTAGTAATTAAGGCTACCGATCGAATGATGAAAGGTCAAAAGGTGACCATTGCAGGATCGTAAACTACCATGCAGAAGCTAGCGGAAGTTTGCGTCAAGCGGCCCGTTTTTGCAGTGATGTTGATTCTGGCACTGGTTGTGATTGGTGCCGTTTCCTATACAAAACTTGGAATTGACCGCTTTCCGGATGTGGACCTGCCGATTGTGAGCGTGCGCACCATGCTGATTGGGGCGTCTCCGGAAGAAATTGAATCCAGCATAACCAAGCGCATTGAAGATGCTGTTGCGACGGTGGAAGGAATTGATCAGATCCGCAGCACCTCCAGTGAAAGCACGTCGATTGTTACGGTGAACTTCAACCTGGACCGCAGCATAGACGTGGCGGCTCAGGACATTCGCGATGCGGTGGCCACCGTCATTAACCAGTTACCCAAAGACGCCAAGGCTCCATTGATAAAGAAGCTGGATGCCGATGCTTCCCCCATCATGACTCTGGTTGTGAGCGGCAATAAGCTTCCACGTGAACTATATGAAATTGCCGACCGTTCCGTGCAGGATGCGATTGAATCGGTTGGCGGCGTGGGTCAAGTTAGTATTGTTGGCGGACAGAAGCGGGCCATTAATGTTTGGTTCGATGCGAATCGACTTTCGGCATATCGCATAGCTGCGGTGAAGGCCCGCGATGCGGTGGCAAGGCAGAATTCCGACATTCCCGGCGGCCGGGTGGATGAAGGGTTTCGAGAGCTGACATTAAGAACATTTGGCCGATATCCTGATCCGAAAATGTTCAACGACCTTGTGGTGGCCACTATCGGCAACACTCCGGTAAGAGTGAGCGATTTAGGTTATGCGGAAGATGGACACAAGGAGCAACGCACTGCGGCACTTTACGATGGACGGGATGCGGTGGTGCTTGAAGTACGCCGCCAGTCGGGCTCAAACACCATTGAGGTAATTCGCGGAGTGAAGCAAAAACTTCCGCGAGTGTCGGAACTGCTGCCACCGGGAGTTTCTTTGGACATTGCGCAGGATCAATCGCGCTATATCGAAAACGCGTTTCATGAAGTGCAGATGCACTTGATTTTGGGCAGCATTCTGGCTTCGCTTGTGGTGTTCATTTTCATGCGGGATTGGCGAGCCACGGTGATTTCCGGAGTGGCGATTCCGGCCTCCATCATAGCCACTTTTGGTGCCATGTACGCCATGCACTTCACGCTGAATAACATCACTATGTTGGCATTGGTGTTGATGGTGGGTGTAGTGATTGATGACGCGATTGTGGTGCTTGAAAATATTCACCGGTTTATTGAAGAAAAGAAGATGGCACCGATGCAGGCTGCTGTGGCTGCTACAAAAGACATTGGCCTGGCAGTGATGGCAACCACACTTAGCCTGGTGGTGGTGTTCCTGCCGGTTTCGTTTATGTCCAGTGTTTCAGGCCGGTTTTTATACAGTTTTGGCTTCACGGCGACGGTGGCAATTCTGGTTTCTTTGCTGGTTAGCTTTAGTCTTACGCCGATGATGAGCTCGCGAATGTTAAAGCCTGGCAATGATGCATCGCACAAAGATTCACGCGGCGGTTTCTACGCTAAGGTGGACCGGTTTTACGAAATCATGCTGTTTTGGGCCATGGAACATCGGGCTGTGATTGTTGTGATGGCTTTGGCCGTAATGGCTTCTTCGGTGCCACTTTATAAAATGGTCCGCCAGGAATACATTCCAACCAATGTGGATGAAAGCGAATTTGAAATTAATGTGACCGCCCCTGAAGGCACAAGCATTTCTTCCATGCGGGACGTTTTGATACGGTTGGACGAGCAATGGAAGACACTCCCTGGTGTGGAGCATCTGCTGTTCGCCTCTGGAAATGGTTATTTGCAGCAGGTGAACAATTCTCGTGGATATGCGCGAATTACGAACGTGGAAGAGCGTGTGGTTTCCCCCAGCCGGTTCTGGCGAAACTTGTTGGCGGGGAAGCCAATGGATACGTTCACTAACATCTACACGCAGCGCGATGTTATGGCGGCCATGCGTACGAAGGTCAAGAATATGCCCGATATCCGAGCCCGCATATCCAACCTGACAAGTTTGAGCCAAGGCTCGGCACCTGTGGACGTGGATTTCAGTATTCGGGGTCCTGACTTAATGGAGCTATACAAGTATAGTGAGGCGCTGCGCGAAGCGGAATTGAAGATTCCCGGAATTCTGGATGTGGACACCACGATGCGCATTACCAAGCCGGAACTACGCGTATTCATTGATCGCGAACGGGCAGCGGATTTAGGAGTGGATGCGGCGGACATTGCCGGATCGTTGCGATTAATGGTTGGGGGCGACGATGAAGTGTCGCGATTTCGCGATACGAAACTGGCGGACGATTATGACGTGGAAGTGCGGCTGACGAATGCGGATCGGAACAGTCCGGAAACGATTGGGAAGCTGTTTGTGCCATCGAGTAAGAACAGGCTGGTGCGGTTGGATAACGTGGTGAAGATACAAGAAGGGGTGTCCACTTACAGAATTGAAGGGCTGGACAGGCAGCGGCAAGTAGGTATCCGTTCCAACGTAGCAGTTGGTTATGCGTTGGCAGATCGTCTGGAAGAAATCCGCAAAGCAGCGGATGCGTTAAATATGCCCAAGACTTATTCAACAACGGTAATAGGCCGAGGCCGCGAATTTGAACGGACGTTCACTGAGTTCCTGTGGGCGTTTCTGCTTTCCATCGTGTTTATGTACATGATCCTGGCAAGCCAATTTGAGAGTCTGGTGCACCCCATTACGATTTTGTTGAGCCTGCCGCTGGCAGTGCCTTTCGGGTTTCTTTCCCTGTGGATGTTCAATGAAACGCTTAATCTTTATTCGGCGTTGGGCATTTTGGTTTTGTTTGGAGTGGTGAAGAAGAATTCTATTTTGCAGGTGGATCATACAAACAATTTGCGGCGTGAGGGGATGGACCGTCTGGTGGCCATCATGCGCGCCAATCGTGACAGGCTGCGGCCGATTTTGATGACGACGCTGACACTGGTGGCGGGCATGTTGCCTTTGGCGCTGGGGACCGGAGCAGGGGCTGAGGAGCGACGTTCGATTGCGATTATTGTGATTGGCGGACAGAGTTTGTCGTTAGTGCTGACGTTGATTGTTACTCCGGTGGCTTACTCTTTGTTTGATGATTTAGCGGAATGGGTGAAGATGCGGAGGCGTGCCGGTGTTGTTAGTCCTGATTTAGGCTAGGTGCAAACACACAGAATCTTCTACCCTGGTTCTTCCATCACGCCGTCGATGCGGCGCCGAGAGCAAGTTCGCACTGGAGGTTGGGCAATGGCACACACGCTCCGGGGCCGCGATATTCGTGGAGCAGCCAGCCTTCATTGGGTTGACGCGAGTAATGCTCGATGAAGACGTCGTCGCAGTGGACGAGTAAGTAGTCGTTGAGGCTTGGAATTTGCCGGTAGAGCTGGAACTTCAGGCCGCGGTCGTAGGCAGCGGTGGACGGTGAGAGGACCTCGACGATGAGTGCGGGGTTGGTGCAGATGTCGTTTGAACCTTCCTTGAGGATGAGCGGGCCGCAGATGACGGAGACATCGGGATAGAGGTAAGAGCCGGAAGCCGGAACATGAGTGCGTAAGTCCGAAGAGTAGGTTCGGCATCGCTTGCCTTGTAGTTGTAACTCAAGATGAAATGATATTTTTCCCTTGAGGCGGGAATGCCGGGCGGAACCGCCGGAACGGTCGAACATTTCACCACGAACGAACTCGCTACGGTACTCAGCTGCGCGGTCTATTGCGAGGTAATCTTCGGCGTTAAGTCGAGTGACTGGTTTGGTGGCCACGATTTATTATTGCAGGATTGGCTGCCGCTATCGCTTCAATCCCGCTTGCCAGTTGAGGACCACGGTTAGAGTGGGGCTGAATCCAATATTGGCATTTGTCAAAATCCTTCCGTCGGGGGCAACGTCATATCGGACCCCTCCGTTCAATCCGCTGAGGAATGGTTTCGGCGTACCCGCCTCGAACCGCTCCCCCGTATTCACGTCTGCAACTAATAGCTGATTACTCCCGATTGGTAAAAAGAAGAGTCGCTTGCCATCGGCGCTCCAGCGGGGTAAAGATCCCCCTTGGTTGGAAATCTGCATCTTCGCACCGGGCTTGGGAAAACTGCCAACGTAGACCTCGCGGCGGCCAGCTACGTTGGACGAAAAAGTGAGCCAGCGTCCGTTGGGCGATACGTGCGCGTGAAGAGCCCGATTCTCCTCAGGAGCATAAACAAATTGCTGCTCTTGCGTGCTAAGTGGAAGCACCCTCATCAAGCCCCCGCTAGTTTGCAGATCTCCATCACCGTACACAAGGTAACGGCCATCTGTGGACCAATCCCACGGAGCAATAAGTTTGGAAGAGGACGCCAGGATCTCTTCCGCGCCGTTGCCGCCAACCGCTTTCTTGATCAGCAGGTACTTGTCTTTCCTAAATTCGCTGTAAACAATCCACGCGCTGTCCGGAGACCAAACCGCTATTAGGCTTTGGACGTTGGAAGTAAAAGTGAAGCGTGTGGATGTGGCGCGTTTTAAGTTGTAAAGCCATATGTCGGCCCCCGTGCCCGCTGCGGTTCCGCCACATACGGCTACCGTTTCTCCATTTGGCGCAATCGCGAAGCCACGTACGTTGGGATGATTGAGAGCATGGGTTGATTTTCCTAAGCCTTCCACCCAATGCAGATCGGATGCTGATTCCTTACTGGAAAAATAGGCCAACAATCCGGTGGTGGAGGCGGTGAAATCTCCACGGCTGTTGCCTAAGTCCCATGTTACATTCTCTGTCACTGGATAAGCGTCCCCGCTTGTTGCAACCTTTCCAGCCTGGAAAGGCTGCGCCATCAAGGTATTGTTTTGAACGAATAGAAGAAGTTCCGATTCCAGATAAATGGCATTGGAGTCGGCGGTCACAAGCTGCTTGACCTCTTTGGATTGTAAGTCCCCAAGGAAGATTGCGCTTTTTGAGCGATCGGGAGTGCGGCCGAGAAAGAGGAACCGGCGGCCATCGGGGAGAAACCATGGATGACGGTGGGAGGTTTCCATGCGTGAGGCATCCAGGGTTGTAAGTGGGTAGGCAGTTCCTCCCGACGCATTCACTCTCTGCAACGCAGCGGTGGCGGTTGGAGTGAAGATGATGAGGCCGTCCCGGTTCCAGGATCCGCCACGGCCGAGTGGGGCTGGCGCGACTGTTTGAACGACACCTGTGGCGACTTCGATTCGTTTCAATTTCTCGTCGGCGAAGAAACCAATGGATTGGCTATCGGGCGACCAGAAGGGGTCGTTGGAATTGTCCGTGCCCGCGAGGGGACGGGCATTGATCGAATCCAGTTCGCGTACCCATAATTGCCCCTTTTCCTCAGTAGATGCGATGAAAGTAATGCGGCGGCCGTCGGGGGAGAGTGTTGGATGGCTGCGACGCACGAACTTCGAGTTTTCCGGCGGGAGCAAGGAAAGGCGGACGGTGGGCGCTATGGTGGCCGGTTTGCGGAGGTTGGCTGTGACGAGGCCGAGCGCGGCTGCGGAACTGACGCCTGCAGCGGTCCAGGGCAGCCAAGCACGGCGGGTGATCTGCTGTGGCGGTGTGCCCAGCTCTTCATGCGGCTCGCGTAACTCAATCGCGACATCCTTGGCCGATTGCCACCGCTCATCGGGATTCTTCCGCAGGCAGCGGCGGATGATGCGGTCGAGCCACACCGGCGCAAGCGGCTGCACTTCGCTTAGCAACGGCGGCTCTTTTTCAAGAATCGCGGCCATGATGCTGGCTGCCGACTTACCCTCGAACGCGCGCTTGCCGGTGAGCATCTCGTACAGCACGCAGCCCAGCGCGAAGATGTCTGAACGAGTGTCGACATCCTGCCCGTGCAACTGCTCGGGTGACATGTAGTGCACTGTGCCAAGCATCGTCCCTTCCACCGTGATCGGCTTCACCAGCGTGGCGGCGGTCTCGCCGAGGATAATGGGGTCGGACTTGGCCAAGCCGAAATCGATGACCTTAACGCCGGACTTGGTGACCATGATATTGCCCGGCTTCAGATCGCGATGCGTGATGCCCTTGCGATGCGCAGCGTCGAGCGCCTCAGCGATTTGCGAGCCCAGGCGGATCACATCGGCGAGTGGCAGCGGCCCTTCAAGCGGACGCCCTTCGATGTACTCCATAACAAGGTAGTCAGGGCCGACGTCGTGGAGCGTGCAGATGTTGGGATGGTTCAGGCTGGCGATGGTTTTAGCTTCGCGCGCAAAGCGTTCGGAGAAACAGCCTTGAATCGTTTTGATAGCGACGGTGCGGTCAAGCCGCGTGTCGGTAGCTTTGTAGACAGCGCCCATGCCACCGGCTCCGATTGCGGAGTCGATACGGTACGGGCCGAGGGTTGTTCCAGGGGTGAGGTCCACGCTTGTTTAGTATAAGTTGTTTAGTATAATCCGGGTATGGTAGTAACGGTTGACGATGCCTACCTGCCGCTGACTTTGACTGCTCCGGGAATTACCGATGAGCAGTTCCAGGAGTTGTGCGAGCAGTATGAAGATTACCGAGTGGAGTACACAGCTGAAGGGGACTTGCTGGTTATGCCACCGACTGACGAGGAAACCGGGATGCGGAATTCCGACATCAACTATCAACTGGTGCATTGGGCGCTAACTCATGAGCGGGGCAAGGTAACGGATTCCAGCACCGGTTTCAGACTTCCGAATGGAGCGCGGCGGTCGCCCGATGCGGCCTGGATCTCCCGTGGACGGTTGGGCCGAAAGCCGAATTGCCCGGAGTTCGTCATTGAACTACTTTCACCTTCGGACCGACGTACAACCGCGCGCGATAAGATGCAGGAGTGGATCGACAATGGCGCCCAGCTTGGGTGGATGATCGACCCA
>JAYTTF010000057.1:0-31393 GCA_043745195.1 Bryobacterales bacterium | reverse complement strand
CCACCACAACGGCTTACGATGTTACTGGAACTTCAAGCCTAAATGCCAGAATCAATGTTACTGGGAATCCTGTCCTGTCCGCCTCAGAGAAAACATTTAGCCGCAATTTCAACACCGACGTTTTCAAGTTGCCTGCAAGAGGGACAATTGGAACCGCAGCTGCAACCGTGTTACGAACTCCCGGCGTGAATAACTTCGACATTTCTCTATTCAAGAGTTTTCGCTTTCGCGACCATGCCAACTTACAATTACGGGCGGAGGCTTACAACGCTTTCAATCACACGCAATTCAGTGCCTTCGATACCACAGCGAGGTTCGATACAGCCACAGGAGCTCAGGTCAACGCTCGCCTTGGTGAATATACAGCGGCCCGCAGTCCTCGGATTATGCAGATGGCACTGCGGTTCAGCTTCTAAATCAAACGGGCTCCGGTCGGCATTCAACTTCATGCTTGGACCGGACCCCGTAAGTACTTTTTCTGTAGGTATTGGAAACTACTTTGATGAGCTGCGGCGTGCTAACGCCAACCCCACAAGTCCCACTCCAAACAAGGTCAACGTTGCCGTTGCTGGTTCAGGCACACCAGTCACATTCACCGTTCCAGCCAGATTA
This sequence comes from Bryobacterales bacterium, assembly GCA_043745195.1. Lineage (GTDB taxonomy): Bacteria > Acidobacteriota > Terriglobia > Bryobacterales > Bryobacteraceae > JANXSF01. The sequence goes on along the minus strand of JAYTTF010000057.1, from coordinate 30,781 downwards.
TCCACACGCACACCACCAGGAGCACCTGAATCGGTGACGACAAAATCCAGATTGTTCAACCCGGCAACAAACCCACTGTTGAAAGAAAACGCAGTCAAGGTTTGATAAGCAGTTGGATCCAAACACTCAGATCCAGTTCCAGGAAGAGTTCCAGAAGTCGGCCCGCCGTTTAGCTGAACAAAGCCGCAATTATCGCCGCCCCAATCGCCGGAAAGGAAGGCAGTGGTGGCGTTAAATCCAGTAAGATCGAATACCAACCGGAAGGTACGAGTAGCTGCATTGAAACTTCCAGTAGCGGCTTCGGAAAGCCACCGTGAATTCGCGTCGTCCGCCAGGTAGCCAGGATGTAAATAAGTAACCGCTGCACCGACGCCTACAATTGTGTAGTGAAGTTCTGGAGTACCGTTGCCCCCAACTAATGCCAGATTTGAGGCATTGGTGCCCGTGTTGAATAGACCTGGGATTGTAGCTCCAAAAGCTGTTTGCAAAAGCCCGATAGTTAGTATTATGTGTTGAATGTTTTTAGACATGTTCTGTTTCTCGTCCTGTTGAAAATATAACATCAACTGTTAGTACCTTCCACAGGAAATGTTCAGAACTTTTCTCATTTAGTACTATTCCGCCCAGACAGGTGTATACATCTAACCTCTTTGCGGGTACAGCAATGACATGTTACCCGCAAATGTTACAATATGTGCACAAAGGATCCGCTTCTTGACTAAATTCCTCTCATTAGCTTGTCTAATAGTTTGCAGTCTGTTGGTAACTGCCCAAATTCCATCCATTGATTGGGGACAGCAAAAAGCCGAATCATTGAAACATTTTCGTGCCTTGATTCAGATCGATAGCAGCAACCCTCCAGGCAATGAATCCAAAGTAGTTGACTACTTGAAACAGGTTTTGGAAGCGGAAGGCATTGCCACAAGAACATTTGCGCTTGACCCCAACCGGCCAAACTTGGTGGCCCGCCTGAAAGGCAATGGAACCAGGAAGCCGATCTTGATCCTTGCTCATACTGACGTTGTTGGAGTGCAGCGGGAGAAGTGGCCAGTGGATCCCTTTGGGGCCGTTCTGAAAGACGGTTATGTCTGGGGCAGGGGTGCAAAGGACGACAAGCCGAACCTTGCCGCCAACTTGATGACGATGCTGCTATTGAAGCGCAGCGGCGTGATTCTGGATCGTGATGTAATCTTCCTGGCTGAATCCGGTGAGGAGGCAGATACCACTGGGGTTGGGATCAACTTCATGGTTCGCGAGCACTTTGATCAGATTGATGCCGAATTTTCTATCACTGAAGGTGGCGGTGCAACCATTGAAGGTGGCCGGGTCACGATGGTGAACATCGGTACCGCGGAAAAGCTTCCAGCCAGGGTACGGCTGGTCGCCAATGGCACCTCCGGCCATGGCTCTGCACCCAGGCTTGATAATGCGTTGATCCACTTATCAGCGGCTGTTGAAAAAGCAGGCAAGTGGCAAACTCCCATGCGGTTGAATGACACTACTCGCACTTACTTTGAAAAATTGGCGAAGATTAGCACACCGGAAAAAGCGGCCATTTACAACGGCTTACTAAGTCCTCAGCATTCCGCCGCCTCGCAAAGGTACTTAGCAGAAAACGAACCGTCACGTTACTCCATGTTACGGACGTCTGTTGTTCCAACTATGTTGAAGGCTGGAATTGGGCCCAATGTAATCCCATCGGAAGCAGAAGCAACTCTTGATATTAGAGCCCTTCCTGGTGAAAACATCCAACAATTCTACGAAGAACTGAAGCGCGTTATTGCCGATCCTGCGGTGAAGATTGTTCCCCTCCCGGCAACTCGTCCGCCCTCGCCAGCCTCACCTCTGAACACGGAAATCTACAGAATTTTGGAGAAGGTAAGTGCGCGCATCTATCCGCAGGCGGCGGTCTTACCGACAATGTCCACCGGGGCAAGCGATATGGCGCAACTGCGTGCCAAGGGGATACCAAGCTATGGAATCGGCCCTGCTGGTACGGCGGAGGATAGCGTGAAGTACGGGGCACATAGTGATGTGGAGCGGTTACTGGAATCGTCTTTCTATACCTTTGTAGAGTTCACCTGGAATGTTGTAGCCGAAGTTGCTGTTCATAGGTAACACAAAGAATTTTAAGGTAACCAATCAGGTGACAATCTTTTGAGGTTAATTTCTTAGACCCAAAGCGGTTGCCAGGATGTCTGGAATCCAACTGCCGTTTCTAGGATGAAAGAGACTCAACTGGGGAGTCGCCCGTGGGTCGCCGTTGCTAGTTACCGGTGAGCTTATCAAACGTGAAGTGCAAAGCCTCGCGGACTTTGTCGACATCTATCGACTCTCGCATCCACGAAATGCACAGGCCATTTGCTAGCGAAGTGAGTGCCAACAATAGCGCGTCAGGACGGGAAGGCAGCAATGTAGGGCGCCGTTTTGCGCGAATTCCGCAGAGAAGTTGAAAAAAGCCGTTGACTTGCAGTGCCTGCAGTGGCATGGTGATATCTACGTGCTCCGAAGATTTGGAGCGCTGAAAGAAAGAGGAGAATCAGATGGCAACGAAAAAAGCAGCTGGCCCAAAGACAATCAAACCGAAGGAATTGGATGGGCTAATTAAGGGTGTAATCAAGGAACTGGAAAAGGCGCGAAAGAGCGCCGAAAAGGCATTCAAGAAGAAACCTCTGGTCCTTACAGATACGCGAGCAATTTTGCAAAAAGCGGCCGATAATTTGGAAACAGTGATCACCAAGGCTCACGGTGACGACGGCGGCGGTGAGCAACCCAAGGGATGAGTTTATTTCATCGCTGTTGAACGAATAGTTTGCAGCTCTGGGTCGGCCCAGAGCTGCGCTAAATTGGGATCGTTCCTGACATCGTTCCACGCCACAGAATCGGATAAATTCTTCAGCACGGCAATTGCATCTTTTCTTTTCCCAAGCAGTTCGTAAATCAACGCGAAATTCACAATAAAGCTATCCCGCCTGTCATTTGGGATCGCTTCAAGATGAACCAACGCCTGCGGGCTTTCGCCCAAACGAGCGTGGTATTCAGCAAGATTTATGCGAATGTTGTAATCCTTGGGCGTAACCTGCAATTGCTTACCACAAAGTTCAATAGCACGCCGCAGGGCTGGAATGGCTTTGTCTTTCCTGGACGGATCCCACTTGCTGACCATCCCCAGGTTGCCCCAGAAAATACAGGAGCTGGAATCAAGATCAATTGCTGCTTCGATGTTTGAGGAGGCTTCTTGAAAGCGATGTTCGTAGTAATACACAACCCCCAAGGTATTTAAGCTGGAAGCTGTTAGCGAAACCTTAAGACTTCTATCGAGCACTTCCCTCGCTTCCGGATAGCGGGCTTGGGCCCGATAGAGCACCGCCAAATTCCGGAGGACAATTGTGTTGCCGGGTATCAGCTTTAGCGAATCGCGATAGGCGGCCTCAGCTCCTTCATACTGTCTTGTGGCGCGCAGAAAAATACCAAGTTGCAAGTGGGCAAACCAATCGGAGGGTCGGCGCTTAACAGCCTCGCGGTACAACTCTTCTGCTTCTTTGAAGCGGCCTCGATTGAAAAGTACGCTGGCTAGATTTCGGTAAGCCTCTGCATTGCCTGGATTGATTTGAAGGGCACGCTGCAACTCCGTGATCGCTTCGTTTTCCTTGCCAACCAAACGATAAACTTCACCTAGCGCGATGTGAGTGGAAGCTACGTTAGGCCCAAGTTCAACGGCTTTCCTGCCGACTTCCGCAGCCCGCTCTCCCCAATATTTTTCGCCGGAAAATCTTCCTTTTTGGATGTATGCTCGTGCCAGGCTAGCATTGGCATTTGCATAACCAGCGTCGGATTTTATAGCGCGTTGGAGACATTCCAGCGCCAGGTCGATATTACCTTTCACATCATAGCGGGCCAGATATCCTGAACCTTTCAGGAATTCGGAATAGGCAACAGAATTGGATGTTTCCCCTTCAGCAACACTGCGGCGTGCTTCGCGGCTGAGTTGCATGGAAAGAAGACTCAGCAAGCTATCCATTGCGCCATCGCGAAGAAGCCCTGGGTTTTGGGCATCGAATTCAAAATTCTTAGAACTCAATTGCCGCATTTTTTCAGGATCAATCAGGTTGACGGTGAATTGTACAACAGTAGCGAACACTTGGGCGCTGCCGGTGACCACTAAGTTCGCACCGTAAATTTTGCGGGCTTCTTCGGCGCTGGTGATTTTTCGAGAGCGAATTTCACTGGCCGGGATAACCAGCGCTTTACCTTGAAATTCGTCTAGCTGACTGAGTTTCGAGGTCAGCGTTTCCACCAGACCATCAGCCAGGGCGCGAATTGCGGGGTCGTCGCCAATAACATTGAAGGGCAGCACGGCGATGTGCTTTTCAACGGGGAGTCCTGATTTGGTGCCAGAGAGAATGCCCTGATGCCACAACACTCCAGCAGTGGCACCGGCAGCAATCAGGACTGCGGCGGTAATCAGGCGGCCACGCTGCGGGGGATTATTGTTATCCTTGCTCTGTTTCGGCTCATGATGCTCTTGATGTGACACCTGTGTTTTTTCAGGAGTAAACACCACGGTATCCATTTCACTTGGCATCGACGAAGCACTACCGTCCAACCGCCTAAGTGCGGAAGCCATTGCGGCTGCACTCTGCCAGCGATCCGAAGGTTCTTTTTGAAGCGCCTTGGCGATAATTTCTTGCAAGCCTTGACTTACTTCGGGTCTTAAGTCGGCAACCGGCGGAAGCGGATCGTGGATAATGGCATGCACCGCAGCCCAATTGGTGTCCCTTTGAAATGGCACTCGGCCGGTGATCATTTCAAACAGAACAACGCCAAGCGCCCAAATGTCCGTGCGATGATCGAGCGGCTTACCCTGGGCTTGTTCCGGCGACATATAAAATGGCGTTCCGGTAATGTTACCTGCAACCGTCAGACGCTCTGCGCCCTCGCGCAAAGCCAAGCCGAAATCGAGGATATAAGCGTGCCCGTGATTAGTGACTATGATGTTGCTGCATTTAATATCGCGATGCACTATGCCATGGCTGTGCGCCTCGCTGAGCCCGGCGGCGATCTGCAGAGCAACATCCACTGCTTTGCGGATGTCCATTGGAAAGCCGCCGATCCTGTTAGCTAGAGTTTGGCCTTCCAGAAAAGCCATGGCGAAAAACAGCTGCCCATCCACTTCGCCAACATCGTGGATTGGGCAAATGTTGGGGTGTTGCAATAAGGAAGCAGTGCGAGCTTCTTCCAAAAATCGTTTCCGCTGGTTTTCGTCAAGCACCTGTGGAGGAAGAAATTTCAGCGCAACTTTGCGGCCAAGGCGCAGATCCTCCGCCTGATACACGACGCCCATGCCGCCCTGGCCGATCTTACCTTCTACGCGGTAATGGCCAACCGTTTTGCCGGTCATACTTTGATTCGCTTGACCCGTGTTTTGTGGCTGGCAACCAACTCCAGCCGATTTCCACTTGCCTTAGCCGCCCTACTGCTATTCCAGTTGTAACCCCTGATTGAGAGTTCGCGAGGAATCCTACCATTTAATGCCACCAGTGGCACTCTGAACGACTCGGTGATCATTTCCAACCCGTCCTCCACCGTTTTGACACCAGCCGACTTCTTGTTGTCCAACTGCAGCACCAATTGCGGTTGACCTTCCAAGTAGCAGACCAAACGTTCCAGATTCGCCGTTGCCTTTACTGTGACTTTCAGTGCCGTCACCAGACTGACTTCTGCCTTAAGAATTTTAAGGCGATAAACAGGCAGCTTGGCCAGTGTTTGACAGGCTAAATGCATAATGTCGGGGCAGCTTTTCATCATCAGATCAGGCAGTGACAACTTGTGGCGGATGTCGCATTTTACGCCGATATCTTCAACGGGCTCGCCCAACTTACCTTTCACTCGGGAGGATCGTAAACTCGCCAGGCTGATACCAGCGCCGGCCGGGAGTGGAGCAAGAGGCAATTCTGTCAAGGCTGCGATCTGTTCCAACTGTCTGCCATGAGTCCAAACACTAGCGCCGCCGCCACCGGTATTATCGTCGGTCCCAATAATTGGGCCAATGTTGTGATCCTGAAATCCTGCAGCGAAGATATCAGATGCACTGTAGGTTCCTGCATCCACCAGAAGCGTTACAGGGCCCTGATAAACTTGTCCAACATTGTTGGCTTCAACAGGTGTGGTCAGTGGCCTGCCATCGGTTAAAACGCTGCCACTAGCAGCACCGCGCAGGATGCCATCCACCCAACGCTTGAATAGGTTATTCCCTTTGCTGATGCTACTTTTTTTGTCATCGGCAAGTTGGGCCCTGGCCTCCTCAGTGGTTTCCTGATTCGTCAATTTCGCCATAACCCGTTGCACGGCTTCGGTATTCGGAAATTGAAACAAGGCGGGTTCAATACGATTTGCGGTGAGCAGTTGCAGGATTCTTTCGGCATCGGTAATGCTCCCGCCGCCATTGGAGCGGATGTCCAGGATTAAACCATGAGTAGCGAACTGGTTGTCTTCCAGCCATTGAACAATGTTCAAAAATTCTAAAAAGATAGAGCCGAGTTCTCCGTTAAATGTATAGATTCGTACATAGCCGAATTTCCTGGAGGATGGAATTGCGGGTTTGTTACCCTTTGCAGGCTTGCTGTCTGTCAGGACTTCAGACCAGGTTTCGAACTCGGATTTTTCCAGCGTGTGGTGAACTGCAAAAACGTGCGGCAGGCTTGATTCGTAGGAATTTCTATTCTTCGACGCCGGCACGGGGATGCACAGTCGGCGCTGAACCCAGAGTGTATCTTTTACTCTTGCAAGGTCGGTGAGTTGTCTGCATTCTGCATTTGCTTCCATGCTTCGATCACCCATCAAAACTGTGGTTGTCAATCCGCGACCTGCGTACCAGGGCACCATCATGATACGCACTTCGCCGCTACCACGAGGCTTGTAGTGAATAAACGCGCATTCCTCAATAGGCGCAAGAACGTTGTTCAGTGTCCGGACAGTAAGCCGCATGTTGCCGCGGAACACCCGCGTAGCAACGTTGCCACCTGGAATATTGCGGGCCAATTGGTCTACAGCTTTTTCAATTGGGACACCGCTCCAACTGACAATCTCTACAAAGGGCCCAAAGGAAGGGTCAGGCTTGAAACCTTCCATAATCTCAGTAACCACGTACCTTCGGCCTTCCGGAGTTTCGAAGGATTCCGTGAAAAAGGGAAGGAAAGCAACGGTGCTTTTGAAAGGCTCTGGCAATCGATACAGGGTATGGACGTCACGCAGTTCGGTGAAAGTCCGAATCATTTCTGCATGAAACTGTTGCTCGCTAAGATTCGTTATTTCGTTGCGTAGAAGACGCAATCGTTGTGCAGGGTCGGCGGCGTAGCGGGCGCGTTTGAATGGAAGATGGGCATAGAACTGTTCCATGATCAGAATGGCTTGATCACAAATCCGTTGTTTATCCCGCTTAGTGAGTTTATGCTGTTCTGCTTCCTGAAGAAACTCTTTCAGCGGTTGAATTGTAAGATCAGGAAGTTCCAACTGCTTTTTCTTTTTAAGCAGTATTTTGATTGCACTTTCCGCCGCCGACCGTGCATCAATGATGATTGACATGTGGTAAAGACCATCATAACGCGAGGGTTGCTGGGAATGCGAAAAACTACTTACTTAACAAGAACCATAGGCGACCGTGCAAAAGCAAACTTCTTCCCAACCTCATCCATCAGGTTCACTTGGCATGTATAATTCCCCGGCTTCAATCCGGCCAACGGAATTTCAAACCGCACGGGAACCATGTGATTCCGGGTGGCGGAAACTGCCTGCACGCGAACTTGCCCGGTTTGGAATGTCTTCACTTTGCCCTGGAAGAAACTCAAGGAGGCCATCACGTCGGGCTTCTTTGATCCTGGCTCCAAGCCTGCATCGTAGACTTCGGTGTAAACGTACAGATTCTGATTGGTACGATAAACGCGAGTAATGCTTGGCACCAGCTTTTGGCCATCTTGAATCAACGGGTGGGCGGCCATCAGCTTCTTATTCTTTTCCACAGAAGCGACGGATGCTGACATGGGTTCGCGCTGATTCGACCAAATCACAGAACTGTCGTCGGCTACCTTTCCCCTTCCCGGCGAATCCCCTCGGCAATCCACATTCGAAGTTGCGTCTGATAGCCGACCGACTTAGCGGAGGCGATCTTTCTTGCCGCAACGATTTGCTCCGGGCCCAACCGGATCGAGATGGGTGCCTTGCGGACCGAGGGCCGCTCCTCGATGGACTTCGTCAAAGCCTTTGAGAGTTTGCCGGGCCTGGCGGCGGGCAATTGATCCCATACACCCGCCACGGAGTGCGTGGCAAAGTAGTCGGCGGCGGCCTCTTCGGAGGCAAATTGTGGGAGCGGGGCAATGGCCAATGACAATGTCTTTTTCATAGAGCTTCACCTACTCTTGAGTCTAACCCAGCGAATCTATCTCCGAGATTCCTCGCGCTTTGGCATGATTGATTTCGGAACACTAGCCGGGTCGACCTCTTCCCACTCAACATCAAACGCGCCGACAAAGCCAAACAGCGGTCCCCAGAACTCGTTTTTGACTTCACATTCGATTCTGTATCTACCGATCACCTCGTCGAACCAGACATAGACGTAAGCCTTCCCGGAGAAGCACATGGGGAACTTAAAAGCGATAGGGCCTTCGTAGAACCGCTGTTCGCCAGATTCGATGCGAAGACCGCCATTGTCGGCAACACTAAGGCGAAGATCGACGGCCAAATGCTGGTGAGTGCCCATGTAGTCGACGACTTGGTTGCGAACAGGATCTCTCACCATATAAGCGTCAAATCGGCGTTCCCGCCCTAGTTTGAAGGTGCGGAGCTCGGTTACAGTTTCGCGGCCGAGAGTGTCCACGTAAGCCCAATTTTCGATTGTAAACGGGACGTTTTCGCCTCTTTCCGGGAACATAATATTGCGCCAAGTGCCGACCATGAGAAAGGGGATCGTGAAGAACTTACCGTGCCAAACCCGGTCCATGATGCCGCGCCCGATGGCTCGCTTGCTAGACTTACTATCAAACCCGAAACGCTCTTGGATTTTGGGATGAAGCCGTTGGAAATCTTCACCTAAGACTGTCGCGTAAATCGATTTGCTCATTCATTCGTTTCCTTGGGTAAGAGCTTGGATCGACCCTCCCAAGTTCCGAATTCAGCCACGGGGCGAAAGCGGAGGGTGGTGAATTCGTGGTGAAAATCACGGCGCTCCCGCTCTTTCATGGCTACGGAATGGCGTTTGGGTTGAGAAACCGCGCTCTGACCCTTCACCATGTCGATCATCGCCTGCTGAGAGTTCCAGATGGAGAACGTGGCGATGGTCATAGGGTACCGGATTGCAGCGAGAGAAAATGATGCTTCGGGGTTGTCTCGCACAAGTGTTTCAACCGGTCTGCCCCACTGGAGGAAGCGGGGGATTTCTCGGAACCTCATTCGTGCGAGGGTGAAGGCGGCTACGGGGGACTGCGGGTCAGATTCTCCGATGGACTCGGGGAGAGAGGCAAATTCGCGGACTGATCCCCATCGGCGAAGGAAGGTCATTCGAAGGTGCCATCCGGCGCTGATCGATTGGCCTAGCTTGGATGTGCTCATGAACTGGTCGATGGCGTCTTCGCTTTCCCATGCCGCGAACATGACAAGGCTTCGAAGCTGCATCCGTTTGGGCGATAAGATCGGGGAACCGAGCAGCATGGGTGTTAGACATTCTGCGTGGACGAGGCCGGGGACAGTGGCGCTGGATGGAGGACGGTAAAGCGAGGCGAGAGTCAGCGACGTGGAAGTTTTTGCCAAACCGAGGGTAAACACTTTCATAGCTATCCAAGTTTACATGGAAGGAGAAGCTTGAATTCCGCTATCCTGAACGACGAGCGGAAGAGTCATGCAGTGCCGATTTGTGGTTCGAGCCGCCCATACCTTGAGCGGTTCCGACACCAAGGAGCATTCCGGTCAATTACTTCTTATGTCACGTGCCCCCTTACTTAACAAGCACCATAGGCGATCGCGCGAAGGCAAACTTCTTCCCAACCTCATCCATCAGGTTCACTTGGCATGTATAATTCCCTGGCTTCAATCCGGCCAACGGAATTTCAAACCGCACGGGAACCATGTGATTCCGAGTGGCGGAAACTGCCTGCACGCGAACTTGCCCGGTTTGGAATGTCTTCACTTTCCCCTGGAAGAAACTCAAGGAGGCCATCACGTCGGGCTTCTTTGATCCTGGCTCCAAGCCTGCATCGTAGACTTCGGTGTAGACGTACAGATTCTGGTTGGTACGATAAACGCGAGTAATGCTTGGCACCAGCTTTTGGCCATCTTGAATCAACGGGTGGGCGGCCATCAGCTTCTTATTCTTCTCAACCGAGGCGACGGATGCTGACATGGGTTCGCGCTGGTTAGACCAAATCACTGAACTGGTATTCAGCCACTGTGTTTGTGTGCTGAGGTTGGGTATGGTGAACTTCGATTCAAACGTCCCCATCTTTCCAGAAACGTTTTCCCGTGCCAGAAACTTAATAGTGTAATCCCCTGGCGGCAGTGTGAACCCGGAATCGTATTGCAGGTTGCGCTTGGTGAGACTGATGGCTTCGTCGCCTTTCAACTTGACGGAGATCATGTCGCGCACGGAACCTTGTATTTTGCCTTTCGAATCGCGAATCTGGCCAATAAAATCCAGCTCCGTCTTTTCGTCAGTACCCTTTTTGTTGACTTCCATAGCGGACCCGGGGATCTTCACAGCAACAGGGACAAAGTAGCTAAGCTTGCCCATTTTGAAGAAATTCACTTCCAGGGCAATCGGCAGCTCTGTCATTGGATCGCCCAATAAAATGGCTTCCTCCAACTGGCGCTCTTTTTCAGAAGAGCTGAAATTCTTGAACTGCTTGCCTGCGAAATAACCGGACCGATAGTTAATCTTCGCTGTCATCTTCGGATCGTTGAACTTCACTTTTATGCGGCGGAAGCGGCCATCCAGTGCTTCGTTGGCGCTATAGTAACCAACAATGTAATAACTAGAAACGTCTTTCTGCGCCTGCTGAATTCCTAGGGCCAGGTCGTTATTATCCAGCATCACTTTGCCGCCGGTATCGCCGGCCAGGGTCACAAGTGTTTCCTGCGAGCCATTGGCTTTGTCACGATTTCCACTCTGCATGCTGCCGCTGTACATTCCACTGCCGCGCGAACTTCCTTTGGTGGCGTCACCACCCGGAGCACTGGCTACTAAACCGCGTGCATCAATTGGATAGAACGAAACATTAGCCTTCACTGCCGCATTAGTAGTGGCGCGAAGTTGTGATTGGTTTTCCATGCCGGTCTTGCTAACACCGCTGGTGAAATAAACCAAAGCCTTTTTTTCCGGCAAAGAACCAAGCATTTTTGCAGCCGATTCCAGTGCGCTTAACTTGCGGTCTGTATTAAAAACGTTGAACTCAGATTCATCGGCAGTGAATGCGGAATTATTGTCTTCTTCACTATCAGCGCCGGTCAACCCATCCGCTGCCAGTTCGCTACCGGTACCGATTTGAAAACCTTTGATGGTGGCCCGAAGCTTATCGCGATCGGCAGTGAAATCCTCCACCACTTGCAGCTTCGTCGCGAAGGTCATAATGGAAACCATATCTGCTGGCGTGATCTGCGTATCCACAAACTTAAGCGCTGCAGCTTGTGCTCGAATCTGATCTTCCTGCGGCATGGCGGAAAAATCGAAGAACATCACCATAAGCCGCCGATCCTTGTAACGCATTTCCCCTGGTGCAGAGGGCGTAATTTGCGGTTTGGCTGCGGGCTTGGGCGCAGCAATGGCCGGGGCTGCAGTAGGCTTGGCAGGTTCCGGTTCCGCTGCGGGCAACGGTTCCGTTTCCAATTGCTGATATTCAAAAATGGAAATTTTCTGAGCTTTGTCGTCTTCGGTTAAAGTGAAGTCCGAGGCCTTCAAGCCCTCCACCGGCTTGCCATTCTTATCGCGCACATCCAGATTGATGACTACCAGATTGGTGCCCACAGAAAACTTGGTTACCGATTCTGCAAACAACGGCGGCTTCGATGTTTGCTGTGCTGGCGGCTGGGCCTGTTGACCCTGCATCAGTACAGCAAACGCGGTTAAGACAGCAATTGGTTTCATTAGAACCGGAACCTCACATTCAAAGTCATGGTGCGCATATTCGCGGAGTTTAAGGCCACGCCATAGTTGGAAGCATTTACTGTAGTTCCGAAACGGTTAATAGTAACTGTGTTCAGAATGTTGTTGGCTTCCATACGAAGGTCTAAACTGCGGCGCGTATCCCCGAAGCGTATGTTGCGACCAAGGCTGCCGTTCATCGCGAAGATTGTTGGGCCGGTGATGGTGTTGCGCGAAGCGTTGCCGTAACGCGTGGCGGGCGGAAGTTCGAACGCTGCAAGATTAAAAAATCCAGTTCCGGAATTGACCGCCAAGCCGGTTGCATCCGCGCGGCTACTGCCTACTGCACCAGTGCCCCCAGCATCGGAACGATTCCCCAATACAGTCGCAGTCATCGGCGAGCCCGATTGAATATTAGCTCCACCACTGATCTGCCAGTCCTTTAGCCACTTATTGGTTGCAGACCTGCTGGCTTGGGAACTAAAGGGAGTATACATCCAGTTCGTCCGCAAACTGTGTGGGCGATTGAAAGTGGACACAGCACGTTCGGCAGCAAGGTTATTATTGTCCTGAACAACCGATCCACCTCCACCACCGCCTACGGCAGATGCATTGTCAATCGATTTTGAGAAAGTGTATTGAGCCTCGGCTGAGTAACCTCGGCGAAACCGGCGAGTTACTCTAACATTGGCTGCATGATAGATGGAATTGCCATCGGAACTATCGAATGTGAACCCTGTTGCATTGCCAATCAACCGGCGCTGTTCAGAAGTTAAGGGCGATCCAGGAGCAGCACGATTCGGAAGCCGCTGCACATCTAAGCGAGTCCCCTTGGTTCCCACATAACCCACTTCCATTGTGCTGGACCATGGAAGGCTTTGTTGAATGTTGAAGTTCCACGTTTGCGCGTAGCCAACAATGTAATTGCGATCAATAGCGAAGGTATTGGTAATCTGCTGTGATACCACTTGAGTAAACCCATCAGCGATGCTCAGCGGCCGTGCTGTTGTAGTGTTGACTGAAAAAGTCTTGGCGAAAGGCGGTTGCTGCGCCATGCGATTGGCTGCTGAGTTGTAAACTGAACCGTTGTAGTACATGCCATAGCCGATGCGCACCAATGTGGATTTGCCCTTAAGAGGCTTATAGGCAATGGCCACCCGTGGTGCCAGGTTGTTCCTATCCGGATTGACTAATCCTGAAGGGAAGGCACCTGTATAAGGGCCAGGAATATTCGGCGTCACTACTGCTACGCCAAGGAAGTTAGGAGCTACGTCCAGGTTTGCCATGCGTCCGTACTTTTCCTGCAAAGGAGTTAGGTATTCGTAGCGTAACCCAGCATTAATGGTCAGGTTGGAGCGCCACCGCCAATCGTCATTGACGTAAGCACTATAGGAAGAACTGCGGAAATAGATGTCGCCACTGCCGAAACGAATGGAACTGGTTTGCGGAAGGCCCAAAAGATAATCGGCGAAATCGAACCCCGTGCCGTTCACCGAAAGCCCATTTGCGTCAAAGGCGCTGGTGCCGATGCCTGAGAATGTGTAACTGCCTCGCGCATTCGAATCAGTGATGCTGTTGCTTTGAATTCGCCGGAAATCAAACCCGAATGCCCTCGTATGCTTTCCCTTCGCCCAAGTGAAACTATCGCCCAGGCCTAGAGTTTGACTTACATTGCGGCTGTTTGATCCGTCACTAAGTCCACCGAAGTTAGTAAAGGAAAGGTTAGGAGGTCCAAAGTTACGCGGATCCGTGGAAGTACCCGCTATGCCAACGTCGCGTGCCCAATCCTTGCCAAATGCAAAGTAAGGAATCAGGTTGCTTGAATTGCGCGAAAATGTCATGCGCGCATTGTTGATCAGCCCTCGTGCAACGTTGTGCGTCCATGTAAGATCGGAACTCATGCCGTTGCCGGTGGAGCTATCGGTGAAGCCTAAGAGCTGTTGATTGGTTCCATTGCGATGTTGAAAATTGTAAGAACCTGCCAAGCGATCCTTCGTTGTGATGCTGCGGCTGAGGCGCAGGCCAAGATTATCTGAATTGGAAGGAACGGAGGAGATGATCTGATAGTTCTGCAAATTTCCTGGCTGGTTGGGCAAGGGTATTAAAGCGAGCAGAGCCTTTGAAGCCGGACTAATTCGCGTACTTGGAATTTTATTCCCGGCAAATGGCAATCCAGAAAGTGAATCGTAAATGGTAACCGCGCCGCGGGCGATGGATTGTGAAAAATCCCCGCTCCGTTCCAGTGCAGTGGGCAACGTGGCAATGCTGTCGTAAGGGTTCTTGGAACGTGTTCCAGAGTAGTTCACAAAAATGAAAGTTTTCTCGTCAGTGAACACGTGGGGGATGCGTAGCGCGCCACCACCGGTTAGATTGAAGCGGCTGACGGAATAGTTAGCTTTGTCAATATTCTGTCCGCTGATCGAATAGGACTTGGCGTCTAATCCTGAATCACGGAACGAGAATGAAGCACCACCGTGGAAGCCATCGCGTCCCCGATTTCCACGATTGCCGAATGTTGATGTCCCGCCTGGAGGGCCTCCGCGTTGCCCTTCACGAGGGCCACGCGCGCCTGCTCCGCCCGGACCTCCGGGACCACGACCACCACCTCCAGGTCCGCCTCGGCCACCGGCTGAGCCTCCACTAAATCCTCCACCACTGCCGCCGAATCCGCCACCCCCAGGTCCACCTCCACCAGGTCCACCTCGTCCACTACCGGGACCGCCAAAGCCTGCGCCACCTCCGTCACCACCTGCGCCGCCTTCACCGCCAATACCACCTGGACCACCAGGTCCGCCAAAGCCAGGACGAAATTCCGCCATGCGACCGAATGAGTCATCCGTGCGATCAGGTGAGGTTAGACCACTGCTTAAACTTCCATTCACTAAAAAAGATTCGTTGGCATTTTGGGAGAGATCCTGCTGTTGCTGTTGAGGCATTTCGGCTGCATTCAATGCCGCTTGTACTTCGCTCTGCCCCGCAGTTTGCTCCAACTGCAATCGCTGAAAACCACCTTGAGCGGCACCTCCGGGTCGGCCAGCTTGTCCTGGTCTCGCTCCAGCAGCCGCAGTTCCGGGCGCGCCGCGTTGTTGACGGTTCGTTGCCTGCTGGGTTGCTGCTGGCTTCGGTTCAGCCGCTGGCTGAGGCGCTGGAGCAACAACCGATTTGGCTGCCGCAACCACAACCCGGCCCTTGCCTACTTTCATATCCAAATCCAGAGCTGGGGGAGTATCGGCACCCATTGTGATGGTTTTCACAGCACCCGTAAACCCGATCATCTCCACCTCAATCACCCACTCTCCCGGCGCAAGATTTGGAAATGAATAGACCCCTAATTCATCCGTGGACGTAGTAATCGTCTGCTCTCCCATTTTGGCGGTTATCGCCGCTCCGGGAATGGGTAAACCATTCACCTTGACGGTTCCACGCTGCTCAGTAGCGTTCAACAAGCTGCCAGTAAGCAGGCAGAAGGTAAGTAAGATTCGGAGAAGCACTTTGTTTCGATTGACCGATTTTTTGAGGATGGGGCTATTTGTTAGTTTGGAACTTAGTTGGCACGTTTGGCAGTGAATTCACGGGCTTGATCGGCACCTTCGCGGGTTTGTGAAAACTTGATTTCATCGCCGGTCATCTTGCCTTTGTACATCATTACCATGCTGTTTCCGTTGAACTCAACCTTGGTTGTGAAAGAGATTTCGTCACCTTTAATTTTACCGTCGGTAATGGCAACTTCCTGTCCACCCATGCCAGTGGTTGTTCCAGTCAGTTTATCGCCATCGGCCTTAAAATTGTAGACCACTTCACGGGCCTGTCCACCTTTGCGGCCCTGCTGGGTGGCGGTCCACTTGCCCGTTACATCACCGGCCAGCGCCGAGGCTGCCATCAAAATGCTCAATGCTATAGTCTGGAATCGCATACATTGCTCCTTTAGAAAACTTCGGACAAAATTAAGGTGCTCCCGTTCCAGGGAAGGTTACCTACCTGCCCAGTGTATGGGCAAAGAATGGGGCCTAATGCAAAGTTGTGTTAAATGATGATAAGAACAGTGTTAAGAACGTTAAGGGAATTACGTCAAAAGCGCAAAGGACCCGGAGGCAAGTGCCTCCAAATGTTACTGGAAACATGAAGCTACTCGCCGCCGGAGCTTCGTTTTGCGCGAGTTCATCAAAGGAAGCGGCTACAATTGCAGGAATGGCTCGTAGCCTTCGCTTTTGCCTAATCACCACCTTCTTCCCGCCCAAGCATTTTGGTGGCGATGCGATTTTCGTCGCCAACCTGGCGAATTTGCTGGTGAACGCAGGTCACCACGTGGAAGTTGTCTGTTGCGACGATAGCTTTCAACTGCTTCGTGGCAAAGTGGAAGAATCACCTTACCCAGTGGATTCCAGAGTGGTGGTTCATCGGTTGTCTTCTCCATTTGGAGCCCTTTCCCCTATCGCCACCCACCTCACTGGTCAACCCTTTGGGAAGCAATCGAAGCTGAAGCAGATTCTTGACCAGAATTTCGACGTCACCCATTGGCACAACCTCTCGCTGATCGGCGGACCTGGGGCGCTGCCACTTGGGAAAGGCGTGCGATTGATGACACTGCACGAATATTGGCTGGCTTGCCCCACCAGCATTCTATATCGCGATAACGACGCGGTTTGTACGGATCGGCACTGCTATCCCTGCACGTTGAAACATGGTCGACCTCCACAATTGTGGAGAACCAATGGCAAGGTTACAAACGGGTTGGACCACATTGATGCATTCCTAGCTCCCAGCAAATTCGTGGCGAATAAGTATCGGGAATTAATGGGAATCAATCCCTGCGTGCTGCCTCATTTTCTCACCGCAACGGCAAAGGTTGCAGTAACTGAAAATCGGGATTATTACTTGATTGCCGGAAGGCTGGAAAAGTATAAAGGGATTCAAGAGGTTCTGCCGTTTTTCAAGAATAACCCCAGGCGTCGGCTTAAGATCGCTGGCGTTGGAAACTTCGAGGGTGAACTGTGGCGCATCGCCGAAGGGTCGCCGAATATCGAATTTCTGGGAAGGGTACCGCATTCCAATCTTACTTCCCTCTATGCCAATGCCCGCGCCACCCTGGTGCCCTCAATATGTTGGGAAACCTTTGGATTAACGGCACTGGAATCCATTCAACAATCCACACCAGTGGTGGTTTCCGGCTACGGAGCATTGCCGGAAATCGTGGAATCTACTGGGGGTGGTTGGGTGGTGGATGAACCTTCCGGGTTTGGACGAGTATTGGACCAGCTAGACACCGATCCCCAATTAGCCATCGATTACGGCAAAGCCGGATCAGCCGAGGGGCTTTCGCTCTATTCTGCAGAATCGCACTTGGTAAGTTACTTGGCGCTGATTTATGACTGCAATACTCACAAAGTTGTTGACGCGTAATTTGCAAAACAAAGCCAATTTGCTTTTCTTGAAATCAGGAAAAGTGGCATCACTATTATTGCGATCACAACCTCTCGGCAAAATTCCATCCGCAACTTTGGGGCATACCATTCCATCAGGGTTTCAGCGCATTCGCCATTATGGGTTGTTTTCCAACCGGCGGCGATAGCTGGAACTGGACCATTGCAGGAGCCTGATCGCCACACCCATCTGTGCGCTATTGCCAAATGTGTCCAAGGATTTTCGCGATCTTTTCCAGTACCTCACCAAGGTGGATCAGCACGTTTGCCCGCGCTGCGGCATCGGGCACATGCGGGTGACAGAACTGCTTCAACCTGTGCGGTTTCAGGCCGGGTTAATTCTTCATTCATGATTGGGGATCGTTGTTTGATGCCGGCAATGGTCCACAATCAGTTCCCCGTTGAATGCCAACGGCCGCACCGTTGCATTCAATTCACATAACAGGACATTGGTTAGCGCTTTCGTTCACCGAGCGGTTGCGATCACTCGCGCGGTAGTGCCGCTACCTGTTCCCATTTGAATAGAAGAGGTGCGCAGCACTTTCACCGGGGAAGTTTTATATGGGAAAGATTTGGATGTGATCAAGTAAGATGGTGTACGAAATGAGAACCCGAAATATGAAATGGATTTTGCTTGCTGCCCTCGTACCAATCGCCGTGCAAGCGCAGAGTGACGTCGGCAAGCAGACTTTCGAGAGCCGATGTGCCGCGTGTCACGGAGAGGATGGCAACGGGGGTGAATTCGCCGCAGGCATTGTAACTCGCATCGCCAACCGCACCAATGAAGATGTGCAAGGGACCATCAAGAATGGCTTACCGGCGCGCGGCATGCCGGCCTTCGCCTTAAGTGATTCTGAATTGGGCAGCCTGGTTGCCCATCTGCGGACCCTTCGGCCGCCGCGCCGCGGAGTGCTCTCACCGGTTGAAGTCTCTGTGCAAACCACCGATGGCCGAACGTTGAAAGGGGTTTCTGTCAATCGGACTTTTGCTGATATGCAGTTGCGCACTGTGGACGGAAAAGTTCACCTCCTTCGCAAAGAAGGGGAGCGCTATCGCAGCGTCACATCACAAGCCGATTGGCCAAGTTATGATGGCAAAACCAATGGCAATCGTTTTAGCGAACTGAAGCATATCAACCCAACGAATGCGGCAAAGCTTGTTCCAAAGTGGATTTTCTCAGTGCCCAATGTCCCTACGCTTGAAGGTACGCCTCTGGTGGTGGAAGGTATTATGTACATCACTGCGGCGAATGAATGTTACGCGCTGGATGCCGGTAGCGGCCGCGAAATTTGGCATTACCAACGGCAGGCCACCAAAGGCTTGGAAGGCAAAGTGAATCGCGGCGCTGCAGTTTCGGGCGATCGTCTTTTCATGGCAACCGACCACGCTCACCTAATTGCCCTTGATCGTTACACAGGCAAGCTATTGTGGGAAAGCACCATGGCCGATTACAAGCAGAATTACTTTGCCACCTCAGCCCCATTGGTTGTGGGTAACTTGGTTGTATCGGGAATTGGCGGAGGGGATAGCGGCGTACGCGGCTTCCTGTCTGCTTATGATGCAGCCACCGGTAAAGAAGCCTGGCGCTTCTGGACCATTCCCGCAGCAGGCGAAAAGGGCTCTGAAACCTGGAATGGCAAGGACTTCGCCCATCCTGGCGGTGCCACTTGGTTTACGGGAAGTTATGATGCCGAACTGCATCAGGTGCTGTGGCAAGTGGGGAATCCAGGGCCAGATCATAACGGGGATAACCGGGAAGGCGATAACTTGTATTCCGATTCAGTAATTGCCCTTGATGCGACCACAGGCAAATTAAAGTGGCACTATCAATTCACTCCGCATGATGTTTGGGATTGGGACGCGCAGGAGCCGTTGGTGGTTGTAAATGCGCCCTGGCAAGGCAAGCCCCGCAAGTTACTGCTGCAAGCGAATCGCAACGGTTTTTTCTACGTGCTGGATAGAACCAATGGCGATGTATTACTGGGCAAGCCTTTTGTAAGTAAGCTTACTTGGGCGAAAGGGATCGACGCTAAGGGTAGACCGATTCGAAACCCGGATCAGGAACCGACAACCGGGTCGAACAAGGTATGCCCCGCAGTGCTTGGCGGCACGAACTGGTGGTCCACCGCATTCGATGCGTCTTCCGGGCTTTACTACGTTCAGACGATTGAGAGCTGCGGCATTTATAAAAAGGGCCCGGTAGCTTGGGAAGCAGGACGCGGTTTCATGGGCGGTAGTTCCCGAAATGCACCCAGCGATCCTCCGCAGCGGATTCTGCGCGCCATTGACATCAATACAGGTAAGATTGCTTGGGAATTACCACAAGTAGGCTCTGGCGAGTCGCGTTCTGGTACATTGGCAACCGCCAGTGGACTAGTGTTCTTCGGAGAAGATAGCGGAGCATTCATGGCTGCCGATAGCAAGACAGGGAAGCCGTTATGGAGCTTTCAAACAAGCCAATCCATGCGCGGGTCCCCCATGACTTACTTGTTCGATAACAAGCAGTATCTGTCATTAGCCATGGGCACTAATGTGTTAGTTTTTGGTTTGCCGGATTAGTGGCAGGTGGACCCGGCCTTAAACCGGGTCCACCGAGTGGTTACTTACTATTTCAAAACGCCGCTGAGAATTGCTGTAGCTCCGTTGCGTACTACTACTAACGCCCCAGACTTGACGGCAGGAACCAACTGGCCATCCTGCGAATTCAGCTCCAGTTCGCCACCCCGAATGGGTGCTGCGCTAATGGTAATGGATCCGATTTTTTCCCCATCCACAAACACATCCACTTTTGAACCGACTAGATTTACGTCTTCCACCTCCACATTGAGCCGTGTGCGTCCCTGCGACTCGATGGCTCGGAAATCTGCTTGGCCTGAAGGCACCAGCCCTGCGATTGCCCCGCCTGCCAACGCGGTGCGCATTCGGATTTCAGTGGCCTTGCCTAGGATCAGGATGGGGGTCAAGAATAACATTGCCGCAGCGCAGAGCGTCTTTCGGCGAGAAGTAAATTGGATCATTGAAGTAACTCCTTAGTTGAATCGTTTAGAAGAAAGTGATTGTAACTACCTTCTGCAGAGTTAGGACAATGCATAGTGGAGTGCGGAACAAGAATGTATGGAAAATCTAATCGGAACCATATTAAAATCCGTTAACGGGTTCGCGGCGTGGGAAGGTTTTGTAAGAGAAAATGTTTTCCGAAACCACTTTCACACTTTCTACGTTAATTGGGGTGTGCGGGAATATACAAAGTTTGAGCAGCAGTGAAGAAGGGCAGGAGTGGTAACAGTTCAGGTGGTTCGCGGGACCGAGAAGAAGAAACGAGTGGACAAACGCTGAAACATTTCGAGCCCCTAAATGTCTCCTCCTGCCGCGCGATCAGCGTCCGATTCTTGCGCTGCCTCCTTCCGGTTCGGTGAGTTTTCGCCTTCAAAAACGGCGCCCCCGCAAGTTTTTGATTCTAACTAAATGGCGGTTAGGGATGGCAATGACCCCTGGGCTGAAAAAGATCGGGCGGTCCGAAGGAATACCCTTGGATCGCCCGACTTCCCAACGACATTTCGGCCCTGTGCAGGCAGTCTAGTCTACTTACTTGCGTTCAGACCTCCTACCCTGCACGACCGGCAGATGCCGAACGTGCTGCCGTTGCCAATGATATTCGTGCAGCGGTTGGTGATGCTAGCCAGTTCCTGCGCGCTAAGCGTGGACTGACGCAGCGGATTCTCCGTTGTGGCGAATGCCGTGCCTTGCGCATGAACCGTCGTACCGAAGCCCAGCGCGCCGCTGGCTATCAGCGGGTTGGCTGCATTCTGTCCGGCAACCGCCGCGCTATTGGTGCAGGCGGTTCCCGTGAAGCCGGCTCCCGCGCCAGTGGGAACTACTTTCACAACTACGGAGTTAGGCCGTACGCCGGTCAGCGTGTTGGAAATCAGGTCCTGGTTGACCGAAAGTGAAGCCAGTCCGTTAGGCGTCACCAGACAAGAGCAGCAGGAAACCAGCTGTTCATCGGGTGAGAACGCGTAGACATTCATGCAAATATTACCAGCCGCTCCACCGAAACCAGGGCCGTTCAATGCTGCTCCATTTGCTCCCGTGTTGGTTAAGTTGATTACCCCATCGCCAGAGGTGAGGTTCGCTGCATAGCTGATCAGGAAGTTACCTCCGATGGTGATGGAGGCTGTAGCTGTGCCGTCCGTTCCGCCTTCGATGGATGTTACATTGCCGGTTGTGTTGGTCTGCAACCCTGTTTCCACACCGATCACGTTCACTGTGATGGTGCAGGTTCCGTTGATGGGTATAACGCCACCGGCGAGAACAACTGAGCCCGATCCGGCTACAGCGGTCACTGTTCCACCGCAGGTATTCACCAAACCGTTCGGATTTGCCACCTTCAGACCGGTAGGGAAGTTGTCAGTTACTGCGACGCCGGACAGTGCCGTGGTCGAGTTCGGATTGGTGATAGTGATGGTCATGGGGGTGACTCCGTTCAACGGGAGCACGGCCAAGCCTCCAAAAGATTTGCTGATCGTCGGTGGGATCGCGACGATTACCGTGGCTATTGCCGGGCCCGGACTTGGGGGTGCTTCGTTGGTTGTAAGAAGGGAGCTAGTATTCACCTTCACACCGGCAGTGGTCCCGCTAACAACGTACGTGAGGGTGCAGGTAGAGTTTGCGGGCATGATTCCATTAACTACGGCTATGGATGTTAAAGTGGGCAAAGTAGTTGTACAGGGACCCGTCGATGACGTGAAACCAACCAAACTAAGACCGGCTGGAAGCGTGTCAGTAAAGGCAGCTCCAGTGAGGGGAGCTGCATTGGGGTTGGTCAACGTAAAGGTGAGCGTGGTTGCTCCGCCAAGAGGGAAGGCGGGAGCGCCGAATGCCTTACTGATCGCCGGACGCAAAGCAACAATAAACGCACTGGCTGAGGCGGTGTTGTTGTTCCCGTTTCGATCCGCAGTGCCTGCGCACGGGACAGGCGGCAAGTTGGCCGCAGCGAAAACTCCACCCTGCGGACAGAGGCCCGAACTGATATCGGTTTGCGTGGTGACATTACCGGGCACATTGGCGCGAATGAAGAACGTAAGTGTTCCGGACGATTCAGGAAACTGGCCGTCCACAAGTGGTAGCGCGTTGCCCATCGGACGGCAATAGATGGTTTGCACGGCGGCGGTTGTCACGATACAGGTCAAATTGAAGTTCGGGTTTGCTGGTCGGGTGGCCTGGATTGTGAATGTGAAGGGAGAAGCGGGTGGTTGAAGTGCTGGCACAAATACGCCGCCCGCAGCCAATGCCCCAACGAATAGCGTGTTGGCCGGTAAGGTTGCGACTAACATCACGTTGGTGGAATCTCCGGCAGTTAAGTTTCCAAACGCCGCGTCAAACCGGACATATCCACCGATCGCGGCGTTACCACCGGAAAGCGCTACTGGCGGTAAAGGGCCGGCCCCATCCGGATCAACAACCGGAGTCGGAGTAAGGGTGACGCTCAGATCCTGCGCCAAAATAGTGGAGGATAAGCCAATGGCAGCGACAACCATCGGCATAAAAATAGAGAATGTTGAGGATAGCGTGAGTTTCATGAGCGTATTCCATCGTTAGGGATTTCCGTCGCCATCATCTGACGAAAGATATGAGAAGTCTAATTGAATACTTAGGAAAATTGATACTCTCCAAATGGACTAGTCCAAATGGCTAGAACTACGAAATAAGTAAAAATAAAGCATGTAATCATTGTTTGTAACAAGATTAACTTCCGTTCCGCAGTTGAGGGTTGGGAGTACTAGGCAGCGTAAAACAGTACATTTAGGGCAGGATTGAACCCCCTCGCCATCCCATCCTTCGGCTTTCCGAGCGCTTCACCATCGCAGACGCGTCTGAGCCGTTTTAAGATCTCATCATTCAGTGAATCCGTGTTAAATTGCTTCTAGTTCCTGCTCCAACATCTGCTTCTGATGCAAATCTGCGTAATACCCGTTTGCTTCAAGCAACTCCTCATGAGTGCCCTGCTCGGTCACGCGGCCCGCATCCAGAACTACAATCCGGTCCGCATGCCGCACTGTCGAAACTCGATGGGAAATCAAAATGTTGGTTCGCCCTTCCATCACATTCGTCAACCCGGTAAGTATCTTCTCTTCCGTAACGGTATCCACGCTGGAAAGTGCGTCATCCAAAATCAACAATTTCGGATTGCGCAAAATTGCCCGCGCAATCGCCACCCGTTGTTTTTGTCCGCCCGATAGCGTGATCCCCCGTTCCCCCACAATGGTTTCCATTCCGCTGGGGAAAGATTGAAGGTCGGTATCAAGCCCAGCCACATTTGCTGCCCACGAAATCTGTTGCGGCGTTGCTCCTGGAACTCCTAACGCGATGTTTTCCCCTAGCGTCATTCCGAAAAGGAAAGTTTCTTGCGGCACCATTGCGATCTGCGCCCGCAGTTGAACCAAACCCCATTGGCGCGCGTCCACGCCATCCATGCTCACCACACCTTCACTTGGATCAATTAGCCTTGCCAGGAGCCTAATTAGCGTTGTCTTCCCACTGCCTGTACGCCCCACAATCGCCAAGGTCTCACCGGCTTGAATCGTAAGATCCACGTTGTCCAGTGCCACCATACTGCCAAATTTCACAGTCACATTTTTCAAAGCAATTGCTCCCCGCGGATCGGCGATCACAACAGGATTGGCAGGGGAAGCTACCGACGGTTTTTCTTGCAGCAACTCCCGAATGCGGCCCAATGAAGCAGTACCGCGTTCAATCAGGTTCACTACCCATCCCATGGCGATCATCGGCCAAATCAACATGCCCATATAGGTGTGGAACATCACAAAACTGCCTATCGTCAATTCGCCTGCCAGCAGACGGCGGCCACCACCCCACAGCACCATCAGAAATGTTGTGCCAATTAAACCTTGCAGCAACGGCGAGAAAGCTCCAGACACACGCGCCAATCGCAGACTTTCATGAATGTAACTTCTATTCAGCCGTTCGAACACTTCCATCTCATAGTCTTCCTGCGCATAGGCACGGACCACTCGCACACCAGAAAGATTTTCCTGCACGCGGCTGGAAATATCGGAGAAAAGTTTTTGCACAGCCTCGTGCCGTTTATGGATGCGTCGACCGAAGAAGATCACCACAATCACAATCAATGGCGCTGGCGATAGGGCCAACAGCGTCAGTTTCCAGTCTGTAGCAGCCATCACTGCTACTGCCAGAATGAATAGCAAAGTAGTCTCGCACCAATACATCACTCCCGGGCCGGCCATCATGCGGACGGCGTTCAAGTCGCTGGTGGCACGAGTCATAATGTCGCCTGTGCGAAAGCGGTGATAGAAGTTGGAAGAAAGGTCCACCAGATGAGCAAACAGATCGTTGCGAAGATCGAATTCCAAATCGCGGGAAACGCCAATCAGCACCACGCGCATCCAGTATTGGAACAGACCTTTTATTGCCGAAAGCACGATCAGCAATGCAGCGAAAAGGAAGACGTCGCGCATTTCAAAGTTCGTGGTAAGGGCATCCACTCCCTTCTTCATTACCAAGGGGGAAAGCACTGCCAGTAGATCTTTGATCACCAGCGCACCCATGCCAAGCGCAAGTTTCGCCTTATGCCTTTTCAGGTAGGGCAGAAGAACGTGAATGGATTCCCGCATCGCCTACATTCGCAGCCAAAAGGCAACGGTCTTTACTGCTTCCATCAGCCACACTTTGCGAGCGGCTCGATTGGTCCACCAGGAATCCGGATTGAAGCTTTGTGTCATGCTGCCAACAGTTCGGATTTCCATTTCAGGGGCGACGATTCTAAAAATCTTGCCGGCACGATTGGTGTGATAGTCGCTGGAAACCAACAATATTTTCTTCAAACTGCGGCGGCGGCATTCCGCAATCATGATTTCCGCTTCCTCTTTGGTAGAATCAGCACCATGTTGAATCACTTCAAAAAGCCCGGGAGGCGCCCCTCGCTTAACTGCGAAGCTGACCGACAACTCACCTTCGGAAGTATCAAAAATATGTCCTGCACTGCTCACCAAAATTCGCGGAGCAAGCTTTGCATCGGCCAGCTCCACTGCTTTTCCAATGCGCTCGCCTCTTGAGTCGCCTGCCAACAGCACAATGGCATCGGCTTCAAACGGCTGGTCTTGTTGGATGAGTGCGTGACCGAGGAAAGACAGCCATGTAGCATGATATACCCAGGCAGCAATGATTAGAATGAGTAGGAAAAAACCAGTGCGGAACTTGCGCAAACTATTTGTCGTCCGGGCTGGATTGAGAATCAATGCGGCCCGCACTCTTCAACTGTTGAAACATCCGCTCCACCTCTGCTTCATCTTCAGAACGGAGCAGTTGGTACTTCGGCGAAGTCAACTGACGGGCTGCTTGATTTGGTGGTAGCGCGTCGCCCCAAACTTGGCGGTGCGGTACGCCATCAAGAAGTGCTTCCCGCGAATACTTACGAAGCAGCTTCAAGAGTTGCTTCGAATCATCCAGATCACCAGGATACAGAATAAAAATCCGTCTCTTATTTTCCAGTTCCAGAAATACGCC
This sequence comes from Bryobacterales bacterium, assembly GCA_043745195.1. Lineage (GTDB taxonomy): Bacteria > Acidobacteriota > Terriglobia > Bryobacterales > Bryobacteraceae > JANXSF01. The sequence goes on along the minus strand of JAYTTF010000057.1, from coordinate 4,693 downwards.
CAATGGTGTCACCCAGCCAGTACGGTCCACGCGCAGCACTGTATTCCAGGGAATTGTGCGTGATCCAAATTGCAAGTGACTGGAATGAATTTCAATTGCCGGACGGCTGGCGAGATAAAGCAAGATTGAGGCACTGAACAGAAACAGCGAAGCAGCAACAATTATAAAAGGCCAATACCAAGCCAGGCCTGCACAACAACCGGCCAAAACCAGCGCCAACAGGCCGCCGCGCGAGTACTTCCGGGATGGAGTAAATCGGGCGATTGGGGACGTCACTCTTCTAGCCTAACGCCAAGAAAGGCCTTACGTCAAACGACATATTTTGTATGATTTGTTTCCATTCGAAATACAAAGGGCGGAGCGCTGGCACGAAGCCCTGCAATCCGCCCTAAGCACAAAAACGTTGACGAGAAGAAACTACTTCTTGTCTGCGTCCTTCTTCTTCTTCTTCTTCTTGCCTTCTTTTGGTGCGTCGTCAGACGTTACAGGGGCTGCAAACATCATCGGAACCGCGAAAGCGGCGATGAGGGCGGTTACAAGTAGCTTTTTCATGGGTGTTCTCCTTAAAGTTGAGGCGATTTCGACTTGCGCCGTACCTCACGAGTACCACTATGGACTTGTTTCAAACATATTTCACTAGCCCCAATCCGCTAATCTTGCTGCCAATCAAGGGGGGGGCTGTCGCCTAACCTTGCCAATAGTCTTAGATTGGCCCTATTTATAGCGTAAGCTGGGCATCGCAATGCAAAGGTTTCAGGCGTAAACTGGAATTACATATCATGTTTCAGCGGATTACAGACCGGAACATCCTTCGCGTACTAGTTGCAGGATTCGGAGTAGTCATTGTTTTTCTTATACTTGCAGGATTCGTGGGCATCCGCAGTGTCCGCGCCATTCAATCCAGCGCCAGTCGTCTCGAGACGGAACAACTGGCCTCATCCAAATTGATAGACGAAATTCATCGGGAGCAGGAGACTCTGAATGCCGTTTTCTACAACCTGGGTAAAGAACAACCCGATACCGTGAACCGGGAATTGGTCCTTTCGCAGCTCAATGAAGCGGATACGGCGATTGAACGCATTGTGGCAACTGCTGCCGGAACTCCAGAAGAAGCTACCTGGAAGCGCCTAAATCAAGCCACTGCGGGATTCAGTAACGAAGCTCGAAGGCTGCTAGCGGAAGAAGATGCTGAGACTCTGTTTTCAACCAGTCTGCTTGGTCGTCACGATGAAGTGATTCAAATTGTTGGGGAGTTGATTTCCGGCAGTCGCACCCGTGCCGAAGAAGCACAAACTCAAATTCAATCCCGCTCTCAAGAACTACTGCGGCAATCCTTCCTTTTGGTTGGCGCCTGCTTGATCCTGGCCACCGCGTTTGCCATCGCAACTGTCCGAATTACCGCCAACTTATTCCGTCAAATGGAGTTACAGTCCACCGAACTCAGCAGCGTAACATGGCACATGCTGGAAAATCAGGAAACCACCGCACGCCGGTTTTCTCACGAGCTGCATGACGAATTGGGGCAGTGCCTGACTGCCGTCAAAGCTAATTTGATGGCATTGACTTCGGCCACAAAAGAGAATTTCGGCGTCCGCCATGCCGATTGCATCGATCTGGTCAACGACGCCATCCGCAATGTCCGCGAATTAAGTCAACTGCTGCGCCCCACTATTCTTGACGATTTTGGCTTGGAAGCCAGCATCCGTTGGCTGGCCGACGGATTTATGGACCGCACCGGAATCAACGTCGAGTTCGTCTCCAATTTCTCTGGGCGGCTGAGCGATGAGACGGAAACCCATCTGTTCCGGATATCCCAGGAAGCTCTAACCAATATTGCCCGTCATTCCGGCGCTACCAAGGTGAAGATCCAGTTGACTGTGATAAACAGCAACATTCACCTAACCATTGGCGATAACGGACGTGGCATGCCCGTTGAAGCTCAGCCTGGCCGCAAGGGTTTAGGCTTAACCGGCATGCGCGCAAGAGCACGCACCGCCGGAGGAGAATTAACGATAGGCCAATTTGAAAGCAGCGGCGTTTTACTCGATGTCGTTGTCCCCAAACAGGTTGTTCCCATGGATGAAACCAAGGGCCCACAGCTTGTAAGCAGGTAGTTGTTTCGCACCCGCTCAATTGAGTTGCAACTTCGTGTTTGCCGATGCAATACTATTCATGCAATTGAAACGTTTCTTCGCTACCCTATTGAGTGGAATCCACAATTCTGACTTTCAAGGCAGCAGCTAATCAGCTAAAGATTTTATGAAACTATTTCCCCGTGAAGAGAAGTTTTACCAGTGTTTCCTCGAGCAAGTCGCTGTCATTCGCGAAGCTTCCAAGGTTTTATATGACGGGGTAAAAGCCGATAACCCCAGCACCTTGGCCCAAAGTGCTGCCATCATCGACGATTTAGAGCAGCGTGGCGACGACATCATTCGTGATTTTTTCACCCGCCTCAATTCCACATTTATTACGCCCCTTGATCCTGAAGACCTCCACTCCATTGCCACTCACCTGGACGACGTCATTGACGGAATCGAAGATACTTCCCATCGCTTGAGTGCCTATTTAGTGCAGCCGATCCCTCCGGAAATCCATGAACTGTGCAAGATTGTTGTTTCCTGTGGAAACGAGCTACACAAGGCTTTTGAAGCCCTTTCCCAGGACAAACCACTTCTAGACCATTGCATACAAATCAATTTTCTAGAAAAAAAAGCTGACGATATTGCCCGCACTGCGATTACGAATCTTTTTCTGCACCAGAAAGACCCCATTCAGTTGCTTAAGTTAAAAGAAGTTTACGACTCTCTGGAATCGACCATAGACAATGTGGAAGACGTGGCCGATACTCTTCGTGGCGTCATCGTTAAAAATAGCTAGGCAGCCATGGAATCCGTACCCACACTTGTCATAGTAGTCATACTTGTAGCTCTGGTTTTCGACTTTATCAATGGCTTTCACGATGCAGCGAATTCCATTGCAACTATTGTTGCAACCCGCGTACTTACGCCCGGCCAGGCCGTCGCCTGGGCCGCTTTCTGGAACCTTGCCGCAGCGTTTAGCGTTGGCACCGGCGTTGCTAAAACTGTCGGCAAAGGCTTGGTTGATCTTAATAAAATTGATAGCTACGTGATCCTTGCCGGTTTGATCGGTGCCATTACCTGGAACCTCGTCACTTGGTACGCCGGCCTGCCCTCCAGTTCCACACATGCTCTCATGGGCGGGTATGCCGGTGCAGCTATTGCGCGTGCTGGATTCAGCGCCATCCTGTGGGGTCCTCAATGGCGCGACACACTCCTGTTCATTGTCATTGCTCCGCTGATTGGCATGGGTCTGGCCTACATTCTGATGATCGCCGTTATGTGGGGGTTTCGCCGTTCCTCACCCAAAGACATGGACAAATGGTTCCGTAAACTACAGCTGGTTTCGTCCGCTTTCTTCAGTTATGCACATGGTGCCAATGACGCTCAGAAGACCATGGGCATTATCACCGGAGTTTTGTTCACCTCAAAATTGATCCCTGAATTCATCGTACCCACTTGGGTGATGCTGTTAGCTTATCTCGCCATCTCACTGGGGACGCTCAGCGGCGGATGGCGCATCATTCATACCATGGGAAGCAGGCTGACGCGTCTAAGGCCCCGCAGCGGCTTCTGCGCTGAAACGGCAGCCGGCCTTTCTATCATCTTCGCCACCTTCCTTGGAAAACCTGTCTCCACAACTCACACAGCCGCCGGAGCCATTGCTGGTGTTGGATCCATCCAACGTTTCAAGGCCGTCCGCTGGGGTGTGGCACAAAGCATCCTCTGGGCTTGGATACTCACTATTCCCGCTGCCGCAGGTGTTGGCTGGCTTTCCATGAAAGTAATCGACGCGTTCAAATAACCCGCTCTATCCTTCAATCGGCGATAATGAGCATGGGCGTCCGGCCCACACTTCTCACAAGCAGAATGAGCCAAAAAATCCGCATCCTCTTAGCCGATGATCACGCCGTAGTCCGCAAGGGCTTCCGCCTGATCCTGTCAACCCAGCCCGATATGGAAATTATCGGCGAGGCGGGCAATGGTAAAGAATGTGTCGCAATGGCCGCTGAACTGAACCCTGACGTTGTTGTGATGGACGTTGCCATGCCCGAACTGAATGGCATTGAAGCCACCCGCCGCCTGGGCGTCAGCAATCCACAAACCCGCGTGCTGGCCCTAAGCATGCACAAGGATTCCGTCTACGTCCGCGAAATCCTCCGCGCTGGAGCCAAGGGCTATTTACTCAAAGATGCCCTCGATACCGAATTGCTTGCCGCTGTTCGAGCTGTCGCCAAAGGCGAAGGATACCTGCATCCGTCCGTTTCAGAAGCAGTGCTGGTTGATTACCGGCGTCACGTCACAGACCCTCTCGATCTGCTCAGCACCCGAGAGCGTGAGGTTCTGCAATTGATTGCCGAAGGAAAAACCAACAAGGATATAGCCACGCTTCTGAACTTAAGCGTCTACACTGTGGATGCGCATCGAGGAAGGATTATGGAAAAACTCAACCTGCATTCCACAGGGGAATTGGTTCGGTTTGCAGTGAGGAAAGGGCTAATTGATTAGCCCTTGATCCTTATAGTGTCTCCAAAGGAGAAAGGTTGAGATAAGGGTTTTCCACAGCCGTCGCCGCGGCGGCCTGTGGAAATCTTGTCCTTGAACTGGCGAGGCGC
>JAYTTF010000056.1:0-31431 GCA_043745195.1 Bryobacterales bacterium | reverse complement strand
TCAAGGTAACTGACAAAGAGATGGCGAAACTCAAACTCCGGCGGGATGACTTCCACGGCGAATGGAACTATGACATCTCGCCTCGATTTGGAAATGTTATTTCCTAACAGATCCTAAGGTGCGGAGGGCTGCGAAATCCGGGACGGCGCTGCAATTAAATGAAGATGTTCTGCTTACGGAAGACTTGCAAAACAATTGCACCCCCGTCCCGGATCTCACGAATTGGACAGACAGGGTGCCGGTAACGGCTTGCAACTGCCGTTTCTAGGATGATGCATTGCTTACCGATTACAGCGCCCGTGCGAATGTGAACTTTGTCCCAAACGGAAGCGCCCGCACCGATGCTCACGTCATCTTCGACAATTGCAGTTGGATGAATCCTGACGTTTTGATGCACCATGCCAATATGCTTATCGGCATGGTTGGTTAATCCGTTAGGCTGCCATTGGTCCGCGCATTGAAATCCCCGTCCAGGAATGGTTCGTCATTGACGCGTAGCAGGAAGAAATAGCTGTGGCATTGGTTAGAATCTCCTGGTTTGTGATCCAACCCTCTCCCTCTCCCAACACCATATCCCTGAACTGCTCCATCATATTGTGGTGCGCCACCTTCTTGTCGTAGCCATGGGAAAGCTTTACCGCTTCTTTTCCCTCCTTTTCAAGAAACGCGCCTTTCCAACCAAGATTGATGATGCCCTTCTTCCCGCAGATGCTTAAATAAGTATCGCTCGACGAACTGAGACTCCAACTCAACATGATTTCCCCAAACACACGTTTGCCTGCCGATACTAGAAGCATCGCCTGATCTTCCACTGGAAGATTTTGGACAGCTTTGATGGGAAGCACCTGCACTTTGTCTAGGCTTCCGAATACGAAGTTCACCAGATCCAGCGCATGGGATCCACTGTCGATGATCACGCCCCCGCCAGAGATCGCAGGGTTGGCATTCCAACGGGTGGACATGTCCACCGCACTAGCGAATTCAATATGGAAGGTCAACGGATCCCCAATTTCACCCAGTTCAATTAATTGTTTCGCTAGTTTCACTTCTGGAGCGTGGCGAAACTTGGTGGCCATTTGCAACGCCAGCCCCAACCCCTCGGCGCATTCCAGCACATCTGCAGTGGTTGCAAGCGCCTCTGTCAGCGGCATCTCGCAAAGCACGTGCACGCCATAATTCAGAGCCTGAATTGCTTGCGATGCGTGAGAAACCGGAGGAGTGCAAATGCTTACCGCGTCAAGTTCTTCACCATCAAGCATCGACGCAAGGGAATCGTAAGTCTGCAAACCTTTTGCAGCAGCCTTATCTCTTGCACTCGCTGATTCATCGCAAATCGAAACAAGATTTACTCCGCCTACTGAACGCCACCCATCGGCGTGGATCGCAGCGATTCGGCCAAAGCCAACAATACCAACCTTCAAATCCTTCACGCAGAGATCCTCCCTTGCAACCCGATATTAAGAAACGGGTAGCCGCTCTACAAGGGAACTATAGTCACGGAAACCACCTAGGACCTTTGATGGGTTACTTTTGTAGGAAAGTACCAGAGTTGGAGTAAAGCTCCGTACTTCCTCTAAGGTTTACTGTGGTTACAGCAAAGATGTATCTAGATTTGATTCCGATTGCTGTTGCCGATTGCTGTCCAATGGCTGCACCGCCATAGCCGAAATTGGAGTTCTAAGCCAACTAGCTAAACTGCTGGAGTCCCCATCGAAATAAGTATCCAGCAACTCTTTAACCGCTACGCGCCGCAAAGATTCCCGATCTACAAGAGGTACGTATACAAAAGCACGTCCAAGCTTTTTACGGGCAACTACTTCTTTTTTTGTCAGCCGATCAAGAATCGTCATCACAGTAGTGTAAGCCAGTTCCCGACTCTGCGTCATTTGTTCCCGCACGTCTTTCACACTACCTTCGCCCAATGCCCAAAGCACTTTTAAACATTCCAATTCAAGAGGCGGTGGAATATCTTTTGGCGCTGATTTCTTTCGCATGATCCCTTGGCCTAGCTCTTCTGCTGCTTCAGCGCACCAACTAACTTATCACCGAACATGGAACCCGATTGCTGTGTTCTTTGAGACTGGTTAGAATCTGATTTGACGTGTTCTTTCACCACTGAAATGTTTTCCTGCGGATTAAGGAATCGGTCCTTTTTCAGCAATAGACGTTCCAGTGAATTAATCCAGCCGCTCCAATTTCCGTCAATCTGTTTATCCCGATCCAGGGCACCCCGAATCGTTTCCATTTTTGAATCCAAATTATCCAGATGATGCAGCAGCATCGCTTCGGCGAACATCGGAACTTTCGGCGAGCCGAAATTCATTTCACCATGATGGCTTACCACCATGTGTTCCACCAGCATGCGTAGCCTGACAGGGAAGCCATCTACTAACCGAATTTTTTCATCAAGCATTCGTAAGGCAATGATGATGTGCCCAAGCAATTGACCTTCATCCGAATAGCCAAATCCCCTCTGGTAGGTTAATTCATGAATCTTGCCAATGTCATGGAGAATCACGCCTGTCAACAACAGCTCTCGATCAACCATAGGATAATGCACTGCCGTGAAGTTAGCCAATTGGCACAAAGAAAGAACATGTTCCAATAGCCCGCTCAGCCACGCATGATGAATGGTTTTCGCGGCGGGAGCAATACGGTAGCGTTCGCGAATGTCAGGGTCGGCAAAGAACGCATCAAGAAGTCCCTTAAGGTGGAGATTCTTGAACGATGCAATAATCCCTGCAAGTTCCGTCATCATCTCTTCAGAATCTCGGGATGACGATGGGAAAAAATCACTGAAGTCCGCTTCCCGATCTTCAATCTTTTGAATCTTGTGAATCGTCAACTGGATCTTATTTTGAAAAATTGCTGTGACGCCCTTCACTTTTAGGAAGTCATCGCGATCAAAGGTATCCATCACCTCTGCCACGTTATCCCACATTTTGGCGTCGATATCGCCACTTTTATCCAGCAGGATCAGAGAAAGAAATGGTTCTCCACTTTTCTTTTGACGAATGTCTTTAGACCCAACCAGAAACGTGGTGTTGATCTGTTGATTGGCTTCAAAGTCCCGGACGTAGGCATTTTTCATTAGGTAGATTTCGATTTCGATTTCTGGGAAGTTTCCGTTCCAGGAACCGGAACCATCCAAAGAAGGCGCTTCTTGCGAGGTTGTGAAGCAACTTCTTCTTTGGTGACAGTTTCTGGCTTCAACTGCGCAGGATCAGACCACTTAGTGGATTTGTTCGGAGCAGCAGCGGTATCAATCCATCCCTCACGAATTTCCAGGAATGCATCTTCCCGCAATCTGGTGAGGTACTTGCGAAGCTCAGGCTGCATCTTTTCATTTTGCATGAATCCAGCAATTTCCTGCTCCACTTCTTCAAATTCTGCCATGCCTGCTTTGTGGTGTTCATCTACTTTCAAGATCAGCCAACCATTTGGCCGCTTTATCGGATCGGTGACGAAGTTTCGGTCTTTGTCCCAAACAAGATCTTCAATGTCTTTGGCCATTTCGCCTTTTTTGAAAGGAGCCAATTCGCCATATTGTTCTGCCGTCGGGGCGTCCGAATTGTCGCGGGCCAGTTCAGGGAATTTTTCGCCCTTCTTCGCGCGTGCTGTCAAATCCTTTGCCTTCTTTTCTGCTGCTGCTTGCTGTGCTGCGTCCTTACCATCGGTTGTGATGAAAATCTCTCGCAGAAACGCCCGCTCTTCTCGCTGAAACTCGGTTTTGTGATCGTTGTAATATTTGCGTACATCAGCTTTTGGAATGTTGATCCGCGAACCAACTTCTTGGCCTATCACCCGCCGTGTCAAAATGCTGTTCTTCAGTTCGCTCTTATAATCTTCAAAGGATTGGCCGGTTTCTTCTCGAACAGCCGCCTGAAACTTTTCTGGATCACTGATTTTCAACTTGCGCTGCAAGTCTGCCAAATACTTGCTGACTTCCGTGTCCACGTTCACCGTCATTTCCTTGGCTTTTTGCACCAGCAGCATCTGGTCAATTCTCTCTCTCAGAAAGTCTTTTTCCTTCTCCGCAGCTTGTTTCACAATTTCAGGCTGCTTGGCGGAAAGGCGCTTCACTTCCTCTTCCATCAACCTTTTGCTTCGCTCAATCTCCGTGCGGGTGATGATCTCGCCATTCACTTTTGCGACGATCTGTTCAATCACCAATGTGTCCGCGCCGTAAGCGGCAAAAAATAGCGCAGGTGCTAGTAGTAGTGCAAACTTCATATGTCCTCCATTATCCTATAACCAGAGTCCGCAAAAAGTGCCTTTAATGTCGCCAGTGTTCCTGGGAGCAACAGGTGTGATCTGGCGGCACAGTTCTCACCAGCAAAGGCGCTGCTTCCAGGATGTTCTCCACATAACAGGGTCCCTCCACTGCAAGCCAAAGGCCATTTCGGATTTTAAGTTTAATTGGCTTTGATCCGAACTTTTGTGCCAGTGTCCAGCCGATTCAAATTGCTCATGGCGACCTGTTCGCCGCTCAGTACGCCCTCAAGAATCTCAATGTCTTGATCGAGCCGTTCCCCTAGCTTTACTTCCCGGGCTTCAATGATCCCATTCTTGTAGATATACGCTTTATTGGAGCCCAGAACATAATTTACAGATTTTGCCGGGATGATAATCACTTGTTCCTTCTTTTCGGTAGGAACATGAGCCCTTGCGTAAGAACCGGGCTTCAAAGCAGCGCCAGGGTTGCTGATCAAAGCCTCAACCATGAAGGTTCTCTTGTTTTGTTCAACAGTTGGTGAAATACGCCAAATCTTGCCCTTAAACTTCTTCCCTTCGAAAGCTTCCAGCGATACAGTAATTTCCTGATTCATCCTCACCCAAGGAGCCATCCGTTCTGGCACATCGATCCGCAACCTAACCGGGTCCACTTTTACCAACGTAAAAAGTGGCGTGTTCACCCGGACGAATTGTCCCATCACCGCTTGACGATCCTTTACCAAAGCCCGGAACGGAGCCTTAATGACGGTGTCGCGTAATTTCTTCCTTTGAAAATCCAGCATTGCCTGAAAACGTTCCACTTCCTGAATCAAGTTTCGCGTTTGATTCAAAATCGCATCCAGCGCCGCTTGGGCTGATTGCAAACGGGAAGACGTCTGGTCCAGATCCGATTTTGCGCCAATACCTTCTTCCACAAGTTTCTTGGTGCGCTGATAACGCATGTCCGCCTCGTTCAACTCGGCCTTTGCTTTACGTACTTCCGGAGTTTGGTTGATGTCCTGAACTTTGTCCCGCTCGTTTTTCAGCCCTAGTTTCTCCAGCGATTGACGCAATTGTGCATTGTTTTGTGCCACCAGGTACTTTTGCTCTTCATCTGAAATTCGAGCCAGAATCTGCCCCGGTTCCACGGCGTCACCTAAATCTACTTTTACTTCCTCCAACTTTCCATCAATTTCAGCACTGATCACCGCCTCGTCCATTGGGAACAAAGACCCTACACTATCAATGGAGCGCTGAATATCGCGAGTCTGGGCGGTGCTGACGGTGATTTCTACAGGTCCGGATTCCGCCTTTTTTTCAACAACCGCGGGTGGCTTGCAAGAGCAAAGAATTAAGAATAAGAGGAGCGACGCAAACGTTGACGGAGAAAACATTCTCTGACTGTTGTAACGCATCTGGGCAAACAAAGCCAATTCGTTATTGCAATTTAAACTTGATGGAAACTATCCAGGCAGCCGCCAGACAGCTGAGAGAGCCAAGAAAACCACCGGCAAGGCCGAGCCAAGGCGCTTCCCCATTAATATAGGAAACCGGAACACTAATCAAGCCTAACAGGAGGATCACCAGACTTAACCAGTAACCATGACGAAAAGGAAGATTTGGAGCAATTCGAGCGGCTACGCCCCCCCCAACTGCTGCCCCTAGAAGATTGATGCAAAGAATAGTAATTTGCCAGCCCAACGGCATCGGTTGCATTGGCTGGCTTGAGAAATGCACAGGAAGAAAGGCTCTCATGATGTTGAAATAACAAATCACGATGAAAACCATCACCGTGTATCCCGCAGACACCGCACCAAAACTTCTCAAGAACATGGACGCAACCTTCTCTTATAGCGAATCGGCTCCATTTGGGTTAAACTTTAGTTGTAAGGTTTAGCCTTTAGGGGCGCGTAGCTCAGTTGGTTAGAGCGCCTGCTTCACACGCAGGAGGTCTGGGGTTCGAGTCCCCGCGTGCCCACCATTTAACTTGTGATTTTTTAGAGCTAACCTCTTCTCACCTACCCTCAAAATTGCGTTTTTGACCTTAACTGTGCCAAAACTCCCTTATTTCAACTTGTCTGTGTCAAAACCCTAACTCTTCTCGTCGGCGTTCCGATTCATACTTTGAAGTGCTTCCCGCTTCATCCGAAGTTTCATTTGGGAGTACCTCTTGAATACCTTTCCGTCACCTTGACGCAACAACTGCTTGACCCATTCGTCGGCGACTCCGCTCGCACTTAGGCGAGTCGCGAAGGTTGAGCTGAGATCATAGATTCGGAAATATGGAACTGCGCCCTCAGCAGTGTTTTTCGCCACAGTGGTCTTGAAACTCCCCTGGTGCCCAAGGCGGTTCTTCTCAGAAGTAAAGAGCCACTCCCTGGAACCAGCAAGCTTTATTTGGTCGCGAAAGGCGGAGAATGCACAATCGGTCAAGGGAACTTTCGCTGTCCCGTTTGGAGTCTTGGAATCTTGAATCCAGACTACTCCGTTGTCCAAATCAACTTGACTCTTTTTCATGCTTTCGAGTTCCTTGTATTACATTACGCGCAAACCTGTTTCTGGAGTGATTCGAAGGATGTGTTTCAAATATTCTGGAGCATTGGGCTCAATCTTCTGCTGTTCGGTTGACGACATATAGTGTGGTCGGAACTGGCCCTTGACTCGAACCGGGAATTTAACACCGAAACAAGGATTGGCTGGGATCAACTTTTTGCGAACTGCAATATTCAGCATCCGTTGGAAGTGTTTGGCCGCCCTAACATTCGCCTCCCGCTCCGGTCGACGCCACGGAAAACTCTATTGGATAAGAGCATACGAAAAGGGACACCCTATACACCGTATACAGACTTTGTTGACTTTCGCAGCTAACATCTTATACCATCTCTCAAAGCTCGATTTTCGGGCGTCCAAACTCGAGAGGTGCGCTATGCGTCTAAGCCTTGTTGCCTTAGCTATCACAATTGGACTGTTTCCAACGGCAAGTTGGGGGCAGGCTGTTTATGGGTCCATTATCGGGACAGTCACCGACAGCAGCGGGGCTGCTGTTCCAAACGCCAAAGTCACAATCACGGATCTTGGCCGCGATGTTTCTCAACTCACTACAACCAACGAGTCAGGCAACTATACGCAGCGATTCTTGATCGCCGGGCGCTATCGTGTCAGGGTAGAAGTCGGCGGCTTCAAAGCTTTTGTTCAAGACAATATTCCAGTTTCGGTGGACACCGAAGTCCGCGTCGCCGCTCGCCTCGAAGTAGGCGAAGTGTCTCAGACCATGGAAATCATGTCAGAGGCTGGCATCCTGAAAACGGAGCGCAGCGATGTTGCTTCTACTTACAGCGAACGCACGGTGACGGAACTTCCGATCTTAAGTCGCCGCTTCACTAACTTCCAGTTAATGACGCCCGGTGTGGTCAGTTTCCCCACCTCTTTAACTGCGGCCTCCGCCGAGAATCCGCAAGGCTCCTATCGCATGCTGGTCAATGGGCAGAGCTTCGCGGGGACTTCCCACCTATTAGATGGTACCGACAATCACGACGCAGTGTTGGGCTGGATAGTTATCAATCCGACGCTTGAATCTGTTACCGAAGCGAAGATCACCACGGCAAACTACGATGCTGAATTCGGCGTGGCTAGTGCAGGCGTGGTTAGCGCCCAAACCAAGTCTGGAACAAACCAACTTCATGGCTCGTTGTTCGAATTCCTTCGCAACGATCACATGATCGCGCGCAACCCATTCACCCAATCGAAAATTATTCCCAACTCGAATGGCCGGTTGATTCCACTTACGCAATGGAATCAATTTGGGGGCTCAATCGGTGGAGCTATCCTTAAAAATAAACTCTTCTACTTCGCTGATTATCAAGGAACCAGAAGGAACACCGGTGGCGGAGCGCTACTCCGCGTGCCATCCGCCGCGGAACGCACTGGTGATCTTAGCGCCACTGGCGTGAACATATTCGATCCGTTGAGTGGCGTTCCAGCTGCAAGAACTCAATTCCCAGGCAACATCATTCCTCCTAGCCGTCTATCGCAACCTACTTTGAATCTTTTGAAGCTGATCCCTTCGGCCAACACAGCAGCGGCGCTTGATCAACCTAATTTTGCCTCTTCCGGTGGCGTAAAGTTTAACGATGATGCCGCGAATATTCGCATTGATCACTTTACTACTGACAAGCTTCACATCTTCGGCCGTTACTCCGTCCAGGACTTCCGAATGGTCGCGCCAGGTTCATTTGGATTGGTGGCGGGCGGTCCTGGTCTTGATGCGTCCGGCTCTACCAGCGCTTATGCCGGTGCTTCCGATTCACGGAACCATTCCATCGCAGCCGGTTTCGATTACAACATCCGGCCCATGCTGTTGACAGATTTCCGTTTCGGTTATATGCGTTATCACGTGTTCGGACAACCAAACGGTATCGGCACGGCCCCCGCCAAAGATGCTGGAATTCCAGGAGTCAACGTGGACGCAAACTTCAACTCGGGCATGCCGGCATTTTTCGTTAACGGCTACGGCAGCGGGTTGTTCAAATTCGGCTACGCCTTGGGTGTGAACGGTTGCAACTGCCCGCTCATCCAGGATGAAAACCAATACCAGTTCGTCAACAACTGGACACGCATTTTGGGCAATCATACCGTGAAGTTTGGCGCGGACCTTCGCCGGGCGCATAACCTGCGAGTGCCCAGTGATCGCCATCGTTCCGGTGAATTGAATTTTGACGCGGCCCGAACGCAAGGGCCCAGTGGCGGCGGTTCAGGACTCGCTTCGTTCCTGATGGGTGATGTTTCCCGTTTTGAGCGATATGTGTCCAATTCTCTTGATGCACGGGAAACTCAAAATCGCATCTTCTTCTTCGTGCAGGATCAGTGGCGAGTGACCAACAAGTTGACAGTGAACTACGGCATACGTTGGGAAAACTACCGGCCGCAAGCAGTGAATGGTGCGGGGAATGGTGGTTTCGTTGATCTTGCGACCGGTGAAGTTTCCGTCGCGGGTCAAGGAGGCACGGGCCTTGATCTGAACGTCAAAACATCTAACAAGCTATTTGCGCCGAGGCTTGGCTTAGCCTATCAGGTGAACTCCAAGACCGTTGTCCGCACAGGCTACGGCCGCGGCTTTAATCTCGGAGTTTTCGGATCGATCTTCGGCCACAACGTGACTCAAAATCTTCCTATCTTAGGTATCCAATCGGTTCAGCCGACAAATAATTACGACGCAGTGTTCACGCTGACAAAGGGCCCTGAGGCATTGGATCCAGCCTCTATCCTGGCGGCTCAGCGCAAAGGCCCTAACGGCAAAAACATTTTACCCAATGGGGTAACGGCGTTTGTTATATCGAACCCAGTCCGCTTCCCCACCATTGATGCTTGGAATATCTCGATTCAGAGGCAGATTAACGCCACTTCGTCTGCGGAAATCGCCTACGTCGGAACAAAGGGCACGCACGTGTTCGCCGGTACAGGAGGCGACTATGATCCCAATCAGGCTAGCATCAATGGATTTGGAGTTACGTCTACCAACCAACGCAAGCCATACTTCAACCTGTTTGGATGGTCGCAGAATCTGCGCTATTACGGCAGCGACGCTAGTAATAATTATCACTCTCTGCAGATGAAGTTCGACAAACGCTTCGCCGGTGGATTTAACGTTATGTCGCATTACACCTGGTCCAAGAACATCGACTACGATGGCACTTACTATCCTCGCGACGCCAAGCTCGCCCGCGGTGTTTCCAACAATAATCGCGCCCATGTTTTCTTCCTCGCCTCCCTTTACGAAGTGCCCCTGGGAAAGGGAAGGAAGTACATGACGAATTCGTCCAAGGCTATTGAGTTTATCCTTGGTGGATGGCAACTGAATGGAACTTGGAGTTTGATGGCGGGTCAGCCATTCACACCTAGCTATCGGGACTGTAATTCGGATCGCGATACTGGCTGGTGCCGGCCGAATTCAGTCGGCGACTTCAGCTTATCCAACCCAAGCCAATTTGGCTGGTTCAAAACTACAAGCACTCCTCTGACTTCCAATGGGCAGACCGATGGTCCGTGGCAGAGGCCGCAGCGCGCGACGTTCGGAACAATTGGGCGCAATGCGATTGTTGGCCCATCATTCGGACAATGGGATATGTCGTTCTTCAAGACATTCCGATTAACCGAGAGGCAAAAACTCCAGTTCCGCGCTGAATCGTTCAACTTTACCAATCACACAAATTTGGCCAATCCAAATTCTTGCGTCGATTGTCCCGGACAAGCAGGGCGCATCTTCGGCGCGTTTGCCAACTATGTGCCCAAACAGTGGCAAATGGCTCTGAAGTACTCTTTCTAATGAATATGTGAGGTTTCATTCAATGACGATGGACTTGTTCATCGTCATTGATGAAACCGATTGTAGAGTAGCGTGTTTTGCATTTCACTATACTGGTGCATAAGCATGAAATTTCTCCTGCACATGGCTTTTGCTATGGTTCCAGTGCTGGCTCAATCCGCAGCCGAATGGCGCGCTCAGGGCAAAGCACGGAAGGCCAAAGGCGATGCTGCGTCGGCCCGGTCCGCCTTCGAAAAAGCAGCTGTGCTTGAACCAAAGGCCGCCGATTTGCGTGATGAAATTGGCTTTCTTCTTGCCGTGGAAGGCCGCCACCGCGAATCTGTTCTATTATTTGAGGAAGCAGTTGGCTTGAACCCGCGCTATGCTACGGCGCACTATCATTTGGGCGTAGCTTTATGGCTGATTGAGGATAAGGAAAAGGCGTTGGCTGCCATGAAGCACGCAGTAACGCTTGAGCCCAGAAATGCGGATTACCGTTTCCGATTGGCTTCCATGCTTTATGAAACCGGTGAAAACAACGCTGCGCTGCGCGAAGCGAAGGCGGGTATTGCTTCCCAACCACTGCGCGCTGAAATGTGGAATCTGGTTGGGTTGATTGAACAACACCTTGGAAATTTGCTCGGCGCGCGCGATGCCTACCAAAAAGCTTTGAATTTGAAGCCGTTCAACTCAGAGTATCGAAACAATTTGGGTTTTATGCTGGTCGACACTGGTGCGGCGTCCCAAGGTCTGGTTCAATTTCAGACCATCCTGAAGCAAGAGCCAGCCAACCAAACCGCCCAGATCAACATAGGTTACTCCTACTTGCAGGTGGGCGATTACGATAAGGCGTTGACCCAATTCGAGCGCCTTGTAAAGGAATTTCCCGATCAAGCGATTATCCACTACAACCTGGGCTTGGCGCTGAAACAAAAAGATAGGCTCGACGAAGCCAAGCGTGAGTTCCGCGAAGCCTTACGCCTGAATGCCGATATCCCCGAAGCTTACTACACCTTGGGAATCACAGCCTGGCAGAATGGCGATTTCGATGAGGCTGCCGAAGCGATGCGAGGTGCCATTGAACGTAAGCCCGACTACGCCGCCGCTCACTATATGTTGGGAACCGCGCTAAAGCAAAAGGGGGATTTGAGTGGAGCAACCACTGCCCTTGAACAGGCCATCCGGTTGAACCCGGAAACCCCTGGTCCGTTTAACACTCTGGCGCAGATCAAGCAAGTGCAAGGGGATGCCGAGGCTGCAAAAAAATTATTCGCCCAGGCGGCCGAAGTCAAAAAGCGGATTGAGTTGATGCAAGCAAAACGGCTGGGAACCATGGGGCCGGCCACACGCGAAATTTCTTTCAAGTGATAGGCAGAGACTAACATCGCGATTGCTTTGCGGAGTCTCCCGACTACTTCTCTCCTTTGCCCTCAATAACTGTAACGATGCGGTTCACGCTTAGCTTGGGCAACTTATCAATCACGCCGCTGGGCCATTGCACTTCGATAGAGGCCGCTTTGGCTTGCCCCAATCCAAAATGTACACGTAGGTCGCTTTGAGAAATATAGCTTCCGCCACTACGTACTTCGTCCATTTGGCGATGGTCTGCCTCGCCCTCGGTGGTGATGCAAATTACCCGTGCGCCAATACCGGTCCGATTCGATTTCACCCCGATCACCTTAATCTTGATCCAGTTATTCTTCTGTTTTGAATCGCAACGCAGCAATTGCGGATAATCGTTGATGCAGTTCACCAGTAGATCCAGGTCACCATCGTTGTCGAAGTCTCCAATGGCCATCCCCCGGCCTGTAACTTTTTCAAGGATACCCGGTCCTAACCGTTCCGACACTTCTTCAAATTTCCCGTTACGTGAATTGCGGTAAGCCACTTTGCGCTGCTTGTATCCTGACTCCGCCGCCGTTTCACCCACTTCCGGATATACGTGCCCATTGCAAAGTAAAATATCCACCCAACCATCATTATCGAAGTCAATGAACGAGGCGCCCCAGCCAAGGAAACGAGTAACTCGTCCAAGCCCGGCTTGGAATGTTGCATCCTCAAAAGCTCCGGCGGCCGACCCTCGGTACAAGCTACTCGTATCGCCCGCGAAATTTGTTTTTACTATGTCGAAGTTCCCGTCGCAATTATAGTCGGCTACGGAGACACCCATGCCTGCTTGCGGCTTCCCATCGGGTGAATAGGCCACGCCGGCTTCAATGGCCACCTCGCTAAAGGTTCCGTCGTGATTGTTTTTATAGAGGGCGGAGGAAGTGGAATCATTTGCTACATAGATATCGGGCCAACCGTCGTTGTCAAAATCCGAGACAATCACTCCAAGCCCGTATGTACCGGCGGTCTTAAGAATTCCCGCCGATTCGGAAACGTCCAAAAACGTACCGTCCCCTTTATTGCGGAACAAAATATTCTTGCCACCCGGCAGCCCAGGAGGTCCGCAAGCCACCAGAATATTCCTGTACTTGCACGGTCCTGATTCGGGAAGCGGGGCCGTCTTCGGATCGAAGTCGATATAGTTGGCGACGAAAAGATCAAGCAACCCGTCTTTGTTGAAATCCAGAAAGGCGCAGCCCGTGTTGTGGCGCTTTAATCCCGACTTGGTCCGCGTCGTGACGCCAGCTTTTGCGGCAACATCCACAAATTTTCCATTGCCAAGATTCTTCCACAAAGAACAATCACCCCAATAGGTAACAAACAAGTCGTCCAGGCCATCGTTGTCAAAGTCGCCGACACAGCACCCGGCGCCCCAACCCGTGCGGGCGATGCCGGCCTCTATCGTCACGTCAGTGAAAGTTCCATCGCGATTGTTCTTGTACAAACGGCTGACCGGAGCATTCACTGCGGTCCACTTGCTTTCAAATCGCGTGCCATTCACCAGGAAAATGTCGAGCCAACCATCGTGATCATAATCGTAAAAAGCTGCGCCACAGCCGGTTGTTTCCAATAAATATTTGTTTCGATTTTCGCTGCCGTAAATAGTTTTGGTTTTCAGTCCAGCCTCGCGCGCTATGCTGACGAACCCCACGTCAAGTGACTGCCCGGAAAGCAATTGATCAAACGTGAACACAGCAGCCGTGCTGCACAGGGAACGAATGAAGGAGCGGCGAGGTACAGACATTGTTTCTTTCAGTTTGACAGGCATTAGAGGAAAAAACCGGCTAGAGCGGCGAAGCTTAAGCCGAAATAACTTTGGAAGCCGGAACCTCTATCGCCGGCCAACTGTCTTGGCAATCTAAACGCAAAGCAAATTGCATTTTACGTATGGAATAGTTTAGTGCAGGACCGGTTATTTTTCCGCATCAGTCGATGGTATGTTCCCTTTAGGATCACCCAAAGTGATGTGATGAGGCGCGGTTGAACACCCGGCCTTGGACTGTGGTTGGACGTTCCAATGCCGGTGCAGTCGGAAACACCTGGAAGTGAATCTCGTGAAAGTTTTCAGATTGCTTAATAACACTACGGGAGTCATGTACCGGACTGTTCGGAGGCAACTCAAATTAGCGCAGACCGATTTGAATGCTCGGCGATCCATTCCCTTAACTGTGCGCGTCTCGTCAATCCTGAACATTCGGCTGTCGATGATCGGGACGGACTGGATTTTTCCGAGCAAAGCGAAGAGCGGCCATATTGAGCAATCGACCCTCAAGAAGCAGCACGGCAAGGCATGCAAGATTGCTGGTATTCAACATTTCCCGTTTTACACCTTTCGTAATAGCTATGGAAAGGGTGGCACAATAATGGGGACAGTATGATAAATCCGCGGCAAATTACACCGAAGGGTACGGTGATGTAATTTTGTGGTGTCAAAATGTTTGGGATGGTACGCCCGGCACGATTCGAACGTGCGACCTTTTGCTTCGGAGGCAAACGCTCTATCCATCTGAGCTACGGGCGCCGATTGCGGTTGACATCACCAGTTTACTGCACGCTAGCGCAGTAGTGCAAAGAATTTCAATCGGTTGCCTTATCCTCAAGCCAGCTACAATTGAAGATCAGCATGAAAAAGTTTTATCTAGAAACATTCGGTTGCCAAATGAATGTCCACGATTCCGAAAAAGTGATCGGAACACTGGTTAATTATGGCTATGAACAAACGGAAAGTGTGGACGACGCCGGCCTTGTGCTCTACAACACTTGCAGCATTCGGGATAAAGCTGAGCAGCGTGTGTTCAATCGGCTGGCGCACTACAAGAAGCAAGCTGCCGCAGGCAAAATTTTCGGAGTTCTAGGTTGCGTCGCCCAGCAAGAGGGTGAACGTATTTTCGAACGAGTTCCTCACGTATCTCTTGTTTGCGGGTCCGCGAGTTATACAAAGCTTGGGGAATTGATTGCTCAGATTGAATCGGGTAACCGGCGCGTTACCGGCCTTAGCCTTGATACCGAGGATACTTTCGATACTCCTCTTACCCGTCGCGACAATCCGCACCGTGCCTATATCACGATTATTGAGGGCTGCGACAAATCCTGCGCTTATTGTGTTGTGCCCTTTACTCGCGGTCCGGAGCGCAGCCGGACTTCCGCTAGCGTCATAGAAGAAGCTCGTCGTCTTGCTGATGGCGGTTATACCGAAATTCAGCTTTTAGGTCAGAACGTCAATAGTTACCGCGATCCCTCCGCAGCAGGATGGGATTTCGCAACGTTGCTCGATTCAGTCGGCAATGTCCCTGGCATCCGCCGGGTTCGATTCACCACTTCGCATCCACGTGACTTTCAGAAGCCCATCGTCGATGCCATTACTGCAAACCCTCGCCTTTGCAATCATGTCCATCTTCCAGTGCAATCGGGATCGAGCAAAGTTCTCGCTGCCATGCAAAGGCAATACGACCGGGAACAATACATGGAGAGGATTGACTGGATCAAAAAGTCTCCACGCTCCATCTCCATAACTACCGACATCATTACTGGGTTTCCTGGAGAAACAGACAAGGATTTTGAGGAAACCCTGGACCTACTGGACGAGGTGCAATTCGATTCGCTATTCTGCTTCAAATATTCGCAGCGCCCTAACACTTCAGCACTGGCCATGGCAGACCATTTGACGGATGACGAAAAGGGCCGTCGCCTGACCACTCTCATTGAACGGCAGCGTGCGATTCAACTGCACGGTAACGCCCGCTACGTCGGAGAAGTTGAGGAGGTAATGGTGGAAGCCTACTCGGAATCGAATATACAGTGGTTCGGTCGCACAGGAGATAACAAAACGCTCAATTTTACAGGCCCAGTGAGGGATGGTAACTCTCTGATTGGTTCTTACTTGCCCGTGTTGGTGACAAGGGCGGGTCCAAACTCGCTGCACGGGGAGTGGGTTTCCCGCGCATAATTGCGATAATGGTTTTGAGGAGATTCTGATGGAAGTAGAAATGAAAATACGGGGCTTGATGATGGATCCCGTCACACAAACACCCATCGTTATCCTCAAGGACGTTACTGGCAATACTATCCTACCCATCTGGGTTGGGATGTATGAGGCCAATGCTATCGCCCTTGAAATTGAGAAGATCTCCACCCCACGCCCGATGACGCACGATTTGATCAAGACTTTGCTGATGGGTATGGAAACCGGCATTCGGAAAATCGTGGTCAACGAACTGAAGGACGATACTTTTTACGCGCTCATCTGGCTGGAGAAAGACGGCCAATTGATGAGCGTGGATTCTCGCCCCAGCGATGCACTGGCGTTAGCGCTTCGGCTGGATTGCCCCATTTTCGTCGATGAGCAAGTGATTAAAAACTCCAAGTCCTCCATTCATGTGAATGAGAAAGTTAGTGGGGATGAATTGCGCCGCTGGCTTGAAAGCCTGAATGACGAAGATCTCGGCCGCTACAAAATGTAATGAGCCCGGAACTGTTGCAGAAGTTGGAACGGTTGCAAGGTGCCGGTATTGAACTGGTTCCTTTCAATGCAATGATTAATCACTACCTTCTCGCTCGCGGTGGTTTTGTGGCATTGGTTCAAAAGGTTCCCAAAGGGTTCGGGAAAATCGGAGCTCCTGGAATCATGACGGAGAAAGGGTTCGCTTGCCTTATTTGGCGCGAAAGTCAGGCCTTCTTTGTTACGAAGGGATTTGACCAACAGGCAACTATCGACCAAATTGAAGGACTGCGCATGTTCAGTGCTGACTTGAATCAGGCTTTGGCCGACTGAGCTTTTCGTAAAGTTCCTTCTGAACTTCAGCTATCTTATCCCAACTATAATCCCGTTCCACAGTTTGGCGAGCTGCCAGTTCAATGGCTTTTCTCTTGAATGGATCTTTGAACAAATCCCGGATGGATTGCGCCATTTCTTTTCCATCGGAAGCAACCAAAACATCTTTGCCAGGCGATAATTCCAAGCCATTGACTCCGGCGGGAGTTGCGACAACCGCCTTTGCCATAGCCATTGCTTCCATAATCTTGATGTTGGTTCCGGCACTTGCAACCAAGGGTGCAATCACCACTGTTGCCTTTCGATAGGCTGGGCGTACGTCACTCACGAAGTCTTCCACTTTTATCCCTGGAACCGTTAAATCCACATGAACCCGTTCGCGATAAAGATTCAGAAAATACTGGTATCGCGAGCCCGCAATGATGTGCAGTTGCGGGTTTAAGTCCGCCAGATGTGGCCAAACTTCCCTGAGGAAAAATTCAACGGCCATCACATTCGGTAAGTGACCAAACGATCCAATAAAAAGTAGACTTGCTGCATTTGGTTCTTCCACTGAAGGACGAAAGCGGTCTAAATCCACTCCATTTCGAATGGCCACGGCTTTTGGCGACCCCACCGTAGTCAGGTCTTTTTCTGACATAACAACAATGGCATCCATTTCCTGCCATGCCGCAGTTTCAAAGTTGACCCACATATTCCATTGCAGGCGCGATTCCCAGTCTTCATTTTCGTGCAGCAGTTGTTGATAGAGGTCCAGCGTTATGTCGTGTTCAACCAAGATGGTCTTCGCCGGAATGCAGTCTTTCGAATATTGTGCCATCTGCGTAAATTCCAGTTGAACCACTGCAGGTTGCCACTTTCGCACTGTTTGCCGCAGCGCCTGACTAAACGCCGGCGATGAAAATTCTTCAACAACTTGAGGCCGGCTATTGAAAGGAATCAAGTGGGTCCCAACTCGTTTCACCACTACAATCTCCACAAAGAGTCCCAACAACTCCTTGGGCGGTTGGTCTAACTCATGGGAAAACACAACCAGGATCTGGTCGAAATTTGGCGCGGCCGCTCTCATCAGGTTGAACATTCGGACTGCGCCGCCATGCGCTAACGGAAAAGGCATATAGGGCGAAGCGACAAGTATTCGAGGTTTGCCGCTTGGCTGCCTGCCGGGGAACACCGCCACTTGTCCGCTGATCAATTCCAGAAATGGGAGCCCTTTTCGCGTGGGTTCTGCCCAGAACGGCACTCGCCATGCTTGGGCCAGTGCCAGAGTGGCCGATTTTACAGGTTCCATTCTGGCTGCCTGATGATTTAAGCGGTTTACAGCTTCACGCCATAGTTGAGGGAATTCTAAGCTGGAAGCTGTTCCAGCAATAAAGCGCAAATAATTCCTTTGCACCAGCAGATCAATTTCCTCAGGTTGAAACAACTTGGAACTTGTCTGCCGGTGGAAATGGAGCACTTTTGCGTTGGCTGTAAATACAGTAGGCCAACCACGTTGCCATGCACGGAATCCCAAGTCCAGGTCTTCAACATAGGCCGGTGCAAATTGTTCACCAAAACCGCCAAGTGCCTTCAACTTGGCGGTGTCGTAAAGCGTACATCCGCCACTGCCATAGAAGACATAGCTGCCATCCTCGCCTTCAATCGGCAAATCGCAGCGTACCGGAAATCCATCCAAACTCTGTTCAATCGGCGGAACCCTGACGGCTTTTCCAGTCTCTTCCCGTCGTGCGCCTTCAGGGAAAAAGATCTGGGCGGTTGCTCCGAAAAGCCCTGGAACTTTATCAAATGCTAATTGCAGAGCGGCAACAAAGCCTGGCTCCACAACCATGTCGTTATTGAGCATCAGCAGATGGGAATACTTTGCCGCTGTTATGCCAATGTTGGACGACCGGGCAAAGCCAAGAGGCTTTGCATCCTTGAGCAGAATCACCGACGGATAGGTCTGGCGCAACCATTGTTCGGTGCCATCGGAAGATCCGTTGTCGATTACAATCACTTCGTCCGTTGTAGAAATCTGCGGCATCAAGCTGGGCAGCAGTGTCTTCAAAAGATGTTGACCATTGTGTGATGGAATAACTACGCTCACTCCGGCAGGGAATTTCGCTAATGGTGGGTCAACTGCATCGGCCTGCACCAACTTCATGCGCTGAGCAATGGCGCCGGCTGCCTTCGCTGAGAATGCATTTAACGGGCGCTTGAACGCCCACGGATGTGCCAATCGCCAGAAAAAAGTATAGGAGCCAGAACCCGGCATGGACTGGCTGACTACTAAATTTCGAAGGCGCCACAACACGTGTTTGACAATGGTTGGGAACGATCTCGGACGAACCATCCAATGGTCCATGCTGTCGTTGAATGCAACCACTCTTAAAGGCCAGTTCTTCCAAGCAGTCAGCCGCATGTTCCAATACGGCATGTTCGGTTGCAGAATGATCCCTGCCAAAACAACCTGGCGGCCGGCAATGGCTGCCTTGATGCGCGCCTCGTTCAAGGCAAATGGACGCTTGGGAATGTAAGGAATCCACTTGAAATCTGGAGGAGGCGCGAATTCGCTAACCACCACCAGTTCAACATCCGGATACAAACGAGACATCTCGGCAAGAAAGCCTGGAATTAGATCGTCACTTCCAGTAGCAAAGGCGAGCTTGACGGGTTTGCTCAAATTAGATCCGCAAGCGGGCCGGCATCTCCTCCGGCCAGATATCGATGGAACATTACAAGTGCCTGCGCCCCAAAAGCAGTGGATACCGGATTCACCATTGGCATGATGGCTCCAGCAGAGCGCCCGAATCCGAAACCACCCTCAAGTTCGTTACCACCACTGGAAAATTGATACGAGGCTAAGCGCTCGGCTGAGGCCTTTGCAGCGACATCGTCTAATTGAGCAATGCCGGTTTGACTTGCCATTACTTGAACCCGTAACAATTGAGCGCACACGTCGGAACGTTCAAACTTCGGTGCCAAATGATGCAGTAGTTTCGACGCTTTTTCCATACCAAGTGCCAATGTTTTTCCATGGTCTGGACGTTTCAGAAGAGCTTCCAGAAAATAGCAGTATGCATGCAAGCGGTTCATGTATTCGACATTATTGCCGCTGCCAGCCAGAAATATGGAATCGCTTTCCAGTGACTGTTGCAATGCTTTGTCGAACCAGGTAAGCAGCACTGGATCGTTGGTTAGTTCGCCTACTTCAAGCCAAGCAAGTGCGGCCTTTAATTGGAAGCACCCCGGTTCGCGCGACCATTTTGCGGAGTGCGTCCGAGGTTTGAAGTGGGGCAGGGAAACAATAGGGTGCCATCTGCCATCTTCAGCCTGAAACTGTCGCATTCCATAGGCACACGCCGTCGCTACATCCAACAACAATTGCTGCTTGTTGATACGCCAAAGTGCCAGCAAACCCCGGATGATAATGCCGCAGTCAAAGAAATAGGAGTCTGGCAACGGCGAGGCCACTTCAAAAGGAAAAAGCGAATATTCCGGATGCCAGGCTTTTTCTAACAGAAACTTAGCTGAAAGTTCCGCTCCTTCAAGATACTTTTTCTCGCCAGTGATCTGGTAGAACCAACAAAGGGTGCTGACGGTATAGCCGGTGATTTCAGTGGAAACCGGGAGATTTCCCGAATCGAAATGTCGATAGCGAGCTACACCCCCATCCGAATTTTGAATCCCGGATGTGAGAAACCAGTTGCCAGCGTCGGCAATCATTTTTGAGGAGAGAGGAGACAATGCAGAAGGTGTCACGAGGCAGCCCACATTGTAGCATTCAGAGGAATACACTAAGGTATGCCGTTTCGATTTTGGTCTTGTTGTTGGTTTGCATGTTGTCTGCTTCCGGCGCAAGAAGTGGATGTTCCCATCGGACTTTTGCGTGGAAGTTTTGTTGAAACCACGGGAACCGATCGCAGTGGCGATTTCAAAATCAAGCTTGCGACCGGTCAAATCTACACCTGCTCCTACGACGAAAAAACTTATATGGAACATACCAGCATGAGGATTTTCGCCTCGTCTTTACGGCAAGGTGATCCAATTGAAGTGGTTGGTGACCGTAGCCGGTTTCCCGGACGTTGCTACGCACGAACAATTCACGTGGTTGATCCGCCACTGGCGTCCCGTTCACGAATTCGCCCTTACCGTTTGGTTACCGAACATATCGCACCTCGCGGTGACTTGACATTTTCCGGAGTCGTTGTGCGTATGGATGGCGAATTTCTCACCCTCCGAACTCGTACGGTAGGGGACGCTGTTCTGCTGTTGCGGCAAGACACCCGTTTCCTTGATGGCGGCATCCCAACTGAACGATCGTTTCTTAAACCAAACATGCGGGTATTCATAAGAGCCGGGAAGAACTTGGAAAAGCAAACCGAGGCCTATCAAATATTTTGGGGGGAAATTATGAAAGGTTCCCCTAGTAGTCAATAGCTTTTAAGATCATTCAGGCACACTACGGCCTCGGTCGCGATATGCGGTTCTTGCAAAAACCGATGAGTTGGTTGCCCTTGTTCTGTTCAAATCCGCCGCCCAAGACGGTTTGCACCTGACTTACAGGTTCCTCTGCCTCGGTTCTCCAACCAGGGCAAAGTTAACAGGTTTTCCGGACAACCAACTCGCCGATCTAATTATTTTAGCTTCCTGAACCAGTCCAAGAGCTGGCTACCATAATCCCAATTGCTTGGGTCCGGCAGCGCTTCGTTAAAGAGACGACTCTGCGCAGAGTTTTTGTATCTCTGAATCCATTGTAGCAAGCCATCTAAAACAACTTTATGCTAAGTCGTTGATAGTACAGAAACAAATGGCTTGTGACTCAATATGTATGGAGCTGCGGGGGGCGGCCAGAATTATCGTCTCTGCCGCGACCTGCTCCTTAAAAAAGCAGATTTAGTGTTGTAAATTCACCCATTTATACGAAACTCGGGAATGCCCATGCACGTCAGAATTGAAGATTCAAAAAGAAGATGTTTTTCGTCTGGCTGGAACACTTTCGGCTTGCTATACTAACTATTTCGCTAAACCCAAGATGATGAAGGTAATTCTCTGCTTTTTCGCCGCCCTTTCACTGGTGCCGGCACAAGACCTATTTCCAGGACAAGCCGCAAGACTTGTCATTGGACAAAAGAATTTCACGGCTCAAGATTCCGGTGCCAACCTGAATCTTCTAGGCGGAGCCAGCGGGATTGCCTATGCAAATGGCATGCTCTTCGTAGCCGATTCAAACCGTTTTGGCGCTTCGCCGCAGAATCATCGCGTTCTGATTTACCGCACGTTGGGTAGAGACCTGCCGCCTGTTACCAATGAATTTAAAGTCGACGACTCAATCCGTTGCCCCGCGTGCGTTGGTATAGCTAACACGGTTTTAGGGCAAACAGATTTCACCAAATCGGATATGACGCTGCTACCAAAGGCGAACACTCTTCGCCTGCCTACCGCTGTTGCAAGCGATGGTCAAAAGTTGGTAGTCGCCGATACCGACAACAACCGTGTGCTGATTTGGAATTCCATTCCACTTTCAAACAACGCCCCAGCCGATGTTGTCATAGGCCAAGCTGATTTTACTAAAGGCACCGCCATCCGGCCGCCAACCAATAAGAGCCTTCTTGGTCCGCAGGGGGTTTGGATTCAAGGGGGCAAGCTGTTTGTTGCAGACACCCAAAATCACCGGGTTTTGATTTACAACAACATTCCCACCGCCAATAACGCAACGGCAGACATTGTTCTGGGCCAGAAGGATTTCAATACTGCGGTTGAATTGGATCTTACGAAAGCTACAGTGGATCCACAAAGCAATAATTTGCTGAACCCCGTTTCGGTCACCAGCGATGGTGTTCGATTGTTCGTTTCCGACCTGGGCTTCAATCGCGTTCTTATTTATAATTCAATCCCAACCTCAAACACCAAGGCTGCCGATGTGGTTATCGGCCAACCGGATTTCACCTCTGCCATTGCGAATAACGTAGAGAAACTTTGCCCTTCCAATGGTAAGGATACGGCTGGTGTTCTTACCTATCCTGAGTTTTGCAATAAAACTTTGCAATACCCTCGTTTCGCACTTTCTGATGGTAAGCGCCTGTTCATTGCCGATGGTGGAAATGATCGTGTATTAGTTTTTAATTCCATTCCCACCACGAATGCCCCTACGCCGGATGTGATTTTGGGACAGCTGAATGACGACATTAATCGTGTATCGGACATCGCGTTTCCTTTGCTTCGTGCTTCCAGCGACCAACTTCGCACTCCAAGTTCTCTTGCTTGGGACGGAACAAACCTGTTTGTTACGGACCCATTCAATCGCCGCGTGATGGTCTTTTCATTGGCAGATAAAGGCCTCCTTTATAACGCTGTTCGTAACTCTGCCAGTGTTGAAGTGTTTGCCCAAGGGACAATAACTTTTGCCGGAACGATCCGCGAGAACGACGAAGTGACGGTGACTATTGGCACCAAACAGTACAAGTACAAAATAAAGAAGGACGACAGAGTGGAAGGAGTAGTTTTGGCTGTTGTAAAGCTGATCTCTGCTGATACTGCCTCACCTGTACTGGCCAGGCCATTTGCGAATGCCGGACTTATCCGGATCAGCGCCTTGAAGGGAGGCGTAGATGGCAATTCCATCGCCATCAGCACCGCGACTACACCGGCGGATGCCACCATTACTTTGACAACGTCTGGGGCTACCCTGAACGGTGGACAGGATGCGGCCAAAATTGCCCCCGGAACTTTAATTACTATTAAGGGTGAAAACCTTTCGGAAACCACTGCCTCTGCAACCGAGGCTCAATTGACAAGTGAGTTGCCTCGCGAATTAGGTGGCGCGCAAGTCTATTTCGACGGTTTCCGTGCACCGCTAGTTTATGTTTCCCCAACACAGATTAACGCTCAGGTTCCTTTTGAAGTAAAGGATGCCACCAGCATCAACGCTTGGGTTCGCACTAAGTTTGCAAACGGAAAAATCTCGGTGACCAGTCCTGTTGCGGTGCCGATTGTTCCCCAAAATCCTGGGATTTTTGCTGATGGTGGAGACGATCCGCGGCCTGGTGTGGTGCTCCATTACAGTTCCAAAGCCACAGGGACGGTTTCCGTCGACGGAACGGCTAAGGGTGGCGATAAAGCTACCATTCAGATTGGTCCCGACGACAACAACCGAACCTACACTTATACAGTTAAGGATTCGGATAGACTTTTTTCAATTCGTGATGGGTTGATTGCGCTAATTAATGCTGACGCCGATTCACCGGTTGAGGCGTTTGGCGCTGGTTTGTTCACCCGCATTCGATTGCGCGCAAAAAAAGATGGGCCAGATTTTAATGGTCTTGTCTATAAGGGATCCGCCAATTCCGACGCACAGGTAATTCTGACGGCAACTACTCCAGCCTTGTGTTGCGCTAACGTAGCTGGCTCACGCGTAACGGTGGATAACCCAGCTTTGCCTGGCGAAACAATTGTTGTTTATGCCACGGGCTTGGGAGTTGTGTATAAGACGGATGTGGAATCGCCGCCGTTGGACAAGGAGCAGATTCCGCTTTCTACAGGCAAAGTATACACGGGCGAGTTACTTAACTTACCTAATCCCAATACTTCGTTTGTTTCCTCCTTGGCAGGTGCTAAGACGGCTAACGTTTTGTTTGCCGGATTAAAGCAAGGCTCCATTGGAATCTATGAAGTCCACCTGGAATTGAACAGCGATTTGCCAACGAATGATGCTACCGAGGTTACGATTGCGCAAGATATTTACGTTTCCAATTCAGTGACTGTTCCAGTAAAAAATCCAGCTACCGTTGTTCCATAGTTGAATGTTCCATAGTTGAAGGTTCGGGGCCAGAAATGGCCCAGCCCTCATATTCTTACTCGTGCGGTTTATAGCCATTTTCCTTCAGCAATGCCCGTGCAGTTTCCAGTTTAGTAGGCAATACGTAGAAAAAAGCTCCAACTCTTTCAGCAAGAAATACAACTCCGCCCTGATACTTGTCGGTTTCGACGGCATAATCGAGAGAATTTGCGTCCAGGATGCCCTCTAATTTTTGGGCATCCCTCAGACGCTTGGCGATGTACAACAGATCCATCTCCTGATCTGCAAAAAACTCCGCTTCCTGCCGCATAATTCGTTGAGCTACTTCTTCACCATGGCGTTGATGCGAGCCTCAAAGGCCTCATAAGCACCCGGATTCTTGCTGTTCATAAAAGTTATGTAGTCTTTGCTCACTGCTTCCAAATTACCGAAAGACATTGGATTATGAAACATTTCCCGCATTGCAGGCAAAATCGTTTTCATCCGGGTATAGGTCAGCAGCATTTCCTGTCCGCTCTGAAAGTAAATCTCCTTGTGAAGTACACCCTGAGTAATGAACCCCGCCACCATCTCCCAGTAAGAAGCAACTTGCCTGAAATAAGCATTTTCTTCGGAGCCTGGGGGACATACCTTCATAAATTCGTCCATCGTCGTTGGTAGAAAGTTTCCAGCAAACCAGGCGCGAGCCGCCCGCATTTTTACTTCACGGCGCATTTCGTACAGCTTCAGAATTAAATTTACGTCTTCGTAAGTTGCGTGTTGATGAACCATATTCTTATAGCGTAGCGGGAAATGTCATCATCATGCTACCTTGAGGCTAGACATTCTTATGAGATTTTGTTTTATCTTTCTGCTTTGCTCTTTCCAACTGTGGCCTGCGGGTCCGTCCACTGCGGTGGTGCTGAATTCAGCCGACGAAACAGTGTCCCTCATTGATACGAAATCCTACAGCGTCACCAAAACATTCCGCATCGGAAAAGAACCGCATCATTTGATGGCCACCCCTGATGATTCTTACCTGATTGTTGCCAATGCTGTTTCCAACGATCTGGTGTTTTTGGACAGGACAACCGGTGTGGAAAAACGGCGATTGAGCAACATTAGTGATCCTTATCAAATTGGCTTCAGCCCTGGGAATAAATATTTCGTTTCCGCATCTCTTCGTTTGCATCGCTGCGATATTTATTCGGGCGCTGATTTTAAGTTGATCAAGCGAATTCCCACGGCCAAGGGTCCTAGCCATATCATCTTCGATAAGAACAGCACCATGGTTTTTGTAACGCTTCAGGATTCCAACGAACTGGCTGCCATCGACTTGGCCAAAATGGAAGTGGCATGGAAGATTCCCCTTGGCAAGCAGCCGGCAGGTGTATGGATGACTCCGGACGACAAGCATCTATTAATTGGGATTCTGGGGGAGGATTATGTGCAAGTGGTGGATTGGCGTACCCGGAAAACGGTGAAACGTATCCGCACCGGCGAAGGGGCGCATAATTTTATTCCTCAAGGGGACGGCCGTCATGTCTTTCTGTCGAATAGGGCTTCTAATAAGATCTCTCGTATTAATCAACTAACTCTTGAAGTGGTTGACGAATACCCGGCACCAGGTGGACCAGACTGCATGGATGTTACTGCAGATGGGAAAGAGCTTTGGTTCACATCCCGATGGACTCGCAAGGTTACAGTAATCGACATCGCGACAAAAAAAGTGATTAAACAAATTTCTGTTGGCAGGTCGCCCCATGGCATTTACCTGGTTTCTCATGCGCCTCGTTTGTAGTCTCTTGGTACTCACGATTTACTTGGGTGCGGCTGACCTTGGATGCAAGGGAACGTTGTACCTGACCCTTGATACAGGCAGCATGAAACCGGCTCAGGAGATTCGTGAGATTCTTCGAAAGCATCAGGTGCGGGCGACCTTTTTTATCGCCAATGAAAAAACGTTACGTGGAGATACGGCTCTGGATCCAGCTTGGGGGCCATTCTGGAAAACCCTTGTTGCCGATGGGCATGCCTTTGGATCGCATACCTGGCGCCACTGGTACTTACGGGAAGATTCTTCAAGCAACAAAGTATCGTATGTTAATCCTCAAGGGGGGCGGGAATCGCTGGATCAACCGCAGTTTTGCCAAGAGTTGAATCAAGTAGGTGATGCCTTTCAAGCGATGACGGGCCGCAAGCTGGATCCAATCTGGCGAGCTCCTGGTGGGAGGCTAACGCCTCGTGCGCTGCAGTTTAGTAAGGCTTGCGGGTATCAGCATGTGGATTGGAGCGCTGCTGGATTTCTTGGTGATGAATTGGCCAGCAGCACGCATCCCAACTCCTTGCTGCTGAGCCGAGCTCTGAAGAATCTTCGGGACGGAGATATTATGATGATGCACTTAGGCATCCGGTCACGGCGTGATCCTTTCTGGCCGATGCTGGATCCACTGCTGGATGGTTTGAAGAAAAAGGGATTTTGCTTTGCAACCATCCCCCAGCGGGCGCGACAATAGAAGTATGTGGGAAGCAATCTCCACCCAATTCGCTGATTTGCACTCCTGGGTTTTTCAGATCCTGATTCAGCCTGCGCTCTATTCCATGGGAATGATGAATTGGGATGAAATTGCGTTTGACGGAACGGAATTATTCCTGATAGGTCTGATTGAACTATTTCTTCTTTATGTACTTTTCCGCCCCTTGGAATTGCTGGCACCGGTGGAGAACTGGCCGAACCGGAGCGAGGCCAATGTGGATTTCTTTTACTCAATGCTCACTAAGTTGGGCATCCTGCCCTTATTTTTCTTCCTGGTGTTGACGCCGGCATTTGATTGGGTGAATGGAACGCTGAGAATCTCCGGAATCATCCCTCCGAATCTGGAAGATTTCGTACCTGCTTTGAAGAATGCTCCGATTCTGAGCGCTGTCACCTATCTGCTGTTATTCGATTTCACCGACTACTGGCGTCACCGTTTGCAGCATCGATGGGGCATTTGGTGGGCATTACACAGCCTGCATCATAGTCAAAGACAAATGAGTTTTTGGAGTGATGACCGGGAGCACCTTTTAGACCAGTTGATTTCGTCACTCTGGCGAGCCAGCCTTGGTTTGATCATTGGTGTGCCGCCCGTACAGTTCCTGGTGGTAACTCTTATCTCCGGTGCGATAGAGGCTTTTTCTCATGCCAATGTTCGGCTCAGCTTTGGACCTATTGGCGATCGCATGATTGTGAGTCCACGGTTTCACCGCTTGCATCACGCCATGGCTGTTGGTCACGACGGTGTCTACAAGGGTTGCAATTTTGCTGCGGTGTTTTCCATTTGGGATGTAGTTTTCGGTACGGCGAATTTTGATGCGGCATACCACCCCACCGGAATTTCCGATCAGAATCAGGGTGTGGATTACGGCATGGGCTTCTGGGCGCAACAACGGTTGGGAATGCGACGGCTATGGAACGCTCGTTCGGTCAACTAGTTTGGCTTAGGTGACAGGCCCAGGATTGAATGGGGCTAAGGCATTATGCAGGCCCCAATGATCTGCCCAAGTTGTTTTTCGTCCACTGGCAACATCCAGTAAGAAGTTGAATAACTCCCAGCCTACGGTTTCGATTGTGGCTTGTCCTGTGGCAATTTTTCCAGCGTCGATATCAATCAGGTCGTACCACCGTTCTGCCAATGCCGTCCTGGAGGAAACTTTAACTACAGGAACCAGTGCCAGTCCATATGGCGTTCCTTCGCCTGTGGTGAACACGTGCATGTTCATGGAAGCCAACTGTTGAGTGCCGCAGATGAAATCACTGGCTGGAGTTGCGGCAAAGGTTAGTCCTTTCGCGGTGACCTTTTCCCCATGAGTCGCCACGGTTCGGATTGCACTGGTGCCGGCTTTGGCAACTGAACCCAATGCCTTTTCAACGACGTTGGAAAGGCCGCCGCGCTTATTTCCAGGAGTAGGATTGGCGCTGCGATCCGCTCCGCCGCGAGCAAGATATTCGTCATACCAGCGCATTTCGCGAATCAAATCGATAGCCACTTCTTTGGTGGAACAGCGAGGCGTTAATAGGTGGACAGCATCGCGCACTTCTGTAACTTCGGAAAACATTACGCTGGCACCGGCGCGTACTAAAAGGTCAGCAGCGTAGCCGACTGCTGGATTGCACGTGACTCCGGAAAACGCATCACTTCCACCGCACTGAAGCCCTACATTCAATTCCGAAGCGGGGCAAGTGGTTCGTTGCCGTTTGTTCAATTCTTCCAGCCGCTTTTCCGCGAATCGCATGATGGCACTAATGATTTCTCCGAATCCACGCAGGTCCTGATCCTGCAATCGAACCACATAGGAGTCCTCGTTGAAGATAGGAAACGTTGCGTTATTGAAGGGCTGAATATTGCCGCCTGGCAACATCCGGGTTGGCTGCAATTTTTCACAGCCCAAACTGACGATTAGCGGAGAGCCCCCAAAATTGGCATGCCGGCTAATGTGACCCAGCGTTCGGATAGGAATGCCCGCGCCAGGAGCATCGATTGCGACTCCGCAGCCGTATGTATGAGTAATCGCCACCACATCATCCACATTGGGGAAGCGCGGCAACAACTCCGTCTTGATGCGGCGCACTGCGTAATCTACAGTGGGCGCAACGCACTGAACGGTTGTGGTGATACCCAGGACATTCTTCGTGCCAACGGTTCCGTCCGGGTTGCGGTACCCCTCAAATGTGTAACCTTCCAACGGAGCCAATTGTTTGGGAATGGCTGTTGCCAATTGCAGCAGGTCCAAAGGTGGCGCAATTGGAAGGTCCAACATATCTTCACGAATCCAGGCACCCAGCGGAATATTCCGGCTAGCCAGGCCGATCACTTCGCCGTAGCGAATAATTGGTTCACCTGCTGAGAAGTTTCGCAGGGCAACTTTGTGGGATTGAGGAATATGCTCAAACAGCTTCAAACCATCAGCAAAAGTAACACCAGCGGCCAGCCCTTCCGGGTTGACTATAATGGCAACATTATCGTTAGAATGTACCTGAATGCGAAGAGGGTCCACGCATCGGAGAGTAACACACTTTGGTGGTTCAATAGCGCTATCCTGGGCGATTGTACGATATTCTTCAAACCTACGATTGGAATTACGAAAACGTTCCAAGCCTTGAGCCACAAGCGAATGTTTTGCCAGTCCCAGGCAGTTGGAATTTTTGCGGAATACCCGTGAATTCTCCATTAGGAATTCCAGCAGGACCTCTTTTGAATAGCCGATGGATTCACTACTATGCGGCTCGAGGTTTTGATGTTTTAACATATAAAACGGTTCGCTCTTCGGAAAGAATGTGCTACGCGCTCCCGAATCTCTTGCCGGTGGAAAGTGCCTGCTTGAATAAGGAAGGGGAAGTGCTGCAGGTTTCAATATCTGACAAGTTTGATTCCTGGGCGATCTCGTTCGGCATGCCATCCAAGGACCCGGCAATGTGGCGGAAGGATGTGGAACTTGCCCGTGCCGGTTTATCAAAAGGACAGGTCTTGGTGGTGTCTGTAGTGGCTTCCCCCCAACCCGGGTGGACCATGGAAGAAGTAGCGGAGGACTTTGCCAAGTGTGCTGCCTGGGCTGCCGAAAGCGGTGCAGATGTTGTGGAGCCGAACCTTTCGTGTCCAAACGTGTGTACCCAGGAAGCGGATATTTATTTGTCGGCCGATGCTTCGAGATTGGTTGCGCAAGCTGTTGGAGCGGCTGTTGGAAGGTTGCCCGTTGTTCTGAAAGTGGGGCTATTTCCAAATCAAGCGAAGGCAGAAGAATTGGTGGATGCCGTGGCTCCCTTTGGGGATGCGATTAGCGCAACCAATTCGATTACTGGCAAGGTTTCTGCAGCCGACGGGACTCTGCTGTTTGATGGGCTGCGTCGAGGCATTGGAGGGGCTGCCATTGAACAACGATGCCTGGAAGAAATAGAGATGCTTTCCGCAATAGTCAAGAAGCGAAAATCACACCTTCAGTTGATTGGCGTTGGCGGTGCCAGCACCGCTGCGCATGTTCGCAAACGTTTGGAGGCCGGTGCCCACCATGTGCAACTGGCAACCGCTGCCATGTTGGATCCAAATGTGGCGCTGAAAATACGGCAAGAATTGGCATCAACGAAATAGCAGGATTGTGGATGCGATGGTCATGAAGATAACCAGTGCCTCAAAAATGTGGGGAGGAACTCGGTTAAGCAGCCATCGCCCCGTAAGTGCTCCCAGCAAGACTACGGGTACAAGGACGGCATCAAATATCAAGGATTTGCGGCTAAGCATTCCATGCCAGGCGTAGATTGGGATTTTGGCTAAATTGATGACGAAGAAGAACCAGGCTCCGGTAGCAACAAACTCTTCTTTGGGCAACTGCTTTGTGAGAAGGTAAAGATTCATCACCGGTCCGGCGGCATTGGCCACCGTTGTAGCAAAACCTGCTGCCATTCCGTAAATTCCGCCGTGCGCAGGGCGCAGGTCGCTTTTGTAGCGGCGGTAAAGATACAGCACCAGCATGATGAGAACGATGGTCCCAACCATGGGCCGCAGAATTGTTTCTCTTAAGTACAGAGCGGCGGCACCGCCGGCCATGCCAACCACTACCCAAGGGACCATTGAAAACAGTGTATGGGCTGCGGCATGACGCCGCCAGTAGAAAACAGCGAATACATCTGCCGTGCATAGAATCGGCAACAGCCAACCGGCACCGCTTTTTGTATCTCCGGCGGTAATCACCATTAAAGGAATTGCGAGGATGCCAACGCCGGGCATGCCGGTTTTGGCAACACCAACCATAAATGCGCATAGTGCGCCGAGAATCCATTGCCAAGGGGCGAGTGTGGGCATTTGCAGGGAATCTGTGATTATAGCGTGTATACGCTTGGGTCACACGTTTCTGCTGCATATCGGGTGCGCGACATAAAAGTGAAGATTCGCCGGATTTCCTTTTTTTGCGGCATAAAGCTTAGCGTAGTGATACGCTAGGCTTTAGAGGAAGAAAACAACA
>JAYTTF010000055.1:0-80997 GCA_043745195.1 Bryobacterales bacterium | reverse complement strand
TCTGCTTACGGAAGACTTGCAAAAGAATTGCACCCCCGTCCCGGATTTCACGAATTGGACAAACAGGGTGCCGGTTACGGCTTGCAACTGCCGTTTCTAGGATCAACTGCATTTCGCTGAGCCGAAGCAGCCTGTAGGCTAATAAACTTCAACCACACGCTTGGTCCTTCCCACTGGAATATACGGAGCAACCAGGCTTTCATTGCCACTTTGATCAACAGCCTTCACTCCGAAGACCCATTCATCAATGGAAATATCGGGCACGGTGTACTCTGCCGTCTTTCCTACGAAAACTTCGCGCTCCCAGTAGGGGGCGGTAGTGCTGCGCATCACCACTACGAAACCTGCCAGATCTTTTTCCTCAGCATGCTTCCACTTCAGCACTGGATCGGCTCTTGCATTTCCACGCGTCAGGAATAGCCGTGTCACTTTGCGTCCATTGCGTTCCACTTGTTCAGAGACCTGCGGAGTTACAGGAGCCCAGGCGAGGGACGCGGCTACTGCTCCGTTCACCTTTGTGACTTTTGTAATGTAGGCCGGCGAGGTGTTGGCGAAGGTATCGGTTATCGTGTGCTCATTCGCCAGATTTTCTTGTGGAGAGGAGAATCGGACACCGGCAAATCCTTCTTGCGAAAAAGGCGTGTGATCTCCACCACGGCTGACGCGATCAGACCGGAACACAGTGTCTACCTTCATCATGGGAACGTAGCGTTCGCCGATTTCGCGGGCATAGCGGGCAAGGGTGCGGGAGGGCGAATCAGCAGGATCGTCGGAGAAAACATTCACCCGGCGATTTTCGATGCGGCCACTGCCAGAGGCTTCAAAGCCGATGATGTCGTTATTCAGAACTGCTTCAATTTTCTGACCGGCCTTCCTGGCTTTTGCCGCGTAGAGCGAACTGCCCAGCAGACCTTCTTCTTCTCCAGCAAAGGCGATAAAAACCAGCGTCTTTTCAAACTCAAACTGACTGAGCACGCGCGCCAGTTCCATGACGCATGCAGTGCCACTGGCGTTATCGGTCACACCGGGTTCAGTGCCATTGGGATCGCCTGCAGGTGGGGTTTCGCCGGCGGTGGTGCTGTTGCCAGTTGGACCAGTAAGGACAAGTGTGTCGTAATGGCCGCTGATGATCACGCGTTGTTCGGGATGAACCTTGCCAGGCAGAACGGCTACAACATTGTAGAGATCCACATCCCGCGGAACGCGCGAATTCGGCTCAGCGATTTTCTTTAAGCGGTATTGATCGTAGGCAACTTCAAGGCGTGGACTATAGTTGCGGAACTGACTATAGATCCACTGACGGGCCGCGCCGATGCCGCGGACAGGATCGGTTTGGGATGAGAGAAGGTTGCGGGTCCCAAACGCTTCCAGCTTTTTCAAAACTTCTACAATGCGTTCTTCAGTGATAGATGAGACTACTTTGGAAACTTGCGGGTTTACAGCTTTGTATTGTGCCGACGCAGGAAGTGCGATGAGAGAAAAAAGGAGAGGAATGGAGTATCGGATGGTCATTGTAATTCCGCTAGGAATATTCAATCCTAGCGGAATTGCAAAGGTTTTTGGTGATTGGGTTAGAAATTACTCACCCTTGATCAGCGTCTTGCCGGCTTCGCCAGAGACTCCACCGGAAGACCCGTAGATGGCGGATTCACCCCATACGACGCTCAGTGCCGAAGGTGTGGTTTCGCCCCAGACAACACTTTCGCCCCAGACCACGCTCTCACCTTTGACGTTGTCGCCCCAAACCACATTGTTTGGAAGAGTGGAATCGCCCCAAACCACATTGCTGCCTTTAATGATTCTGACCAAACCGGTAGAGGCATCAATAGTTGCCGTTGGCGATTGCGCCGAAAGAGCGGTGGAATAACGGTCGTTTAACGCAGCGTATACGTCCAGATAACCCGCCCCGACAGTAAATATGTCACTCCTAACCGTATAAGTCTTCATTGTTGCAGGATCCGTTACGGTGGAGGTTGGAATCATGCTGCGCCAAGCTGTTTTCATAATGCGGATTTTGATTTGGTCCGGGGTAAGAAATTTATCCTGCCCAATCATCAAAGCCGCCGCCGCAGCAACCACAGGTGCCGCCATACTGGTGCCACTCAATTCCATGTAGCTATTTACTGTATCCACAACATTGGTTGGATTGGCTGCCTTCAGCTTACCTGTGGCCAGTGCCACAATTCGATTCCCCGGAGCCATGATGTCAGGCTTCACAATATGATCAATTGCTGAAGGACCCTTTGAACTGTAGGTTGCAGGCACGTCGTCTGTGCGCGTATCTGTTCCACGAGGATTACCCGCACCCACTGTGATTACATACGGATCGTTGGCCGGCGAAGTGATGGTGCCATATCCTTTATTCGTCCCATTGTCATACCGGCCATCGTTGCCGGCAGCCACAACCACCGTGATGCCGGCTTTCCATGCCGCTTCCACGGCAAGGCAAAGCGGGTCAAGTTTGTAACTTTCATACACTGCACGGCCTAACGAAAGATTGATTACCCGGATGTTTAAGTTATTCAACTTGTCCTGTTTGTTTGTCAGAATCCATTGCAGAGCAGCCACTACATAGCTTTCTTTGCCGGAACCGTTGTCGTCCAAAACTCGCAGATTCACCAGATCTACTCCTGCGGCCATACCGCGATATTTTGCGGTTGTCAGATCGGAAGTTCCTTCGCCATCGCCAGCAATAATGGAGGCGACGTGGGTTCCATGGCCGTAGCCGTCGCTGGTCCCTGTTGACGTCGAGATCGAAGTTCCAGACACGCTGGTGGAAAGTGCACTAATGGAACCATCGGGAGTAACAGGCGGGGCCACACCTATGTCCGTGCCGCTAGTTGTATTGTTCATCAGGCTGGTGCTTGGAAGAAACGATTTGGAATAAACCAGGCGCGAAGTAGATCCGGTGGAAAAGGCCTCATTGGGTGTGATTCCGCTATCGATGACGGCTACTCGCACACCCCAACCGTCCAATCTCAATTTGCTCCATTGCACATCCGCCTGCGTTGCTGCACGGGCTTTGCTCAATTTGGAGATCACATCGCGATCCGGGGAAATGTATTCTACCTCTGGCGATGCCGCCAGCATTTCCACTTCACCCAGCGGTACGCGAATCACTGCGCTTTGGATGATTGCCAACTCATTTTGAACGGTTGCTCGACGGCTGAGCCGGGCAGACCGGCTTACGCCATTGCGCAAAAAAGTGGAAGACTTGAACCGTACAATTAAATCGATCTCATTGTTTTCCTGCCCGTCTTCCATGGAAGCTATACTGGCTGCAAGATCGGGAGAAATTTTGGAAGTCAACCGGTCTGCAAACTGGGCGTATAAGCCACTTGTGAAAATGAAAGCTACAACCAACTTCAAGGCATTTCGATTCATGCCTATCTTAATGCAGTTGGACTACCAAACGCAAAGCGTTGAAAATGGGAAGTTCCCAAGGAAGTAATGGGACTAGGTGTCTCATTTGCAAACTGATGGGCAGGCATTTTGTCCATGCAGACATTACTTTGGTTCGGCGTACTTACCTAAAAAAGATCCGCAAGCTCTGCGGCTGATCCGTCCTTAACCCAAGCATCCAACTGCGCCACGTCTTTCAACTGCTGCCCGCGCCGACGTGGTACTTCCACATATTGACAGGTGAAGTCATCCAGGGCCGTCATATCGCCCCACAACAGCTCGAACTGCGCCACAGGAAAGACGTCTTCCTGCCCGCGCCCCCAACGTTTCTTCACGTCTTTAATAGTGATGTATCTGGGCATGCGCTGCGAAGTGCGGCGCACTGCCTGATCCACTTTTGCCAGGTTGGAAAGATCGTCGCGCACAAGTCCGAATGCCTTCAACAGCAGATTAATGGTAATCCAATAGGTACCGGTGTTGTAATAGCTTAATCCGAATTCAATTTCTTCAGAAGGAAGACTCAAGCCTTCCACCAGCCTGGCCTTCCCATTCACCCGAGCCAAGCCGCCGCCGTGATCATCCAACTGACGGCGGATTACTTCTACTGTCATGGCTGCGCCACTGGCAATGTGGGCTCCCAGCAATTCTGCGTCAGCGGATGCACCCAACGTGTCAACGTTGTGCAACAGCAAATATTGCAGCTTGCCTTCAGATTCGGCGATCAGATCGCGCAGCACGCCATTGCGGAGCAGGTTGGGGATTTCATACCAATGACCAACAGGATGAATGCACTGTGATGGAAGATTTTCAGTGTAGTCGCTGGCCTCTCCGGCTTGTTGAACCCATTTCATAAGCCCGGCACGACCGCTTTCGCGCATCTTCTGCTTCTGTTCATCCAACTGCTGTTGGGGCAATACTTCCCATAGATAGCGTAGGTCGGCCAGCATGGGAATCATTCGCAAGCCTATGCTGCGCCCTTGCGAAACGCGTACGTCAAGCCTGCTTTCAAGGCTGTTCACGAATAGGGAGATTGGCTGGTGTGTCAAATAGCTGGTTGTGACCACGTGCGGAAGGCGGCATCGAAACTCCCGCTGACCGCGTCCGGTTTTCGCCAGATGAATTTCAATGAAATTGGTGTAACGGTCCGCGAACTTGTGAAACGGATGCAAGGCTTTCACAACCCCAGCACCTTTGGTCCAACGGCTGCCTACGCCTCCAGCCATCGTGACTATCGCAAGACTGCCATCGGCTAAAGCCTGACGGCCTGCAGCGGCGTGACGGGCATCCGGCTTTGCCACATCCTGCGGTTTCACATCTTCGATTACCGTGTTCGCCGGTAAGCGATTCTGGGCGAGACCCAGTTGGCCAGTGCGGTAGCCAGCGCGCAATTGTTCATGGACCACCGAATCGAATCCGAAGCTATCCAGCATGGTTTGCAGCTTCATCCCCAATGCCGATGCGCTTTCCACTTCACGAGGGATCAACCTTTCAAACAACGCTTGCGTGTGCCCGGGGAAGGCCATAGGAAATTGGGATAATTCACGGCGGCGCTCCGGAGTCAGGTCTTTTGTCTGAAGCCGCAGGTCAGCCGGAAGGCGAAGCAGATAGTAGCCAGTGCTGAGCAGAGCTGCATCCTTTTCACGTAGTTCCGCCATGGTGCCGTTTTCATTGATCGCAAAATCGTACACCAGCGGTTCAATGGCAAAAGGGAAATAGTCCTGCATGCGCTTTTTGGTTTGCGCCAGAATTCCGGGCATCGCTGTTAACGCCTGCGGCTGTACTTGGGGGGCGAACAGGAAACCCATGCCTCCGCCACTCATTCCGCCAAGCATCCAAAAGCCCCAGAAATTGGGTCCGAACATTTCCCGGCACGCTTCGATCAATGCGCTTGTATAGGCATTGCCCGCCCAAGGGATGATGGTCTGTATCGGGCCATCGAAATTGGCTTGCGTCAGTTGCCCAAGCTTTTGAATATCCCCTTTCTTCAACTGCTCCACTAACTCATCGAACACTTTGACTGCCTGTTGTCTACCGGTCCATTCCACGCTGCTGCGCAGTAGGTAACGCTCAGTACACATTTCCAGAACCGGGCCAACGTCCTGACTCATACCGCCGTGAACCAGCACCAGGGAGGCTTCCAGCTTGCGGCGTGCATCATCGGGAACATCCTCGAAGGTAAGCACGGTATGCTGCGGCAATAGGCATCCGTGGCTGATGCCAAACTCCTGATCGCCTTCTTTTGCGCGGACAGCTTGAATCAGTTTGATGCCCGGCCACACTCCGCCGGAATCCTGCCAACCGCCGCCGGACCCTCCTAACCATTCACCAAGAATGGCGCGGGCGGCCACTTGCCGACGGTCTTTCTCTTCAAGAGAACCAGTAAGTGTGCGAATCTGTCGTGTGGCCCGCATGCATACAGAAATGAGACTTGCCAACAGATTCGTACTGACAGCGAAACGGCTCCCCTTGGGAATGTCGTTCACCTGACTCACCAGTTCCAGACCGCAATCTGTGCGACCGGTAAGCCGCGCCAGTATGCTGCTTAACGATTGGCCGCTGCCTTCAAGACCAGCTGGGATAAGACCACTAGCAATCAGCGCGGCTTTCAGCAACCCCAGATAATCACCGGCGAAATCGAATATTTCTTCAAGAGAAGTGATATCTGCTTGGGCCCCCAAATCCACGCTGACAAGGCGCAGCACAGGTTGATCAATCACACGTAAGAATGCTTCCACAGGTGGGCGCGGAGATTGTCCACTGCCACCAACTGCCAGATCCACAGAAATGTTCAGCACCCGCGCACCTTCCGGGTAGTCCATTGCCAGGAAGAAAATGTCACTCCAGGCGCTGTGGCTTAGGTCCATGCGGACAGGAGTGGTTTCATGCAACACCGGAAAAGGCGGACCTTGCAGCAGCGCAGGGGCCAGTCGCAAGGGGTAATCTTCCTGATGCCCAGCACGGAACATCCATTGATTGCCTGGAAACTGGCGCACACTTTGACGAACTTGATCGGCTAGTGTTTCAAAAGCTAAGCCCCGGTAAGCCGCACCCAACGCGCTGGAAAGTGGTGCGCTGGAACCTTGCTGTTGCTGGGCCGACAAAAGTTCCTGCACTGCTTTTTCAAAATGTCGGGAGCGGATTTGCTCAATGGAACTGTAAGGAATAAGACTTGATCCATTGGCCGCAGGTGCAATGTGGAATCGGTGAAGTGCAGACAGAAACACCAGCGCCCGCACCTTTTCATAAAGGCTATTGGTTTGGCGGCGAAAGTCTTCTAATTCGTTGGCTGCCTCTTGCAATTGTGCAAGGTTCTTTCCAGATACCCAATGATCGAACGCAAGGTTTCGAGTTTCCGGTTGGCCACTGCTGATTAACTCTGTCAGCTTCATCGGGCAGCCAGTTCCAGAAGCATGGAAAGCACTTCTTCCCTGTCCGGTCCTCCTAACCCCAAAGCCAGCTGCGCTTGCAGAAGTCCGTATTTACTGCCAATGTCAAAGCGCCTACCTGGAAGTACCGCGGCCAAATATCGCTCCCGCTTCGCCAGAATTTCCAGGGCGTAGGAAAGGCTTGGAACGGGTTGTTTGGCGCCGAATAGTTCCGCAAGAATCTGCATCAAAGTTGGAGTGAAGATATGCATGCCGAAAAAGCAAAGATACTGGCCCTGGCGCAATCCCGGAGCCCACAATTCGCGCTCGGCTTCGGTGGGTGTGGGTTTTTCCATTACTTTATCCACCTGATAAAGCTTCACTGAACCAGGGTTGGCAACAGCCCTACCCCCTACCGCGCCAAAGTATGGCAACAGAGATTCGCGAGTGGGTTGGACGGCGCTGATGCTGCATCCATTTTTCTGATGAACTTCAACCAGCGATTCCACCAGCGTTCTGGCGGCTTGCTTTTCAGCCATGTAGAAATGGTCGCCCACCATATGAAGGAATGGCTGGTTGCCCGCAAATTCCCTAGCCGCAAAAATGGCGTGCGCATACCCTTGCGGACTCTTCTGTTCAATCAGGACCACCCGCTGCCCGGATTCTTCAATCAAGGATTTATAAGAATCTCCAGCCCCTGCTGGAAGGATGAAGGCAACCTGATCGGCAATGCCACTGACAAGTTCCAAAAGGAACTCAATCATTCTTGTCCGCTTACCATCATTAGTGGTTAGCGTTTGGTCAAGAATGTGGCGTTGGCCTGGTGCCGCCGCTGTGATCACTGCTTTTAATTTCATGATTCCTCTTGAACAACCGGCTCCTTCATGGATGGCGGTTTCATTGGAGCTTCCTTGTTCAAGGGCACGTCACAGGCGCAGCAATCGCTGCATCGTTT
Source organism: Bryobacterales bacterium (assembly GCA_043745195.1). Lineage (GTDB taxonomy): Bacteria > Acidobacteriota > Terriglobia > Bryobacterales > Bryobacteraceae > JANXSF01. Next base: position 73,275 of record JAYTTF010000055.1, on the reverse strand, counting down.
GCATTTATCGCAAATGTGCAAAGTACAGGCATCTTTGGTACACCAGTTACAAATCTCCATCGACGCTTCTTCACAAATACTGCAATGGAATGAAAGGGGGCCGCTCACTGAATCATTTTCTCCTTACGTTTGCTGGCTGGGTTGACGCTACTCGGCACTTTTGTGCTTCCTTTGCCATGACTTTCAATTCTGTTTCCTGGTAATTAGCCAGATCAAGGACGTATTGTTGCAACTGCGTGCGGGCTTTGGCGTTGTCTGAAACGGCGGCCATCAGCAAATCGGCAAGCGCAGGATTCTGGTACTTCCGCACGCCTTGTTCCAGAGAACCAATTTGTGTTTCCAGCCATTGTATGCGCAAGTAAATATCCAGAGCTACCGAGAGCTTTTGAGGATCAACAGAAAACTGTTTGGCTGAAATTACAAGGTAGCCTACACCGTTTTTGATTCGTTCCAATTGAAACGAATAAGCCGGTGGTGCGCCATTGCTGGTCCATTCCGCAGGGCTAATCCGAGCCATTATAGGATTTAATTGATGCGTTGCCTCAACCACCGCTTGGGCAAGCTTACGCGCATCCCATTCCGGCGGCAATTCTTGCGCTCCGCAAATTGCCATCGCACAAAAGGAGAGCATTATTTTTTTCCGTATCAGTCTCACCACCACCACAGTTTCTCATGGAATTGACCTTGCCATTCCAAACAAGGCTAGTGTAAGCGCATCCTTTTTTTCACCGCGCCATTTCATATACAATAGCCGTGATGATCAAACTTGAACCTACCCGCCGTGATATTGCCCGTTTGACTGTGGCCACTACTGCCCTTTCCTATTCCCGAATCCTTGGTGCGAATGAAAAAGTGAACTTCGGCCTGATCGGTGCAGGAGGCCGTGGCAAAGGTGTGATGGGCACGTTTCAGAAAACCGGGCGCATCAACGTCACCTCCGTCTGCGATGTTTACGACGCACGGATTGATCAGGCGCAAACGCAGGCTCCAGGCGCCAAAGGATTCAAGGAACATCGCAAGCTGCTGGAATCGAAAGATGTGGATGTAGTCCTAATCGCGACGCCCGACCATTGGCATACCGGTGTTGCCATTGATGCCCTGAATGCTGGTAAAGACGTCTATGTGGAAAAGCCGCTGACTTTGAAAATTGAAGAAGGCCCACTGATCGTAAAGGCTGCCCGTGTGAACAACCGCGTCTGTCAGGTGGGTATGCAGCAGCGCTCCGGCCAGCACTATTTGCAAGCCAAGCGTGAGTATTTCGACACTGGGAAGTTGGGTAAAATCACCTTGGCTCGTACCTGGTGGCATGGCAACGGTGCGCACTTGCAAAAGGCCCCTGCGGCATTGGCAACACAGCCTTCCAATCTGGATTGGGCTCGCTTTCTTGGTCCTGTAAAATGGCGCGATTGGGATCCTCAACAGTTCTGGAATTTCCGTGCGTTTCTCGATTTCGGCGGCGGACAGGTTACCGATCTATTCACCCACTGGATCGACGTTGTGCACATGATGATGGGCCAGGACAACCCCACTGCTGCTGTTGCCTCCGGCGGTATCTACCATTACAAAGATGGCCGCACTGCGCCGGATACTATCAACGTGCTGCTGGAATATCCCGCCGAATGGACAGCCACCTTTGAAGCCACTTTGGCTCCCGGAATCACGGGTGCTGGTGTGGAAATTTGCGGTACCGAAGGCCGCATCCATATTACTCGCGGACAGTACGAGTTTTTCCCGAAGGAACGCGGCGCACCCTCGGTTGTAGTGAAGAGCCCGCGCGACCAGACCATTGATCACGTGGAAAATTTCCTTGATTGCGTGGTTAGCCGCAAGCTTCCAAACGGTGATGTCTACATTGGCCACCGCTCCGCCGCTGCCTCTCATTTGGGCAATATCGCATACGTCCAAAAACGCCGCTTAAAATATGATCCCCTCAGGGAGGAGATACTTCCGCTATAATTCGTAGCGATGCAGAACTCTTCAACTACCCGGCGTCAAGTACTGCGCACGGCGGCGGCCATGACGGCTGCTTCCTACTCGCGAATCCTTGGTGCTAATGATCGCATTCAGTTGGGACTAATCGGCGCCGGCGAGCGCGGCTACTTCGTGATGACCCAATTTCAGGGCACCAATCAAGTGGACGTCACCGCTGTAGCGGACATCTACAGCCCGAAGTTGGATCGTGTTCAAAGCAAGGCTCCCGGTGCTAAGGGTTACGCTGATCATCGCAAACTGCTTGAACAGAAAAATTTGGACGCTTGCCTGATTGCCACTCCCGACCATTGGCATTCCAATATCGCAATTGATGCCTTGAATGCCGGTAAAGACGTCTACGTGGAAAAGCCCCTGACGCTGACTATTGAACAGGGACCACCCATCGTTAAAGCGGCCCGCGTGAACAACCGTATTTGCCAGGTGGGCATGCAGCAGCGTTCAGGCAAAATCTATTTGCAGGCCAAACAGGAATATTTCGACACCGGCAAACTGGGTAAAATCACCATGGCCCGAACCTGGTGGCACGGCAACACCTATCATTTACGAAAGGCACCAGCGGAATTTCAAACTCAGCCTTCGAATCTGGATTGGGCTCGCTTCCTTGGGCCTATCAAATGGCGTGATTACGATCCGCAGCAGTACTATAATTTCCGCGCCTACCTCGATTACGGCGGCGGACAGGTGACGGATCTATTCACCCATTGGATTGACGTGGTTCACATGTTTATGGGCCAAGACAACCCGATTATGGCATCGGCCAGTGGCGGCGTATACCACTATAAAGACGGACGCACCGCGCCTGATACGATCAACGTTTTGCTGCAATACCCCAAGGAATGGACAGCCACGTTTGAGGCAACTCTTGCCCCCGGCATCACCGGAGCAGCCATTGAAATGTGCGGCACCGAAGGGAAATTGAACATTACCCGCCAGCAGTATGTCTACACTCCGGTGGGCCGCAATGCAGTTCCCGTTACCGTGAAGTCGGAGCGGGATCAGACCACTGACCACGTGGAAAATTTCCTGGATTGCTGCCGCAGCCGTAAGCGGCCCAATGGCGACGTTCTGATTGGCCACCGTTCCGCCATGGCATCCCATTTGGGCAACATTGCGTATGTCCAAAAACGCACACTGCATTTCGATCCGGACCGTGAAGAAATTTTACCGCTTTAGGAGAAACTCATGGACGAGCGAAGCTTCTATACTGAATCCCCGGTTACCAAACCGGCGCAATTGAACTGTAGTTTCTGCCGAACGGTGGATACTTACGATTTGAAATGGCTTGTCCGCCGCAAGAAAGATCGTCTCCCTAATGGGGCCGGTCCGGCGGATCATGCCAAGTTTGCCAAGATCGAAAGTTACATGGTCTTGATGGACGACAAAATGGATTGCAAAAAGTGCCGCCGTCGCTTCGACATCTCCGGCATTCGAACCACGTCTCTGGTTACGGCTTAGGACCGCACCTAAAGATAAATGAAAATGTTAGTGATCGATGGTGCTTCCGCAGAAGGCGGCGGGCAAATTGCAAGGACTGCGCTTGCGCTTTCCATGGTTACCGGCCAACCCTTTCGTGTCAAGAATATCCGCGCGGGACGCCGTAAGCCCGGCCTGATGCGACAGCATGTAACTGTGATTGAATCCGCCATGCGTCTGTGTTCCGCTGGTGTGGACGGCGTTGGCCTGGGTTCAAGCGAGTTCACATTCTTTCCTGGTGAGGTCCGGCCTGGCGATTACACCTTTAATTCCGGACGTGCCGTTTCCATAAGCTTTCTGTTACAAACGATTCTTCCTGTTCTGGCGCTGGCAAAAGGAAAGAGTTCCATTACTTTCAACGGTGGGATTGGGAACCCCGGTGCCCCTCCATTTGAATTCCTGGTGAAGTCCTATCTTCCACAACTCCGCAAAATGGGCGTCGAATCCACCTTGAAATTGGAGGCAACCGCCACGGCACAAATTGGAATCAGCCGATGTCTGGCCACAATCGATCCTTCAGTCAGGTTCCGGCCAGTATCGTTGATGGATCGTGGCGTTCCCATGTTGCGCAAGGTTATGACGTCGGTGACCAACCTTACGGGTCACAACTCGGGTCAAGAAGTGCGGGAATTCGAGAAAACTTTGAGTATGGCTAGCGCTTCCTTAAAGAATGAAAGCCGCCCAACCAATGTGATGCTGGAAATGAGCTACGAAGGTGTGACGGAAATCTTTACCGGCTTTGCAAGGTCTGGCGTATCTCAGGAGGCAGCCACAGCCGATGCCGCCAAACAGGCAAGGACCTATATGTCATCCAATGCAGCAGTCTGCGAATTCCTGGCCGACCAACTTCTAGTCCCCTTAGCTCTGGCTGGTAGCGGACGCCTAACCACCACCAGAATTTCGCCGCACGCCAAAGCCAGTATGGATACCATTCGCACTTTTCTTGGGGTTGAGTTTTACACAGAACCCTTGCCCGGTGGTTGCTGGCTGCTTGAAGTGCGGCGCGCCTGAAGCCAAACCAGGTTCGGAACTTCTCGTCTATCCCAATCTCGGCAGATGCTCCGGGCGGACCAGGAGACGGATGGATCGCGCTTGCCCGGGTGTTTTTTCGATGAAGCCGTTGCGCTCCAGGGTTTTTATCATTTCGTGAATCGATGGAGGGGAAACCCGGAAGTAGCGCTCCAAATCCGACTCAGCCGGTGCCTGACGGTGAATCTTCTCGTAGTGGTAGATAAATGCCAGATATTGGCCCTGTTTGGCTGTGAAGGAAGGTGCTATTGACGGATCGAGTTTTTGCGCCGGATCGATCATAACCTCGAAGGCGTCTTCGCCAAAACTTTCGAAGACGCGCACTTTGAGAATACAAACCTGCCCACCGATAACAGCACGAATGGGTCTCTTGGCTGCGGCGGAGAGGTCCTTAAGCAACTCTTTCGCATTGGCGCTGGAGCTTTCATAGTCGGCAATCTTGATGCTGTTGCCGTCTAGATTGGCGAAGATCCATAGACGGCCTTCCTTGTACTCCACCGCTAACGATTGAGCACCAAATGACAGTGCGTGAGCGCAAAGCCGTTCGACGAATGTAACGGGTTTACCCATTCTGAATTAAGCAGGATAGCGCTTACACTATTTACGATTCCCCGATTAAAAAGGAACGTCGTCGTCGGTAATGCCCTGATCGAAACTATCCGATGGTGCTGCGGCTGCTTGCGGTGCCCGCTGCGCACCCATTGCGCTACGGGGCATGGATACCGGCCCGCCGCTCCGCTCCGAAGCAGCACCGCGATCCTGCTGGAATCCGCCTCCACCGCCACCTTCGCCCTCACCACGACCGCCAAGAAGAATAACCTCATCGGCTACTACATCGGTTGCGTAAACCTTCTTGCCGTCCTTATCTTCATAGCTGCGAGTCTGCAGGCGGCCTTCAATGTAGACCTGCTTGCCTTTCAACAGGTAGTTCGCCAGGTTCTCACTGCGCCACAAAGTGACGTTGTGCCAATCGGTCTCGTCTTTCCACTCACCGGTGGTTTGATCTTTCCACCTTCTGGTGGTGGCTATTGAAAAATTGGTTCGTGCCACACCGGACGGGGTGAACTTCGTCTCCGCATCGCGGCCCAAATTGCCAACCAGAATTACTTTATTAACGCTTCTCGCCATATTGGCAATGTAGCACAGCGGAATGTTGGGAACGATCGTTTTTGTGAATTTTCCTTCAAATTGAATTTTTCAGTTCCAATGCTTCCAAATTTGGTAGATAATACGAGCAGCCACACTGTGCGAAATATTCACTCCTCTCCCCCCGATTTGGAATACAGTGAATTTAGTGACTGAGTGGTAACCGCGCATTCTCAAAAGGGAGATCCTGCGGATGGTAAAGCAGAGTTTCAAAGCCATTTCGGCGAAGTTGCTTCTGGCCTTAGCCTTTCCACTCTCACTGTGCACTCCCGTTTTACATGGCCAAACCGCTATGGGTCCAGCAGGCAGCATGGTTCGCATCATTCCTACCGATTCGGCTGTGCTGGAAATGCAGGAGGTTCGCAAAGATCTTCCTTGCACCGTTACACCTGCAAAAGCTCCACTCGGTTTCGACCTTAAGTTCCATTCCGGCTTTGAAGTAGCAGTTCCATTTAAGGAACTCGCCGGGTCCGAGAATTTACTCACTATTTTGTTCCGAGTAACCGCCAAGGACAAATCTGAAGAGCCTGCCTACTTTATTCAACGCGTTAAGGTTCCTGCCATTGAAGAGGACGCCAGGGGAGAAGCCAGCCTTGAGGGTGCTTTCGACCTGGGTGCCGGTAAGTATCACGTCGATTGGCTAATGAGGGATCGAGCCGAAAGAGTTTGCTCATATTACTGGGATGTTGAGGCAACCTTGCCGCCCAAAGACACGTCACTTACTGTAGCGATACCTCAGTCGGAGATCAGGCCGGTTGAATTTGAGTATTTTCGCGAAGAACCCGGAGTGGACAGAGCTTCGGAAGCACCTATAAACGTGAAGGTTTTACTGAACTATGCTCCGCAAAATGCAGCTTCGGCCACCATGCGTCCGCACGACATTACAGCGCTGGTATCCATTTTGCGCAGTATCTTCCGCGATCCAAGGATCGCTAAATTTTCCCTGGTCGCCTTTAATTTACATGAGCAACGTATTTTGTTCCGTCAGGAAAATGCCGATAGTATTGATTTCCCCAGCTTGGGGGAGGCTGTTAGTAAAGTGAAGCTGGCAACGGTTGACTTAACACGATTGGGGAATAAGAAAGGTGAAATCACTTTCCTTTCCAGCTTGGTTCAGTCTGAGCTTTCCAAGACTGACCGGCCAGATGCCATCGTGTTTGCAGGACCCAAAGCGATGGTGGATTCTAAGATTGAACCAGATGTTTTGAAGGAGTTGGGCGAATTGACCTACCCGGTGTATTACTTGAATTACAACTTGTTTCCACAAGCCGCTCCATGGAAGGACGCCATTTCCCACGCCGTGAAGTATTTCAAAGGTCAGGAATTTACCATTTCAAAGCCCAGAGATCTGTGGTTTGCCACATCAACAATGGTTGAGAGTATTGTGAAGCAAAAGAACAATCGCACCGCTGCCGCTGCCGGCGGAGGGCAGTAAATATGAAGTTACAAACAACTATCCTTTCTTTTTTATTGAGTTCGTTCGTTCTTGCTCAAACCCCATCCAATCAATTAGCCCCCTACGTTCCATCGCCCCAGGACATCATTGATCGCATGCTGGAAGTTTCCCAACTGAAGCGCGGTGAGATGGTTTACGACATTGGCTGTGGGGATGGTCGAATTCTGGTTACCGCAGTTCAAAAATTTGGGGCCAAAGCTGTAGGGATTGAGATTTCTCCCAAATTGGCCCAATCTGCTACAGACATCCTGAATAAACTCGGATTACGCAATCGTGCGCAGGTGTTGAAGGCCGATGCCATGACTGTCGATCTTAGCCCGGCCGATGTGGTTACGCTTTACTTAACCACTTCTGCCAACGAAACGCTTCGCCCCAAATTGGAGCAAAGCCTGAAGCCCGGTACCCGTGTGGTTTCGCATGACTATCCAGTGAAGGGTTGGAAGCCCCAAATGACAGAAGAGGTCTTCGCGCATAATCGCATGCACAAGATCTACCTCTACGTTGTCGAAAAGAACTAGCGTGACTCGTACCGTTTCCTTCGCCGCTCTGCTAACGGCTGCGGCCATCCTTGTTTCCAGCCAAACTCCAACGCCAGTAAATCGCGAGGGTAAAGCATTCCGCAAACGATCCACCATGGAGCGGATCCATCCGGCTCGTCTTGCCGCTGTGAACCAGGCTCGTACGGAATTTGCCAAGGCTCGCAAAACACTTCCTGCCTTGACTCTTTACCAGGATTTTCGCGCGGTGATGCACGTCCATGCCGAAGACGCCGACCACACGCAAGGCACCAAGGCTCAAGTTTTGGAAGCTGCTAAAAAAGCCGAAGTGAACGTGGTGCTTTCCACGGATCATCGCGGTCCCAAGCCGACAGCCTGGACCGGCATGCACGATGGTGTTCTGTTCATTGCCGGCTCAGAAGATGAAGGCCACCAACTGCGCTGGCCATCGCCCGATGGCGATTTGCTGGTGCTATCCCATTTAGAGGAAGTGCCGGAAAAGTCGTCTATTGGCTACGTGGGCCTGGAAATTTACAATCGCCACGCCGACGCTAAGGACGAAACTGAGTTCTACGATTACTTCAAAGCCGCCATGAAAAAGCCGGCTGAATGGGCTAGCCTGGTTGAACGTCAGAAAAACTATCCTGCGGAAATGTTCGGAGCTCATCAGGACTATTGGCCCGAACTATTCGCCCGTTGGGATAAGGAAACGGGAACCGGCCCGTTTGTTGGAATTGCGGCGAACGATGCACACCGCAATCAGGTTTATGAAGGGACGGTATTTGATCCTTACGAAATCAGCTTTCGCGATGTGACCACCCATATCCTGGCCCCAACACTTACCGAATCTGCCATTCGCAAATCCCTAAAAGAGGGCCGCGCTTATGTGGCTCATGACTGGCTTTGCGATCCCACTGGCTTCTATTTCAGCGCGCAAAATAATTTGGGTGTTTATGAAATGGGTGACCGCATTCCCAACACCGGTTCAACCAAGCTAATTGGACTTCTGCCAATCCCGGCGCATTGGAAGATCTTTCACAACGGCAAACAAATTGCCGACGGTCAGGGAGATCGGATTCTTTACGACGCCAAGGCTGTTGGGACTTACCGTTTGGAAGCCTGGTTGAGCGTGGATGGAGAGGAGCGTCCCTGGATTTACGGCAACCCCGTCTTCGTGAAAGCGCCTACAGCGGACGATTTACGCTTGCCGCCCTCGACAATTTCCAGCGACGTAACCATCACCAAGGAAATTGAATATGTCCAAGGCGCGGCGGACGATGCGGCCAAGCATAAGCTGGATGTTTACACACCAAAGGGCAAAACAAACCTGCCTGTGTTGTTCTTTGTGCACGGCGGCGCATGGAAAGGTGGTGATCGCAGTCAATATCCAGCCTTCGCCAATCGCTTTGCCAAGGAAGGAATCGCTGTGGTGGTGCCTAGTTACCGCTTGGCCCCGAAGCATCAGCATCCGGCCCAAATTGAAGATACCGCTGCGGCCTTCGCCTGGACAGTGGCCCATGCGGCGGAGTTCGGCGGAGACCCCAAGCGCATCACTATCATGGGTCATTCCGCCGGAGGGCATCTGGTCTCCTTACTTGCCTCCGATGCCAGTTATTTGAAAAAACAAGGGCTTTCATCCACCAACATTCGCCAAGTGATTTCCATTAGCGGAGTGTATGAAATTGGCGATGGGTTTGAAAATGTCTTCGGCACAGATTTCGAAGTACGCAAGCAAGCTGGGCCCATGGTTCACGTCAAGCCCGGGCTGCCACCGTTCCTCACCGCCTATGGCCAATGGGATTACCTGACGTTGCCACTGCAAGCCCGACAGTTCCATGCCGCTCTGCAAAAGGCTGGCGTTGGTGCAAACTTGATGTATATCCCAGGCGAAAATCACATTTCCGAAATTGTACGCGCTGCTCGCGATGAAGACCCCACTGCAATCGCTGTAGTGAAAGCGATCAAGGGCGACTAACAGACTCGCTTTCAAATCGAATGATTTCGCGCAGAGCTTTCCGGTTACAACCTGGTTTTTTGACTTGAACCTAAATGCGGCTGGAAGACTGTTTTCTACGGATTCGCCAGATCGCCCAGCCACAACTGGCGGCTGCCACCGGCAAAACGATCCTAGTGTATTGTTCCCCAGAGCCAGCGATAATGTTCGCGTAATCATTAGCGAAATTACCGCCTGTGTAAATTGCTAGCACATTAGTTCTATTGAACACTTGGACTTGGTTAAAAGAATCCTTAGTTGCCCAAACGAAACCGAAGTAAACGATAGGGGCTTCAAACGTTGTAGCAGTTGTCGTAGGTCACAAGCCAAGCCAGGACCCGCCGCAGCCCAACTGTTGCAGCCACTCGTAAAAGTTAAAGTTGCGCCCGTTGCGCTTATGGAAATGCATCCAACTGCCAAGTCCTTAATCCTAGAAACGGCAGTTGACTGTCTCCAAGATCTGGGTATCGCAAGCCAAACGGGGACATGGTTCCCTGGCCTGAAGCAACAGAACTCTAAAGGAAATCCTATAGAGCTCTCGGCGTAGCGGCCTGGGTACCGTGTCCCCTTTGGCGACCTTTTTTACGCACTTCAGTCTAACCCTTTGGGTGATGCTATTGCGCTGATCCTATGACTGCAAGTTCAATGTTTTTAAGCCCCTTCGTTGTACAGTTACCAACTCAGCTGCCGTTTTTAGGTTAAGAAAAAACATTTCATAGATATACTCCTTCTTTCATTAATTAACGATTTCAATGCCCTGCGTTATGAACAACGAAGGATTTGATGCACAGAATACTACACCCAAAAGGGGTCGGACACTGAGAAAACCTTTGACGAGCTCGGGGATTTATTACAAAAACGAACCCAAAACATCTAAAAGCAACCCAATGCAGTTATTCGCAGTGACCAACGTACTCACGGCCAAGAATCTGCACTTCCCTTCCAGAAACCCATTGCTCTAAATCCCAGGCGAGAATCACATTTCCGAACTTGTACGCGCTGCTCGCGATGAAAATCCCACTGCAATCGCTCTAGCGATCAAGGGCAACTAGGGCGGTCACAACCTATTCTTCCCTTTCCTATCAACTACTTCACTCCAGAACGCTTGCCACCACCCGCTATCATGGAATTAGAGATAAAAACATTCTGGCCAGAATGCTCTTTCAAAGCGCTCGCCGTAAGGTGAGCCAGCTCTCGCGTCGATTCGGGTAGCTAAAAAAATACCAGTGGGTTGGTTGGATGGAAAACCTGTGTTGCTTGCTTCGGTTGGTTACCGGAGCAAGCGAGCCTGTATGTCAGGCAGAGCCGTTCGTGGTGGGCGGCTTCAACAGGGGAAATTCAGTCAACCCATTTGGTTATGGATGGAAGGCCGTAGTGTATTTAAACCAGAAATGGCAATTCACTATCCTGATAATTTGGGTTTCGCGAGCCAAACGGGGACATGGTTCCCTGGCCTGAAGCGACAGAACTCCGATTGAAATCATATAGAACTCTAGGCGTATCGGCCTGGGTACCGTGTCCCCTTTGGCGACCTTTTTTACGCACTTCAGTCCCACCATTTGGGTGATGCCATAACGCTGCTCCTATGACGGCAAGTCCAATTGTTTTAGCCATTTTCTTGTACTGTCATCAACTCAACTGCCGTTTTTAGGTTTGAAGAAACAATCTGTGGCTTCGCCGAAGAGAGTCCGTTTCGCGCTTGTTTTAAGGAGAAAAACGAACGAATCCCCATTTTTCCGGGACGTGCATGTTTACAACTCCCTGGGGCGACCAAACCCAATTGTCCTCGGGAGTTTTGGGTATTTTTTCATACTTTCCATTGACGATGGTATGCTTCCATTCCACACGGGAAAAGTTAATTCGCCACTCCTCGCCTTGCTTGGGGCGAGAAGCTACGAAAGTTTGATGGCGAAATCCATCCCATGGAAAAGCAATTTCCAATGTCCATCCGTGATCTTTGTCTTGCGACTTATTCAGTGACCCTTGGATGTTAACGGCCGTCTTCAACCCTGGTATGGTCCATCCGTTATCGGCCTTCCCGCCCTTGTTGTAAGGCTTGGGAAGAAACAGATCCCAACCTGTATTCAGTGCATTCATCTCAAACTCAAAATAGTTATTTGTATCTGCGGTGGGGTTCAGGAAGACCTCAAAATCGTTGTCATGAAAAATCACGGAATCATGCTCGGTAAGGGTGGCCCAAACATGGGGCTCTTCCAACTCAGCGGCAATGTAAAAATATTGGTCATCCCAAAGCATTTTTACGCGAGTCTTGAATCGGGGCTTCGGTTTGGTGTCACCTTCAATGTCGACGAACCAATCGGTCCAATCTGCTCGCTTCCATTGTTTGTCATTGATCTTGCCGTCAATTTTTATTGGCGAGTTGGTTTTAAGACACGTGTAGTGTTTGGGAAGCTGCCCATAACTGGCAACAGCGACGATAGGTACAACAAGAAACAAGCGGAACATTGTCCAGAGGATAAAACAATTTGGATAGAATTGTAAGTACAGACCATGGATGCAACTTCCCTCCTTCGCGGAACGCTGGATCAAACTTGGGAAGCGTTGCGTCCCCAGTTAGAAGCATCCCTTGCTGGTCAGTGGAAGAACCAGCGAAACCAAAGCTCAATCTTCACAATGGCCCAGGCCGCGCGTTGGTTGGACCGTGCAGAAAATCGGGAACAATGGCTATTAGCACTTGTTGAAGCTGCTGCGAAATTTTCCGATAGGTCCGCGCTTTTCCTAATTGAAGCTGGGAATATGCTCTGCGTGGCGGTGCATGGAATTCCTGAAGATTCAATAGTAAACACCCTGATTCCACTTCACGAAGCACCGGCGTTTCAATCCGTAATTGATACTGGCGAAACGGTAACCGCGCTACGGCGTGAAGCGGAACTTTCGCCGTCAGTAAGCAAGGCGTTTCAAGCACCGGATATCAGGAAGGCTCATCTACTGCCGTTGCAGAGCAAAGGGAAAGTGCTGGCGGTGTTGTACGCCGAAGGCCTAATAGTAGACTTACCGGCGCTGGAATTATTGGTGAGTATCGCTTCAGGATCGTCTTTGGGCAATAGCGGTGGCTTGGTTCCCCCTATTGAAAACTTCAGTGTTGAGGATCAAAAACTCCATGCAAACGCCAAGCACTTTGCAAGAGTGAAGACGGCCGCGCTTCTGCTTGATCGTCCTTTGGATGTCCGCGCAGGTCGGCGAAGAAAAACACTCTACTCGGCATTACATGGGGAAATCGACTCATTGCGAACTGAGTTCGCTAGTCAGTTTTTTAACCGCTCTACAAATATGGTGGATTACCTTCACTTGGAATTGATTCGTACTTTGGCAAATGATGATGCAAAATTATTGGGTACTGAATATCCTGGCCCGATGCTTTAGCTTCGTCCTGCCAGCGGTTCTGGTTGGATTACAGCTATGCGCGGAACCTTGCGCCGATACAGCTAAGAGCTGGCGTAAAGCCAACGTGCGTTCAGCCTTGGCCGCCTGCGCCGCTCAAAATATTGCTTCAGCCCAACTGGCAATGGCACAGTCCGCATTGGACGCCAAACAGTTTGAAGAGGCCTCCCGGATGGCTCGCGCAGCAGGACAAAAACTTTCTGCAGTTGGCGATGTTGCAGCGTGGATTGACGCTTCTGCGCAATTTGGGTTGAAGAACTTTGATGGAACGCTTGCAGCATTGCTTCCGATTTGGACCACGCGATTTGCCACGCCTCTGTTTGCCAAGGCCGCGATCTTAGGAGCGCAGGCGGCTAAGGAAAAGGGAGATCCACGAATCGGTGTGAATCTATTGAAGCAGTATTCCTCTGAGCTTCCCCAACCTCAAGGTGATTACCTATTGGGTGAATTATTGAACGAAGCAGGCAGCCCAATGGAAGCCGCTGCGGCATTCCAGCGCGTCTATTTCGGATACCCAACTTCGGCCGAATCCATCAAGGCTTCTGGTCAACTTGCGATTCTGAGGATGAAGCTGGGATCAAAGTATCCCGGCACTCCAGCGGCAACTTGGCTTGATCGTATTGCGCGATTATTGCCGTCACGCCCCGGCCTTGCCAGGGAAGATATCAGCCTGGCAAGTGCTTCACTTGCTGGCCCCGACAAAGAATTAGTAAGCGTTCGGATGGGCGCGGCAGATTATTTTTCAGGCGCCCGTGAAAAAGCTCTCGCGCTGCTTCGTAATTTGAATCCGGCTAGTCCCAGTGCCGACGCCGAGAGACTTTACTATATCTTCGCTTCAGCCAAGCGCCTGGATCAAGAAAGTGAAATGAAACAGGCACTGGAACATTTGTCACAACGCCATCCAACTTCGAAGTGGCGATTTAAAGCGCTAACAGACGCTGGCTATTTTTATTTATTGGATAACCGGTACACCGAGTATGAACCGATCTATGCAGCTTGCGCAGCAGCTTTTCCGCAGGAACCTAAGGCTGCGTACTGCCATTGGAAAGTTGTCTGGAGCAGCTATTTAAGGCATCGTGACGATTCCGTCGAATTGCTACGGGCTCATCTGGAACAATTCCCTCATTCAGAAAAAGCAAACGCAGCGCTTTACTTTCTTGGGCGCAGCGCCGAAAGGCAGTCGAACATTGGCGGTGCTCGCAGTTACTATGAAGCTGCGTTCGAGAAATTTCCAAACACCTACTATGCCATGGAAAGTCGAAGGCGTTTGAATGACGTCACCTTGATGCAAGCTGTGGCCAGCCCCATTGTGAATAGTTGGCTGGCAAGGTTGGCGTTTCCGGACAAAAAGAGTTTGGTTTCTTTCAAGGTTTCCCCAACCGCTCAATGGTCCATGGAAAGGGCGCGTGTTTTGGAAAGCGCCGGACTTCAGGAATATGGCGAAGCTGAATTACGCATGGTGGTAAGGCGTGAAGGGCAAAGTGTGCCATTAGCAATTTTTCTTGCAGAGATGATGCATCGCCAGGGCTTGATTGACCGTGGAATCCGCCACATTAAGGGAACAGTTCCAAACTACTTAAACCTGCCCCTGTCAGAAACAGGCGAGATCTTTTGGAAGCTGGCATTTCCAATGCCCTACAGCCAGTCGCTGATCCGTTTTAGTGAGAAGCGATCCATTGATCCGTACTTAATGGCAGGATTGGTCCGGCAGGAATCAGAATTTAGCCCAACCGTTGTTAGCCATGCCAATGCCTACGGCTTAACCCAGGTAATGCCCGCTACAGGCCGCGAATTGGCGCAGCGCTTGGGCCTTGGTCCTTTCAAAATTGGCATGTTGATCAGACCAGAAATCAACTTAAACATGGGAACTTACTACATGCGCATGATGATGGATTCGCTCGATAACAGCACTGTGGAAACGCTTGCGGCCTACAATGCGGGCCGAACTCGAGTGATTAAATGGCGTACGTTCGGACAATTTCGTGAGCCGTCGGAATTCATTGAAACCATCACATTCGATGAAACTCGCGACTATGTTCAAAGCGTGATTCGTAATGGGGAATTATACAGAACTCTCTATTCAAAAGAACGCGAACAGCTACTGGCAATGAATGATCCAATTGCCCGGGAACTGGCGCCGGAACCGGCACCCAAACCAGTAGCGAAGAAACCCACCAGCAGAACGAAACAAAAGACCACGAAGAATGCAAAGAGCAAAGTTCAGAAGCGATAGAACTGCGAACTTCACTGAAAGTGTGATCCGGGAAATGACTCGCCTGGCAATACCGGCCAAAGCCGTAAATCTGGCCCAAGGGTTTCCTGACTTCCCTGCCCCGCCGCAAATTAAACAGGCAGCGATTGAGGCAATCACAGCGGAGCACAACCAGTACCCAATCACCTGGGGTATCAAACCCTTGCGGGAAGCGATTGCACAAAAGTACCAACGGCACTACGGGCTGAACATTGATCCGGAAAGAGAAGTGACAGTGATTTGCGGATCAACAGAAGGCATGGTTGCTACGCTGCTGGCAACAATGAATGCCGGCGATGAAGTGATCACGTTTGAGCCGTATTACGAAAATTACCATCCGGATCTTCTGCTTTGCGGAGCAACCCGCAAGCTGATCACACTGCACGCTCCTGACTGGACATTCGACCACGAAGAAATGCGGCGAGCTTTCAACAATCGAACGAAAGCGGTAATCCTGAATACACCTAACAACCCAACCGGCAGAGTCTTTCCACGCGCAGATCTGGAATTCATTGCGAAGCTCTGTCAGGAATATGACGCCCTATGCATTACCGATGAAATTTACGAGCACATTATTTACGACGGCGCTGAGCATGTTCCAGTGATGACGATTCCCGGAATGCGGGAACGCGCCGTGATCGTCAATAGTATGAGCAAAACCTACTCTGTAACGGGCTGGCGAGTTGGATGGGTGATTGCCGCACCAGACCTAACCGATTCGATTCGCAAGGTTCACGACTTTTTAACGGTAGGAGCCGCAACCCCATTGCAACATGCCGGGGTGCTGGCCATGAATCAACCAGATGAATTTTATAAGGATTTGGCTGACCACTATGTTGGGCGTCGGGACAAGTTGATGGTTTTGCTGGAATCGGCCGGATTTCATTGCTTCAAACCGACAGGTGCCTACTACATAATGACGGACGTTTCCCGATTCGGCTTTGCAGACGACACAACATTTGTACGGCACCTCATTAACGAAGTAGGAGTGGCCGCAGTTCCGGGATCCAGCTTCTTTTCCGGTAACGGCAAGGGCGCGCAAATCGTTCGGTTCTGCTTCTGCAAGAAGTATGAGACGCTGGAGGAAGCGGGCCGTAGGCTCCTTAAGTTAACACAAGCATGAAGCCAGTATTCCTGATTGAAGAACGAACTCTTGAAGCAAATGGGGAAAGCCTTCCGCTGCCACTCCCTGCAGGCACGAAACCAATGCTGCAGTTAACTCTGGGCGTTACGCGAGCCACCGAGCAATCCAGCCTTGATCTTGTAATCCACTCTTCGTCCGATGGAAAAGAATGGAGCGCCAAACCGATCGCCGAGTTTCCGCAGAAATTCTACAAGGGAGTCTACGCACTATTGGTAGATATTTCCAATGTCCCTGACGCAGCATTCCTGCGGGCTAAGTGGAAAGTAAATCGATGGGGGCGCGGCCCACTGCAGGCGAAATTCGGCGTGTATGTTTTCATTGACGAATTGAAAAAGTAATTTACATGCCAACACACCCCCCCGATCCAGAGTTGGCTCAAAAGTCACAGCTCAGCCATTTTCTTCGCTTAACAGGGTTGAAAGACTATTCTGCCCTTTATCGAAAATCAATAGAAGACCCGACTTGGCTTACCCACCAAATGTTGACATTCCTCCGAATTCGTATGGAAACACCATTCGAGGAAGCTTGTTGCACTAATGGATTATATTCTCCGGATTGGATTCGCGGTGGAACTCTTAACGCCTCACGGTTGATTACAGAAAACGCTCCCTCCTCCCAGACTGCACTTACTTGGGAAAATGAGCAAGGTGAATCACGATCGTGGAGTTATCGCGCATTCACCGCAGTATCCCGCCGAGCGGCCACCACCTTCCTGAATGAGGGTGTCATTCAAGGCAGCCAGGTTGTTATTCCCAAGAACCCAACACTTGAAACCATAGCGGCACTTGTTGCCAGCGCCAGGATTGGTGCCGTTGCCACCGAATCTAAAGACCCTGGTTTCATAATTGAATCCGACCCTTGGGATTCGCTCAACCAGCATCCCAACAATTTGCATCCCATTCCATTTCCACCCGAGGCACTTCTTCTTGATCAACGCACGCACGGAGCGTTTGTGATTAAAGCTGCTTTGGATTTAGCATTCGTCGGTAACGTAGGACGGGCCACTCGATTTGGATGGTTCGGCAAAGATCCATGGATGCTTCTCGGCGCGCTTGCTCTTGGAGCAACTGTCGTATTGTTCGACCCGAAAACCCTTGAGAATCCCGACCGACTTTGGGCGCTGTGTGCCCATCAAAATATTGAAGTGATTGGTCTCACTCCACGCATTGCCAGTGAGTTGCCCGCAATGCCAGGGGACAGACATAATCTGGATCGCCTGCAGACCATCGTCATTGATGGCCTGCTTGATGAGTCTACATTTATCCGCTTGCATAAGTTGAAAGGCGCTGCCGGTCATCCGGCTATATTGCAATATCAGGACGGCGTTCGTGCTGACAATCTTCTGTGTCCGACCCACTTGGGCAACATTGAACAATGCTGCTTAGGCGCCGTCACTTCCTGCTAAACTTCGCAGCAAGGGCGGCGATTTTATCGTCCATAGTTGGCTTAGGTTTTGGCGGTGGCTGGGGCGATTGCTGTTGACGTTGCTGCCGTTGCGGTGGCCCACCATGCTTGATTTTCACCGCAGGTGCCGCCTCCAATGCCTTAATCGAAAGCCCAATGCGCTTGGCCTTCGAATCGAAGTTCATCACTTGTACTTTTACGATCTGCCCAGCCTTCAAAGCTTCCGAGGGATCAGTAATAAACTTGTGGGAAATTTCGCTGACGTGAACCAGTCCATCCTGATGAACACCAATGTCGACGAACGCGCCGAACCGGGTAACGTTTGTGACTACGCCTTCCAGCACCATGCCCTCGGTTAAATCTTTGATCTCCTTCACGTCGTCGCGGAATTTAGCAACGGTGAACTGTTCTCTCGGATCGCGGCCAGGCTTGCGCAGTTCCTCTCGGATATCGGTCAGCGTATAAATGCCCACCGTTTCTGTTTGGAATTTTTCCAGGTCTATCTTCTCAGCCAGCTCAGGTTTAGTAATCAGCTCTGGAACCGTTACGCCAAGGGACGCTGCAATGCGCTCAACCACTGGATAGGATTCTGGATGCACGGAAGTAATATCCAGAGGATTTTCACCACCCCGAATTCGCAGAAATCCAGCCGCCTGTTCAAACGTCTTAGGACCAAAGCCAGGCACAGCCATCAGACTTGTCCGCGAAGAGAACCGGCCCTTTTCATTGCGGAACTCAACAATTTTTAATGCTGTTCGTTCGCTAATACCAGAGACATGCTTCAACAGCGCCCAGGAAGCCGTATTCAAATCCACGCCAACACGATTCACGCAGGATTCCACAGTGGCGTCCAAGCCTTGTTTCAACTTCCTTTGATCCACATCATGTTGATACTGACCAACTCCAATAGCTTTGGGATCCACCTTCACCAGTTCTGCAAGCGGGTCTTGCAAGCGGCGTGCAATGGAGATGGCACCCCTCACCGTCAGGTCAAGATCAGGAAATTCCTGCCGTGCAATTTCTGACGCCGAATAGACAGAGGCACCGGCCTCGCTAACGACAACGGTAAACACGGTAGCCAGGCCTGACTGCTTCAGGAAGTCCTTCACAAACTGATCCGTTTCCCGTGATGCTGTCCCGTTTCCAATGGCGATGGCACGAACGGAATGCTTCTGTAGCATGGCTGCAAGAATCTTCACGGAACCAACAATATCGTTCTTTGGTTCGTGCGGATATATCACGGAATGCTCCAACAGTTTTCCGGTTTGGTCGACAACGGCAACTTTGCAGCCACTGCGAATTCCTGGATCTATTCCAAGAACAGCAAGAGTTCCCGCCGGAGGAGCCAACAGCAGGTTTTCCAAATTTTCACGGAATACTTTAATGGCTTCTTCGTCGGAGCGATCTTTTAGATCCAGGCGAATTTCAGTTTGAATGGATGGATTCATCAATCGGTCATAGCCGTCTTCAATGGCATCGTTCAAGTGCTGCGCCCACTCCCCGGGAGCTTTGTGGACCTTCGCCTTTAGGTATTCAAGGACACGCGGACGATCCACTTCAATCTCAAAATAAAGTATGCCCTCTTTCGCTCCGCGTCGAATGGCCAACATGCGATGGGATGGAATTTTCGTCACAGCCTCACTGTACTGCGCGTACATTTTGTACTTTCCTTCAGGGTCTTCCGCTCCATCAATCGCTTTTGCAGTAACCGTTCCGTGCTCGCCCATCATCGCGCGGACCACTTTGCGATACTCGGCTGTTTCGCTCACCGTTTCCGCAATAATGTGCCGTGCACCTTCCAACGCTTCTTCCACGGAAGTCACTTCCTTGGCAGCATCGACGAAAGTCCTGGCAAACTCCGCAAGGGATTGGGCACCAGCCTGCTGTTCTATTAGGTAATTAGCAAGCGGTTCCAATCCTCGATCACGAGCTATCGACGCTTTTGTGCGGCGTTTGGGTTTGTAGGGGAGATACAAATCCTCCAATTCGCTTTTGTCCATTGTTACTTCAATTTTCTTCTTCAATTCAGCCGTAAGCTTGCCCTGTTCCAAAATGGAAGCCAGCACTGTTGCTCGGCGATCTTCAAGCTCACGATAATATTCCAGCTTTTCTTGAATAGCTTGAATCTGGACTTCATCCAAATTACCCGTTTGTTCCTTGCGGTAACGTGCGATGAATGGAACAGTGCCCCCTTCGTCCGTCAGGTCAATAACGGTGATCAGGCTCTTCAACGGAATGTTGAGAATCGTCGAAATATGAATGAGGACACTAGTCGGAAGTGTTTTGTGTTCCATGGATAGTTGATTTTAAAAGAACTTAGTTCTTGCGAATTTGTTGCGCAAGGGAATCTCTAAGCTTCTTGGCGGACCATTTGTAGAAGGGCTTGAATGTATCCAAAACAGTAAGCGAATGCCTGTTGGCCACCGGTGTCGCCATCAATTTTGGGAACGTGATCAGGCATCAACATGCCGTCGTACTCCACTTCCTTGTAGGTGCGAATCACCTCCAGGAAATTCACGTCGCCGTTGTCGGGAAACGTTTCGCGGAAGTTTAAGAACTTGCCCTCAATGTTACGGAAATGAACATTGAAAATTTTCTTGCGGGAGCCGAAATAGCGAATCACGTCGTGAATTTCCTTGTTGGGATTTTCGAGCATTTCACTAACGGTCCCCTGGCAAAAATTGAGTCCGTGATACTTGCTTTCCTTAATGGAAATGAATTTCTTTAACCCTTCCACATGCCCTAGAACCGTTTGAACACCACGGAAACCTTTATCGCGCGGCATACCAGGATCATGAGGATGGCAGGCAATCTTTACTTTATACTCTTCGGCTACTGGTACAACACGGTTCAGGAAATACGTAATGCGTTCCCAATAAATTTCATCGGTAACTTTACCGGCAATCGATGGCGTATCCTGGTTCGCCGTCTCGTAATTGAACGTAGAATAACTTGCCCCGCCTCGACCCTTTGTTGGAGGGTTTCGCACAACACCAAGAATCGACATGTTGTATTTCACGCAAGGAATTCCTGCTGCCGAAACGTTCTTGATCATTTGGCAAACAGTATCAATATCGCGGTCTCGGTCTCCTGAAGCCATCATGATTCCAGGCAATTCGGCACGTTCCACCACAACAGAACTCAATGGAAGAGGAACAATATCCAGTGCAATGCCAAAGCTGGCTACATGATCCTTAAATCGCTTCAAGCCATCCACACTCCACTTTTCATCCAATTTATTGGAGAAGGTTCCAGAGCAAATATTGTTGATCCCAAAAGCAGCGAATATTTTTAACATGCTATCGGAATGACCATTCTGGGTGCCAATCTTCATCAACACTTTTTTACCCGCAGCACGTTTTGGGTTCTGAGTTTGCGCCATTGCGACTTGGGCCGCGGCGCCGACGGCGATAGGGAAAATATCTCTGCGTTTCATAGCTGTGGTTCGAAGGATGTCACGCCAACGGGGTGCCAGTCAAGAAGGTGCGGATGGCCGAATTGACCTCCAAAGGCTCTTCATGCTGAACCCAATGACTCGCAGTAGGAATCCGGTGGATTTTCAGATTCGGAACATAGTGGTCCAGAGCTATCAAATTGCCGGGCAGAATGGCGGTATCGCGTTCGCCCCAAATAACCAGCGTTGGCGTTTCAATTTGGAGCGAAGGAATTTTCGGATCCAGCACTTCCTCATCTGGAAGCGGCGGAGGAAAAGGCATGGCACGGTAATAGTTCAATTGAGCATCCAGGCTGCCGGGTTGGCTCCAAGCCTTGATGTAAATTTCAACGTCATCACCCGTTACTGCGGCCATGCGCACAAGACGGCGATAGTTGTCTTGCGCCAAATACAACGCTGCATCCCGTTGACGCAAGAAATGAATATATTGTGCCGCTAATCGCTGTTGTGGATTGAAAATGATTTCACGAGTATATGTGCTGGGGTGTGGCCCATTGAGGATAATCAAACGGCGGATCAGTGCGCTATGAAAAGCGGCCACGGGCCAGGCGATCGCGCCTCCCCAATCATGACCCACCAACGTACCCGGCTCGTTACCCAAAGCTGTGATCAACCCGACAACGTCGGCAACAATATTCTTCACTCTATAATTTTCAACTCCTGTCGGTTTATCGGAAAGATTGAAACCACGCAAATCCGGAGCCACCACGCGGTAATCGCTAGACAAATCCGCTATTTGATGCCGCCATCCATACCAGAATTCGGGAAAACCATGGAGCAACAAAATAGTTCCGTGGTGCCTATTTTCCGCACCTTGAATTGCACAATGAATTCGAATTCCATTCGATTCTATGAACTGGAAGTCTGGCCGCAATCCCTGCATAGCGTACAATGATCTCATGGATTCAGCCGCACAATTGGAAGCACTACTAGCCACTGTAAGGCGGCGCATTCTCACACATCTTTTTGTTCACCAAACCATTTATGCAGCTTGTTTCGGTTTGTCCGCTCTAATTGTTTTGCTTCTTGTGGGAACGCAAATCCTAAACTGGTATTGGCCTCTGCTTTTGTTTGTAGCCATTCTTGCAATTGGAACTTACCGGTTCCGTCATCGTCTACCAACTATGTACGAGACCGCGCAGAGGGTGGACCGCAAGCTATCCCTTGCCGACGCAATTTCCACTGCGTATCATTTTCGAAGTGCCAGTGATGGAATCGCCTCCGCACAACGCCTGGCTGCCACGGGTTTGATTCCGTCAATCGACATTCCAACAGCCGTACCGTTAGTAATGCCCCGTTCCATTTATCCTGCTGCAGTTTTGGCTCTAGCCGCCGGCACCATGCTCGCCGCGCGCTATGGAATGATGCACTCACTGGATTTGGAAAAACCGCTAGTGACCGGAGCGCTAGAGTTTTTCAAACCATCTGCGGCCAAGCAGTTGGCCAAACTCAAACAGAACAATCCGTTGTTGGCAAAGGAACTGGAGAAGTTGGGAATTTCTTTAGATGACACCGGCAATGACCAGGAAAAGATGGGAGAGGAAAAGCTCCCTGATAATCTGTTGAGTTCGCCCGACATTCCAGATGTGAATGATTTGACGCCTGGCCGGGACGCCGCAGGTAAGGCTGGTGAAGTATCGAAAGACATGCCTCAGGAGCCGGGAGAGGCTGGCGAAAAAGGCGACCAAGCCAATGCCAGTGATGGAAAAGAAGGCAGCGGGTCAGACGCTGACAACAACGGGAAACAGCAAAAGCAGGATGGCGCTGCAAAACAACCGAAGAATCAGGACGCCAAAAACGCCAATCAAAATGGCAGCCAAGGCGATAATCCACTCATGGACAAGATGCGCGATGCTCTTGCCAATATGATGAACAAGCTAAAAACGCCGAATAAGGAAAACGACCAACAGCAATCGCAGCAAGGGCAAAAGGGCAATCAGAAAGACGGTCAGAAGATGGCCAAGGACGGCCAGCAGCAATCCGGCCAGAATAGTCAAAAAGGCGAGCAACAGGGAGAGCAGGCTGGCGATGGCGGCGATAAGTCACAGGACGCGCAGGGTCAAGGGTCGGACAAGACTTCTTCCGATGCGCAAGCATCACCCGATGCGAAGAGCGGAGTTGGCAAATCCGATGGGAACAAGGATACCAAGTACTCCGAGCAGTTGAATGCCATGGGCAAGATCAGCGAGATCATGGGCAAACGCGCGGAGAACATCAAAGGCGATGTGATGGTGGAAGTATCCTCAGGCAGGCAACAGTTACGGACCCAGTATTCGCAATCCGGTGCTGCACACGCATCGACTGGCGGTGAGATTCACCGCGATGAAGTGCCGCTGGAACATCAAGCCTACGTGCAAAAGTATTTCGAGGAAATTCGCAAAGGCGAACAGGTCGCTGCGGCGAAGAAGAATTAACGGGCAGGTTTCAGCCTGCCCGCACACAATCTTTCAGCCTTAGGAAGCCATAGCCGCTTTTTCCGGCATTTCCAATAAGTATCCAATCCCCCTTACCGTTTGAATCATCTTCACCGGATAGTGATCGTCAATCTTGCTGCGAAGGTGGCGAATGTAGACGTCCACAATGTTGGTAAGTCCGTCGTAATCCATATCCCAAACATGTTCCACAATCATCGTGCGGCTTAAAGGCCGACCGGGATTGCGCATCAGATACTCCAGAATGCTGAATTCCTTCGGTGCCAGTTCAATGGAATCCATGCCGCGCATAACTTTGCGGCGAATGCAATCCAAAGACAATTCGCCCACTTGCAGACGCTCTGGAATTGGTTGGCCGCGCCGTAGTAAAGCCTTTACCCGAGCCAACAATTCCACAAATGCGAACGGCTTGGTGATGTAGTCATCAGCGCCCATTTCCAGGCCTTTGACACGATCATCCACATTGCTGCGGGCACTTAAAATGAGTACCGGCGGCGAAACTTTACGGTTCCGAAGACGTTCCAAAACCTTCAGGCCATCCATATCGGGCAGATTCAGATCAAGGATAATTAGGTCATAATCAGCAGCATGGACCAAATCCAAAGCGCTTTGTCCGTCGTAAGCCAAGTCTACTTTGTAGCCGGCACTCTCAAGACCGCGGCTCAGAAAATCGGCGATGCGTTTTTCATCTTCCACTACCAGAGTTCGAATTGCAGTTTCCATGGTGCTTTCAAGATACAACCTTGTGGGCATCCGTTCCAAGCGAAAATGACGTTAAAATTAATTATTATTTGAAGGATCAGCAATAGATGCAAATTGATTTTGGGGGCCGCAAGGCCGTAGTTACCGGTGGGGCAAACGGTATTGGAAGAGCAATTGCGAAAGCTTTGGCGGCCGCAAATGCCCGCGTAACGATTTTCGATCTAGAAAAAGAATCGCCCATGGAAGTTGGAAAATTGATCGGCGGCGAAGGTTTAATCGTCGATGTAACAAGCCGCCAATCGGTTGAGTCGGCGTTCGCCCAAGTTGCCGATCTCGACGTGCTGGTAGCCAACGCCGGCACGAGCATGCCTGCCGCGTTGGTGGATACATCGGCTGACGCCTGGGATCGCACAATTGCCATCAACCTTACGGGAGTGTTTAACAGCTTACAGAGCGCCGCCCGCTTGATGAAACCACGCCGCAGTGGATCCATAGTGATCACCGCGTCCACAAATTCCTACGACGGTGAGGAGATGCTGACGGCATACAATGCCAGCAAGGCGGGAGTTTTGGGCATCCTTCATACTGCGGCCAATGAGTTGGGGCCGTATGGGATTCGCGTGAATTCGGTGAACCCCGGATTGATTCGCACCCGCCTTACAAAACAATACTTCGATCAGCCGGAATACCTGAAATCGTATTTTCAAGGAATTCCATTGGGTCGCGGCGGCTACCCCGAAGAAGTTGCCTCGGCCGCAGTCTTCCTGGCGAGTGATTTTGCCAGCTACATCACTGGAGCTTCCTTGCTTGTGGATGGGGGACAATTAACATCGAAGTTCGCATGTTGGCGGGAACCGGAAGCTAAGTATGAGAACGCTGAATGGAAGCTGGTTGAATAAGACTGCTTTCGCTTGTTTCGAGAATCCTCCATGACAGACCGGTACCTTGCTCAGAATATTTAAATTGTCAAAGATCTTACGATTAGGGTTGGACTGCTTCTTATCGCGCCCGGCTGCGCTCCCGATTTTCTGCCGATGTTTGCATTACGTGAAGGGCTTGCCGGCTGTTGCGTATTGGACTTGTATTGGAACGTTGTGCAACTGCGCGTCGTCAATTTGCCAAGATTCGCTTGGCGCTTCGATTTGTTTTAGAACTCTTACCAACTGATTCAGCAATGCCCCTAATAACTGATCGAGCGGTGCTTCATGGCACTGATTGATTTCGATGTTGATTTGATTTTTCTCGATCTCGACTGCGGCATCAGCGGCGATTAGAATTGGCCGTTGCGTGGTTTCGTATATTGGCGACTGTCGGCGGCTGACTTCGCGGATGCGCACGGGGACTCCACGACGTATGCGGCGGAGTGCGGATTTGCGGCCTTCGGTGATGTATGGACCGGCGTCGAAGGCGAGTACGCTGTTCCACTGCGCGAGTTGCCCGAGTTGGCCTTCGGTGACTGGGAGTGGGAAGAGTGGATGGACTACGGGGTCGATGATGTTTCTTAACAGCCGAGCAGCTTCGATGCGGGCTTCGCCGGTGATCACCAGGATGGGGGCCGCGACATTGGGGAGCAGCGCTAGCGTCAACCAGTGAGTGAGCGGACTGGCATCTAATTCTGTGAGGCCCATAGATTTCGCCAGTAGTTGGGCGGTGGTGGCTTTGGAAAAGGTTGGAACTGGGAGAGGCAGGTTCAATTCGTGGCGGCGAAAGGTGGCGGGGTGCTGGTGGGTGCGGGTCCAATTATGGCCGGTGATTTCGATGGCTTCGTTTTCAGTTTGGAGATCGAGGTAGATTGTGCCGTCGGGCTGAACCGCTATACGGTTATGGACTGCGGTGCTGGCCGCGGCGGTGGTTTGGACGATATTTTCGTGATGGCGGAGGACGTGGGCGAGCCTGAATGGCGACGGGATTGGGAGCGCATGATCGGCGGCTTGCTTTAGAACCCAACCTCGGAATTGTTCAGAGTAGATTGGAATGGCTGATCCGTCGGGCAGGCTGGCGTAGGATTGGCGACTGGGGGTTAGGAAGAATGAGGCGCTGGTGCAGGCGGCTAGGAGTTGATCGAATGCTGAGGGTTGTGCCGGGTGTTGGCTTGCTTGCTTCATTGAAGTTCTTCTGGAATAAAAGTACCTTACGGCTTGGGAACGCTGAGTGAGAATGGCAAAAGTGGAAACGCGGAAGTGGTTACTTTATTAGGGAGTTACTCGCGATGAATTTATTTTCAATGAGTGTGACCAAGGAATTTTGGGGGAGCAAAAAGTATAGATGTGGAAGGTCATCGGTCCACTTGTTAGGCACCAAGCATTCACGTTCAGTTCGTGTTTTCGTCGCTCTCGAATCCGTGGATCCATATGTCAAATCTCATGACAGTTCTTGTCCTTATCTTGTTGGCAGGTACAAGTTGATCAAATGGTTGAGCGTCAACAACAGCCGTTGTACAAGCGACCCTTTTGAGACGAAAAAGGCGGACCGGGAAGTTACCGAACTGAGATGATAGTTTTTGTGCCGAAGCAAATCCACAATAAGATTGACATTGAAACCGTAGAATTTAGATTGGATGATCCTGGCACGTCCAAAGAACTAGTGGAGGAATTTTATAGGTTTGGACAAATTCTATTTTCGGAGATGCTCTCGCGAGGGGCCGAGGTAGACCGGAGAGCAACGAACATGCTTGGTTGGTCAACCGCCACGGCAGCCGTGCTGCTGTCCACTCAAACACAGAAACTTTTTTTCAAAGCACTGGTCGCAGCAGCAATCTGTTGTTCTTTATCCTCCGCTATCCTGTGTGCGGTAGCACTCAAGATGCGAATGTGGCCTTCTACAAGTGACCATGACTGGTTTAGGCCGGACATTCATGACGCATATGAGCTAAAACGATATCACGTCGTTTCCCTGTTACTAGCGCATCAACATCAGAAGCAGTCGACAGCAAAGAAGGCTGACCTACTGCGCCATGCCGAATGGCTTTTGCTAGCGGCATCGGCTGTAATCGCGTTATTGGCGATTAGTCGCTTTCTTGCCTGACAGGTACGCGTTCTGTCTGAGGGCGGGGCTCGTCTCTTCGAATCCAGTCGGGTTCTTGACGAGGCAAACGCTGCGGTGGTGGCGGTGGCGGCTTATTCTCTTCAGCCTTCATCATACAAATATATCCCAATCCAAGGGGGCCTTGCATTTAAGCAAAATACATTATCAAGTCCTTCCACCATATCCGATAAAATCTGCTAGCTAGACACCCCACAGTGAGCCGTTGCATCAAACGGCCTTTGTGGAACAGCAGCAACAATGTTGAAACAGCTAAGGACTTGGCGTAGCGCTCAAGAATTTAGCACTCGGCCTGGCGGATACGGGATTCGAATTTCAGCATAGCTGCCGGGGGTCATGGCGTCGACGGAGGTGGAGATCCTATCAAGATATAACCTTACTTGTGTCCACTTGGTGCAATCGGTCAACACCAAAATCGCGATAGCCCGATTGGAAAGGTTTTGCTGGTAGCTCATGTTCCCATCAGTTGTAAGCAGAAGTTGAAACCCCGCTTCCTCAGCGGCCGTAAGCAAAAGACCGTTGACCAGTCTTTCCCAGCCCTGAGCCTTCGCAGTTGTGACATTGTGTTTGGAAAGCGAATGTATCAATCCGCGCGGCGTTCCGTGATCAAACAGGATGCGCATCGTGAAGAGTTGGCGGCGGGGACGGCGCATCCCTGAGACTTTGCGCCACAAATTCCAGTACAGCGTTGATCTGCTCACGTGTCACATCATACTGCTCCATGACTTCTTCCACGCTCAAATCCTCAAGGTTTTCGATGACCGTCGCCACAGGTAGGCGGGTATCCCGAAACACCCAAGCGCCACTTACCTTGCCAGGGATGCTTTCCACTGCCCGGCATTGTGACCAATCAAGACCTTTCATATGTCGCCTCTCTTGCAAGAATAGCTGGAATATTGAACAATAGCCAGAGGCCTGGACTCGCGTGGTTGTCCCGAAACGTACCCTTTTTAGAACGTGAACGAAATCACACATGTAATTCATGGGAAACGCGGCGCACCTTTATTTTGCTTTCGTCTTTGCTGGCTTCGGCAAGATCATAGGCAAGCTGCATGCGCAGCCATGTTTCCGGGGTGCTGCCAAAAGCTTTGGAAAGCCGGATCGCCATAACGGGGCTAATGCCAGATCTGCCGTTAACAACTTTGGTAAGGGTCTGTCGGGTAACGCCGAGAGCCTTTGCTCCTTCGGTGACGGATAATCCCAAAGGCTCAAGGCACGCATTTCTTATGCTGCGTCCGGGGTGCGGCGGATTTTTCATGGTCATGGTGTGGTTTCCTTTTGCGTTAGTGGTAACCGGTCAATTCAACATCAAATGCATCTTCGCCTTCAATGCGGAAAACAATGCGCCAGTTCGACCGCACGGTGACGGCCCAAAACCCTTTTAATCGCCTGTCAGCGGGTGCAACCGATATCCCGGCAGGTTCATATCCTGCGGCGTGCGGGTTTCATTGAGACGGCCTAGAATGTCCTTCAATGTGGTCCGCCAAATCCGGGCGTACCCCGCTGCGATCGCCACGCTCAAAAACCGTTTCAGGCCCTTGTGCTGGAAGCTCCTAATCATTCAAGAATATCGTAACCTGTATGTGTCAGTTGTCAACACTGATTTGCACCGCTGCGAAGAGTTGGCGGCGGGGACGGAGCGTCCGTAAGGCTTTGCGCCACAAATTGCAGTACAGAGTTGATCTGCTCACGGGTTACGTCATACTGCTGCATGACTTTTTCCACGCTCAAATCCTCAAGGTTTTCGATGACGGTGGCCACAGGTAGGCGGGTGTCCCGAAAGACCCAAGCGCCGCTCACTTTGCCTGGGATGCTTTCTACGGCCCGGCATTGTGACCAATCAAGACCTTTCTATGTCGCCTCTTTAGCGAGAATAGCTGGAATATTGAACAACAGGCTCAGGACTCGCGTGGTTGTTCCAAAACT
This sequence comes from Bryobacterales bacterium, assembly GCA_043745195.1. Taxonomy (GTDB): domain Bacteria; phylum Acidobacteriota; class Terriglobia; order Bryobacterales; family Bryobacteraceae; genus JANXSF01. Next base: position 43,932 of record JAYTTF010000055.1, on the reverse strand, counting down.
TACCCTGATGTAAAACGCTACTATTCTTTAAACGGAACCTCAACTTCAAAATAGCTGCCAGATACTGCCGCATTGACTGCGGTGACAATCCTAGCTGTAACCATCTTGACCATGGGCCATTGGGAATGTCCCAGCACGATTAGGGCAAGTTTCCGGCCTTCCAGGTTTTGTTGATAGCGGATATTTTTATCCGTGGTCACCATAAGGTCAAAACCGGTTTGCTCGGCGACTTCGATCAATGCGCCGTTAGCCAGTTCTTCCCAGCCATGCGTCCGCGCCTCTTCGACAGTATGACCGATGAGAAAACGGGCAAGGCCGCGCGGCGTGCCATTGTCGAAAAGAATACGCATGAAGTGGCTTGCTAACTGTAGCTCGGTGCTTTATCGAGGGAGCGCGCAACGAACGCCATAAGTCGATCGATCTCCTCGCGGCTCACGGGAAACTGTTCCATTACTTCTTCAATGCTCATACCCGCTTCAAGGTTCTCGAACAAGACTTTAACCGGCGTCCGGGTTCCCTTCAAGACCCATGCACCGCTTACCTTGCCGGGAATGCTTTCAACTGCGGGGCATTGTGACCAATCCAGCACTGCCATTTTCTTTAGTCCTTCTATCAATCGTAACTGTTTTCAAACTAGCATGAATAGGCCCAGCCTGTCAGGGAGGTGGTGGCGGAAATCAAGCCGCAGACATTCGTCCAACAAGATCTTCATGAGATCTTGGCAAACAGCGATTCCTTGGCTTCCTCAAGCGCGTGGATGTCAATTTCCTTCGATACCGTGGGGAATTGGTGCAAAAATTCACGCAACGAATGGCCGCCCTCCAAGTAGTCAATGAGATTTTTGAAGGGCACGTGCGTCCCTTAGAAGCACGGCGTTCCATTCATGATTTCCGGGTAGGACACGACGACGAAGCCTTCCATAAGCCATTAATAACTGCAATATGGGCTCCAAAGCGGATAGGACCTCACAAACTCCTAAACGAGCAGGAATTGACACTTCGAACACCCGACCTCATCTTATTTGCAAACTCGCTGTCTGAGAAGGGGCATCCTTCAAACGATGTTAGGGTTGCGCCACTGCGCTGGGGTAGGATGGGCACAAATTCGGTCAGACAAAAGTCATGCCGGCAAAGCTGACCACGCTCAGCTCATCAATGTTCCACTGTTCGTAGTGTTCAACCGTGCCCCGCAGACCTGGGGCTGCTTTCAAAAATGTGTAGAACGGAGCTGATCCGCACCATTTCAACGAATCATCCCCGCCTTCTGATGTAAGGTTCCAATAGGCTGCGATATCGCCAATGGCAATCGCATCCATTCTTGCTTTGTCCAGCGCTGCTATTTCCACCATTTCCCCTTGATTCGCTCTTGCCTCAAACTCATCGCCGTAGCGTTGGCCCATGTGTGCCATATCCACACCCAGCACCCAACAGGCTTTATTGCCAAGCCGAGTTCCTATTTCACCTAACGCATCAAAGAACCGGGCGGTATCTTCATTCTTCTCGGGCAGTTGACTGTTCTGCATATCCAGCCCGAAGGAGCCGACCAGCACTGGCAATATGCGCACTCGTGGTCCAAGAATATGTTGCAGAAAAACCGTCTGAAATTCGAGGGAGTGTTCGAAGGAATGGCAGTAATCTTCCATTGCGATCGCTCCTGGTGCATTCGCAAGAAGTTCGTCCACCAATGCAGTTTGTGTTTCAGCGGCACCGTAAGGAGAAACGTAATTTTTTCGAGTCAAGCCAAACTTACCAGGCTCTCCGTAATGAGACGTCCCCAGCAGGATGAAGGTCCGATCCATATCTAAATTTGGCCGCAATGCAGAATAGGCTGATCTGTAGGAATCATACCCGCCGAAGGGCGAAACATGGGGTGCGGCAATTGCCTTTACCTGAGACAGGCCTTTTGAACCTGGCCCCGACATGTACTCATTAAACACTGTGCGTAATTCTTCAGGGGTATCCGGATAGGCTCCGCCGGCATGGCTAGCCACTCGAACTTCGGCTTCGGCGAATTCACGGTGCTTTTCTTTCCGAGCTTTGGCATAGACTTCATCTTCCAAAAATCCTGCCTGGCTTAGAGCTTCCCAAACCTGATCCTTGACTCGCGTAATCGCCAAATCGCCAGTTTCACGCACCAGTTGAGCAGAAAGCTCGTTCTCTTCCGTTTCACCATCAAAGAACTGCAAGAAGGGGACCACTTGCGGCGGAAGGATCAGAGTGCGGCCGGAATAGCCGTACGAATCACGAATCATTAACCCTGGCCGGTCTTCAACTGGCGAAGGCATTATGTCTAGGTTCCAGCGGAGCCGGGGCAGAATGCGGGACATCGCTCTATGATAACTGTATGGACAAACTTCCCGAAGCAATAATTTCAGCAACCCTCAGCAAGCTTCCTGGGTGGACCGTTGTGGCAGGCAAACTTCACCGCGAATACCAGTTTCCCGACTTCATCCACGCATTTGGATTCATGGCAACTGCGGCCATGGCAATTGAGAAAATGAACCATCATCCAGAATGGTTTAACGTATACAGCAAAGTGAACGTGGATTTGACAACACATGACGCCGGCGGCATTACGCAAAAGGATATTGACCTGGCAATGACTCTGGAAGGATTGGCGAAGAAGCTGGCATGAAATCACTTTTTGTAATTCTTTTGGCTTCAATTGCGGGCTTGGCGCAAACCTATCCGAGCGCCGAAATTGACAAATTGATTGAGGACGCGGTGAGCCGCGATGCATTGCCCGGGGCAGTGATCCTGATTGGCCAGCAAGATCGCATCCTGTATGAAAAAGCCTACGGGAACAGAGCACTGGTTCCTCAAAAAGAAGCTATGACGTTGGATACGATTTTTGATTGTGCGTCCCTAACTAAGGTTGTATCCACTTCTGTTTCCATCATGAAACTTGTGGAGCAAGGGAAGGTCCGGCTGAACGATAAGGTTACCGTCTACCTGCCTAAATTCCAGGGCGGGAAAAGTGATATCACCGTGCGCTTGTTGCTGACCCATTTTTCCGGTCTTCGGCCTGATTTGGATTTGAAGCCCGTTTGGAAAGGGTATGAAACCGGCATCCAGAAAGCGCTGATCGATAGGCCCGTTGCTGCACCTGGGGAGCGATTTATTTATAGCGACATTAACTACATCCTGTTAGGAGAAATTGTCCACGTTGTTTCCGGGAAGCCTCTACCGGAATTTGCCAGGCAGAACATTTACCAACCATTGGGCATGAAAGAAACAATGTATCAACCGCCGGCAGAGTTGCGGAGCCGGATTGCGCCAACAGAGCATTACCCTGGCGATGCCGGCCCATTGAGAGGAATTGTTCACGATGAGACGACGAAATTCATGGGCGGAATTGCCGGTCATGCCGGGCTGTTTTCCACTGCACGCGATTTGTCTCGATACGCACAAATGCTATTGAATGGCGGCGAACTTGGCGGTAAGAGAATCTTGAGCCCGCTAACGGTTCGCAAATTTACCGAACCCGGCACACCCGCCGATCAGCCGATTCTGCGGGGATTGGGCCCCGATATCGACAGTCCTTTTTCTTCCAATCGCGGCGAATTGTTTCCCATCGGATCCTTCGGCCATACAGGGTTTACAGGTACTTCCATGTGGATGGACCCTTCCACAAAAACCTACGTAATTCTGATGTCGAATAGCGTGCATCCTTTTCGTCGTCCAGCAAATACAGCGTTACGAGCACGCATTGCCACAATCGTTGCGGCGAATGCAGGACTGGATTCCCCAGGCATGATTCTCACCGGATACAACGAAACGATTGCAGGCGCAGGGGTTCGCAGAACTGTGGCGCGCAATGGATCTGTTGATACAGGACTTGACGTAGCTGCCGCAGAGGGCTTTGCGATGTTGAAAGGGAAACGAGCAGGGTTGATTACCAACCACACCGGATTGACCAAGAAGGGCGAGCGGAACATCGATGTGATGTTAAGGGCAGGAGTAAAGCTGGTTTCCTTGCTGGCTCCGGAACATGGACTTTTCGGGAAAGAAGACCACGAGAACATCGGCCATACCAAAGATGAAAAAACTGGGTTGAAAGTTTGGAGTCTGTACGCAGGGAAGAATCGGCGGCCATCTGCAGAAATGTTGAAAGACCTGGATGCATTGGTATTCGACATTCAAGACATTGGTACGCGCTTCTACACCTACCCAGCCACCATGCTCTATGCAATGGAAGAAGCGGCTAAACGGAAAATCCCATTTTATGTTCTGGACCGTCCTAACCCAATCGACGGCGTCCACGTGGAAGGACCAATGTTGGACGCAGGATTAGAAAGCTTTATTGCGGCCTATCCATTGCCCTTGCGTCACGGGATGACGCTGGGCGAGTTAGCGCGCATGTTCAATGGGAAATTAAACATCGGCGCAGATCTTCACGTGATCCAAATGAAAGGCTGGCAGCGCGGCGATTGGTTTGATTCAACAGGTTTGCCGTGGACTAATCCATCGCCAAACATGCGTTCCTTGCAAGCGGCGCTGCTGTACCCTGGAGTTGGAATGATGGAATATTCGAAGAACTATTCCGTGGGCCGAGGTACCGATGCACCGTTTGAACAGGTGGGAGCCGATTGGATGAATGCCCGGGCGTTGGCGCAAGCGTTGAACCAAAGGAAAATTCCGGGAGTTCGGATTTACCCCACATGGCTTCAGCCAACGGATTCGTATTTCAAAGGCACAAGGGTTGAGGGATTACGATTCATGATCACCGACCGGGAGCAGTTCCTCTCAGTCAGGCTGGGGCTTGAGCTTGCAGTGGCCTATGAAAGATTGCATCCAGGCAAAATCGATTGGAAAGTGAACTTGAAACTTATAGGGAATCAGTCGGTGATCGATGCAATTGGGAAACTGGAAGATCCTCGGATGATTTTCGACCGGATTGACGATCAGCTAAAACCGTTTTTAGCGCTCAGGCAAAAATACTTGTTGTATTAACCCAAAAACGGCAGTTGACGCACCGTCCATAGATCATCTCCCGTACCCACTGACAGTTGCGTGGAACTCATCTGTCACCTGAATGGTGAGCGCTCTTTCGATTCTAAATTCAATCGTGGGGCTAGGCGTGGGACTAAGGTGCGGAGGGCTGCGAAATCCGGGACGGATTTCACGAGTTGGGCAGACATGGTGCCGGTTACGGCTTGCAACTGCCGTTTCTAGGATTAAGGCCGACGAATAATCGGATTCTTCCCGCTGCGTAATGAGATGGCTGTTGCCAGTTTCCACAAGGATTTCATAATGTCGTTTTCCGTTCGTGGGGGGGATAACTGCTTGGCTTGAGTCTTTCGAAAACCATAGGCAAATTTGAGAAGGAACCGACGCATTGGGCTTCTTCCTTTTTCGCACTGTTGGCCTTTTATTGCATGAACTGAAAGTACCGGCAACCAGTGCTTATGGTCCCGTACGGAATCCTGGCGAAGCCTTTGAGTTGGCCAGTTCCATTACGGTTTGGAATGCCAATCGGAGTACTTTTTCAAGCTTAGTGAAATCTAATTTGTCTACAGTATCCTCAGGTTCGTGATAGCCAGGATGCAACCCCCCAAACAACCAAACTGCGGGAATATCAGCCAAAAGGAACGGATAGTGATCGCAACGGAACAAAATGTTCTGTGTGGATTCGCGCTCAAACTTCGTGTCGAATTGCAGACCAACCCGACGATTCCCTTTTTCAATTGCTTTCTGCAAACCAGGACTATATATAGTTCCCACTAGGTTTAGCTGATTGCGAGTGTCGGACGGAATTATCAACCGTCCCTCGGTGGATGGAACATGCGCCTCATTGCGGGCGATCATATCCAGATTAATTACGGCACGTGTGGTAGCAAGTGGTCGCAAAGGATGGTCCACAAAATAGAAAGACCCAAGCAGAAAGTTTTCCTCAGCACCAAAACTAACAAACAAAATAGTTCGCTTAGGACGTTGTTTCGATTCTCGAAAAAGACGAGCCAGTTCTATTACCCCCGCCGTGCCCGAACCGTTATCATTGGCACCCGGATAGTACTTTTCTGATCGCACTGGCAGATGGTCATGATGGGACGTTAGCAGGATCGTTTCCTCTTTTAGCGTTCTATCGGACCCTTCTATCATTCCAACAACATTCCAAGTTGTGCCTTGCTTGAATTTGGAATGCTTCAGTTGCAACTCAACCTCAGTGGGCAAAATAAATGACTGCGGGTTTGCCGACGCATCCAGCTTTTCTTGAATTGATCGCCAATTGGGCAGCAATTTGTTCGCACCCGACTCATTCAAATTGATGAAGGGAATTTTCACTCCATCCTCAATTTGCCGTTCGGCATTGCCCCGTGTTGGGGAAGGATTGCGTACCACTGCTGCGGTAGTTTTGGCCGATCGAAAGATAACCATCGCCACTGCACCATGGGCCTGTGCATTTTTCAATTTGGAACGATAGTTGGCATAGCGGGTTAAGCCCAGTCCAAGGAAAATGCTTTTCGGATCGGCTTCCTGCGGCTCACGATCGAAGAGGAAAACAATCTTGCCCCTGGCGTCCACGGTTTTGTAATCGTCATACCCGTACTCTGGCGCAGTTATGCCATAACCTACAAATACAGCGTTGGCCTTGACAGAAAGGTTCCGGTGAAAAGCACCCGTGAAATGATTCGTTGCCACAAGTTGCAATTCACCCATTGTCAAAGTGCTGTTTGCGGCATCCAATGTATTCGCAGTTACTGTAAATTCCTGAAGATAGGAATTTCCATTGGCGGGCTCAATACCGGCTTGTTGAAATTGTTTAGCGACGTATTCAGCCGCGAGCTTGGCACCTGGTGCAAGAGAAGCACGACCGGCAAGTTGAGGAGAGGTTAGATATTCAAGATCGGTCTTAAGGCGGCCAATGCTCGGATGAACATCAGCCGCAATAAGAGGAGGAAAACAGCAAATCAGGATTGCGCGATTACAAAAGTTCAGAAGCACTGAAGAAGAATCGAGTTTCATCGGCAGCCGTTTCGGGAGCATCAGAACCGTGGGCAGCATTGCGTTCAATGCTTGTGGCATAAAGTTTGCGCACTGTGCCTTCGGCAGCATTTGCTGGATTGGTGGCACCCATAACATCGCGCCACTTCTTAATGGCATCTTCCCGTTCCATGACAAGTGCCACAATGGGGCCTTCGGTCATGAATGTAACAAGGCTCTTGAAGAAGGGACGATCTTTGTGAACACCATAAAACGCCTCCCCTTGTTCGTGGGTAATGCGCAACTTCTTCATGGCTACAATGCGAAATCCGTTCTGCTCAATCAGGTCAATAATCTTTCCCGAATTGCCAGCCGCCACAGCGTCCGGCTTAATCATTGCGTAGGTGCGTTCCAAACTCATAATCTACTTTTAACCTTTTCTCCAATTTCGGCCGGAGTTGCACAGACGGTGATTCCTGCGTCTTCCATGGCCTTGATCTTGTCTTCCGCTTTCCCGCTGCCGCCGGAAATGATTGCTCCGGCATGGCCCATGCGACGGCCGGGAGGTGCCGTTTGCCCCGCGATGAAACCGATCACCGGCTTCTTCACATTGTGCTTAATCCAATCAGCCGCAATTTCTTCATTGTTGCCACCAATCTCGCCAATCATCACAATGGCGTGAGTATCGGGATCGTCGTTGAACAACTTGATAGCGTCAATATGAGTGGTGCCAATAATTGGATCGCCACCAATGCCGATGCAAGTGGACTGTCCAATCCCTAATTTGGTCAACTGCCCAACTGCTTCGTAAGTCAGAGTCCCAGAGCGGGACACAACACCCACTGGTCCCTTCATGTGAATATGGCCTGGCATAATTCCGATGCGGCATTCTTCAGGAGTGATAATGCCTGGACAATTCGGCCCAATCAGACGCGATTTGTGTGACTTCAAAAACTCTTTCACCGCGATCATGTCGCGGGTGGGAATTCCTTCGGTGATGCAAACGATCAGGGCGATACCAGCATCTGCGGCTTCCATAATGGAATCTGCAGCAAATGGAGGCGGTACAAATATCACGGTTGCATCGGCACCCGTTTCTTTCACGGCTTGTGCAACAGTGTCGAACACAGGTCGATCCAAATGTTTCTGGCCACCCTTGCCCGGTGTCACGCCGCCAACAACAGTGGTTCCATATGCAATGGACTGCTCCGCGTGAAAAGTGCCTTGGCTACCAGTGAATCCTTGCACCAGCAAGCGGGTTTTCCTATTTACAAGTACGCTCATTGGGCGGCCCTCACAATCTTCTCTGCTCCGTCCTTCATGCCATCACCCACTCCAAAGTTGAAACCCGATTCCAGCAAAATCTTCTTACCTTCCTCAACGTTGGTTCCTTCCATACGAATGACGATGGGAACTTGAATGCCAAGGTCGCGCGCAGCATTCACAACACCGCGAGCCAAAACATCGCAGCGTAGAATGCCGCCGAAAATGTTTATCAACACTGCTTTCACAGCCACATCAGATAGCAGAATGCGGAAGGCGTTCTTGATTTGCTCTTCATTGGCACCGCCGCCTACGTCCAAGAAGTTCGCAGGTTCACCGCCGCTGTACTTGATGATGTCCATGGTGGCCATTGCCAACCCTGCACCATTCACCATGCACGCAATGTTGCCATCCAACTTAATGTAGTTCAAACCAAACTTCGAGGCTTCCACTTCCAGTGGATCCTCTTCGTTCAAATCGCGCAGGGCCTCAAAATCTTTGTGACGGAACAGTGCGTTGTCATCGATCGTGATCTTGGCGTCCAGCGCCATCACTCGACCGTCTTGCAGCAAAATGAACGGATTGATTTCGGCCAACGAGGCGTCAATTTCGTCATAAGCCTTGGACAACGCGATCATCGCTTTCACTGCTGCATTAACGCTAGCCGCAGGAACGCCAATACCAAATGCCAATTTGCGAGCCTGAAAGGCAGAAAGGCCAATGCCAGGTTCAATAATTTCTTTCAGGATTTTTTCAGGTGTGTGGGCAGCCACTTCTTCAATATCCATGCCACCTTCGCTGGATGCCATGAAAACGTTCTTACCTTGAACGCGATCAAGCGTGATGCCAAGATACAGTTCTTTGGCAATCGGCAAGCCTTCTTCAATCAGCAACCGATGGACCTTGGTACCTTGCGGACCAGTTTGATGCGTCACCAATTGCATACCCAAAATTCTGTTGATAGCAGCGGAGGCGTCTTCAAAGGTCTTGGCAACTTTAACGCCGCCGCCTTTGCCGCGCCCACCAGCATGTATCTGAGCTTTTACGACGGTAACACCGCCAAGATCTTTAGCCGCGGCCTCGGCTTCTGCTACAGAAAAGGCAACTTTGCCCTTGGGCACAGGGACCCCGTAGCCGGCCAGGATGGCCTTCGCCTGATACTCATGGATTTTCATAGGGTAAACTTCAATTATAGCATGCCACTTTTGCCCTATCTGGAACGAGTAGTTCAAAGCGAAAATCTGTCAGCCGAGGATGCCGAACAGGCCATGAAGGTCATTCTAAGCGGTGAGGCGTCTGTTGCCATGATCGCTTCCTTTCTAGTTGCACTGAAAATGAAGGGCGAGACGCCAGATGAAGTCTACGGTTTTGCCAAGGTGATGCGTCAACGCGTAATTCATGTGGAAGTGGGCTTGCACGGGGAAAGGCTGTTGGATACGTGCGGCACTGGCGGTGATGGCAGTAACACGTTCAACATTTCGACTGTAACCGCATTCGTGGTTGCCGGAGCAGGAGTGCGCGTTGCCAAGCATGGCAACCGGTCCATCAGTTCCCTGTTTGGAAGCGCTGATCTGCTAGAAGCCTTGGGTGTGAACATATCCATAGAACCAGCGCAGATGGCACGATCCATTCGTGAAACTGGCATAGGTTTTCTATTCGCTCCGGTGTTGCATCCTGCAATGCGTCATGCCCAACCGGCGCGACGCGAACTGAAGCTTCGAACCGTGTTTAACCTATTAGGACCGCTTGCGAATCCCGCTGGGGCAACGGCACAGTTGATTGGTGCGCCAAATGTGCAAGCAGCCGCGTTAATGGCTGGAGCGTTGAGTCGCCTTGAATTGGAGCACGGCTTTGTGGTCCATGGAAGCGATGGGCTCGATGAAATCACTACGACAGGTTCAACCACGGTGTTCGAAGTGAGGCCAGGCCAAGTGAAACAACTGGAATGGCACCCACAGGATTTTGGGTTGCCACAAGCAAGTGCCGCGGCTTTGAAAGGCCGGAGCCTGGAGGAAAATTGTTCCATTGCGCGGGCAATTTTGAGCGGTGAAAAAGGATCGTGCCGCGACATTGTACTGGCCAATGCCGCAGCAGCACTGGTCGTTGCTGATAAAGCCACCGATCTTCTGGAAGGAGTCCGGCTGGCGGCACAGTCCATTGATTCCGGATCTGCCGCAAAAACATTGGAAGCGCTAATTCGATTCACCCAGAGTTGTCAGTTTTCCGAATGAAAGGATTTCGGCCATTTTGCTGGACATGACAGAGCGGGCGAAAACCTGATCGCAACCAGCTTCCAGAGCCTTGCGCTTCAGTTCTTCCTGCACATGGGAATGAAAGCCGATGATGCGCACTCTCTTGCCGAATTGCTCCCGTAACCATTGAACACTTTCGATGGGCTTTGTGGCAGCGCAATTCAAATCGAACACGAAACAGTCGGGGAGATCCCCAGCTTTGGCACGGATGGCCTCTGCGGTGCGCAACTGAGTCAATTCCAATCCGGCCTGCTTTGCCCCTTCTTGAATTTTCACAAGAAAGAACAGATCATCCAGCGCTGCAAATATTTTGAGCATTTTCGATCAAGTATCGCATGCTATGTTTGTAAAGAATGCCCGGTGACAATCCGTTTCTAGATCCACAGCGCTTCGAACGGCGCATAGAGCCTTGCACTATCGTCATCTTCGGAGCCAACGGCGACTTGACGAAAAGAAAGCTGGTACCGGCGCTATACCGGTTAGCTTACGAGAGGCGTTTGCCTCCTGGCTTTGCCATTGTAGGAGTTTCGCGCACTAAGCTTTCCGATGATGATTTCCGTGGGAAAATGCGTGAATCCGTTCAGGAATTCCTGGAAAATAGTCCTTTCGATGAAACGCTTTGGCAAGAGTTTGCACGCGGGCTCTTTTATGAATCCGGTGATATTAGCGACACCGCAAGCTTTGAAGAACTAAGTCGCCGGCTGGATGCAATTGCAGTGGAACGCGGCACCAGCGGCAATGTTCTGTTCTATCTTTCCACGCAACCAAGTCAATACGCTCCAGCCGCAGCAGGCCTGGGTAAAGCGGGACTCAGCAAGCAGGATAAGGGTTGGCGGAGGCTGATTGTGGAAAAGCCTTTCGGACATGATCAGGAAAGCGCCAAAGAATTAGAAATCGCTTTACACGAACATTTCCAGGAGCAACAGCTTTACCGCATTGATCATTACCTGGGTAAAGAAACGGTGCAGAACATTTTGGCATTCCGTTTCGGCAATCCAATTTTTGAACCTCTGTGGAATCGCAACTACATTAACCACGTCCAAATCACTGCTGCAGAATCCATCGGTGTGGAAGGGCGCGGAGGTTATTATCAGGAAGCCGGTGCGCTTCGCGACATGATTCAAAATCACCTGCTGCAAGTGATGGCCACCGTGACCATGGAACCAAGCGCGGTGTTTGAATCCAGTGCTGTGCGTGATGAGCGAGCAAAACTGCTGCGTTCCATTCGCATTTGGAAGCCCGAAGAGGTGATGGAAAATACTGTAGCGGGCCAATACGGCGCGGCTAGTATTGGCGGCAACAACGTTGTTGGATTCCGGCAGGAAAAAGATGTGAATCCAAAGGCGATGACAGATACGTTTGCCGCGGCTACCTTCTTCGTGGAAAATTGGCGTTGGGCTGGTGTGCCTTTCTACATTCGAACCGGCAAGCGGATGCCTAAGCGCGTTACCGATATCGCGATTCGCTTCAATTCAGTCCCCCATTCGCTTTTCAAAACGACAACGGATGCCGGACAAGTTGAAACCGCCCGGCCAAATCTTTTAGTACTTCGCATTCAGCCTGAAGAAGGGATTTCGCTTCGTTTTTCATCAAAGCAACCTGGTGCTGGAATGACACTTCGACCCGTTTCGATGGACTTCAATTATGGATCAAGCTTCGGAGTGCGCACTCCAGCCGCCTACGAAACATTGCTGCTGGACGCAATGTTGGGCGATGCCACACTTTACACTCGTCAGGACATGGTGGAGGCTTCCTGGTCTGTTGTCCAACCTATTCTGGATACCTGGGCAGCGCGTAAAGATGATCCATTCCCCAACTATGCCGCCGGGACTTGGGGACCCAAAGCCTCGGATGAAATGTTGGCGCGCCGCGGACACACTTGGAGGGTGCCGTAATGCCCACAGCCGTTCAGCCTGAAAAAATTCTAAAGGAACTGGCCAACCTGTGGGTTGACCTTGGTAAGGAGGATGCTACCAAAGCAGCCAGTGGCGTGATTCGAGCATGTTCCATGACATTGCTGATAGCCAGTTCCAATGATGAGGATGCAGACGCAGCTTCAGAGACTGCCGCTGATTTAATGCAGCAACATCCCGGACGTGCCATTTCTTTGCGGTTCCAAACAGGGGCTGAAAATGTGCTGGGCTCGCGGGTGTTTGCGCGATGTTGGATGCCTTTCGGACAGCGCCAGCAACTGTGCTCCGAACAAATTGAAATTTCTGCTTCGCTTGATCGTATCCCTGATGTTTACTCGGCGGTGTTAGGATTAACGGTCCCTGATCTACCAGTGATCTTATGGATGAAGACTGATTCTTTGCTCTTCCAGCCGGAATTCGAACTGTTGTTGAAGATTGCACGCACGGTGATTGTGGATACTGCGCATAAAGAAGCAGCCATGGCGATTCAACGAATTCAGCAATTGACTGCCGGGGGATGGCGTCTTAAGGATTTGAATTGGGCGCGACTGACCATTTGGCGCGAAGCACTTGCTCAAGTTTTTGAGCAGGAATCCTGGATTGCCTTGATACCCCAAATCGACGAAGTCACCATTGCACACAGCGGCGTTAAAGCCACAACCGATTGTTGCTATGCAGCAGCGTGGCTGGCAGCGCGGCTCCCGTCTGCGAAGGTGACATTTGTGAATGCCGCTGACACTGTAGATCAAGGATTGCAGGGCATCACGATTTCAGCGGGAGTGAGACAAGCTTCCGTAATCGCCAGTGGGCCCGATAGGATTACGGTGGAGATCGACGGAATGCATCATCAAGTATTAATGCCCCCTCGTGAAGACCATACCTTGCTGCATGAGGAACTTTCCATACTCGGTAAGGACTGCAACTTTGAGCAATCTGTAGCAGCCTCGCTTGTTTTTAGTAAGTAATCAAGTAATCAAATGCCGGACATTTTTAGACACCCAACAGCAAAAGCCGCGGCATCCGCGGCGGCAGACCGCATTACAAAGATCATCGCTGCAACCGCCCGAAAAACCAACAAAGTTAGCTTGGCCGTTTCAGGCGGATCCACACCGAAATTGCTTTTTCAAGAGCTTGTGAATCGCCAAATTGACTGGGCAACCGTGCATCTATTTTGGGTAGACGAGCGGGCGGTGCACCCCAGCGATGAACAAAGCAACTACAGACTGGCGAAAGAGTATCTGCTGGATTCATTAAAGTACCCTCGGCCTACTATTCACAGAATTCCGTCGGAGTTAGCACCAAAAGAAGCAGCCCAACGCTACAAGGAAGACATAGTTTCGTTCTTCAATTTGCCTCCAGATGAGTTACCTGTTTTTGACATTGTGCAACTGGGAATGGGAGACGACGCCCATACCGCAAGCCTGTTTCCTGGAGAACCGGCAATAAAGAATCTGACTGAAATCGTAGCGGCTTTATATGTGGAAAACAAGAAACAGTGGAGAATCACGCTACTGCCCGGTCCCATTCAACGCGCGAATTTTCGCATAGCCTTGATTGCCGGCGCGGACAAGGCCTTGCCGTTGAAGGCTGTTTTTGAATGCGAGAAAGACCCCATGGAGATGCCGGTGCAACTCGCCCTTACTGATCGTGGCCCAACGGAATGGTACATAGACGAGGCCGCAGCCTCGTTGCTTTAGCGAGCGACTTCGCTAGAGTTTATGAAGCATTGCCTTAATATGATCAACGGCATAACCCCAGCTAGCAAGTTGATTGGCGTCGTTGGGAGATTTCGGGACATGATCGGGATGAAGCAAGCGCGGGTAGCGGGTGCGGTTCAGTGCGCGCAGACAAGCCATCATATCGTTGTCCCCTGTGTCGATAAACGTTTCAGTGTATTTTTCGCACGGCACATTCATCACCACATTGCGGAAATGGACGTGATTGATTTGATCCCTTCGCCCGAACCATTGGATGGTTTCAACAAAGTTCGCGCCCATTTTCGCGGGTTACACCAGTATCAAGAGTAATTCCATTTGCCGGACTTTTGACGATTTCACAAACGCGCTTTAGTCCGTCGACAGAAGCAAGAATCTGTTCAATGCCGCGATAGCGCGGCGGAGACGGGTCGTTAGGATGTACCGCAAGACGCACACCCGCGCGTTCGGCAACAGGGACAACGGCCTTAGGAAACCTCTCGTAACGTGACCAGAGGTCGGCAGCGGAGTGAGTGCCGATGTTTGGAAGCGCAGGCAGATTCCGGCTGGGATCATATTCGTGAGCGCCAACGACCGTGTCGCTGCGGACGGTCATTTCGTAATAGCCGCCCATTGCGCGAAGGGCGTACCTACCTATTGTATTCAACAATGGGGATTTCCACTTCCTCCGCAACACGAATAGATTCGCAAACTTTTTCAATATCATCAGCGCACCAGGACGGCCAAGAATCGCGTTGTGGAAATCGTGCAGCATGATATTGCCGATTTTGAGACCGAAGGAAGTGGCGCGCTCTTGCATTTGACGAAGTTCCACCTCCTTCCATGGAGCTGTGGCTGTGTCGCTCGGCCGACGCTCAACACGGCCTTCTGCGGAATAGGTAGGCGACCCCGGACCGCCAGTGGTGATCCATTCCACGCCAAGTTTCATTGCACCTTTCAATTATTCTGCGCTAAGAAGACGGGGCATGCCAAGGCTAGTGGATAAGCAGGTACGTCGTGAAATCATGGCTCGATACTACTAAGAAACAAGCGCAAAACGGACTCGCTTCGGCGAATAAACTTCCTTTGTTTCTCAACTGCATTTCGCCGCGCCGAAGCGGCCTTTGCCCTAACAAGCGAACGCATTGGTAGACTACGGCAAATCAATCGGGAAATATTCGTCAAGCCGTCTAACATCCAGTCTGGCTCGGCCGTCGGCCGCAGTCTCGTAAATGTCTTTGAATTTCACTCCCCAAACCATTTCTTCAAAACGGTAGGAGTAACGGGTATAAACCGTCTGCATGAACGTTTCGTCCGTTGCGCTAATTAACACCAGAACTTCAGGCTGACACGCGAAAAACTCTTCCTTCGTCTGGCCGAAAAATGGGCTCTGCTCATCAATCGGATGAACCACTACCCACTGAATCGGTAAGAATCCAACGCGATCGCGCTCCAGATTCAATTGATGAAATTTACGCACCATTTGCCCGTTCTTTTCTTCCAACAGCAACACCGTTACCCTGGCCCGTACTTCGGCCAATTCATTTGTGCTGCTATTGGCCAGACGGAACATCAACGCGCGTCCATTCATGAACGGGGCAACCACTGCATTCTGGCTGAAACGCAGACGTGCGATGGGTCTCGAGAATCGACTGAACAGTAAGCCGGTGGCAAGTGCAAATCCGAGCAATCCCGTCAAAGCTTCAAACGCAACCAGGATGTTTGCAGGAATCCCTTCCGGCGTCATTTTTCCGTAACCAATAGTTACCAGTGTTTGAACGCTGAAAAAGAACGATTCCATGAACCGCAATCCAAACGATCCGTCCTTTATGCCAGCCACGGCGCCTCGTCCACACAGCATATAGCCAAAAGCGAACATAGTATTCACGAAGAAATAGGAGAACACTACCAGGGCTAAAAACTTGTACCAAGACATAGTAAGAAGGGCGTGATAAAGGTTCAGCGCCTCCCACCTTGACGTTCCATAGCGATCCACGTTGAAGCTGCCATCCGGATTCATGGCGCGCAGTTGCGACTGGTTGGTGAGGCGTCCACCAAGGCCTAGATCTTTGTTCAATTCCTCACGATCAATGGGGGAAATATTGGATGGGGAATTCTTGGCGTCAGGCATTTGTCTTGATTGAAACCGCTACTAGCTGCATAATATCAACATGCTTTGCCGCTTCCTAGTATTTCTTCTCGCTTGTTTCCCTTTGCTTTCCCAAACAGTTACCGGGTCACTTGAAGGGCATGTAAATGACGTCTCCGGTTCGGTACTGGTAGGAGCACGTCTCACAGCCACGAACATTGAGACAGGCCTTAAAAGGGAATCCGTATCCAATGACAAAGGATATTTTCAGTTGAGCTTTCTGCCCATTGGAGCTTATCAATTAAAAGCGGAAGCGCCGGGATTTGGTGGAGTGCAACGGAATGCCCAGGTTGATTCGAGCACTACCAAGGCCTTGGACTTTGCTTTGAAACCGGCCACGGTGCAAACCGAAATCACGGTAGAGGCTGAGGCCACCTTAGTCGAAACTTCGAGAGGCGAGCAGCGCGGAAGTGTTGGCGAAAAAGAAATTGCGGATAGGCCGCTTTCATCGCGGAACATGCTGGCGCTGTTAGAAATGATGCCTGGCTTTCAATCGAGCGGCGGTTTCTCTGGAGTGAACAATCCAACGCTTTCCAGCGGCAGCTACGCTTCGTTCAATGGCACAGGTAGCCGTTCCGCCAGCTTTCAAGTAGATGGTGTGAATAACGACGATTCTTCGGAAGGCACTAGCCGCCAAAATGTGAACGTTAGTTCGATCAAGGAATTCGCGGTACTCACCAATGCCTTCTCGGCTGAGTTCGGACGCGGCGGCACGGTTATTCTGGTGCAATCGAAATCAGGGACAAATCGGATCCACGGAGACTTATACGAGCTGTTTCAAAATCAGGTTCTAAACAGCAATGGGTTTTTCAACAATACCGCCGGGTCAAAACCTGACGGCACACCGGTTGTTCCGCGCGCTCCCTACCGGCGCAATCAGTTTGGTGGAACTATTGGCGGCCCCATTCTGAAAAACAAACTGTTCCTGTTTCACAGTTCGGAAAAAACGTACTTGCAGCAATACAACACTTTCACACGCTACATTTTTCTACCCGAGGACAAGATTCAAATCGGCGATTGCCGCCTCTGTTTGAATCCCAACGAACATCCGAACCTGCAAGCCGACAAGAAAGTGCTGGATGACATCATAGCCCGATTCCCCAAAGTAAAACCCAACAACCTAGCCTTCTGCGATCACTGCTTGACGGCGACCAGACCGGCCACCTATCCCGACGAAGATTTCAGCGGTCGTGTTGACTACAATGTTTCCGTTAAAGATATCTTTGCAGTTCGCTACCAATACAGCCGCCAGCACCGGAGGCCAGATTCATTGATTCAGGGAGAATCTGCTTTCCAAAACAATAAACAGCAAAGCATGGGGCTGACTCACACACATATTTTTTCTCCAAGCACTTCCGGTGAATTTCGCTTCGGTTTAGGTTTGCGAACAACGCTGGTGGATATTTCCGACGGCAACGGTACGCCCATCGTGCGCATCTCCAACCCATCGGCCTACACTACAACAACTATGGGTTCTGCCGGCGGATTTCCAATCAACCGCTGGCAAACCGACAAGCAATTCAACTACAACCTGACTCATGTTCGCGGCAAACATGTTTTGAAAGTAGGCTTGGATTTCCGTCGTCAACATCTGGACGATATTGCAGACAACAACTCCCGCGGGTTTTACAATTTCACATCCAGCGGAATCCGCGGCGCTGCTAATTTCTATGAGGGGTATGAAAATTTCCTACGAGGATTTGTTGCCAGCTACCAAAAAGGCTTCGGCAATTTCTATACACAAAACCGAAGCGGTGAATTCAACCAGTATGTGATGGACGATTGGAAGCTGACTCCAACGTTCACTCTGAACATTGGATATCGCCATGAAGTGGTTCTGAAGCCAACTGAAGTAAACAACAAGATCAGTTATGGCTACGAAACTTTTACGAAAGGCTATGAGCCTCGCTTTGGCTTCGCATGGTCGCCTAGGAAAATTAGCCCCGCGCTGCGGTGGCTGATCGGCGGCCCGGAAAAGGTAAGCCTGCGTGGAGGATTTGGATTATTCCACAGCCGCATTCCACAATCCGTCTTCTCGCAAAGCGGCGCCAGCCTGCGGTCCCAACATCCATACGGAATTTTGCAAACCTTTGGACCAACGTTTGAAATTGGAGATTCTACCAACGGTTACGTCTACGATCCGAATCGCCCATTGCCTCGCATTTCACTGGCAAGGATTTCGCCTGATCTGAAGATGCCTTCCATCCAGCATTACAATTTGACACTTGACCGGCAAATTGGGCGCGACCTTCTTCTGAGTGTTGGCTATACCCGTACCCGCGGAATTGGGCTGATTCAAAACGCGAATAGCAATCGCTCGCGGTTCCCATTCACTGATCCTGTCACTGGAATTCTTTACGACAAAATTGATTCAAACCTTGGAAACACGGCTCCTGCGCCCGGTTTCATTTCATTGGCCCAGCCTCGGTATAACGAGCGACGGCCCGACCCGCGCTACGCATTGCTAACTGTATTCAGCAACGGATCCTGGAGCTATTACAATGCACTGCGGGTCCAAGTGCGCAAGCGTTACAGCAAAGGATTTCACTGGATGCTGGCCTACTCCTTGGCCAAATCGATCGATACGGGAAGCGACTTTTCCCAAGGGGTGACGTTATCGGAACTCGATTCAGCACGAAGTCTTCGTGGTCTGAGTGACTTTGATCAACGGCATCGGGCAAACATCAACTATGGGTACGATCTGCCGTGGTTTAGAAAGGATCGTGGATGGAAAGGTTACACCGTTGGAGGATGGTCCATCAGCGGGAACCACACCTATGCAAGCGGCAATCCGTTTACGGTGACAGCAGGCTACGACGTGAATGCGGACGGCGTTACAAACGATCGCCCAATTCTGTTGAATAACGCACTTTATGGACTATCGTTGGACAACGGGCGAATTAACCCGGCAACTGGCAGGCAGTTTTCCGAGGATGCTTTCCCAGTGGATGCGTTCTATCCTACCGTCCGCACGCCGCAAACCCAAAGACCTTTCGACCCTGGTGGAACAGGCAAGGATTCGATTGGCCGCAACACCTTCTATGGGTCTGGAATCAAGAACTGGGACTTGGGCCTTTCAAAGAGCTTCCCTGCCCTTCGCGAGAATCATTCTTTGCGATTGCGCGCAGAAATGTACAACGTCACCAATTCACCGCGGTTCGCATTTCCGACGCGATCAGCACAGAGCCTTGCCTTTGGAAGGATCGTGAGCACTTACAATCCGCTGAACTTTGTGGGAGCATCCCGTGCTGACGATACTTCACGCGTGGTACAACTCACCTTAAGATATGTGTATTAAATCGCTGCTACCACTCCTCCTGATTCCTGTCTGCTTGGGCCAGGGAGTAGAGTACATTAAAGAGCACTACACGAAGTTCGACTTCAACATTCCCATGCGGGATGGAGTGAAGCTGTTCACTTCTGTATATGTCCCGAAGGACGCATCCAAGCAATATCCGATGCTTTTTACCCGCACACCCTATAGCGTGAAGCCATATGGCGCGGATCAGTATCGCACTACTTTGGGCCCTTCGGATTTGTTCCCCAAGGAAGGCTATATTTTTGCCTATCAGGATGTGCGGGGACGGTTCAAATCGGAAGGAGTATTTGAGCAGGTCAGGCCTCACAACCCTAATAAACAGGGCCCAAAAGATGTGGACGAAAGTTCGGATACCTACGATTCCATTGCGTTTTTGCTGAAGAACATTGAGGGCCACAACGGACGTGTCGGAATGTACGGTATTTCTTATCCGGGGTTTTACACTTCAACGGGAATGATTGATGCGCATCCAGCACTCAAAGCCGCTTCGCCACAAGCACCCGTTGGCGATTGGTTTATTGGTGATGATTTTCATCATAACGGAGCACTTTACTTAGCGCATGCGTTCCGTTGGCTTTGGTACAACGCACGCGAAAATCATGCCAAAGCGGAGAACACCCCACTGCAAACTTTCGACTACACATCACCCGATGGCTACGACCTTTTTCTGCAAATGGGCACACTGGCGGAGATCAACGAGAAGATGAATAAGAACGCCGTTCCTTTCTGGAACGACATGGCCAAGCATCCCAACTACGACTCCTTTTGGAAGGCACGTGATATTGTTCCGCATTTGAATAACATCAAACCAGCGGTCATGACTGTAGGCGGTTGGTTCGATGCAGAGGATCTGTTCGGTACTCTGGGCACATATCGAAAAGTGGAAAAGAGTTCGCCTGGAACTTTCAACATTCTGGTGATGGGTCCGTGGGCGCATGGCGGCTGGTCAAGCAATCCAGGACAGGCGTTGGGCAACATTGAATTCAACGCGAAGACTTCTGAATATTACCGCAAAAACGTGGAACTTCCCTTTTTTGAATTTTTCTTAAAAGACAAGAAAGATCCGAAATTGGCTGAAGCTGTGGTGTTTGAAACAGGCACCAATGTTTGGAGAAACTATCCGTCGTGGCCGCCTCCTGGTGCTGAGCCGCGCAGCCTCTATCTAGGCGTTGACGGCGCATTGGCATGGACCAGAGCATCGGGCAAAGGCTTTGACGAATACTTAAGTGATCCGGCTCGACCGGTTCCCTATGTTGGTTACATCGCCAACACAATGACGAAGGAACACATGCTGGACGACCAGCGTTTTGCCGCCACTCGACCCGATGTGCTGGTGTATCAAACGCCGGTTCTTGAACTTGATACAACTCTGGCCGGGCCGTTGAAAGCGACTCTTTATGTGTCAACCACCGGCACCGATTCTGATTTTGTGGTGAAACTGATTGATGTATATCCTTCAGATTTTCCAGACCCGAATCCAAACCCTGCCAATGTTCGCATGGGCGGATATCAGCAACTGATCCGCGGCGAACCATTCCGCGGACGGTACCGCAAGAGCTTTGAAACTCCCGAGGCATTCGTTCCTGGAAGAATGGAGAAGATTGAATTCACCTTGCCAGATATTTTCCATACCTTCCGGCCGGGACACAAAATCATGATCCAGATCCAAAGTTCCTGGTTCCCCTTGGTTGACCGCAATCCACAGCAATTCGTTGATATTTATAAAGCGAAGCGCTCCGATTTCATAAAAGCTACTGAGCGGGTTTACTACGGCCCATCACAGGAATCACGGCTGGATATATTGGTACTCCCTTCTAAGGGAAAATGAGGAATGAAGAAGAAACTGCTTTTCGGCGTTGGCGGAATCGTAACGCTGCTGGTTGGTTTAGTTACGTTGCTTCCTTTGTTTTTCCACGCAAACAGCTTTCGACCGCAAATCCAATCGGCGCTTGAAACTGGTCTGAATCGCAAGGTAGAACTAGGAGCTCTTAGCCTGAAGATTTTTCCTTTGTCCGTCAGCGTGAGCAATGTGAAAGTTGCCGAAGCAAATGGATGGGATGGTAGTCCACCGTTCCTGGTTGCGGATGAGGTTCTGGTAAAACTCGATCTGCGTTCGCTTTTGAACAAACACGTGAAAGTTGATTCGCTAGCAATCATTCATCCAACAATACGATTGAGCAGCAACGCCGATGGGAAGTGGAATTTTCAAAGCTTAAGACAGCAAAGGGAAGGCGCTGGAGAAAGCAACTTATCCATTTCTGAACTGGCGGTGAAAGATGCCACGCTTACGGTTACAAGAGCAGGCTCCGTTGCTCAATCCTTGACGGCCGTCAATGTAACGCTACATGACTTCAAGCCGGGCAAGCCGGCAAAGGTTCAGGCCTCGGGGCACCTTCACGGCGAGGGCAAACAATTGGTCGATGTCTCAGGAATTGTGGATAAGGGATTCGATGGAAAGTTTCAACTAACGGACGTTAGCCAAGCAGGCTTGAAAGGAATCAGTGCAACCGGTACAGTCCGGGCTCCAGCCAGTGGTGCCATTCAATTCTCCACTAATCTGACAGCAGTTGAGCCGGCATTTTCAGGCGCAATTGAAGGCAGCGTCACCCTTGGTGAACAGATGAAGGCAAACATCCAGGGCAAGAACCTGCAGATGAGCCGAAAGGAATGGAAGCATCCGGTAAGGATCTCCACGTTGATCATGACGCTGGATCAGGACACGGCTTCGTTTCAGCCATTTACTGTCGAGTCCGGCGACTTCAAGGCGAATGCAAACCTGAAAGTGACTGAAGTGGGCAAGGCCCCTGCGATTGAAGCGGAGATTGATTCTTCTGGAACGATTGCACAAATGTTGGCGTCTGCTTCAGCGTTCGGAATGAATGTGAGTGGTATCAATGCCAATGGCAAAATCGCGCTGCAAGCAACATTTAAGGGATTGGCAGCACAGCCTGCAGCACTTAGCTATCGGGCTTCGGGAACGTTGAACGAAACGGAAATTGTTGTGGCTGGCCTGGACAAGCCGGTGCAGCTTCGCCATGCTTCTTTTCACGCAACGCCAAAGCTTATTCAATTTGAGGTGAACACACCTGAATTGTCCCTCATCCCCACCGCGCAAGCTCAGTCGGAAGGAAGTGGCAAACAAAGCAGCAAGAGTTCCACTGCCATTACGCAAGCATTGCAGGGCAGCGCGCGAATCGGAAAGTTGATCACAAGTTCACTTGTCTTCGATAATGTCGTTACACAGTTTTCACTCAATCATGGAACGCTTAAAATGGATCCGATGCAAGGGAACCTCTATGGTGGTGGGATCACGGCCTCCATCGAATCGGACCTGCGTCAAAATCCCGTTGCGGTGAAGGTTTCCACTAAAGTTAATGCAATCGATGCAGTTAAATTTCTGGGCTCAACAACAGGGTTGAAACAGATCCTTGGAGGCAAACTGAGTGCCGATGGCGGCTTTCAATTCAATTTGAATCCCACCGAGCCATTGGCGAAATCGTTGAGTGGGAACTTTAAGTTCGAGTTATTGGATGGGCGATTGAACGGTCTGAATCTGATGAATGAATTTGCCCGAATCGGCAGGTTCCTCGGTTTTGCAATGAAGGATAATTCCTTCACAGATTTTCTTAAGCTTGCAGCCACCATGAAGATTGAAAACGGTCTGGCCACCAGTGACAACATTCGCTTGGAATTCGGCGGAGGCTCACTAGGAGCCGCTGGTACGCTCAATCTCCTGGACGAAAAAGTGAATATGAAGTTGATGACCACGCTGGATAAGGACATCAGCAGAAGCGCTGGAGGCACCCAAATTGGAGGCTTTCTTTCAACTGCGCTTGCCAATGAGAAAGGAGAGTTGATCCTTCCCTTGCTGGCCACTGGATTACTTTCAAAACCGCACCTTGTGCCAGATGGCGAGCGCATCGCAAAAATGAAATTGCAATCAGCTACTGGCGCTATGAAGTCAGTGAAAGATATTCAGAATGCAGCTGAAAGCGTTCGGGGAATTTTCGATCAGTTCCGAAAGAAAAAAGAACAGTGAACGCTATTCGTTTTCCAAAATGTCCAGGACCCCTTCAACGGTACCAGGGGCATTCCCTTCCAGCCGATTGTTCACGAACAGATACGCCGGTTTTCTCTGCCGGATTGCACGCTTAACAACGTCGGCCAAGGCCTTGCGGGCGGCTATATTCGGTTCCTGGACCTGAGTGTATGGTGCAAACTTCGCCACCGCCTCTTCATAAGGACGTTCCCGTTTCAGCAAAGCCCTTGTCACCACGAAATCGGCTGTCATACTGCCTGCCAAGTTTATTTGCGTATCCAGTTCCGGCATCCGCGTCCAGGCATTGAAGACGTGAGCAACACCATGTTTCCGCAGACACTCGAAATATTCGACGCCCAGGAATTCAGCATTCCTTGTCTCAACTCCATAGCGAAACATTCGCGGCAGTCTGCAAAGGAATTCATCCAGCAATGCAACAAACATTCCTACACCCTGCATTGCGGCTTTAGGAAAGGTTCCAAACTCAAGAATGATAACCGCCGTTCGGTTTTGATAGGGTTTCAAAAGTTCCAGAAACATTCGTTCAAAAACATCAGCATTGAGAAAACTCTCATTCAACATTCCGGCGCGCTGGCCATAGCGGGCATGGATTGGAAACTGCTTGACCGTAATCTCTTCGGGTGCTTTAAAGGCGAATTGCAAGGAACTGGGGGCTGAGGCAAATAACTTGCTCCAGAAAGCTTCGCTGGGAAATTGGTAGAACGAAAAATCTCCACAAACAATGGGAAAAGTATCGGCGTATTCGGCCAGACAAGTTTCCTCAAACTTCTTTTGAGAGAACTTGCCTCGAGTGCGGTAGTTTTCCTCATGATAGATTTTCCCCATCCATCCGGGATACTTCCAGGAACTCATTCCAATGAAAACATTTTGGCTCGCCAACACTTTAAGCGAAGTGGCCAGCCGCGACGGAGGTTCGGCAAAAAGAGAGGGCGTTGACATAGAGTCCAAAACGTGTAAGTGTTTATACTATCATGCTTACGGAACGGCAACAGTCCATCTATGACTTTATCGTGGATTTCCGGCGCGAATGCGGTTGCTCCCCATCCATACCCGAGCTTCAAAAACAGTTCGGCATTGCAAGTCCTAATGGAATTGCCGGACACCTGCTGGCGCTGGAAACGAAAGGGATGATCAAGCGGGCGCGACGCGGCTCCAGGCAAATCGATTTAGTTTCGCAAACCGATCAACCGCCGCCGCCAATTCCGATCCCCTTATTTGGTCAAATTCCAGCGGGAGCACCGCAGCAATTCAATGCTATGCGTCCGGAAAGTTGGCTGAATCTGGATGAGCCCACCCTTGGCTTCAAACCTAAAGACGGAAGCTATGCGTTGGTGGTTCGGGGAGATTCTATGAAAGATGCAGGAATTCTTAGCGGCGATACTGTTGTGATTGAGCCAACACCAACCCCCAATGCTGGACAAATTGTAGTGGCCCTGATAGACGGAGAAAGCACATTGAAAAGGCTGGTCCGGGTGAAGGGCAAATGGTTTTTGAAAGCAGAGAATCCGGCCTATCCAGAGTTGATTCCCCGATCGGAATTAGTGATCCAAGGAGTAGTACGCACGGTGATCCGGCGATTGAGTTAGTTCAGTACTGCACACTGATTAGGAACAGCCCCTGTGACAGAACCGTTGGTCCGCCTTTGTTGCCAGATGGATTTTCCACCAGTTCCCTCAGTTGATCGGGCGTAATGTTTTCCTTCCCTACTTCGATTAGCGAGCCAACTAGATTCCGCACCATGTGCTTTAGAAAACCTGTGCCTGAAACTTGGTAAATCAGGCAATCGCCCTGACGCTCCACGGTCGACGTAAAAATGGTTCGAACCTTTGAATAACCCTTTGGATCTTTTGAATCGGCTGCCGCAAATGCGGAAAAGTCGTGGGTACCTTCCAAGATTGGGGCGGCTTGAATCATTACGGTTTCATTCAACGGGTACGGAAAATAATGCACGTAGCGGCGAACAAAGGGCGGGCATATTTCCTCGCGAAATAGCCGGTATTCGTAAAGTTTCGAAACTGCATCGAAGCGTGGATGAAATGTTGCGTGAACTTCTTCCACCTCCAAAATTCGAATATCCGTGGGCAGAAACCAATTCATAGCGCGCCTGAGGTTTTCCAAAGGCAACGGGTTTTCCAAGGAGAATGCCGCTGTTTGGGCCAAAGCATGCACTCCCGCGTCCGTCCTGCCGGATGAAAGCACTGTTACTGGCTTCTTCTCAATTCGCAGCAGTACTTCTTCAAGAACGCTTTGAATAGTAACTAAGCCGGTGGTCTGAATTTGCCAGCCGTGGTAGGCTCCACCGTCGTAGGACAGTGTGATTTTGATGCGGCGCATTTTTACTTGCCCGGACGCGATCCTGGTTTGACCACTGCCAAGCCTTGTTGGCAAAGTGGGCACGACTCTGGTGGATAAGTAGTTGCGTTTAAGGTTGCCAATGCAACCCGCGTTACACCCACATCGGCTTTGCCTCCGCTACGGTCAATGATGGACCCGGCAGCCAGCACACTGGCACCAAGCGATTGGATCAATGCAATCACTTCAATCGAACTACCGCCGGTGGTAATTACATCTTCTACCAAAACCGCCCGCTCCCCACGTTGCAAGCTGAAACCACGCCGCAAAACCATTCTTGCATCAGGATCCCGTTCAGTGAAAATAAAACGTACCCCAAGGGCCCTAGCAACCTCGTGTCCAATAATCAGGCCACCCATGGCCGGCGCTACCACAAGGTCAACCGTTCCCACTAATGTTCTAAACTCGGCGGCAAGTCTTTCCCCAAATTCAGCGGCGATTGCTGGATGCTGTAATACTTTGGCACATTGCAGGAATTCCGGGCTATGCAAGCCACTGGTGAGGCGGAAATGTCCAGTAAGATAGGCACCGGTTTCTTCAAAGCGGCGCATAGTTTGATTAGTGGTTTGCTCAGTCACGCTAGCCCAATATAGCAGCAGCGAAGTGTCCGATTGTGGGACGACTTTTCCCGCGCTCGGCCAGCAAGGGTCAAGGGTAACTTCAGCAAGGCAATCAAAGTCTTTACATACTAGCGAGTTGCCAAAAATTTCCGATTGGGCAATGAACTGCTACTATAGAAATTTCCGATCTGTACTTTTTCGGGAACATCTCTTAGTTGAGAAACGTTTCCTTCAATTAACGCCCATGGCCTATAAACCTTATCTGAGCATAATCCTTTCCAGCCTAATGCTGGTTCCAGCGCCTTCGTTTGCGCAAACCCCTAAGATGAACGTGAACCGCGTGGGAGATTGGATCAATAATGCAACCGATCCATATAAGTGGAAAGAGGTGGCGCCAATCAAGCTATCCAACTCAAACCGGTTGGATTCATTGATGCGCGGAGGGAATATTTACCTTTCGCTGCAAGACGCAATTGCCCTTGCACTAGAAAATAATCTTGACATTGAAGTGCAGCGCTATGGGCCCCAACTCGCCCAATCCGATTACCGGCGATCGCTGGCTGGCGGAGGTGTGCGTGCATTTACTGGGGGTGTGAGTAATTCTTCAACAGCTGGTTCGGTAGGTGGTGCCGGCATTGCGACCAATTCATTAGGCGCACAGCAAACAACCACAACTTCAGGAGCACAAGTGGTGGGTTTGGATCCAGTGTTCCAAAGCACTCTCAGTTGGGGGCATCGCACAACGCCGCAGACTAGTTTGTTCGCAACCGGCACAAATTCACTCATTTCCAACAGTAAGGTAGCTAATGTCTCAATGTCGAAGAATTGGCTTACTGGAACTTCGGCCACCTTATCGTTTAACAACAACTTTCTGTTTCAAAACGCAGGTAGGAATGACTTCAACCCGTCCCGTTCAGTGACCGCAGATTTGTCCGTCACCCAGCGACTATTGCAAGGCTTTGGATTGGATTTGAACCACCGCAATATTCACATTGCCAGAAATAGCATCACCGTTTCGGAATTGGTTTTTCGTCAACAAGTGATCACCACCGTTTCCAGTGTGATCAACATTTATTGGGATCTTGTGAGCTTCAATGAGGACCTGCGTGTAAAAAAGCAGGCGCTGACGTTGAATCAGAAACTATATGACGACAACAAGAAGCAAGTGGAAATTGGAACCCTGGCACCAATTGAAATTATTCGAGCGGAAGCGGAGGTGGCCCGTAGCCAGCAGGACTTGACCATTTCCGAAACCAACGTTCTGCAACAAGAAACAGTGCTTAAGAATTCGCTGAGCCGAACTGGTATTTCCAGCCCTGGCCTGTCTGAAGCACACATTATTCCCACGGATCGGATTTCTATGCCTGATTCGGAAGCAATTCAGCCAGTTCAAGACATGATCCAAAAAGCAGTCCAGTTGCGACCGGAATTGGAGCAACAGCGGATTGCCATTGAAAATTCAAAGTTAGGACTGAAAGGAACGCGGAATGCGATGCTGCCTACCCTGGACGCGTTTTTTGACCTTCGCAACAACTCCCTGGCTGGCGACGTGAACACAATTCCCATTCCCCCTGTACCTGGAGCAGCGAACCAGAACTTTACCTTGAGGCCGGCAAATTCAGTGGATCAATTTTTCCTGGGCGGTTACGCAACGGCATTAAAGCAAGTGTTCTCACGCAATTTTCCTGACTACTCGGCTGGCGTCACACTCAATATTCCCATCCGCAACCGTCAAGCGAAAGAAGATATGCAACGCGACCAACTTACCTTGCGACAAAGCGAAATACGTTTGCAGCAGCAGTTGAACCAAGTTCGAGTCGAAGTAGAAAACGCTCTGATCGGCCAACAACAAGCGCGAGCGCGATTTCAAACTGCGGTCAAGAATCGAGTACTTCAGGAACAAACTCTTGACGCAGAGCAGAAGAAATACTCACTTGGTGCCTCTACTATCTTCTTTGTGATTCAGGCACAACGCGACCTTACCTCCGCCCAAGCAGCAGAGGTGACAGCACTAAGCTCCTATGCAAGAGCAAAGGTTGAACTGGAGCGGTCAACCGGTCAGACATTGGGATCTTACGATGTTCAAATTGACGAAGCGGTAAAGGGTGTTGTTTCCAGAGCTCCCGCAACAATTAAATAAATGTCTTGCCAATTGCTCAGCCAACTTTAATTCAATGGTCGGAGGTTATGGGAATGCGCGGCGCGATGTAAGATGCAGGCGTGCATGGAATAAGTTTCATGCTGCTTAATAACCAACGCGAAGTCTTTGACAAGTGAGCGCGTAGCAATACTCGAGGCTGCCCGCAACGTGATGCTCGATGCTGGTGAGGACTTAACCAAGCGACAAACGTATCGCTTAGGGCCGGGCTTCCGCATTCGCCCGCGAAAGCAGCGCCTTCATATAGCCGACGGTATAGGCGATGGCAGTTCTACCGCCACCCACCATTTGCGGAAAGTGATCGCCTATTACACAGCCGTCGTAGTCCACATCTCGCAGCGCCTTCATCAACTTCCACATGTCGGTGTAACCGTTGTCCACAAAAGTTTCCACGAAGTGCGGCATGGGTGAAGAAACATTCCTAAAATGAATTTTCCAAAGCTTGCCGCGCTCCCCAAAATACTTGATCGCGCCTACAGCATCCACGCCCATCGCCTCGCCTCCTTCCATCCAAGTGCCGCAGCACAGGCAAACACCAACATTTGGACTATTAGCTATTTCCATCGCTCGCCTATAGCCCTCGAAATTTCCAAATATGCAGCGCGGCACCCCACCAATGTTCGGCACGGGAGGATCGTCAGGATGGATTCCAATAAATACCCCAGCCTCCTCCGCCACTGGCACAACCTGCTTGATGAAATATTCGTAGTTGTCCCAAATTTCCTGCTCCGTGAATTGACGTCCGTGCGACAACGGCCCAGTGAAAACTTTGCCATTCCAATAGCCCTTCGCCGTCTTAATATCAAAAGCCCGGGCTGATGCGCCACCCCGCGTAGTCTCCCGGTCGGAGCTCCAGATGCCATTGCCCATATGAGCATAGGTTGTATAACGCAATCCGGCTTTACCCAGCTTTCGAAGGAAGTCTTTGTACTCTTGAATTTTCTTGTCCCTTCCGGGAAGGTTCAGCGTAACCTCTTCCATGTTGTGAACACTAGCATTGCCAATATTCCACACGCGCAATCCGTAACTTTCCACCTTACTCTTTAGCCTTAGGTAGTTTTCAACCGACGATGTTTTTGCGTCTCCCGGAATATTGACATACGTTATGCCCAGCTGCTGTACAAAGGTTAAGTCCTCGTCCGCAGGATCAGAAGGCAGTTGAACTGAAATTTTGATGCCAGGTGCCCAGGGACGTTGCAGAGTGGCACCACGCTCACTCGGCCATTTGGGTGATGTTGCTGCTAATGCAGAAGGAACAAGCGCGGTTCCAAGAACAGTTTGTCCGAAATTGCGGCGATCAACTTTTGAAGAAGCCATAGGCATTGCATTGTATCAACTTCAGGAGGCTAATTGCGCTTGAATAGATAATGCGAAACTGTCCATTCCTTTCCGCCGGCGAAACCCCAAACTTCTTCCACTGCCATGAAGAAAATCCGCCAACGCGCAAGCCTCGCGACTGCTTCTTGCCCATACACTTTTCGGAATTCAGTTAGGATCTCTTGCTTGTTTCGATCCAATAGTTCCAACCAGGCCCGTCCGGTTTTTTCATAGTGGACACCACTCATCAGCCAATGATCAGTGGATGTAACGTGTTTTTGAAAGTACAGAAGTAGATCATCACTCGGCATTAATCCGCCTGTAAAAAAGTACTCCGCCATCCAATCCGTTCCATCCTTCACCGCAAACGGATAAGCGAATTTGGAATGAGAAAAGACATGAACAAACAGCAGTGCGTCCGAGTTCATCCACTTCGATATTCTTTCCAGCAGCAGTTCGTAGTTGCGCATGTGTTCAAACATTTCCACACTCACAATACGATCAAACTTCTCACTGGTATCGAAAGTGACCATGTTTGCAGTAATGATCTCCACATTCTTCAAATTCCGTTTGGTCGCTTGATCCAAAATAAATTGACGCTGCGTCCTGGAGTTGGAAACACCCGTGATCTGTGAATTAGGATACTTTTCGGCTAAGTAAAGCGAGAGTGCCCCCCAACCACATCCCAAATCTAGGATTCGATGACCGTTCAGGATTCTGGCTCGCTCAGCGGTTAACGACAGCATTGCCTCTTCTGCTGCATCCAGCGTGTTCAAGCCTTCAGGCCAATAAGCACAGCTATATTTTCGGCGAGCTCCCAGCACCAATTCATAAAAGCGAGTGGGCACTTCGTAGTGCTGTTCGTTCGCTTCGCCCGTGTTCAGCGCAATCTCGCTACGGCGCAACTCTTCAACGAAATCCTCCAATCGCTTGCGCTGCAGTTCAGGCGTCGGCTCAGTTTGTTCGCGCAGGCGCATTCGGTTGAACCGCCTAATAGCAATGCGAATAATCCAATCCGGGACAATATCTTTGTCCAGCAAAGTCCAATAAAAGGGTGGCTGAATATTGCCCATCAGGATCGTTTAAACCAAGGCACAAAAGCACTGGTAGTTGCTTGATACTCTTTATAATCTCGACGGCTTCGCAATGCATGTTCTTCGGTAGCCGGAATTCCAGTCAACTTCAGCAGGAAAAACAGAATCATGGAAGGCGCAAGTATGCCTGCCCAACCCCATTCCGCCGGCAAGGAAATAATGGCATATCCAATCCAAGTCAACCATTCAAAAAAGTAATTCGGGTGGCGTGAATAGTTCCACAACCCAACACGGCATGTCAGCCCACGGCTGGCAGGATTTGATTTAAAACGGTTCAATTGCCGGTCCGCAGTTGATTCGCCGATTAAGCCAGTGGCCCACACCCCAACACCCACTAAATCCCAGATACCCAGCGCACGGGTATTACTGCTGGCCAAAAAGAATGGAGTAGCAAGCATCACGCAAGTTAAGGCCTGCAGTTGATAGAAGCCCAAAAATTTCAAGCCAATGTTGGTCTTCCACTTTTCCCGCAATTCCACATAACGGCCTTCCTCTGGATGTCCAATAATCCGGTCAAAAAGAAGGTGCGAAGCCAGCCGGACTCCCCAGAATACAATCATGCCAGCCATCAGCATTCTGCGATTTTCATCTCCGTGCCCCAATGCCGCAGCAATAGAACCGCACATAGCAATTCCCACAGCCCAACCTGCGTCCACAATAGAAGCGTTCTTCAATGGAAAATGCAACAGCCAAAGGGCGAACATCAAGAGGCTAACAGCAGCCCAAGCGTACAAAACTGTATTCATGAAATGTTCTGCCTTTCCGCCGCCAGCCTTAGAACTGGGCACAGAATAAAATAGAGGATTGTGACGGCGGGAATGACCAACACACCCCAGGCAACAATGCCATGCATTGTTGCTGTCCAAAGCGTTGTGATGGTATTCATGATTCCAGAGGAAATCAAATGCTGAATGTCGCTAAGCGTCAATTGAAATCCGTGATCACCAAACAACAGCGCCCCTAACTTAAGAAACGGAATTAGCAACACCAGTTGCAAAGGATAAGCAAGATAGTTAACGCCCTGGATGGCCGCCTGATTCAACCCCAGAAAAGCTGCCGCCAACGCACAGGAAATCGAGGTTGAACCAAGCACCGGTACCGTTCCCAAAGCAATGCCCAAAGATATCGTCAAAGCCAGCTTTTCCGGAGTTAACCCCTGCTTCAGCAGTAACAATACAGGTTGAACAATACGCCGCTGCCAAAATGAATTGCCCATAGTTTTTAAGCTACCAACATTCGTGAGACGGGTTCTCCGGGCTTCAGCCTGTTCAGTTGAAGCAATACGTAAAAGGACATGGCAATGTTACCCAACGACATGATAAGCAGGAACCAGACAGCTTTGGAACCTAAGTTGGTTTCCTTGAAATAGACCCAAATAAAAAAGGTCAGAAATCCAAAATAGGCATCATATAAAGTTGCAATGGCCCAGGGATTCGCTTTGTAGGTCGGCCATGCATCCCAAATGCTCATTTGCATGGAAGTCCAGATGGTCATCACAATCATAGATACGAAGATGCCCAGAAAAAGGATTTGTAGCAGTTTTTTCATTGATGTCCTTCCAGAGGCTAACGGAAATCAGCTACCTTGTCAATTGACACCCACCAAACCAGTCCCTTACAATCGAGCGTTGTCATTATGAGTCGAATTGCCGTCATCGGATCGGGAATTTCAGGCATGTCGGCCGCATATTTTCTTAGCCGGAAATACGAAGTGTGGCTATTTGAAAACCGGAATCGTCTGGGAGGTCATACTCATACTCATTCGATTGGCGGCCTTCAGATCGACAGTGGTTTTATTGTCTATAATGAACGTACCTATCCCAACCTAGTTCGTCTTTTTCGCGAATTGAATGTAGAAACTCAGCCTTCAGACATGTCCTTTTCTGTCTTCCATCCCGAGACTGGCTTTGGCTACTCCAGCAACGGTTTGAGCGGCTTTTTCGCAAATCGTAGCAATCTTTTTCGTCCTAGCCATTATCGCTTGGGAATTGAAATTCTACGGTTCAATAAACAAGCCCCGCGACTTCTGGAAACAAAAGATCCCATCTCCCTTAGCGACTATCTTTCACAGGAACAATACAGCCAGAATTTTAAGGACAACTACCTGTTTCCAATGGCCTCAGCCATCTGGTCCACGGCTTCCGAACGAATCGGTGAATTCCCTGCCCTCACGTTGATCCGTTTTTTCTCAAACCACAATCTGCTCAGCGTCGGCCATCATCACATTTGGCAGGCAGTCAAAGGTGGAAGTTCATCCTACATAGAACCAATTACCCGTCCCTACAAAGACGGAATTGTACTAGAAGCCAGAATTCAATCCATCGCCAGCCATCATGGCAGCATCCAAATCCAAATGGCGTCGGGAGTCGTATTGTTATTCGATGAAGTTGTTCTTGCCTGCAATGCCCAGGAAGCGCTTGGTTTATTGGACTCTCCAACTTCGCGGGAACAGGATGTAATGGGAAATTTCAAAACTTCAGCAAACACCGCATGTCTCCATACCGACGAATCGCTGTTACCTAAACCAGGAGTAGCCAGAGCATCCTGGAATTGCATTCTGGGTAAAAAAGACGGTGTTACGCTCACCTACGACATGAACCGCCTGCAGAACCTACCTGGCACCATTCAATACTGCGTCACGTTAAATGCCCAATCCGCGATCAATTCGGAGAAAGTGCTCCGCACGATGCAGTACAATCATCCTCTCTACACCAAAGAAGCAGTTGCCGCGCAGGATCGTTGGGCTGAAATCAGCGGTCAACGCCACATCCACTTCTGTGGTGCTTATTGGTCCTACGGATTTCACGAAGATGGGCTAACTTCTGCTATTCGGGTCGCCAAGCAGCTTGGAGTAAACTGGTGATCCCCGAACCAGCCATCTACGAAGGTACTTTGCGCCACCGCCGGCTCAACCCCACTCCGCACGATTTCAGTTATCCCGTATTCCTTTCCTTCCTCGATGTAGATCACATTCCAGACATGATGAAAGTATCCCGCTTCGCCAGTTACAATCGATTCAACTGGACCTCTTTTGTGGAGCGAGACCACTTTGGGGACAGAAATCTTTCTCTTCGGAAAAGGCTGCATAAAGACGCCTTAGCCCACGGAATTGAACTCCCCAAAGGCCCCATATTTCTGCTGACGCAACTTCGGTACTTGGGATATGTGTTCAATCCCATTTCGTTTTTCTACTGTTTTGGACTAACGGGCAATCTGGAAATGGTGCTTGCGGAAGTGAACAATACGTTCGGCGAAACCCACAATTATTGGCTCCACGATGGTTGCCGCATTCCAGCCGAGAATTCATTCCGATACAAAGCAAATAAGGCATTCCACGTTTCCCCGTTTCTCCCCATGGACCTGGGATACGAATTTACATTCACAAATCCAGGCGAAACCCTTACGTCTCACATCTCAGTGTTTGAGGACGGTCGCCAGAAATTCGACGCCACCTTAACTCTTAAGAAGCACGCCTGGACCTCAGAAAACCTAACCAGTGCTTTGCTTCGCTTTCCCCTAACCACCGCCATGGTGGTCGTGCGTATTCATTGGCAAGCTGCAAAGCTGCTATTAAAACGCATCCCGGTATTTACACACCCCAAACG
Organism: Bryobacterales bacterium; assembly: GCA_043745195.1. GTDB lineage: Bacteria > Acidobacteriota > Terriglobia > Bryobacterales > Bryobacteraceae > JANXSF01. Next base: position 9,274 of record JAYTTF010000055.1, on the reverse strand, counting down.
GAGGCATGCTGACTGATGTCCGCCTTCCTTGAATCCATTTTCTTAAGAACCCTAAAAGGTTTAAAAAAAGGATCCCTTGAACTAATCTACAATGGCACCCACCACCAGTTTGGTGTCAAATCTGATTCCCTTCGCGCTGTGATTCACGTGCACCATCCCCTCTTCTTTCGCCGTGCATTGCTCAATGGGGATATCGGCATCGGCGAATCCTTCATGGCCGGCGAATGGACTTCTCCCGACGTTGTCAGCGTCATTCGCTTGGCCGTTCGTAATCTGGATCACCTTGAAACCAACAGTGCCCTATTCAGCGCAGTCAGCCGCTTCGCTAACCGTCTTGCCCACGCGTTGCGGTCGAATTCCATCACCAACAGCAGGAAGAATATTGCAGCCCATTACGATCTGTCGAATGATTTCTTCCGCTTGTTCCTTGATAAGAACATGATGTATTCCTGCGCCTGGTACGAATCCACCGGTGATTCCTTGGAAACGGCACAGTCTCAAAAATTGGACCGTATTTGCCGTAAGTTGGACTTGAAACCAGGAGATAGAATTCTGGAAATCGGTACAGGTTGGGGTGGCTTCGCTCTCCATGCTGCCAGGCACTATGGTGCGCACGTCACAACAACCACCATCAGCCGGCAGCAATTCGATTTGGCCAGCGAGCGATTCAAGGCTTTCGATCCTGCTGGAGTACGCATTCACCTTCTGCTGCAGGATTACCGAAAGCTGGAAGGTTCTTTTGACAAAATTGTAAGCGTTGAAATGTTTGAGGCAGTCGGTCTGGCCTTCTACGATGAGTTTTTCGCCACCTGCGACCGCCTGCTGGCTCCCAACGGTTCCATGCTGATGCAGACCATCACCATGATCGATCAAAAATTCCCCGCGTATCAACGCTCCTGCGATTGGATTCAAAAATACATTTTCCCTGGCGGTGAATTGGCCAGTATGGCCGAAATTCTCAAGTCCACTGCCCGCGCAACCCGCCTTACGCTTTTCAATGCCGAGGATATGGGCGCGCACTATGCCATGACTCTTCGCGAATGGCGGCGGCGTTTCTTGTCCCATCGCGGTGAAGTCATCAGACTCGGTTTCGATGAACGCTTCCTCTCAATGTGGGAGTTTTACCTCGCATACTGCGAAGGCGCATTCCTGGAGCGGCACGTCAGCACAACCCAAGTAATGTTCCTTAAAGCTTACGCACAGGAAGCCATGATGGGTGAGCCGGTAGAAGCCATACGCGCCCGCAGTTTTGCCGCTAAGTAGGCCCTTCGAAAATTCCCTGTTCCCGGTTCTTGCGTACTGCATTCCAGGGAAAGTATCGTCCGTTCATTGCCACGTAAACTCCAGCCTGCAACACTTGAACAAAGGCCATAGCACAACCAAGATTAAACATCCCATCGGAACTTCCGAATTTGTACGGTACCATTGCCCCGGTCAGCACCACCGTTTTATCCAAGTTCGCTTCCCCTAACACAGCTGCAGTCTGTTGCATCGTATCAGTGCCATGAGTCACCACAATCCGCTGGGCAGCAGCGTTCCGACATTCATCCAGGATGCTTCGCCGATGTTCGCCCGTCATTTCTAAACTATCAATCATCATCAGCCGACTAATTTCCACATCCACTCGACACCGGCCCAATACCAGCATGTCCTCAACATGCGTTTCCTTAAACAGCAGTTTGGCCGTCAGTTCGTCATACTCCTTGTCGAAAGTACCGCCAGTGACTACAACCAGAATCTTCTTATCTATCATTTAACACAAATTAACCTTTGTTGAGCTGCGCTCAACCGAAATAAGGCCTATTCCCGATTGACTTAAGTCTGTTAAATAGGATATCTCTATATAATCTACAATTTTGCCAGGGAGGCAAACTCATGCGCTCATGTCTCGCAGCCCTCGTCGGCGTAGCACTGTTTTTAGTGCCCGTCTGCGCTCAGGATTCCCGTGCGAAAGTCCAAGGAACCGTAACTGACGCCTCGCAAGCCGTCATCGCCGGCGCCAGTATTCAACTCCTCAATGAAAACACCGGTGTCCAGGCAACTGCAAGCACCAATGCATCAGGCCAGTATCTGTTTGACTTTGTGATTCCAGGCAACTATCAGGTTAGCGTGGAATTGCAAGGTTTCAAGAAGTACATCCAAAAAGCAATTCTAGTTCAAGCGCGCGGCGACGTTTCCGTCAATGCTGTTTTGGAGCTTGGGGCAACCCGGGACTCGGTCACCGTTGAAGCCACCCCCATCGCTGTTCAATTCAACACATCAACCATGGGCTTAACGCTGGATACAAAGATGACCAACAACCTCCCAATTATTCATCGCAACCCTTTCCTGTTGGCCACACTGAATCCTGCCACTGTATTGCGGTCTTCTACAGAACAGAGCCCTTTTCATCATTGGGCCGCTTCGCAAATCGACGTTGGCGGCAACACCAGCACCAAGAACGACATTATTATGGACGGTTCCCCGTCCATGACCACACAGAAGTCCTCTTATACTCCTCCTATGGACGCAGTGTCTGAAGTGAACCTTCAGCAGAATGCGGTTGACGCTGAATTCGGCCACTCGGCTGGCGGCGTCCTCAGCGTGTCAATGAAGTCCGGTACAAATGAATTCCACGGCACTACCTATTATCTCGGCCGTAATCCTGCAATCAATGCTGCCGCCAATTCTTTGAATCACACTCCGAACCTAACCCGTCAACACACCTGGGGCGGCGTTGTCGGCGGACCAATTAAGAAGAATAAGATTTTCAACTTCTTCTCCTATGAAGCCTGGCGAACCATCAATCCACTCACCGTTCAATCCACCCTACCCACCACCATTGAACGCGGTGGTGACTTTTCAAAAACCCTGCTGGCAGACGGCTCCGTTAGAACTATTTACGACCCATACACCACCAAAGTTTTAAACAACGTCGCTTCCCGTACACCTTTCGCTGGAAACTTGATCCCACCTAGCCGTATCGATCCCACTTCAAAAATTATCATGGGCGACCTTTACAAGCAGAACAACCCCGGCCGCGATATTTCCGGCTTAAATAATTTTGCAACCGATTACGCCAACCGATTTAAGTATTGGAACTTCTCCGACCGTCTCGATTGGAATGTTTCCGACAAATTGAAAATGTTCGGCCGCTACAATCAATTCCGAACGTTCACCCGCTCGGACGATTACACCGGCGGATCTCCGGCATGGGCCGTCGACGGTTCCAAGCGCCACGCCCGAAGCTTCTCTGGTGACGCTGTCTACACCTTGAATTCCACAACATTGTTGAACGTTCGCGGTGCCTATAACGGCATCGTCGATTCTTTCGGCGTCCCCGACAAGACTCTAAAAGCCAGCGAACTGGAACGGTTCTGGCCAAACAATCCTTTTTACAAGGGCTATTTGGCCGATCTTCCTGATATTTACTATCCCGGCATCACTGTCAATCAACTTACAAACACCGCATTGGGCAAGGCCAATTACTGGTACCAGGAACCCAACAGCTTCAATTTAGAAACAAAGATGTCCAAGAACATCGGGCGACATTACACCAAAGTTGGCGTTGAGTTCCGCCGCGAAGCTGTGAATGCAGCGCGCCCTAGATTCATGAACTACACGTTTGGTCCGGCCTTAACCGCCGAAACTTTTAACGCACCTGTCACGGCTCGCAACGGAAATGGTTGGGCCACATTCCTTCTTGGCGCTTTAGACAATGGTTCAGACATTCGTTCCATACCGATTCAGCGCCCACGCAGCAACTTCTATGGCTTGTTCTTCCAGGACGACTACAAGATCAGCCAGAAACTTACTCTGAACTTGGGCCTCCGTTACGAGTACTTCAGTCCACTAACAGACCCCGATCAGCGGCAATCTCGCTTCCTCGATTTAACCCAACCCATTCCTGAATTCCAGGGAGCCAAAGCACCTGTATTGCCGGCATCAGTAACAGCGCAGCGCACGGCTGCTCCCATTTATAACGGAGCATGGCAGTTCACGAATGACAAAAATACAGGCTCCTGGAACCCTCAAAAGACACTGCTGATGCCGCGCATAGGCCTTGCCTATAAGTTAAATAATTCCACGGCGATTCGCGCTGGCTGGGCTCGCTACATTGTCCCCTCCACCCTTACCGACGGCCTTAATATTCTGGGTAGTTTGAACCTTCCCGGATTCGACGCAGCAACTACAGTTGTTGCGCCATTGCAAGGCGTGCCTCAAGCATCGTTATCCAATCCTTATCCTGGCGGACTGGTTCCTGTCACTGGAAAGACTTTTGGAACCTACACGAATCTGGGAGGACCAGCAACCTGGTACACGCAGAATTTCGACGCCGGTGTCAATGACCGATTCAACATCAGTGTCCAGCGCCAGCTTCCAGGCAAGATGCTGGCTGACGTTACATTCTTTATGAACCTTGGCCGCAACTCTCCTTTCACCAGGGATTACAATTTAGTGGATCCTCGCATTGGTTTCAAGAACCAGAACGCCACCACGGCATCTGTGCCGAATCCGTTCTTCAATGTATTACCAATCGAGAAGATGCCCGGACAACTCCGCACACAGTCCAATATCGCAACGGACCAGCTACTTCGTCCCTACCCACAATATGGCTCGCTCACCGAGTCGTTGATTGGCGGACTCGACAACCGTTACAAGGCATTGCAAGTACAAGTGCAACGGCCGTTCACAAACGGTTTCAATTTTGTGCTGGGTTACAACTACAACAGTGAACGGAACACAGAATTCTACGACAACGTGGACTACTACGACAACAAGCTAACCTGGCAGCCAGGCCGCAATCCTAAACAGCGACTGACGGCCGCCGCCATTTACGAAGTGCCCTTCGGCAAAGGTCGGAAATTCATGACCGGGGCCAATACATTTGTAGACGGAGTACTTGGTGGATGGTCCATCAGTGGCCTCTATCAGATCAATACTGGGAACTTCTTGCGCTTTGGAAGCATGGTTGTGAACGGTGCCGATCCCTCCGTTGCAACCCCAACCAACGCTCAATGGTTCGACACAACGAAGTTCTCCAGGATTCCGGCTTTCACGCGCCGCGAAAACCCGCTGCAATACTCCAAAATCAAAGGACCACGCTACGCCAACACCGATCTCACGCTTGGCAAAGTTTTCCCAATCCGAAAGATCAGCGAAAACTTCAAATTTGAATTCAAGGTGGAGGCCTACAACTTAACCAACAGTTTCACCGGTGCCGATCCTGGCACCGACGTGAACACCCCTGCAACCTTCGGCAAGATCACTGCTCAACGTGGCGGTATCCTCGGCCGTCAAATTCAATTCAGCGGGAGATTTTCCTTCTAGATTGATTGAGTAAATTGCGTTACAGTGAGGGGACTTCCTAGGGGTCCCCTTATTCTTTTGGCCATGAATCGAAACGCAATCTTAACCGTATTTGTTCTGTCCGCAACAGTTACAATAAGCGGTCAATACGCCGGGGCCATCGCTTGCAAAGCTTGTCACCCAGCCCAATACGCTGCGCAATCGCAATCAGGCCATGCCAAAGCACTGTCCGGCGGCCCAACACTCTGGAACTTTGGCGCGGGCGTACAAGCCATCACACCAGTCAGCAAACTGAACTATGAATTCTATCTGGAGCACGGTCAGAGCGATTTCAAGGGAGTGAAGGATCTTACCCCAGGCCACACGAATTCGCGCGGCGTTCAATACCGCATAACTGACCCAGGCTCACAAATCATGAAGTGCTTCCAATGCCATTCCACTGGCCCCTTGAAGCTCACAGAATCTTTCGCCATTCAACCCACAGAACACGGCGTGCGTTGCGAATCTTGCCATGGCCCAGGAGCCAGCCATATTGAACAAGGGGGCAGCAAACTTGCCATCTTCAACCCATCGCAGTTGAACGCGGAGGCCATGAACGATTTCTGCGGCAACTGCCATCGCAAACCGGGCGAAGACACCGATTGGACCAAACCATGGAACACCCGCCACCAGCCGATTTATCTCAATCAAAGTGCCTGCTTTCAAAAATCCAACGGGGCCCTGAATTGCATCACATGCCACAAGCCCCACGAACCATTAGCCCTTACAGGTTACGACGCATTTTGCACCAATTGCCACGCTAAGCCAAGTCACAAAACCGTAGCGGTAATGGGGAAGACTTGTACCGGATGCCACATGCCCCAAGTGCGTCCGCAATCGAAACTTGCTTTTACTAATCATTGGATAGGAATTTACCGCAAGAGCAATTTACGCCCATGACTTTAATATGGGGACAGCCCGCGTGTTTCCCTATTTCTTTGGTGACAAATTATTGAGCAATCGCTTGACGAACATCCCGCGTCCATGGATGCTCCGGCCCCAATTCTTTTTCAAAAATTGCCAAGGCCCTTTGATAGAATTTAACCGCCTGCACCGCAGCTCCACGAGCCATCAACACATCGGCAAGATTGCTGACCGCGATCCCCGTGCGCACGTGCATTCGTCCAAGAGTTCCATCGAAAATGCCAAGAGCCCTTCGTGCCAACGGTTCAGCTTCAGCAGGTCTCTTGGCATCCAACAGCAGTCCGGAAAGATTGTTCAGCGTCGCGCCCAACTCCGGACTAGTGGGGCCAAGCAGTTTCTGTTGAAGTGTTACCGCCTGTCTCAGCAACGGTTCCGCATCCTTCAAATTCCCCTGCCCCTTATAAAGAAGCGCGAGTTCATTCAGTCGAATTGCACGCTTTTCTTCGTTGGCTGAAGCATCGATGGCAGCACGATAGGCTTTCGCCGCTTGCGGAAAACCACCACGTCCCTGCAGTAATGCGCCAAACCGTGACCAACTGACAGCCGCCAACTCACCCTTGGCTCTCCGGCCAACCTCATCATGCAAAGCTTCGGCACGAGGTTGATCGGTACGCTCCAAAGTCAACGCCAGAGCCTGTTTATCTTCCAAACGACCTGCAACCGTTACTGCGCGTTCTAACCAATCGGAGGCACCGGAAGTGTCAGCGATGCGCGCCAAAAATCTTCCATAGTCCCCCATCGCAGCGGCGAACTCTGCAGATGTCTCCCCGAATTTCAATTTGCGTTGCGCGATTGCCTGTTCATAAAGCGGGCGCAACTGGGCAGGGTCAGTTGGCGAAAACACCTGAAAAGCCAGCAGAAGCCCACCGATCACATCCCCTCCCGCAGCACTCCGGTCAGTGCTTTGAGAAATTCCAACAGCCCAAGCTTTTCTTCAATAGTCAGATGGAGTTCCTGGACTTCTGCATCCAAGCCCTCTACTCTATTGCCGCCTTTATCGTAATACTCGATTACATCTTCCAATGTCGATAAGCTCCCGTCGTGCATGTAAGGACCTTGCCGAGCCACATCGCGCAGCGTCGGCGTTTTGAATGAACCACGTCCTACGCCAGTGTTATGCAGTGCTTCATCTGTAAGGTTTGGACCAATGTGGCAGGCAATACAACCACCCTTTCCGCGAAAGACTTTCAAACCCAACTTAGCCGTTTCACTCAACGCCGTTTTGTCGCCGGCCACGAAGCGGTCATAAGGAGCATTCCCGGAAAGGATCGTACGAACATAGCTTGCCAGAGCCCGTCGAAGGGTGTCCAACGTGATCCCATTGTATTCACCACTTGCGGAAAGCCTTGCAACCGCATCAGCCACTGGAAGATCCATCTCCAAAGGATTGCTGATTGGTTGCGCCACTTGCTCTTCCAAAGACTTCGCCCTGCCATCCCAGAAAAAGCTCTTCCCATATACCCGATTAATAATCCGCGGACTACGAAATTCACCTCGTCGACTATTCACTCCAATCGATTTTGGCCAAACATCTGTATAACTGCGAGATGGTTCATGGCAGGTGGCACATGCAATTGTTCCATCGCGTGACAATCGTTTTTCAAAGAAGAGGCGCCGTCCTAGCGCTACTTTTTCCAACGTCAACGGATTGCTGTCTGGCACCGGTAAATAGGCGTCTAGACCCAAAGGTGCTTCAATGCGTCCAGCGGCCAGCATCAATGCAAGATACAGCTTCATAGAACAATCGCCTAGGGCTTGATTGGCTGTTCCTTGGTTTGTGATTCAGGAAGTGCATCGGGTATATCAAATTTGATGTTGATATCAGCTCCAAACCTTTGATAGAGACGGAACTCAATTTCGTTCTTAGTCAAAAGCTTGCCTGATCTGCTTTTTAATTCGGCACGCAACGGTAAGAGAAAAGTCTGGTCAGTGAGCGTTTGAAAATCATAATCAAGCATCACATTTGTTCCTTGGATCGGAAACGATGGCGGCAAATCCACAGCGTCAAAAGTGAGCCTAAGAATCATTTGTGTGTCATTGTCAACGAATACAGTGCCCCGCAATGCAGGCTTGAATTCTTTGGTTTTTTCATAGACCAACATGTAACCAGAATTGGGTTGGGCGATGAAAAAAGAGTATACATGAGCCAACCGTCCACGCAATTTTCCCCAACGCTCCCACTGAAACTTTGCATATGTCTTATCTTCAAAAATCATCTTGAGCAGGGATCCGAATTCGCCACTCGACGTACTTCCGCCAACTTGCTCCATTGACATATCTAACTTTGGGATTTGCCCATTGACACTCATCAGCTTGTACGTTTCTTTCTGTTCAAAAAAACTGAGCTTCGCGTTGAGTATGTCGGCCCGTTGCCAGAACTCCAAACCAGATGGATCATAAAACCGTCGCGTAATTTGAACGCAAGTGAAATGAGGCAACTGCTTTGTATAGTTCATTGCGAACTCCGTTGCCTGCCGTAATACCTTGCGTTGGTCTTCAGTCGATGGCGCTGGAATCCCCGCTCCCTCTGTGACCACAGCAACGGGTGCGATCCTGGCTACCGGAAGTGCCTTACTTGCATCCCGCATTTCGCGCAATACATCAACAGTCTTGGGCCCTGCGCCGGTTGCCAACAATTCGTCGATCGTGCCGTCATCCAGCTTCTCCGCCATCTTGAATTTCTTCAAGTACTCGGCTACTTTTTTATCGTCGTGTTTCAATTGCTTCGAAGACGAAATGAAGCTCTTCAGTTGAGCTACTGTCATCTTCATTTGCCCGAAGGCACTAACCGAAAGAACCGCGAGTAATATAAAAAGTCGAAACACAGGAATCCTTAATAGGGTGGACGTTTCTTCGTCCTTTTTTGTTGCATTGGATTTGAAACTGCCAGGGCGCGGTCAATGGCCGCCTGAGCCGCAGAAACCATGATTTTGTAGCCCTCTGCGTTTGGATGCAATCCGTCCGCTGCCAAGTCTGCTTTCAATTGACCGCTTGAATCTACCATCTGATCATAATAGTTGCA
>JAYTTF010000054.1:0-31544 GCA_043745195.1 Bryobacterales bacterium | reverse complement strand
TTGCGCTCGTCCATCTGAAGCCCGGCAAGTTTCACTGTGAATGGAACTATACGATCCTTCCGAGTAACAACCATCAGTTGTAAATGTTATTTATTTACACTGCCTAAGGTCCCATCGAAGGTGATCGACAACGCTGTGTGAGAGGCCAGAAGCCGCTTTCCGCTCCAAGAATTGCTGGAGAGGCGCAAGCGTAAGCTTCGACAAGCGTTGGGGGCCAAGTTCCTTTTCAAGGTGGTGTCGGATTCGGTTCTCCGACGTGCCAGCTGTCGATTCCTTCCACTTCCCTCGGTAGAAAGGCAAATACACTTGATCGAGGAACTCTGTTACGGTGGGCGGGCGAACCGCTTCGGTCGTGCGAACACCACCATTGATCTCAATCATGAACTCCTGGCGCTTCTCTTCGGCCGCACTCTTGTTCATTTCTGAGGCCCAGCCGAGCGTGTGATAGCGACGCTCACCTCCTTCGTCGTAGTAAAGTAACACCCACACTCTCCTATTTGCATGTTTGCGAAGCTGCAAGCTGCCTTTCTGAAATCTTCTGCGTCTCATCGATTCTCCTTTGTGAGGCGCAGGCGTTGATTCGGGTTTTTTGATCGTATCACTGGTGCGAGCCCACCGTTGCGACGTGTTGTTCCAAATTCAAAATCCATCGATCAATCATGATCCGGCGGATAAGTGCGCGGCGACCGGCACGAACATACGGAATCGATGGAACACCGGGGACCTTCCCGGCGAGAATGTGGGAAAGATGTGATCGTGAAACTCCAAGGTAGTGTGCGGCCGCCTTGATGTCCATGATTTCCGGATGGTCAAGAGCCTGAGTTGCATTGATCACCTTACCATCCTCCTTTTCAGGAGTGGCGCCCCATGACCAGTAAGCGAAGGGTTCTCTAAGATCAAAGGTAATATTCGGAGGCTTTCTTTAGTAAACGATTTCTTGGGGGAGGTAAGTCTCATTCACCTTTTGTAAAGCATGTTTTGGATTTTGCCAAACGAGTTGCTCGGCGCGCGCGAAACTTCTAATCTTTCGGTCAATTTAGCTTATCGGCGGAAGCCCGTTTGCGTATTGACTGACGGGTTGCTCCGTCGCCTATGGGTAAAAGGACGGCCCAATAGTGTGGACGCAAAACGTGCCATGCCTGGATCCGGTCATGAGGTTTAACAGTTGACCACATTGGTAGAATTCCAATGAAGGATCAGGTCCAAGCTTCATTTAATCGCCATTAGGGCTTGCGCCAAATGGTCGTCTACTCCTTCGGTCAGAGCATCTGGGGACAGTTCGAACTGCATGTCGGGCAGAACTCCATTGCCCTCTAAACAATTGCCTTCCGATGTATACCAGCCGAAGACGGGTAGGCGCAACCAGTAGCCGCCACCGACTGAGGCGTTTTGCGCTCCGAGAACGTTGCCTCGTGTCTTCTGACCAACGATGATCGCCAAGTTGTTTTCGGCGGCGAAGGCGGCTAGCATCTCGCCAGCGCTGTTTGTCCATTCGTTAACAAGGATGGCGACGCGTCCGTGAAAGCTCTGCGTCCCGAGGCCCTGAGTTAGAAGCATGACGGATTTGTCGGCAAAAGCGAATCGTGACATCGTTCCGACAGCGCGCATGAAGTTGGCTGGCATGACGACGCGGGGCAAATCGTTGCGGTCGTTGCCGCTTTCGAGCCGCTTTGGAGTTAGGCTGTAGCCAATCGGTCTACTATCAGCGCACAGGTGGCTGGCCACTCGAACGAATCCAAGGCTGCCACCGATATTTCCTCGCAAATCGATGATCAATCTGCGGCAGCCAGCAGCTTTCAATTCCATAACGGCTGCGTCAACAGTGCGTGCAAATCGAATACCGAGTGCCCCAGGGAAATGAAGAATCTTTAGTAGGCCAATCTGGTTGTCAATCGCGCTGTAGGAAAGACTTTTCGGTTCTACCAAAGGGGGGCGTTGCTTGGTCCCTTTTCTGTGAGGCACTTCAATCGAGACCGTTCGCGAGTTGGTTCCATTGACGTCGGCAAGCAGTAAGGAATGTTGTCTGCCAATGCCAAACTCTGGAACTGTCGACGGCGAACACGCGATCCCGTCCACGGCTTGCAGTGTCTGGCCGGGTTTGATGCCAGCGACGGCAGCAGCGCTCTCCTCGAAGACATCCAAAAACATCCATGAGTCCTTGTGATTGCGGAATGTTGCGCCGATTGTTAGTTGAGACGGAAATGTTGTTGGCTGCTCGCTGTAGAAGGCTGTGTGGCTGCTTCCTAGCTTGGACAATAGATCCCGCATCGCCTGTTCAAAATCCGTTGAATCCGCCCGGACCAGTTGATCTTCAGCCATATTTATCTCTGCTATCCAAGCCTGATGATCCACTCTCCCAACGTTAAAGTGTTTCGTTAGAACCAACCGCTTGACGTTGCCCAAGATTTCGAGTCGGGTTTTGCTGAGTGTCGGCATGGCTAGTGGGTGGTCTCCAACTTCTGGTTGGCGGCACCCTCAATTGTGAATCCGGCCCAATAGAAAGGAACTGCTTTGCGCCCGAAGGCTTGTAGCATATCGCGTTTGGCTCGAGCCAACGCGGCGACTGCGGATTCGCCGGACGCAAAATGAGCATAGAACTTTCGAATCAAGTAAGACGACGATGTGTCGTCGACGGTCCAAAGAGTGGATACAACGGCCTTGGCTCCCGCTAGGAGAAAAGCTCGTGACAAGTTGGCAATACCTTCCTGGCCCTGTAGCGATCCAATTCCACTATCGCAGGCGGAAAGAACAACCAGGTTCGCGTTCAATTTGAGCTGTGCAATTTCCGACGTTTGGAGGAAGCCGTCTTCGCCAGTTGCGGCGTCAGTTAACAGTATGAGTGCCGCGCGGTCCGGATGAACGGAATTAGAGACACCGTGAACGGCCATATGGATCGTGCCATATTGCGCCAAACCAGATTCCTTGAATGCTCGCTCCGTCGCAGCGGCGCCAACCAAAATTTTATTGGCCTTGTTTCGAATTGCCCCTTGTGCGGCGGTCACCTCTTCTCCAGACGATGGCAGGTCCGCAAATTTGCTGCTGTTATAACCTTGAAGAGCACCTACCCTGTTCACGGCGCCCTTACCATATGCGATGTCCCCAACAGCGAGCAGCGAATTGGCGGATCTACGTTGTTGCGGCTGACGACTCGCAGACAGGAACCAAGTAGTTGCGGAAGGAGTGTAACTGACCAACTTGCTTTCCACGGGATAGCGGCCTGCTGGAGTTATCAGTGCGTCGAATGGTAGGTAATGAAGTTTTGCATCCCGGACAATAATCCATTCTTGCTTCTGTTCGGCTTCATGGATGGGACCAATTAACATTTGATGGAGCTGTCGGGCCTCTGCTTCTGCTGGCTGTCTTTTGAGCACGGATTGAACGTACTTGTCGATGACTGGTTCGATTTCTTCTTTGCTGCCCAACGAAACGATACGCGCGCTGGTTCGTGTTATTACCAAGCAATACGAACTTGGATTGGTCACCACAAATTCAAGAATAACCTGAGAGGCCCCAAGCACCTTTTGAAGTTGTTCGATCCTAACAGCACTGTGCGCATTAGCCTTTAGGACGCTTACCCCGGGGCTTACCCACCGTGCCTGTTCGGCCAGGAATATCTGATCTCGGATTCTTTGCACTTCACTCGTAGATTTGGCATCCATCAGCTTCAGCCGCAGTTCGGATACCACTTGTTCAGCGCGTCTTCCTTGCGGTGAAGTTGCCGGCCCTGAACGCAAAAGGTCCACTATGGTTCGTCCGCGAACTTGCTCCACGATTGCAAGAGCTTTGGCAGGATTCTTGAGATGTTCCGCAACCAAACTGAAGTGCTGTGAGTATATCCGGCTTGAAGCTTGAAGAAGACCGCTCCTTCCCGCGACGCTGGTAACTTTGGCCATCATCGTGTCTATAAGCGCCTCTGCGCGAGTGTAAGTATTGTCTGCGTCGGTGAAGCGGCCTTTTGCGGTCTGTAGGTCGGCCACTGTTTGGAGAATCTCGGGAACTGCCCAGAGGTCACCGCTGGCTTGTGCCGCGGTCGCGGCAAGCGTCGCAGATCGTTCAGCATGAGCGAATGCTCCAGACTTCCTGTAAGCATCTGATAGCATCTTCTGCGATCTTGCAAGGATACGGATTGCACCCGCGGATTCCGCGATTCGATTGGCATCCTGAAGGGTGGCAACCAGGGTACCAAGGTCGTTAATGGCAGCAGGAATACCAGCGGACAATGTCAATGTTGTTGCTTCGTGAACAAGCCGGCCTTCCTTTCGGGCCTGCTCAATAATTTCTTTCGCCAAAGTTTGGGCAGCTTCGATCTTACGCACCGCGAGAAGGCAGGTAAAGCGGAGTTCTTGGGCAGTGAACTGATATCCAGCATCCGGATGTTTACGTGCAATGGCGAGGGCGCTTTCTATATATGCCAATGCCTGCTCATAGGACCTAGCCTGCAATAGCCCGTTTGCCGCTATCGTTATGAATCGAATCTGCGCGCCGACGTCGCCCGTTTTGGAGGCTGTCGCAAGGGCAGTTCCAATGTTCTTTCTTGCCTTTTCCAGGTTCCCTTCATAAAACGCGACTACGCCCAATTGCGCTAACGACCTGTTCTGCCACTTCTGGTCTCGTAGATCGGTCGCGAGGGCTTGAACTTCCTCCCAATCGCGGCTCATCGCTTCTGTGTCAGCTTCTCCGTCGATGTCTCCTTTCACTATTAAGGCAAACATCCGGAGTTCTTTGTCGGCTCGCAGGAGAGCATTGCTGTTGAGCTCTCGGCCAATTTCTGCGGAGATGGCGATGAGCGGTCTACGCTCCCGCTCGACGTTGGCTCTGATTGTTCCCAATTTGGCATATAGGGCATTTCGCTTGTCACCGCGCGCGTTGAATAGCTGCTGCGCCTCTTTGAAGAAAGGCGCGGCTTCGGTCCAGTTGTAGAGGTCCGCGAAGTGAAGTGCCTTGTTCAAAACGCTAGCCGCCCGGTCTTGTTCGGCGATAGCGGAAACTGCCGCCAGCCCTGCACAGAAGAATCGAATCCATTTCCACATCTGTAAGCGACCTCCTCGCTATTCGAAAAAGATGCCGTAACTTCGCCAGTTTATTCCGGGTGGACGTATGGACAGAATACCTTCAGTCTTTTTCAGTCCCGTTAAATCGACATCGACCAGAAGTTTGGTTGTTCCGTCCACGAGTGTCCCCGCCGCACGAGAGTTCTGAATCAAGGCACCAGTAGCCTTCGTTAGGCGGACCTCGTATTCCCCAGGTTCCAACCCAACCGGCAATAAAAATGTGACTAATAGTTTCCGGGCAGGCAATCTTAGCGGCGTTGCGTCTGTTGTTGAACCTCTGATTGGAGAAGCCCCTGTTAGGTCGGCTTCCAAGGCAAAAGGGAGATCCTTCGTTCCCGATGCGATTAGACTTGGCTGTTTGCTTTCCTCCAAGTATCGGACGACACTCCGCATACCAACCACTACCAGAATCAATGTGGCAGCTAGGGCTGCACCTCGATAGAACCAAACCTCTCGCCTAAAGCTTCGGTACCTACCGAAACATGGAGAACAGTTCGCAACGTGGCTTGCGGGAACATCGCGCGGATGAACCGCCGCACTACGCCTGGCCATAGCTTTGAGGACCAGTTCTGAAGGGCAATCCAGACGCTTGGGGTTAGGGCAACCATCTCTGGATCGAACTTTTCCAAGTTCGATAAGCGCCCGGGAGTTCTTTTCGGAGATAGCTTGGTTAATCTTTTTCATCTATATGAATTCTCGGCCTCTGCACTTTTTCCGGCTCTGATTGACTACCGCGCATTCGTCTAAGTGCTGCGTTAATCTTTTTTCCAAATTGCACTTCTGCTGTATGGGCATCCGCGTAATCCAGGGCAATTGCGATTTCCTTCCAGCTGTAATCGAGACACCGAAAGTCGAACATCGAGCGACCTTTTTCATCCAGGCATGCGTAGAAAAGAGTTAATTGTTTTTCATCATCCAACGCCTGTGAGAGGTCCGGTTGAACCCCGCCCGCCAGTCGTTCAAGGACCTGCGAATCAACGTACGTAATTCGGCTATTCTTCTGCTTCCGCCGCACAGCTTCGTGGGCGACCGACCGCAACAGATAAGCATCGAAGTACCGAATTTCGTTCTTTTTATGTGTCTGTGCAACTGCCCTAACGACGGTTTCTAGGATCTCTGCAACGTCGGTATCTTCGCCTAAGTAACGAATTACAATAATCCGCGCCCGGCTCCAGACTCTCTCGGCAGCAGCCGCTAGAGCCGGGTCGACTGGCTCGCCATCGGTCGAACTGAGCCAGAAATTGGGGGAGTCTACTTTCGGTTCAGCCATCAACGCATCCATCGAATAAGATGAGGCCGGAGTGCCTACACTTTAAACAGTCATTCTATGGCATGAAGCTCACCCTACATGCTGAATTCATTGATTAAAATGCTTTCTTAAATTGTTTTACAAACCTGGGTGGGGTGAGCTTTCAAGCAAAGATCGCCTCAAAATAGGCAGGGGGTTTTCAGCAAACTAAGCGGAATCGCTGCGGCCACGAGAAATTGTCTCACCTGACGAGATGCTCGAAAGGCATCGCATAAAAGAACAAAAGCGATGGAAATAGTTGTGCAAATTAAATCGGAGGAAATTGAAATGCGAATCTGGACAACCAAAGAAGCCAGCAAAGTGAAGGCTTGGGCATTACTGAATCCAAATGAGCGAGTAATCATAGAAGTACTCGCTGAATCATTGAGTCGAACGAAAAAGTCCGTGCAGGATTTTCTGCGGCGCGAACTCGGGCCGGGCAATCTTCCTTGGCGCGAAAAACCGCGATGGCCAAAGGAGGCGGAACGAAGTCCGGAAGCTGTGCGGAAGTTTGCTCAACGGCACCGTCCGCCCGATGCGGAAGAGAACGGGGACAACGGACTATCCATCTCCGACGTTGCCAAGGATCTTGGAATCTCACGGATGTCAGTCTACCGCCTGATTCAACAAGGAAAGCTTCGGCGATTCAAGGGCAGAATTGCCGAGTCTTCTTTCGAATCGTTACTCCGTAACCATCCAGATGCAGTGCCATACCGGCGACTTGGCCGTGCACAGCAGGAATGGCTTGTACTGAATGGGTACCCCGACGCGACGCTGGTAGTTAAGCGCCCAAGTTCGGCTGGCCTATTGAAATAGTAATAAACGCTCGTCGGTCAAATCAAAGGGTGGGCACCTGCTCGGTAAGGTATTGGAACTCCGGCATTAACTCGAAAAGTTGGCGAACCGTGGCGACTTGCTCCCCGTATTGGTCAATTTTGGTCGGCTCTAGATTTCCAAGTGGGGCTGTCATTTTGAGATGGCGGACCCTGGTTGGTTCGATCGACATTAAGCGGCAACAAGTCGCATCGGCGGCTACTGGATCATCGGCAAATACCAAGCAGCCGAGATTGCGTGTGGCGCCATGGAGCGGTCCATTCCCTTCCATGGCTTCAATCCCATCGGCGATCACGTAGTGAATCGGAATCGTTGCCGCTAATTCGGCGATAGAGTTGTCGATGCCTTGCCAGTGAAGGACGTTCTTCGGCCAGCCGTAGACGTTTCCTGGAACGCAGCCAAACAGATTCTTGAGGCTGAGTGTGACTCCGGCCCAGTGGTGCGTCTTGATCTTTGGCATGGAAATCACTACATCGGCCGCAAGAAGCGTCTTGGGAAGCCACAGCTCTTTGAAGGACGTGAAGTGGCCGCGCGGTTTGATGGGGTGGACGAAATCAAAGTTGAGGTCGACGAAGTGTGTTCGCCCGATTTCATCAAGGCTCCGCTTCAAACCGCTCTCTTCGATCAGTAGCTCGGAATCGCGCACGTGACCCGGGCCATCAGCGACGATCACTTCGGCTGCTCCAAGTCGGAATAAGGAATCCGCGGTTGCGGCAATCACGCTCGGATGGGTATTGATCGGTGCCTTAGGAGAGTATTCAACCAGATTGGGTTTGAGGAGAACCCGCTTACCGCTGACTGCGGGGGCAAGCAACCTGAGCCCGTCATCTATGGCCTGATGACATGCAGCGTAACTGGCACATCGGATGATTGCGACCGCTGATCGCGTCTCACGGCGGGGGAGAGATGGTCTCTGCAAAAGCTGGGTGACCACTGCTGCTCCCGTGCCGCCAATCAATGCGCCCTCGATCATTTTCCGTCGATTCATATTCTGCCTCTGGTGAATGAAAATGTTGGGTCTTCGCAGGCGAGCGACACCAGTGACAGCGTGTAAACCGGTATCGACTTAAACTCGATGAACGCTAAACGATCTCGAAGACGATTTGCGAAGATGGGTCCGCCGCGATGGTTCCACGCATTAAGAGCTAGTGTGGCCCACGCCAACGAATACAGTGACCCCGTCCCAATCAAACGATTCGACAAGTAGTCTTGGGCTTTTGAAATTGTCGGCAGATTTCGGTGAAACGAGCCATTTAGTGCAAGCAATGCCATGGATGTGAAGTCAGGATGCGGTTCGAGAGGAACTCCAAACACCTCACCATTGCCTGCGTTCCAGCCGCCTTGCGGACATGCCCGGTCCAGTAACATCTTCTGGGCGGTGGCAAGCCGCGGCGATTCTCGTTGCCATGCGCGATGTGCAAGAAGCACCATGGCCGTTGGCGCAACCCAGCTTACTGTGCCTTCGACCCAAGGCCATCCACTCTTATTGGGATCGAAGCGAACGTGCCAGTCGAAGTAGCGGAACTTCCACTTCCACAGCCAGTGGTTTTCAACTCCCGCCATGGAATCAAGCCAGCCGAACGCCCGGGTTACAGCAAGCGGCACGTGTCCTTTGGCTGCGGTTGAACGCAGGGCCATCAAGGCGAGAGCAGTGTGAAAGCAATTTTCGGGTCCTCGTTTGTTACCCGTGAACCATGCTCCGGAGGGACTTTGGGTTTGAAGCAACTTGTCTTGATGTGAGACTTGCTTCCGGCAGGCCATGATCTGAAGGGAAAGCGATTCGGTGTCGTGAGGAGCTACTTCACATAGATATTGGATTAAGTCGTTGACGGAGGCCACACGATATTTTAACCGCGAAGACGCTACAGGTACTCTCAAGTTGCGCGAATCACGGCGCGATGTCCGCATTGCTTCAAAACCGCACGATGCCCGCGATGCACGATTCACTTTTCTTAAACGATGTCCACCCGTTCCAAGTTCGCGGAATGTCCTGCTTGCACGCCTTGCAGTTTTGCGGGATGTCCGCGATACCCGAATCTGCGAAATGTCCGTGGTGTACTCTCGCAATTGTTCCGCGATGTCCACCTTGTTCAAATTTGCGCGATGTCCCCCACTGCATCAAGCCAAGTTTCTTGCGGGATGTCTCAACGTCCAATTGTGCGGAATGTCCTGGTTGTTATCTCTATACCGGCGTCCAGTCCGCCAGCTGCTTCATCAGACTCATTCTCCACTTTGATACGCCGGCGTGCTTTCACTCTATTTGCGTCAGATCGAAACAACCATACGCTGATCGTGAATGACATTCAATACCAGAGATGATGTCGCCAATGGATTGCGGGAGGCGGGTTATGCAACAGACCCGGTCCTAGTACAGATCATGTGGTTAGCGACTCGCATGCAAAAACCAATTCTCTTGGAGGGTCCGCCGGGTACGGGAAAAACGTTTCTGGCTCAGGCCCTGGCAGCGGCAGCGAGGACCGATCTGATTCGCCTGCAGTGCTTCGAGGGCATATCCGAGAAGCAGGCCATCGGATCTTTCGATGAGGCGTTGCAACGGCTATACCTTGAAACGCAGGTCCAAATGGCCGACTGCGAATGGGACAAGCTCCGGTCAAGCCTTCACACTTTGGACTTCTTCACGCACGGTCCGCTGCTACAAGCATTGTTGCAACCGAAGCCAATTGTTTTGCTGATAGATGAGCTGGATAAAGTGGATCAAAAGTTTGAAGCGCTGCTATTAGAGATCCTTTCTGATTGGCAAATCACGATTCCGAAGCTTGGAACGGTGAAGGCCCAATCGATCCCTTTCGTGGTGATGACATCCAACCAAGAGAGGCGGCTTGGAGATCCTTTGCGGCGGCGGAGCTTGTACAAGAGGATTGAGCACCCGGACGTTCGTAAGGAAGTTGAGATCCTTGATATTCGCACGGTCGATGCGCCGTTGGAGCTCAAGGCGCAGGCCGTGGGTTTGGCGCAGGCATTGCGCGGTTACAACCTAGTGAAACCGCCGTCGATTGACGAAATTGTTCAGTTCGTTCGAGCCGTGCAACTGCTAGGCGAAGTTGAGATTCGACCGGAGATGCGCGACGTACTTATGCCGTTCCTCGCAAAGACGGAAGAAGACGTCAAACGATTGTTGTTGAAGGACGGGTTTAAAAGCCTCGTGGCGACGGCGCTGAAGTATCGTGACGAAGCCCTAGCGGCGATGAAGGCCCGGGAGGGGATAGCCGCATGAGATTCTTGATCACGTTTGCCATAGCCGGAAGCTTATGCCTGGCCCAATCACCGGAAGTGCGCAGTTGGGCGGATCATTGGGCCGCTCTATACGGGGTAGAGCGAGAACTTGTTTACGCAGTGATTGAGGCGGAATCCGGTGGAAATCCACGAGCGATTTCGAGCGCCGGCGCCGTCGGAGTCATGCAACTAATGCCAGGGACCGCGATAGTTTTCAAGGTGAGGAACAGATTTGATATTGAAGACAACGTTAGGGGCGGTGTCGCTTACTTGGCGTGGTTGCGGGATTTGTGCGGCGGTGATAAGCGACTGATCATTGCAAGTTATATCGCAGGTCAGAATCGGGTGCTGCGGTCGGGATTGAATTCTGCGTATCCAAAAGAAGTTCATGAATACGTGGCCCGCGTCGCGTACCTTTATCGGCGAAACCGTTGGGAGACCTTAGTTCAAAAAGGAGCAAGTACCAAATGAAACTCTTCGTGTTGTTTTCATGTGTGTCGATAGTGTGGGCGCAGGCCCAGGTCAAAGCGACAGTGAGTCACCGAACCGTGAATGAACAGGTCAACGTTGTACGATTGGCCCCACGTTTTTCGACGGCGATCCGATTGCCTGAGGCGGTCACTTCAGTGGTTGTGGGCGACCCTGTCAAATTTCTGGCGGAACATTCGGAAAAGGAACCGAACTTGGTTTTGGTAAAACCGGCATCGGAAGATGCCGCCGAATCGAACCTCCTGGTAACGACCGTGAAGGGACGGCATCTTAGCTTTCTATTGCGGAGCGAAGGAGCCTCTGCTCGTCCGCCAGTGGATTTTGTTGTGAGCTACCGGTCTGCCGGATCATTCCTGGTTGAGGAGAGTGGCGGAGGGGCTGCGGAAGTAGCGGGAACGGAGGCTCTTGCAAAGTCTGACCTTCGTCCTGCGCGGTCTGGGGACGGGCGAATGATCGGAACACCAGCTCGGGATGGATTGGCCACGCTTCTTGAACGGCAGCAACGCACTGCACTCCCGGTGCTTTATGGAATGCGAACAAAAGCACCGGATGGGAAAGGTGACGCGGTCAAAGCCGGAATCTCCGAAGTTGTCGACGTGGGTAGCGAAGTCCTGGTGCTGTTCTCGGTTGTCAATCCGCAAGGCCACGCAGTGGAGATTCTGCCGCCGCAAATACAGTTGGCGGGAAAGGTAAACAAGGGGTTAGTCGCGAAGCAAAAGCGCTGGGGAACGAGTGAGCAACTGGTGGTAAAGGAGTTTCGCATCGTTCGTCGGCGTATTGGTCCAGGTGAGCGAACGGATGGAGTCGTGGTGTTCGCCCGTCCAAGTTTCAAGCAGTCAAATGAAACGCTGTTTCTTCAAATCGCGGAGAGTGGCGCAGTAGATCGGCCTGCACTTATTCCCATCGGGTTTGGAGTTTCGGCAGCAAGGAAGGAGATTAATAATGGCAGATGATCTTACGCATGACAAGTTGACCCAGGCGGGGGAGCCGCATCTTGCCTTTGGTGGTTCAGCGCCAACAGCACAACAGGATGAGTTGGTTGAAGAAGTCGAAGAGGATGGTCCCTGGAGTAGGTTCGAGAAACTTGCTGAGAGATTCACGGGGCCAAGAGAATCTGCCCGAGAGCAGAAGTCGGGCGACCGACTCCGTGGTGCAGTAATCTTAGGAGCAACGGCAATCGGTTGCATTTTCCTTTTCTTCGGACTGTTTACTACTACCAGTGATCCAACAAAGAAGGAGCGAAAGATTAAACCAACATTGGGGAGAGCGCAGGGCGCAACCACGGCTGGAGAGACCGCCAACCGGTCAGCAATTCCTAAGTTAAACGTCACGCAGCAACCAAACGAAGAAAGTGGTGAGCTTACCGAGAAAGACCTGCTTGGGACAATGCGCAACCGTGGAACCGCGACGCAAACGGAAAGCGCACCGAAGCCTGTGGCGTCGGCAAAGCGTCCGGCGTTGAATAGCGTGGACTTTGAGGACCCCGCGTTGGTTGAGGCATACAGCCGCCAAGGATTGACACCGCCACCGCGAAGAGCTGCAGAAGTGGCAAACTGGAACGCGTCAACTGGAGACAACCAAGCAACACAACCTGTGAAGATGTCGCCTGTGACGCCGACGGCACCGGCGTCAAATTCGACTGAGGCGTTGCGGAAATCATCGTTCATTTACGTCCGCAGCAGTCTAGGGGCTGTGAATGCCGGCACCAGTGTCGCCACAACAGTCCAACAACGAACCACGGCGCTGCTTGCACAGGGGACGAAGTTGGTGGCGCGCCTTCAGCATACAGTCAGTTCTGCTGCAAAGACTCCTGTGGTGGCTGTGATCGAGTACAACTACGAAAGAAATGGGGAAAACATCGTTCCAGCCGGCACAAAGGTATATGGAACACTATCGCAGGTAACACCACAAGGTTGGGTCAACATCAAGTTCGACGCCCTTGAATACCCAAACGGAGAACAAGAGAAGATTAACGGCTCCGCTCTGAGTATGGAACAGGGCGTCCTGAAGGGCTTCGTTAATGGAACCAACACAGGTAAGAAATTCCTGACGCGGACTCTTACCGGAGTCGGCACGATTGCCGCGTTCGCGGTCGGTGGACGAGGTTTGGGCGGACAGGTGGACAATTCGGTCCTCCTGCGTGAGCGACTTTCGTCGAACATCGCCATGGGTGGAGAGCAACAACTGGCTATGCTTGCTTACCAACAGAATATTGTTGTAACTGTGCCCGCGAACACACGCTTCTACCTTGTGCTGAATGAGGCGAGCACCAGCATCCGACCGCCAGTCTTGGAAACCAATGCGCCGCAGGGTGCCGAAGTGAAGGATGGAATGTCTCCGCAAGAAATGCGGGAACTGATCTCAATTCGAAACGAAATGCGAGAGATGAACCGGCTCATTAAGGTACAGAGTCCGGCTACTGCTGCTCCGCAGGAGCCAGAGAAGTAGTTCGCAGACAAAAGCTTTCCCCAATGCGGCACGGGACGCTTTCCGTTGAACCTGGAATCGGATATTCTGAGGATGTTCAACTGGAAGGCAATGCCCATGCCGCAAATTGTTTTTACGGGGCCTTGGAGTTGGCTGTCCTACAAAGTGGGCTGGCTGTTCGGGGCAAGTGTGACCAAGGTCGTACACGAAGCACGTTATCTCGCCGGTCGCACCCAGCAGTCGTCTGCGGCTGAGCGGACGGCATGGCTGAATCGGTGCATAATTTCGTGCGTATTGCTTGGGTCTGAATTTCTCATGGCAAAAGTGCTTTTCGACTCCCGTCTGGATCATTGGCTATCACTGCCGCTAGCCCTTGGAATCTTGCTGCTGCTCCCTCGCCCTTACGTGCGATGGCCATTGATGATGGCGCGAGGCATCGCGGCAATAACTTTGCTGGCCATCATGGAGAGGGGGCACGTGTGGGTTTTGGCGAACTACTCAAATGCTCTCAAACCTTGGGAAAACGTTTATTCGATTTCCTCTTTGATTCTGATGGCCGGTCTTTGGATATGGGTTGTATTCGCTCTGGGACCGAGGTTCAGAGTTGCAGCAGTGGTGGGAGGCGGCCAGCAAAGCGGCGCGAATTCGCACGAGCGCTGGTCCAATATTCCTCATGTGAAGATGCTGGACGTGGGTGGGGCACTGAACTCGAAAGCAGAGGTTCTCTCGCTGGCGCGAAACCGATTCGGCAAGGAACGAAGCGGGGTAATTCAAAATGGGATTTTGATTTACGGTCCGCAGGGAACTGGGAAGAACCTGTTGGCGGAAGCGACGGCTGGAGAGTTCGGCGTCAATTTCTATCACGTCAGATGCCCGGAACTGGTGGGTCAGAATACGGGTTCAGGCGCGGAACGAATCCGAGGAGTATTTCAGACGGCCGCAGCGAACCGGCCCGTCGTTCTGTTTCTTGACGAGATCGACTCGATAGGTAGCCGAAAGCAAGTGCAAGGAAATGGCACGGATGCTGGTGGCGGAGGCCGGGAATACAACTCGCTGGTTACGCAATTGATGCAGTCAATCGACCAGTACAGGCAAATGGATGGCCTCTTAATCGTAGCGGCAACAAACTACCTGGATGGACTCGAACCGACCTTGATCCGGGAGGGCCGGTTTGATGCCCGAGTCCGGCTTGATCTTCCAAATGAAACGGAGCGCAAGGAAATTCTCGCCGCCCTGTTGCGCAAACTGTGGAAGAATGGCGATCTATCGCCCATTGCGAAACGCACGCCTGGTTGGAGCCCGGCACGACTAAAGAGCTTGGTGGACCGTGCAGTTTTGGGTGCGGGTGGAAGCGGAATTGAGGAGTGGCATCTTATTGAGGCACTGGAAAACACCGGCGGGAGGGACCAAGACGCGCTTGAGCCGGTAGGTTGGGACGATATCGTATTGCCTGGCGCTGTAGTGGACGACTTGCGCGCATTGTTGGACCTTATGCAGCCCGGACGAGCCCAAGAATTGTCGCTGCCGACGCCGACAGGTCTTATTCTCGCCGGGCCCCCAGGGACCGGAAAAACAATGGTGGCGAAGCTGATCGCATCGCAAGCCAAGCGCAGTTTTTACGCGGTGAGTCCCAGCGACGTCTTGGGCAGCGCTGTTGGCGGGTCTGTGAAACGGCTGGCGGAAATTTTCCGAAGAGCTAGGGAAAACGCTCCGTCCATCGTCTTCTTTGAGGAAATGGATGGGCTGTTTCCCCGACTTGGTGGACAAACGAATCAGCACGATATCCAGCTGGTCGAACAGGCGCTAATAGAAATCAGCGCTTTGAAGTCCGGGCACCAGGTCTTTCTTGTCGGTACAACTAATCACCTTGACCAAATTGACCCGAGAATTATTCGGGGAGGCCGTTTCAGCGAGAAAGTGGAGATTCCTGTTCCGGACCAAGCTGGCTATCAGAAGCTTGTAGCTCGATACCTCGGCAAGGCATGTCTCGGGGATGGATTCACGATCCCAGTTCTTGCACACCGGGTGGCCGGGATGGCTCCCGCCGACCTTGAAGCAACTATCCTGGCGATGAAACGCATCGCAATGAGGCGCATGGCACCGTACTCGAAAGAGCTTCCCCCGCTTTACCTCGCCGATCTTGATGAAGCGATCAGCCGAGTTCAGCCTCATTTTTAACCGCTCCTTCAGACCGCTGTTTCATTCAATTGGCGTCATCCTCGCAACTCGTTTTGTGGTTCTGCAGATTCCGTGTATGTTTCTTGTGTGCTCGGATGCAATTCTGAGCCGAATACAAATCAAACATAACCGGAGGTCTCTCATGCTCAAATCTTCGCAGACGAATCGGCAACGGGTGGCGGCCTTGCTCCTTGCCTTCCTCTGTCTCGCAGTCTTAACACAAGCTGTAATGGTCGCTCAGAACCTTGGTGCGGCGCCTCAAGTGAACGTGGCCGTTCAGGGTCAGACGGGGGCCCAACCGGAAGGCGCGTTCCTCAACTTGGTCAACTGGATCGGCAATGTTATCGCTCCGGTTGGGGCTGGATTGGCGCTTGCTGGCGGCCTCATATCGTATGTGGCTGGTCGTGGTTCGGGGCGATACGTCGTTACGGCGTTGGGTTGTTTGGCGGTCTCGGGCGTCACGCGATTGCTTGAATTTTGGATCGCTCAAGGCGGAGGTGGTGTTTCGTAAAGTTTGAGGGAAAGGCGGGTTACTATCCGAGCCAGCCCGCCGATT
The DNA here is from genome assembly GCA_043745195.1 of Bryobacterales bacterium. GTDB lineage: Bacteria > Acidobacteriota > Terriglobia > Bryobacterales > Bryobacteraceae > JANXSF01. The sequence continues at coordinate 15,487 of JAYTTF010000054.1, read as the reverse complement.
CGACTTCATTGAGAAAGCCATGCCCAACCTTCTCTACGACATCATGCGGGTCATGTTTGCGCTCACTGGCCCCGCAGCGTTCATCTGTTTGGTAAATGCAGGGATCGCCCTGCGGAAAGAGGGAGGGACAGTATTCTGGATAGGTGGCGGATTTTCGCGCTGGATGCTGTGGACCGTCATCTTCCTCTCTCTAGAACCAACATTACTCTGGTTTCAGTTCCTGGGCTTCCCGGTGTTTTTCCCGCCGGGAGCAGCCATCGGAAATGGCTGGCTCTCTGGAATCGTGACGGGTCTAACCACGTTTGTTACCGATTTCGTCGTGGGGCGACTGGCTCCGGTGTTGGCTGCTTTTTTCGTCATGCGTGCGGTTCTTGACACCGCTAGTGGCACCGGACCGTTGCCGTCGTTGTTGAGTGCCATGTTCTTATTGGCAATCTCGTCGACCCACGCACTGATCGATGCTTGGACGCCAGTTGGCAATCGCTTCTCCATCGTGCTCGGCCTCGAATCCATGTGGAACTACGTAGCTAGCCGGATATTTCCACTGGCCGCTGCCTTGTCAATTTGCGGGGCGATCATTCAGTTTGCGTTCAATCGTCCAGGCTTTCTTCGGCTCGTAGGCTGTGCCGGCGGCTTCCTTACGGTTAGCGCGCTTTGGCTTCTGATCAACCGCATGATGTAACAGGAGAGAAATCGTGAACTTCTTGACAGGGCTTACCAATCTTACTAACTGGCTGGGCAATGTGATCATGCCAACACTCGCGGGACTGTTCTTCGTCATTGCCATTCTTAGAGCCGCCAGGAGCGCGCCTTTCCAATACGCAATGTATGGAGGTTTCATGTCGCTGATGGTCTCTGGACTCCTTCGCGGAATCGAAACGTTCTCGCGCGTCCGAGCATGGAACGATCCGGACCAAGTGTGGATCACCTTGCTGGGACTAGTGAATTGGTCGGCGAACGTATTTCTGCCTGTTTATGGTGTGTTCCAGGTGGTCATGGCAATTCTCCACTATGGCGGAGCCGGGTTTCGGATTTATCCAGGGGCACCTTGGGCGCGACACATCATCATCGCCATGGCGAGCTTCAGCGTGTCGGGTTTGCTGCGTATGGCGGAGTTCTTCGTTCAACAAGGAACAGGTGGGATCAGTTAAGGAGGAACACATGGCTCTTGAAGTAACACAGGTTCACCGCAACCTCCATCAGCGCGTCACTTGGCTGTACCTGGAAATAGAAGACATGTTTCTGGTGCTGGGACTGGGAGTGCTTGCGAATTTCATCGGCCGATTTCTTGGCCGAGAAATCTATGGCATTCCACTCAGCTTTCTACTTCTATGGGTCGTGCCGATTTTGGCACTGCCCTGCCTCTGGCTTTTTAAGTACGGGAAACCACGAGGCTACCTGCGCGACCTGTTGATTTGGCAGATAAAGCCGCATATCTATTGCGGACTGGAGAGAGACCGCGAACTGACCAAGGAGTACATCAAGTAATGCCGACCACCATGGCCGAACACAAGAAGGCGCTTCACAAGCCGCCACTTTGCGAACTGCTATCAATCCGGGACTATTTGGACGGAGTGGCGGTGCAGATGGACGGCAGTTTCGTCGCCGGTTACGAACTCGACGGTCTCAATTCTTACTATCACGACGACGAAGGTAGGAATCGATCCAAGCGGGGCTTTGAAGCCTTGGTGAGGTCGTTACCCGAGCGGTCCATGCGAATGCAGGTTCGCTTCGAGATCACCGAAGGAATCGGGGATGTCCGCAGGCAGTACAAGAGCCTTAACCGAAGCGAGAATCCTGTTTTGCAGGAAATTGATCGGATCAGGATGCGGCGATGGGATGAAAACGATGAAAAGGGTTTCTATCTACGGCACATCCTGCACGCCTACTTCATCTGGAATCCCCGCACCCATCACGAGATGGCGGAACGACTGGGGGGAAAGAAGGGGAACTGGTTCAGCCTATCCGTTGATAAGTGTATTCAACGAGGGCAGAGGGAGCATGAAGATCTTCTAGCGGAGTTCTCGTCTTTGATGGCCGGAGTGGAACAGACGCTTGCGGCGACAGGAATGCATAGTCGACGCATGACGGATGGAGAGATGTTTGTAGAAGCCAAGCGCAGTTTGAATCCTATATTGGAAGACCGAGGGCCTTACCGGCGTGGGGAGCATTCGATTGACTACCGGAGTGCGCGGGAACAGATCGTCAATACAAGCATTGAAGATGAGCAAGAAGGCTACCTTCAGGCCGGCGGATTTCTGTATACGTTCGTCAGTATGAAGGACCTGCCTGACGGCACTTTCCCTGGAATTTTAAGGGAACTAATGGTTTTGGATTTTCCGGTAATAGTGAATGCAGAGGTGACGATTCCCGACCAGACCAAAGTGATCTCTGGATTCAAGGGAAGGATGAAGAAGATGCAAGCGGCCCAGATCGATTCAAGGGGTGGCCACATGATTAACGTAGATGCCGCCGTGTCGCATTCTCAACTGAATGATGTCCTCACGGCTGTTATCTCTTCCTCACTGAAGGTTTGCGAGTATTCGTTGGTCGTCACAGTTCGAACTTCCAAGCCAGTGGCGAGCCGGTCGGATTTGGAAGAGGCACAACGGGAACTCAATCGCCGCCGCGAGCGTGTGATTCACTCAATCGGCCGCATGAACGGCGCCAGAGCTATTCCCGAATCGCTGGCGCAACGGCGGCTATTTCTATCGAGCTTGCCAGGGATGGCGGGACCCAATCAACGCGAGATGAGTGCGCTGACACTGCATGCTGCGGATCTGCTTCCAATCGAAACGCCCTGGCGTGGAACGGTCCAATCGCCGCTCATCTTACTCGAAACTCCTTACCGCCAATTAATCCCGTTTTCACCTTACGACCCATCCATTGGCGACGCCAACATGCTGTTCATGGCCAAGTCAGGCGGCGGCAAGACATTCATGGCGCAGATGTTCTTGCTTATGATGGCGCGTTCAAATCCACTCATTTCCATCGTCGAGCGAGGGGATTCCTATCGGCCATTGGTTGAACTGATGGGCGGCCGCGTAATTGAAGTGGATCTGGAAGGATCCGAGACATTGAACCCTTGGGACCTGCCGCTCGGGGAAATCACGCCGACCAAGGACAAGATTGCGTTTTTAAACAATTTGACCCGTCACATGATCGGAGATCTGGGGCAGGCCGATACGTCACTGCTGGACAACATTCTAACTTCGGCCATCGCTGAGGTGTACAAGCGCGCTTCAATTCGGGGGGACAACACAACCCCAACGTACTCCGACCTGAAGGATGAACTCGGCAATTGGAACGATGAAGAGCGCATCGATCACATCCGACAGTTGGCCCAACTGGCATCGATATCCCTGCGGCAATGGACTGGGGAGAAGGGTGTGTATTCGAAACTCTTTGACCGGCACACTACCATGCGCACTGACGCAAACTGGCTCTTCTTCAATATTGAAGGTTTGAGTTCGGATCCCCGGCTCGAAACGGCGATGAGCATGTTGATTGCGCAGTCGATGTCCGAGCGATCCTCTGGCCGTTCGGGGCAGGCATCAATCACCGTGCTGGACGAATGCTGGGCGCTTCTTGATTCGCCTGTGCTGGCGGATTGTGTGGTGCAGTTGTTCCGTACGGCTCGTAAACGCGGTGCCAGTGTATGGGGAATAAGTCAGACGCTCGAAGACTTTGTAGGCACCAAACAGAAACCCAAGGAGCACGGGGCCGGAATCCTTCGCAACGCATCAGTAAAGGTGATTGGACAGCAACCTGGGGATGTAACCCCGCTGGTAGATCATCTTGGTCTGAACGAAGTCGCACTGAACGAGATCAAACGCTTTTCAGCCCCGCACAAAGGGCGCAGTGCCGAGGTGCTTCTCGTGCTGGGAGAGAAAGCAGAGACCACGCAGACCGTGCGGCTTGTGCCGACGGGCGTCGACTATTGGGTGGCCACGACCTATCCGCGGGAACGCGCGTATCGAACTTGGTATTTGAGACAGAATGCAGGGCAGCCGCTGATTGATCTTTATAAGGAACTGGCGGAGCGTTTCCCGAACGGTTTGGCCGATTGTGAGGTGTTGCCAGAGGAAGCCTCGGGAGCGGTGCAGCAAGCCAGCGCGAAGCGTCCTCCCGTTACTTACGCGGCGACGGGAGTGGGGGCGTAATGAGATGACGAGACTGCAACGTTTTCTTAACCAAATACAGGCGCTTCTGGCCCAATTGATGGGGATTGTTATGCAGGGCGCGGCGTTCAAGCGCCAAGTGGATCAGATTAGAAAGGAGCAACACCGGCCATGAACACGATTTTCTTGTCTTCAATATCTCTCAAGCTGGTTGCATGCGCCGTTGTTTGCATTCTTCTATTAGGCGTGATGGTTCCCCAGCCAGTTTATGCGCAGGGTGGTTTGTTTGGTGGCATTACTGGGATCTTGAATGGGTTGAATGGTGCGGCAGCCACGCTTCAGAACTTCATCAACAACGTGATGAAACCAATTCTGCAAAGCATGAACAGCGCCTCATCCGCCATCCAAGGAATTCTAGGCTCGTTGCGGACCCTTTACGAACAGGTAGTTTGGCCCATTTCAGAAGTCAACCGGATTCGGGGTTTGGTGCAGCAACTGATTTCGGTCTTCGCAAGCCAAGTCAATAGTCTTTATGGAATCGGCGTCAGTAGCGCTCAGCTTCCGAATGTCCGCCAACTCGAAGCAGTCATGCGTAACAAGAGTGCCAGTGACTTAGTGGCCCTCCGATCGGCGTTTACACAAACTTATGGAGCGGTTCCACGCGTTGGTGAAGCGCATCCTCAAGAAAGAGATCTGATTGACGTGGATGACGCGATGGCGATCGACCATCTGATGATGCTCAAGATGGCCGATGCTGGCGCCGATCAAACTGTCGCGGCCGCGCAGGCAATAGCAGACCACGGACTTGTGGTTGCGCCGGGCACTGCTGCCTACAGTACCGCCGCAGCTCATATTGCCACGCTGCAGAGCAACGCCCATATACAGAAAATGATTGCGAGCGCTCTTCGACAGGAGGCGGCGCGCCTGGGGCACGACACTATGCGGACCAAGCGCAGTTCAGCGTTCGCGCGCGAGTCGCGTTCCAAAGCAACCGAGATGAATAGGTAGGAGGGTCGTGAACAATGTCAGCTTATTTAGCCGCTTTCTGTAGTTTGATTAGGCGAGGTTGGAAATTGGTTACCAGCCGCCGAATGCAAATTGTCGCGTTGCTGGTGGTGATGGCGCTGTTGATGCCGGTGCCCGCGCATGCGCAAATTGGTTTGATCACGGGCTTGATTGGGATTGTTTCGAGTGGGCTGAACGCCGTGAGTGGCGTGCTGGCGACAGTGAACAACACATTACAGAATGTGATCGGCCCACTTTTGAACAGTATCAGTGGAGCCATGTCTGCGATTCAAAGCGCAACGCAAGGCATTCTGGATTTTCAACAGAATACCGTCTACCCCCCGGCTGCGATTAATGCCGCTCGCTCTCTTGTTGGCCAAGTTCAAGGCATCTACAATTCGATTCAAGGAATTTGGAACACTGCGGTACGTAGCGCGACACTCGCAAATCCGCAGGGTCTTGAAAGCGTGATCCTATCCAAAGATGCGGGCCAGATTGCTACCCTCGTCTCCCGCTTCAGCGCAGTCTATTCGCCACTGCCCGCAGCAACGGAGGTGCATCCGTCGACCCGCGATTTGATCGACAGCTCCGATGCGGCTTCCCAGGCGGCAATGAAACGATCCATCATAATCGATGAAATTGCGGATCGCGAACTTGCCGCTGCCGAACAGATGATGACGGCCTTGGCGAGCACGGCTCCGGGCACGGCGGAAATGATCGGGGCGCAAGCTGGCGCTTGGGTTGTTCGTTCTCAAGCCTATACTCAGCAGGCATTGGCTGAAATGATGCGGCTCCGCGCTATCGAGTTGGCGGGACAGGGCGCGCAGATGAAGGAATCGGCGCGATACGCCCGCGAAACAAGAAACAAGCTTATGCAGATGAACCGTTAGGGAGAATCGCGATGTTCTACTACGAGCAGATGTTCAACACCGCCCTCAGTGGCATTATGTCGGCTGGATTGATGAGCACGATCTTGACTGTTGCCTACGGCGTGCTTTTGGCATCCCTCCTATTCAGCGCCTATGAGGCGTGGTCAAGAGGTGGGGATGTCAGGGCTTTGGGCGTTGCCTGCACGAAATACTTGGCTCTTGGCGCATTGTTCATGAACGACGGCGCGGTCTATGAGCGAGTGTTCAAGGACGTGCTGGCGGCGTTCAATCAGATCTCCCATAGTATGGCGGGCGTCGGGGCGACCGATGTGTTTAACGCTTGGAGGAATGACCTGTTTGCGTACGGCGCCACAACTGGCACTTTCTTGAATCTCGTAACCGCCGGCGCGCCCGCACTCCTGAGCGCCCTTCTTCTTCTCATAGCCATGATTGTTTATCCGGTGGCGTACGCTCTATTCGCGGTTTTCTATTCGCTATATGGAACAATCCTCTTCGTGACCGGTCCACTTGTGTTAGCGCTGATGCCTAGTTTTGGGCTGGGTGCATTGGCGCGAAGATATGCCGTGAATGTCATGATATTCGCTTCATGGGGTTTGATATATGGCATCTTGTGTCGGCTGGCAATTGCAATCAACGTGAACAGCATGGCCGCGCTCACATCGGCGAATAGCTTCGCAGGTGCTCTGGCCGGAGCATCACAGGAAGTTTTGATGGCTGTCGCGAGCGTACTGTTTTCCGTTTGTATCTTGCTTATCCCGCTGCTGGCAAATCGGATCGTAGAAGGCGATCTAGGCGGATCTATGTTGACCGTTATGGGCGCGGCAACGACGATGGCCCAATCGTTGATGTCGGTTGCAGCGGGAGTGGGTGGTGGAGCGGAAAGTTTGCAAGGTGCTGCCGCAGGCGGTGGTGGGGCTTCCAGTGGATCTTCAGGCGGGATGGCAGCTGCTTCTTCAAGTGTGGCGCCTCCGGGCCTATCAGTATCGGGCGGATCGACAGGAAGCGATTCTCGTTCGCCGCGCGGTCCGTCCGGCGGAGGAAGCGGGCCTGGAAATTACCGGCCTCCCAACATTTCTCATGCGGCAGGTTGGATGGGCGGAGCGGCTGCAGCGATGGCTTCGCAAGGTGGGCAACAGGCAATGGTCGCGGGACGGAAGATGATCTCCGAAAACAACAACACTGGAGCGACTGCGGCGGTGTCAACCAGCCCTCAAGGGCCGGCGACCGTGGACGAATGGGTCTGACGAATAAATTAGGAGGTTGTAAATGTTTGGTGCAAGAAAGAACAAACGTAGCGATTTGCTAGAAAAGCAACAGCTCACAAAGTACTACGAAATGGATGGAGCCTTACGCGCGTATGCCAATCGAATGGCTGTGCTCGGAATGATTTGCGGGGTACTTGCATTGGGCACGCTTGGGCTCTTCGCCTACGTTCGTCTACAGCCACCAGTAGTAATCCGGGTCGACAACGCTGGTGAGGCGACGGTGGTTGGAGGCGAATCCGTTAAGGTGGGAGCGAATGGAATTATGAAGCTCCTGAGGGCCTCCGCTAGTGGGCCGGAAAACTCCCCAGGTGAAGTAGAAGGCCGTGCCATAGCGCGCAAGTTCCTAACCAACTACCTGACTTACACACCGGCGAACGTCGAGCGTCAGTATGCTGAAGCGCTCAATATGATGACGCTTAATTTCCGGCAACTCACTATGAACAAATTCCGGGAAGAGGACATTCTTGGCAAGGTCAAAATGGACGCCATTACATCTAGCATCAAGATCCGATCCATAGAACCCGCACAGGGCATGCCGTGGACCTTTCAGGTATTTGCCGCCAAGGAAGTCCACCGCCTCAATCAACAACATATCGAGTACACGGAAAAGATGGTGTGCCGCTATCAGGTGCGGCTGGTGTACATGGGCCGTTCGGCAATCAATCCAACAGGTCTCTATGTAGGCGAATTTTGGGAGCAACAGATGGTGGGAGAAAAGGATACAGATCTGGATCAGAAGAGCGGCCTGATTGACCGTGGCAATGAGGCGTCGAAATGACTATTACGACAAATGCCAACTGGGCGCCGCTGGAACGAAAGTTGGACCACGACGCCAACGCCATCCGCGAGTTTATGTGGATGTATGCGGATGAGGAAACAGGAGTCGAGTACTACAAGCACACGATCACGCGTAAGTATCTGCTGCTTCATCGCGACGGCCGGTGCTTCCAACAGGCTGCACCAGGTCTCATCGAAATGGATTTCGATAGTGAACTGCGGCGTGTCCGGGGAATGACTGAGGAGGGGAACCAACAATGACGACTTCGCTGGAAGCGCCCGTCGCGGTTAAAAAGGAAAAATCACCAAAACGGTCGGGTCGGCGATCCCGCCAGAACGCTCAGGAGAACGTCAGGTTCTTCGTCGGCAAACCATGCCGCAACCAAGAAGCGCCACAACTTGAACGAGAGGTGGCAAACGAAGCAGAAGCATTGGTGGCCGCATTCAAAACCGACGGCAGTTTGTTTTTGCTCAGGGAATATAAGGCTACGCAGAAAATCGAAGGCGGTCGCGTGACGCTGGAAAAGGAGCCAGCCGCAGTCGCCAGTCAAAGGGTTTCTACCGTCAACGCAAGTTGATGTAGAAGGCGCTCACGCCTCACGTGAGACTTCGCCTTTCGTGCCTTCAACAAGCGCGAGATGCAAACTCGGTTCGGGTTATACCGGCCGGGCAACACAACGGAATAGGGCGGTCTCTCAAAAAGAGGCCTGACCCGAAACAGTAGTGTTTCGGCAACAGGCCACTTGGGAAACCAAGCTCGTGGGGATATCCTCGCGAACGGTCTGTTGCTTCCACAACCAACCGTTCGAACAAAGGAGAAACCCATGACAAACTCTGCAACCGTTACGAAGACTTCCGGCCTGACGGTCATCAACCTGAAGGTCACGAAGGAAGGAAACATTGAACGCAAAATGACCGACGTCAGCCCACAAGCGCAGTTGAACAACACGCTTCTTGAAGCTTTATGCCCAGGGATTCGTGTCGCATCCGTGACTGTGACGCCGGAGCCTCTCGATCAGGTGGAACGCGCCAGAGTGGAAAGCGCTCTTTCGCGGTTCAACGTCGATGGCACCGACTACCGACTGATTGGCGCATCTGGATCGGCCAAAAACGGAAAGTACTACGCAGTGGATGCTCGCTTCGAGCGCCCACTTGCCGCACGCTTTTCCGATTGGCCTCAAGCTGCTGTGACGTACTTTGGAATTCTGGTCTCGCCTTGTCTGGTGAGAATGCAGGTTCCGAATGGCCGCGTTACTGTAGTGCCGGATCACGAATTGGGAACCAATGATTGTCGTGGCTGGATCCGCAAGTCGCTGTTTGACAAGCTGGCCCTGCCCGATGGCCGTTTCTACCAGTTCCGTCTTGCGTTCGCCCAAACACAGGCGAAAGGCAGCTTCAAGGTTATGTGCGATGACGTCGCCGATGCCTTGGATACCGACATTATCCTGCCTGTCTCGTCCGTCAAACCTGAATACAAGGGTCCCAGCAAACTTGTTGCCTGGCTCACTGGCGAAGCACGTACGTTCGCCGGTGAAATGATTCTTGGTATTCGTGAATGTTCGCGGCTCTTGAAGTTCGAATCAAGCTATACGGTCATCCAGCACGCCCCGGAAGACTCGTTCGCTCACGAAATCAAGCCGCACGCCCTTGCCCAATCCTCCAAGCTCAAGGAACTCCTCGAAAGCCGCGACTTCACAGAATTGTTTCGCCTTCTCGGGATCTCAGAAACTCAGCGCCCACTGACAGATGAGACTCCGGCTGAAGGCGACGACACTACTTCCGTGGAGCGCTCCGTTCTCGAAGGAATCCTGAAAGCCGATCCGACTGGTTTTCTGATTCAGCATCCCTGGGTCAACAATCAGTTGCAACGGGTTCTGGCGCGATGGGCGTTCAAAGTCTGCACGGCGGGTGGTTTCGAGATGCCAGCGTTCGCGTTGGCAGACGATGGCTACCTGTTTCTGCACGGCGGAAAAGTGTACTCCGGGTCCGACTGGATGCCGCAGGATCGCTCGATCAATTCCCTGGTCACAAACCGAGGGTTGGTCGTTCGCTATCCGGTTCGCATGAAGGAAGATCTGCTCCCGTACACCAAGATTCCCACTACTGAACTGCGGCAATTGCTCGCGCGGGAACTCGATCGTCAGGGATGTTTCGAAAAAGACGCCCTGGCGAAAGTAATCGCGACGACGCAGTTGGAACTCGAGGGTACATTCACTTTGCACTCGAAAACTGCGGCCAAGAATGGGGGAGACTACGACTTCGACTTTGTCTGCGTAGTAGAAGGCGACTGCTTCCCCAGGTTTGTGGAGCATCGTTTCAACTACAAAGGCAACGGCGCTATCGAGAAAACCAAGGCAAAGAAAGCTCGCTCACCGTGGTGGAACCTTCCGCAGGTAGCAGTTGGCGCGATGGGAAATCAGATTGGCTCAATCACAGATTTGATGACTCAATGCACAGCGGCTGGCCGGGAAGATCTTCATCGGGAACTGGTCGAGCAACTGCAAAACGCCCTGGATCAACTGAAACATGGCGTAACACCCGACCAGGAAAAGATCCGATCCATCCGGGACGCGATCAAGCTGACTCCGGCGGCGCAGTGGCTTCGAGCGAAGAAGGTTCGATCCGTCAAGGATCTGCCGGAACACTTCGAATGTCCGCCCAGCGACCGTATCGGAGCAATGTACAACCTGGTCCGCAAGGAACTCACCGACTTCTTCACGAACCGGATGCCAGTAGGACAGTTTCGCGGCCTTGTGCAAGGGTACGATTTCACCCAAGACATGGCCGATGACTGCCGAAAGCTGAACAAAGCTTGGGCCATCACGATCCAGGCTGGTATCGCGCGGAAGCAGTTGCTGGTAGCAACGGTTCAGCAAGCCGAGGCTGCGTTCGAGTCGGGCAAAGACGACAAAGAACAAAAGTCGAAGCTACTGCATACGTTGTGTCAGGCGCGCGCGGTTTTGGGAGCGTACGACCAACAGTGGCAAGAAGAGATTCGGTCACTGATCTGGCTCGTGCGCACTTGGGCCGGGCACAAGCAAGAGAATCGCATGGGATGGTTGCAGGCGCTCCACACGGTGGTCTGCGGCACGAAGAGCGACCAGGCGTCTGGCTCTCTTCCGTTCTACGCGTTTCCCAACGAGATGTTGAAAGCGATTGTCGAGCGAACCGGCGGCCGTCCAGTGCAACTGGACATACCGAAGGTGAGCGAAGGCATGGTCGAAATCGACGACGAGGGGCGTTGTTTCCTTGTCGAGCAGGTCGAAGGTGGAGACGGTCAGATGTATACCAAGGCAACTTTCCTGATGGCGGTGACGCGGGATGGACAGGTTGTCTTTGACGGAGGTCGTGTTCAGTGGGTTCATCCATTCCCTTACAGTGCGGGCGCGGGTGAGATTCGCAATGGGAAGCTCGAAATTCCCGGATCGCGGCAAATACCGTGGGTAGCGTCGCCGACGAAGTCCGTTCGATAGACAACTCCGGCTGGTCAGGGATCACAGTTCTTCGGGACTGTGGTTCCTGGCCCTGCCGGACCAAACGAGGAGGTACCAACTATATGAAGTCGTTCCTGACGATCTCAGTCGCCGCGGCGACAATGACGCTGGGCTTGATGGCACAAAAGCTGGAGACCCAGAAACCGGATTCAACAACAGTCCTTCGTGTCGAAACCGCTAAAGACCATCTGACGGTCATCGAACTATCCGACGTGGTAACCATGGTTGCGGTCGGGAATCGCAGCGCCTTTACCGTCGAACGCCGCGAGAACAAAGTCTTTGTCACGCCCACTGATGAAGGCTCCAGGACCAACCTCTTCATCTGGACCAGCGGCGGCCGGTACGCCTACGAATTGGTTCCGGCAGAGAGCGTCGAGCAGATGCATTTTGCCATCGATCAAGCATCCATGCCAGTGGTGGCCACAATGGCCGCGCTGCCTCTACCAGTGGAGCGGATTCCGTCGGCCATGCTGACAGAGGCGCTTCCGGTCCTTGTCACCGGAGACCGCGACACGGCAGGCCGCGTCGAAGCCACGATTCGCGACCTCTATCGCAAGGATCACCGGTTGTACGTTCGGTACGTCTTCTTAAATCACACCTCCGTTGCTTACCAGCCAGTCCGGCCCGCCACTTTAATTCTCGATGGAGCCAAAGCCCAGCAATCTCTCATCCCCGCCTCTGGATCTCAATTGGGAGAGCGGATCGCCCGATCAATCACGTCCGATTCGGAAACATCCATTGAGGTTTTGGACGCCGACCAAGTGCCGTTGATCGTTCCCGGCGGCCAAGGCTGGGGATGGCTAGTGTTGAATGAACCTGCCTCGCTTGCCGAAACAGTTTGTGTCCTCAGGATGCAGTTCGGCGCCGATGCGAAAGGGACGGTTGACGCCCTACTGGTATTGCCTCCAGCGTCCGCATTCGAGGTGGCCCGTGCCCGCCGCGCCGTCGAATGAGCCCCGGCCGCTGACTGTTCGGGAAGTCCACGACGAATTCGACAAGTTGCTTGCAGACCGCCGTCACATGGGGCTGCGCAACCTAATTGGCGACGCCACCCTCGAACCTCGGAACCCCTTCCAGCGCGCTCGGCGGACCGCCAAGCGATGGGTAGTCGCAGCATTCGGAATCCTGTCGCTCGGGTTTCTGATCTTTGGCTATTTCCATTTGAAATAGAGGTGCCCTGTGCCCGATAGCCCCAACGTCAAATACCGCCCGTCCCTCATCGAAGAGAATCCAACCATTCTCGTCTGGCTGATTTTGCTCGGCGCTTACCTGCTTCTTGTGGTCATTGCAAAATACGCATGGTTCATTCGCGATGAGCAGATTGTTGAGGCGACCCTATGGCTGGTGTTACTTGCCATGGCGATCTTCGTCGTCACTCATCAGTTTCTGCGGTCAGGCAAGATCCGCGAACAGGCTTGGCCCAATCAACTGCCCACCGTTCCGACTCGTGGTGAGCGCGAGTTGGTTGAGAAGGCCTGGAATGAGGAATCCGCCGTAGTGCTTGGTTATGACGTTCACGGCAAACCTTGGAAGTGGGCCGACGAAACCCGCGTGATGCAGGCGTTGGTGCTGGGCCAAACGGGTAGCGGCAAGACCACGCTTCTTCGGAACATCATCACCCAGGATTTGATGCGCCGCGTCGGACCCGCAGAGGATCGCCGCAAGATTCCTATGGTGATCTTTGACGGTAAGGGAGATTTGGAATTCTTCCATTCGCTCCTCCCCTACATTCATCGCGCAGGCCGGCTTGGGGACTTGCGATTGCTGAATCCTTCGCGCCCTGAATTGTCCGTCCAGTACAACCCGTTCGCCAGCGAGGACGACAACTACATGGCGCAAGTGTCGATGATCTTCGGCGCCTTTGATTTGCACGACGAATTCTTCGCCAAGCACCAGCTCAACTATCTGGCCGACATCGTTCGCATTCTCCACTACACCGGTAAGCGCTTCAATTTCTACGACGTGATGGTAATGGCGCTCGATCAATCCGTGATCGAAGATCAAGTGGCCGCCGCCCGGCTACGGATGTCAAAGGACCCGGAGATCTCGACCCAGCGCCGGCTGAACTTTGAGATGTCGGCCAAGAACCTCTTCCAGTCCTTCGGTGACCGTGACCGCGTCCCCAAGATCCAGGGATTACTGAACGAGTGCATGACGTTCCTCGACGACGAACTGAGCGTCATCACCGGCCCCTACGACAACCTGCTATCGATCAACGATGTCATTGACAATGAGTTGATCTTGTTTGTGAGCCTCAACATCAACAAGAATACGGCCCCGGTGCGGGCGCTCGGGAAGATGATGTTGCAGAACCTGCAACTGGTCGTGGGCAAACGGTACGAGACGGAGACAGAACGCAAGCGGCGCAACAAGCCGCTCTTCTCGGTCGTAATGGACGAGTTCGCGCCTTTTGGTTACCGCAACTTCGCGCAGATCCTGAACACCGCGCGCGGCACGAATACGGCATTCCTGTTTTCGCTCCAATCGCTGCCGCAGTTGCTTGAGGTGGGCAAGGGCTTCCAGCAGGACGTATCGTCCGCACCGGGCACGACGATGCTGATGCAGACGCGTGATGAAGAGACAGCCAAGTACTTCAAACAGGCGTCGTCGCAGGTGCCAGTACAGAAAAGGACGCAGCAGTTGTGGCGCAAGGATTTCCTCGGTTTCGAGAGCTATGACAAAGCCATCGGGGCGTCGGAACGGGAACAACTGGAATTCCGCGCGCTCGATCACCACATCAAGAATCTTGGCAAAGGCAAGATGGAGATCCTGATGACCGACCCGGTTCAGGGGACGTTGCACGGCCGGCTGCACGTTCGCCCGCCGAGCGACATCCGTGTACCGCTATTCGAGCCCACGCTGTTGCCGAAGTTGGAATCGTCACGGGAAGAAGCCGAGGGCGCGAATCTCCGTTTCAAAGATCAAAAGCTGGCGGCCATGGTGCCATTTCCGCGCCGTCGATAGGAGGCATTCATGTCCGCAAGAGCCATGCTCGTGCTTGGGATCGCACTTCAAGTTGCCGCCCAGACGCCGCCCCCGGCGCAGCGACCCAAGGACCAAACACCGCCCATCCGGTACGTCGAAAGCGGTAAAGGCGTTGTCGGTGTCAACCCAACGCAGCCCTATCGTCCGATTCCAGTGAACGCTCAACCAAAGGACTCCATCTTCACGTTCTATCTGCGTGTTCTGAATCCGCGCCAGATCAACTGGGGGACTGAGATCGACTTGCGGATGGCCAACCTTCGCGAACAGTCCGTTGGCAATCCGTACTTCCGGTTGGCGTCATTTCAGTTGGGGTTGATCGTCATTCTGCTCATGTTGTGCTGGGTCTGGTGGGACAAGATGCGCCAGATCAAGTGGGTCGCTGCGGAGTGTTTAACCGACGTATTGAACGCGAAGATGCTGGCTGAGGGCCGCGCCACAGACGCGATCGAGCGTCACAATCGGCACATCGAGATGTGCAACCGCGTGATTGAGGGGCAGAGTTCGGGCATTGGCGGCATGCAGGATTCGGGAAACGCGGCTCTCACCATCCGGGAGTTGCAAACCGAACTGGCGGCAGCGCGCGCGAATTGCGCACGGCTGGAGCACGAACTGGAGCAGAGCAAATCGGAACACGCGCAGATGGACGGTCGTTTGGCCAGTCTCGAAGCTGAGGTGAAACGCAAAGCCGCGCATCCGGATGCTGATCTGGTTGCACGTCTCGAACGCGCGGAAGCTGAACTCGCGGGCCGGAAGACTCGAAAGGCGAAGCCATGATTGTTTGCATTCTGTCTCTGGGAAGCTGCTGGCGGGAGCCCCGCGATGGCCGCCCGTTCGTCTGGAACAGTTCCGGTGTGCGGATTCCGGCGAAGAAAATCACTCATTCCGAACTGAAGAAAATAAGTTGGTCGCCAAGCGACGCTGGTAAAAACATTGTGGAGCAGGTGATCGTC
>JAYTTF010000053.1:0-8759 GCA_043745195.1 Bryobacterales bacterium | reverse complement strand
ACTTTCATAGTTCCACAGTATCCCGAGAGAGGCACGAATGCAAGGACCGGCTAGCGATTGCATTATCATCCATACTTCGCGCGTTTACTCTAGCTTTTTGCGAAAAGGACCAACAGCCGGGAAACCGGAAAACGCAGGTTTGTGATGCAAGGCCTCCTGTAGCTACCCCCGGATTCATGGGGATTCGGTCAAAATGCATGGGAGACCATCCGATCTGAGTTTAGCTTGATTTTTGTGAGTGACGACAGCTATGCAGAGAAAACTGACGCTAGTATTTATATAGGGCTTCGAGGACGATCCCCCATAAATAGAGCGGAATAGGTTTCAATAAGCTTCTGATGGGGCGAGTATTCCCACTTTTCCTGTTCAGCGTATTGATAGCTGCGGCAGATGCTGGGAAAAAAGAAATAAGGAAGCCGGGCAAAAGCAGCCCGGCAACGTTCGCGTTTTATTGTCCAAGACCTCCGCTCAAGAGATTCACCAAAAGCAGCAGAGCGCATCCTGCACAGGAAAGCCCTCCGCGCGAACGGACCGGTTAGTCCGGGGTATCTGGTCGCTTGGAGGGCTGGTGCCGACTGCTTTCGGAGCCACTCCCTCGCATCGGCCTTGGACATCCGCTTGGGCGCGATCCCTCGCGGATAGTATCAACTTAGCAGGGCTGATTCACCTCGCTGCTTCTTGGTCACCACTTAAATGACCCAACAGAAATCCATTTCGGTCACCTAGTTAAATGACTTGACAGGGGTGGTGAATTCCGCGTTGGTCTTCGGGGAGTATAACAGCCGCCCTTCTTCTCTAATCAATCAAGCAAAGCGAAACCCGAATCGCTTGATCGATCTGCTTCATGCGGCTGGCTGGGAGTTGCCCAATTGGCGGAATCTGCTTACCTGAAGCTCCTTGAAAACGTTTATGGTCAATGGAACGCAGTTGAAAACAGAGAAAGACAGTTTCCTTGGAAAGGCCACTTTCCGCCGCCGGAACGCGGACGTTCGTGGGGAAATCCGTAGGCCAGCGGTCTCCGTTTGACCCAACCACCACGGTGACAACCAGCGGTCGTGTGTTTATGGAATCATCAGAAACCACCAGCACTGGACGCCTCCCTGCTTGCTCGCGGCCAACCACCGGATCGAGGGTGACAAAGTAGATCTCGCCGCGCTTCATTTTGTGCAAGGTTTACCAATCTTCCTGAGATAGCCCGTCTGATTCCGTTCCCTTGAATTCTTGTTCGATATTGGCGATTTCCCGTTGCACTTTTGAATCGGCGGCCATCTGGTCCATGGCTTGATCAAACGCCAACCGTTCTTGCGACTTTACGTACTGTTGCAGCGCGATAATTACAAGGCGGTTCAAGTTGGACTTGAGTTCTGGAGGTGCCGTTCGCGCCAATTCATCCACAAGGGTTTTGGGGAGAGCAACGCTTCGACGGACGCTTTGGCTTGCCGGAGGCATGACACACTAAGTGTAACACTGTTTGTAACCCGACAGGGAAGGTGGAATTTAAAGTCGTAGGCGCCGATTGTGGTGGATTTTTAGGCACATCAAGGGATTTGCTCAGGGTGTTTGACGACGCTGCATCAGGTGCGGAACTACGCGATTACGAACTTGTGGACGGTGTCGTTGTATGATTTGCGTCAGGCCCCGATTTATTGCCTCTGCTTTGAGCAACATGACAAAAACAAAGACCGCTCCAGAATGAGCGGTCTTTGTTCGTTCTGGAGCATTTTCTCCATTGCGATGCCACGTGAGAGTCTTAATCCCCTTCGAATCGGGGTTACATCCTCAGGATGTCATGGTTTCACCCAAGAAGCAATACCAGGGGGCTGCAACTTGTGAAGCCCCCTGGGTTCGGTTTACCATCGACGAAAAAGCAAAACAAAATCTCTGTTCGGCGAGCGCTGCCGAATTTGAAGTTCCAAAGGTTGGAGCGGAACTCGTCGATTGGTTGTAAATTGAAGGATTTGGCGGAGCAAGCTGCTCAAAATTACGAGAGCGATATGCGGTTGGTAGTCCATTTTATGTTGTTCTCCTGGATACTGGCGTCGAATTGAAGAAAATGCTCATTTTTCTCCGGGAGCGGCCCGGCCCGTCTGAATTAGTAATTCATCACGCTCATGGACGCATTGGAATCAGTGTTGGTTACAAAATATTTCCGCGAAGTACAATATACAATTTTCCGTTCACATCTGGAGATCTTTGAAAATTTCCCTTGTGCTGGCAGCATTTCAGGACTAGCATAAGACGTGCGCACGCGCAAGACTTGACCAAAATCCTATGTAGGTACAACGCAAAGAGAGCATTTACTCCAATACGAAGCTGGACTTAGCCCTTGCATACTCCGAACCGGAGATCCGAAGCCACAATTCGGCAAGTGCTGATCAACGAGGAACTTTTTGTGCCATTCTCAATCATCCCCACTAGACTCAGCTTCATCCGCTCAACCCTTCGCAGCTCGTGCAATTTCTGTTGTTTACGATTAATTACTCACTGAAGCAAGCCTATGCCTCGACCCATCCCAACATCCCTTCAATCGGCTCCGAATTCGCCACCATTAGTGGTGAAAGCCACTACCCTTGATTTCAAAATCACAACAGCGCTTTACGGTGGCGGGGTTGAGGCTGGCCTACCGGATCGCGTAACACCCATCCGGGCAACAGAAGTGCGGGCAGCGCTACGATTCTGGTGGAGGGCTTCGCGCGGCTCGATGTTTGGCAGTCTAGAAAAAATGCGGGAAATGGAAGGAGAAATATGGGGAGATACGGATCGCCTTTCGCCAATAATCGTTGAAATTGTGGACGCTCGCCTGGGGACGGAAGTTCAATCGATGCGGCGCGAAGGCACGCGCACTGTTTATGAGGAGCCGCGGTATGCGCTTTTTCCTGCGCAGAGTAAGGACAAGGATAGGAACCTTGATTGTCGTCCGATATTCAAAGGCGGATCCTTTCAATTGAAATATCGGTGCCCGGCACACCTACAACCGGAAATGAATGCGGCCCTACGGTATTGGATCCATTTTGGGGGAATCGGGTCTCGCACCAGAAGAGGTTTGGGCGCGCTCCATTGTTCGGACCCCTATTACGTAAAGGGCGCTAATTGGTATCAGCCAGCGGAATTGCCTGCTGAGGCGAGTCGCACTGAGTGGCCTCAGATCAAGGGCGGGTTTTTGGCGATGGGGACTTCCCCACAGCCTCATCAACGGGCTTGGGAGATGGCGGTGGATCTATTGAAAGATTTCCGGCAACAGCGCACGGGGCATATGGGCCGGAGCCTGTGGCCGGAACCGGATGCGATTCGCAGGAAGACTGGGCAATCCTCGCCGGCGCACGCAACGCCGATTACGACAGTGGATGAATTTCCTCGCAGCCAGTTTGGTATGCCGATCCTTTTTCAATTCCGGCAAGACGCTCACCGGCGGGGTGATCCAGATCTACAAACCCTGGTCCCAACGCGCAACGGGAAAGCGATGGAACGGATGGCGAGTCCAGTGATTCTGAAGCCGATGGCGGTTAGCGCCACGCACTCCCTTCCCATCTGCCTATTCCTGAATGCACCAGGAGCACAGGGGCTTGTTTTGAAAGAGGCGGGGATCGCTGTGCAGGCGGGTGGGCGGGATGTGTTGGCAGAGTTCCGCACGCTGGCGAGTACAAAGCATGGCATGGCGGTGTATGGGCTATGAGCGAATACCTTCTTTCTATCACGATTGGGCCTGTGCAGGAATTTATATCGGCTGCCAGGCGGACTCGTGATATGTGGTTCGGCAGTTGGATTTTGAGTGAGCTGAGCAAGGCGGTGGCGCGGGAATTGATGGTTGGAGGCGGCAAACTCATTTTTCCGTTTTCGAAAACTCTAGAGGATGATCTTAAGCCGGATAGCCCGTATGCTGTGGTGAACAAAATTTTGGCGGTTGTAAAGGCTCCCGATGAGGCAGCGGTTAAGTTATTGACGGTGAAGTTGAAGGATGCGGCTTTTCAAAGACTAACTACTGTTAAGAATGGCGCAGTAACGGACGCGCTAAGATTGTCAATCTTGCAGGGCGGGCTGGATGTAAAGACCATGAACGAACAATTGGAAAAGTTCACGGAATTCTATGCCGCTTGGGTTCCGTTCGATGACGGCAAGTATGAAGCCTGCCGAGCGGATGTTGAGAAATGGATGGCTGGGCGGAAAGCTTTGCGTGACTTTTCTCCTCATGCGGGAAAGGTCGGGATTCCAAAATCCTCCTTGGATGGCGTGCGGGAAAGTGTAATTTTAAAAGGCAAACTGAAAGAGACACAGTTTTTCATCCGGCCAAACGAGCAGTTGGATGGGATGGGAATCGTAAAGCGGTTCGGAAAACCCAAGGGAAAACGAAAGATCTTCGATTCGACAATTGAC
Organism: Bryobacterales bacterium; assembly: GCA_043745195.1. GTDB lineage: Bacteria > Acidobacteriota > Terriglobia > Bryobacterales > Bryobacteraceae > JANXSF01. The sequence continues at coordinate 4,388 of JAYTTF010000053.1, read as the reverse complement.
GTTGCCGCAGGCCCATATATTGCCAAATTGGCAAGAAATTGGAAAGACGGATTGACGCGTTATGAAAACTACCTGGAACAGAATCAGGACGAGATTCCATTCAGTTACGGATATCTGTACCAGCACGAATCGCGTGGGTTAAAGGAGTTGCCGGATCTGCATCGGACCAGGCTGGGTGAGTTGCTCAAGAAGTGCAACTTTCCAGAACCGAAGCCACCCTATTACGCATTTTTTCTCGGCGACGGCGACGGGATGGGTACCTTCCTTTCAAGCTTAAAGAGTGCAGACAGTCACCGTGATTTTTCGGAACGGCTTTCGCGGTTTGCCGGAGAAATTCAGAAAATCGCCGATGCAAGAAAAGATTGGAACCTGGTTTTCGCGGGTGGGGATGACGTAATGGCCCTGCTGCCCTTGCATGAAGCCCTGGAAGCCGCCGTAGCATTCCGCCGTTGTTTCCAAGAGGCGATGAATGGGCTAAATAATCCGCCGACCTTCAGTGCGGGAATTGCCATTGTCCACGCTTTGGATTCTTTAACTGAATCTTGGGCGCTCGCTAAGTCCGCCGAGAACGCGGCAAAAGCTATCGATGGAAAGGATGCCTTCGCGGTAATTTCCTCACCAAGATCCGGTGCCGAAGTGAAAGTAGCCGGTAAATGGAATCAGATCGCGAATGAAGCAGATCCCAACGCGAGTTCACTCCAGCGATTCACCCAACTCTATATGAACCGCGCTATTTCCCCCAGTTTCGCTTACGCTCTTCGCAATTTGCTGGACATGACGGAGAGGCGCAAACTGAAGCATTTGGATGAGACGCTCTTTCCGATGGCGGAAGCGCTGGCAGTGAAGAAACGCGAAAAACAGGAATTCATAGATCAATTAAAAGCAGCAAAGGACCGGGCTGCAGTAAACGGCAAATATAGGGAAGAGCTGGACCAACTTTGCAAGCTGCTACTGGTGACCAGGCCAATTGCGCGGGCAATGCGGGAGGCGAGAGCATGAAGGACCGCTATTTGGTGATTGAACCGATCGATCCGTTAATATTTCGCGATGGAAAACCGTTTGGAGATGGGTTGCCCGCCAAGACCATGCCGTTTCCGCTGCCGGCAACAACGGCTGGGGCGATCAGGACGCGCTCGGGCGAAGACATCGACTTTGCTGATGACAATGTGATCAAACGGCTCCTTGCGATTCGTCAAATTGGACCATTCCTGGTTGTTTGGGATGAGGCTAGCTCCAAGTGGGAAGTATGTTTAACAGCTCCCGCTGACTCCATTCCATATCAAGTTAAGGGGGAAGGTTCAAAGGTTAAGGACGAGGATAAAGAGATCGACTTACACGTTCTGAAACCGGATGCCGGCCCTTTGGGGGGCTGTGATCTTCCCGGTGGCTTGCAACCGTTGTTTGGAGCGAAGGACGAGAAGGTGAGCAAGGATGCGGCTGCCTATTGGCGACCGGGATTCCTGTCCAAGTGGCTGACGGACGCGCGGCACTTGGGCCGACACAAAATTTCTGAGATAGGCCATGCCAAGCTGCCAACGCAGAAGCGCATTCATGTAGCCATCGATCCGAATACGAGAGCCGCGAAAGATCACATGCTCTTTTCCACCGATGGCCTTGAATTCCAATGGAAGAGCAAGCGGGCGGCGCTTCTTTCGAAGATTACAGGCGAGGACGAATTGCGTTGGCCTGGGGTTGCTCCGATCGGTGGCGAGAGGCGGTTGGCCATCTGGCGGGAATCGACGGCGGAAGCCATCGAATGGCCGGTAATGCCGCCATCGTTGAATGGACGAGTTAGGAATAAATTGATTCGGGTGGTGCTGGCTACTCCGGCATACTTTGAGGGCGGCTGGAAGCCCGCTTGGTGCCAGACGGGGATTCCGCCGGGAACGAAGGATTTGACGCTGAAGCTGGTGGCGGCCGCCGTTCCCCGGTTCCAACCGGCTTCGGGCTGGGATCTGCGGGTGGGAAAGAATGGTGCTCCTAAAGCCACTCGTTTCCTTACACCGGCCGGCTCGGTTTACTTTTTTGAGGCAACTGGAGATGTGTCGCAACTCTGGTTGCATTCGATATCCGACGGTGAACAGGATCAGAAGGACGGATACGGGATTGTTGTAGTGGGAGATCATTAAAATGGCGCAAAAACTTTTCTTTATTCACACGTTAACGCCGCTTCACGCGGGAACTGGCCAGGGCGTTGGAGCGATTGATTTGCCGATTCATCGGGAACGCGCAACAAATCTACCTTTATTGCCGGGGAGCACCATAAAAGGCTGCTTGCGTGAGGCAATGGCTGGCGATCCTCAAAACCAGAACGATCTTCTGTTTGGAAGCTCTTCCGCAGAGGAAAGCAATGCGGGGGCGCTTCATATTTCTGACGCCCATTTATTGCTGTTACCTGTTCGCTGCTTAGGTGCGACTTTTGTTTGGGCCACCAGTCCGTTTGTCCTGAAACGCCTGGCGCGGGCGGCATCGGCCGCAGGGATTAAGGGTGTGCCATCGGTTCCGTCTATTCAAGACGAACATGCCCAACTCGCCACGCATGATGCGACTGTGAAATTGGAAGGCAAGCCCCGGCTGATTCTGGAAGATTTGGATTTCGATCCTGGACCAGGTGCAGGGAGCGATGCCCAAAAATGGTGTGAGTGGCTTAGTTCGCAAATCTTTCCCGTAGCGAACGATCCGTGGCGGGAGGAGATGAAGAAGCGGTTTGCAATTATTGACGACAAGAGTTTTGATTTTCTTTCCGAATTTGCGACTGAAGTGACAGCCCACATCCGCATCGATCAAAAGACAGGAACGGTTGAGGAAGGGGCGCTTTGGTATCAAGAAGCTTTGCCTGCCGAAAGTGTGTTGTGCGGTCTAGTGCAAGCGGATAAACCTCGCGGGAAGGCGATGGAGTCGGCGGAATTGCTGAAACGGGTTCAGACACGCGAAGATATGCAATTCGGGGGCAAGGCGACAACCGGTATGGGGTTTGCCCGATTGGTTACCAGTAACACTGGGGCATAAGGAGATTACAGTGAACCTGGAACAAACCATTTCCAAAACAGCTCTTGACATTGTGAAAGGCCACCAGAACGTGGAAACCTCTGGAGAGTATCGCTCGTTTTGCGAAGGCTTCCCCACATTACTTCGTACGGCCGGGTTGGCGCAGACTGTTGCCTTCTTGAAAGCCAAAGGTGGCAGCACTCACGGAGAGATGGCTGCCAATCTGGAGACGCATTTTCGTGAATTGGGGATTCTTTCCAAAGACAAAAAATCGGGGCTTTTCGAACTATTAACAACCCCATCCACCTGCTCAACCTCGCAATACCGCTTCTATTCCCAGATCGCCGCTCGCATAGCGCATTGGCATAAACGGCTGGCACAAGCCTTGTTGGAGAAGAAGAAATGAATCCCAGATTGAAAGTGTCGCCTTCACTTCAATCCAACAAAGGGTTGGTGCTGGACAAGTTTATTACCCTTAAGCAGAAGAAAGACGATAGCTATAAGGCTCCCCTTCTAGAAGTAGCCAAGATGGATTCAGGGTATTCGGCTTACAAGATGGCTTACGAACGTTGGGTTCGTGTAACCAAGGATATGCCTTTTGCGGTGAGGGTGAAAGCGACGGTGAGAGGCCGGTTAGCGATCGGTTTAGGTGCCGAGTCGGTTACGGAGATCGGCTGCAAGTTGCATGCCACATACGGTGTGCCGATTATTCCCGGATCAAGCATCAAGGGAGTGCTGCGTGCAGGAATGACTGCGGGGGATGGAGAGAATCCTGGGAAGTGGACGGAACAGGCGGATTTTCTCTTTGGAACCGAACAAAACCGAGGCTACGCGACGGTGCATGATGCGTGGTGGGTTCCGCGACCAGGTAGTAGCGGTTTGAGCCTGGATGTTTTGACCAGCCACCATAGTGATTACTACACCGGATCCAAGCCGGTTGCGCCGACGGATTTCGACGATCCCATACCAAACTACTTCTTGACGGTTTCGGGGGAATTTCTATTTCAGATCCATGCGCCCAATAAATCCTGGCAAGTGTTTGTTGAACAACTATTGCAACAAGTGCTCAGTGAAAATGGAATAGGAGCCAAGAAATCATCGGGGTATGGCCGGTTTGTTGGGCTGACCGTTCAAGCATAGAGCGCGGCTAAGCTAAAGTTCCAAAACGCAGTTCTAGACAACGCAAAATTGTCGTATGCGGACCTTAGCGGAGCCTTCTTAGCCATGCAAGACTCCATAATGTCAATAGTTGAAGTTACTTATGTCCCTGGTCCGTACCCCTGCTAGCTTAGTTAGTGCGCAGAAACGCAAGAGGCTTGGATTACGAACTGGTAGTCCCCTTCGATTCGAACCTTAGGATTTCCATGCGAGGTTCGCCAGTATTGCTCTCCATCAATCAG
>JAYTTF010000052.1:0-31597 GCA_043745195.1 Bryobacterales bacterium | reverse complement strand
AGCGTTGCGCCATCGACCACTTCGGTGACGATGTAGAGTGCGTTGTCCGACTGGCCGATATCGTACACGGCTACAATGCCTGGATGATTCAGGGCGCTAGCGGAGCGGGCTTCGCTTTCAAACCGGGCGCGGCGCGAGGGGTCGCCGGAAACGTCGGAGGGTAGGATCTTTAGGGCGACATCGCGGCTAAGGCGCGAGTCGCGGGCCTTGTACACTTCGCCCATGCCTCCGGCGCCTAGTTGCGACAGGATTTCGTAGGGACCGAGTTTTGTGCCGGGGGTTAAATGCATAGGGGGTCAGTTGATTGTATCGCGAGAGAGTGTTTACTCAAAAGCGGAACCAACTGCAAATTGGGCAGCGGGGGCGGCTGTCTTTTCTGCCAAGACTCTCTTTGCCTCGGACTTAGGGTACATGGATAAGTTTGCCGAAACTACTTCGTACTTGGGTCAGGCCAAGTTGCTTTGGGCTCTGCTCTTGGTGGGCGAGACCGGGTCGGGTAGTTCGTCGGAAACACCTAGTTCTTGTGTTCCAAGCAGGCAGCAAGCATCGTTGGATCACTCAAGGGCCGGGCGCGGAATAATGGTGCAGTGTTACCCTATTAAGGAATTTATGCCAATCCTCCTGACTCCCATGTTCAAGTTCTATCCACAGGACTACCTGATGAAGACAGCCGCTCTCACGCTCGAAGAGCAGGCAGCGTTAATGAGGCTAATTGCGTTTTGCTGGACTGGATCAATTCGCAAAGCCACTCTGTTTGATCCCGCAGGGATGGCCCGGCTGCTGGGTGGCATCAGCGAAAAGAAGGCCCTCCGATTGGCAGAGAACATACACCAATTCTTCACACCCTCTGAGGAAGACCCGGAGATGGTTGTGCCGAACGTTCCGTGGATCGAACGGACGAAGACTCGGCCCTCGATGATCTAAGGCTCATACGTTGTCCAACTGTGCCGGGCGCAGTTGCGAGGCAAAAGCTCAGCACACTTTTGGTTATCGATTTCATGAGTTCAGTCCCCTTTCATTCTGAATCCGTCATGCCTTGAGAACCCCAATCACCAGCAATTCCTATCCCTAAACAATTGCTCCGAAACCACTTACGAGCACACCCATTCCGCTTCCCTCCGAACCTCATGAGAAAATCCAACAATGAGCAAACAAACTAACATCACAGAAAATCCAAGCGCCCCTTCTCCAAATCAAATTTGCAGAACGAACCCAATTCGCAAATTTCCCACCATGGACTATTCCCCCCGATATTCCCCTATTCCTGCAAAGTGATTGCGAATAAGGGACGATAGAAAAGTATGAGTACCGAACGGGACCGAATCTCCGCCGCATCTGCCCGCTCCAGTCACTGGCGTCGCTGGGGGCCTTACCTCGCCGAACGCAGTTGGGGCACGGTTCGCGAAGACTATTCCCCCAATGGTACAGCCTGGGATTATTTCCCGTTCAGTCAAGCGGGCCATCGCGCCTATCGCTGGACCGAAGATGGCCTTTTGGGCATCTGCGACAATCACCAGCGCCTCTGCTTTTCCCTCGCTTTATGGAACGGTAGCGATCCCATTTTGAAGGAGCGCCCCTTCGGCTTGGCTGGCCCTGAAGGCAACCATTCCGAAGACGTCAAAGAGCTTTACTATTACCTTGATTCCACCCCCACACATTCCTATATGAAGGGGCTGTACAAGTACCCGCAGAACCCTTTTCCCTATGACTTACTGCGCGAAGAAAACAGCCGCCGCAATCGCCTGGATCGTGAATTCGAAATAATTGATACCGGCATTTTCGAGGATAACCGGTACTTCGACGTCTTCATGGAATACGCCAAAGCCGACGTCGACGATATCCTAATTCGCTATACCATCGTCAATCGCGGACCCGACAAAGCATCACTAGTCGCCCTGCCCACTACCTGGTTCCGCAATTCCTGGAGTTGGGGACGCTCGCAGGAAGTTGCTCCAGTCATGCGACGCATGGGCGATAACTGGTTGCTGGCCGAAGAGCGATCGCTAGGACCCACAAAGATCGTGTTTGAAGGCACTAACCGGGTTTTGTTTACGGAGAACAATTCCAACAGTGAAAAGCTTTGGGGCTTCCGTTCCAGCCACGGCTATTACAAAGACGCCTTTCAGGAATTTGTGCTGCATTCCCGCTTCGACGCAGTGAATTCAGGTGGCTTTGGCACCAAAGCCTGCGGGGTTTATGCCATTGATCTGGAACCGGGCGAGCAACATGTAATCCAGTGCCGCATCTGCCCCGATGGCACTCCGGATGTTGATTTTGACGCGGTTTTCAAAACTCGTATCGAAGAGGCTGACGCCTTCTATCAAAGCTTCCTGCCCGAAAAGCTTTCCGCCGATGCCGCCCTCGTTGAGCGCCAGGCCTTTGCAGGCCTGCTCTGGTCCAAACAGTATTTCCACTATATTGTTGAAGATTGGCTGAATGGTGATCCCTCCTCCCCGCCGCCTGACGAAGGCCGCAAAAAAGGTCGTAACTCAAGTTGGGTGCACCTATATAACGACGACATAATTTCAATGCCCGACAAGTGGGAGTATCCCTGGTATGCCGCCTGGGATTTGGCGTTCCACATGATTCCCATGGCGCTGGTGGATCCCGATTTTGCCAAGAGCCAGCTAAAACTGTTCCTGCGCGAATGGTATATGCATCCCAACGGGCAAATTCCCGCCTATGAGTGGGCGTTTGGCGATGTGAATCCGCCCGTCCATGCCTGGGCCTGTTGGCGTGTCTATCAAATTGATCGAAAGATCACCGGCAAACCGGACTTCGACTTCCTGGAAAAAGTCTTCCACAAACTGATGCTGAATTTCACCTGGTGGGTGAACCGGAAAGATTCGGGGGAGAACAATATTTTTGAGGGCGGCTTTCTGGGGCTGGATAACATTGGTGTGTTTGATCGCAGCAAACCACTGCCTACCGGCGGCTATCTGGAACAGTCGGATGGTACCAGTTGGATGGCCATGTTCAGCCTTAACATGCTGAAAATCGCTTTGGAACTAGCCAAGGAAAAGCCTGTTTATGAGGATGTGGCGAGTAAGTTCTTTGAGCACTTCCTGTATATAGCTACAGCTGTTCACGGAAAAGGGGACGATTCGTTATGGGATCCGGCTGAAGGGTTCTACTATGACCGTGTTCGTCTGCCCGATGGCAGTTCTTTCAGCATGAAAGTGCGCAGCATGGTTGGATTGATCCCGCTATTCGCGGTGGATACGATTGAGCCTTCGCTGATTGAAGCTTTGCCCGGTTTCCGTCGTCGAATGGAATGGTTCGTCAAGAACCGCCCCGATTTGTGTCGAAATCTGGCATCCATGACTCGCCAAGGTCAAGGGGAACGGCGGCTGCTTTCCATTGTCGGTCCAGAACGATTGCGCCGCATCTTAACCCGCATGTTGGATGAAACAGAGTTTCTCTCACCTCATGGAATTCGCTCACTTTCGCGAATTCATAAAGATCAGCCCTATTCTGTGGATGTGAACGGAGAAACCCATTCAGTGGACTACGAACCCGCCGAATCGAAAACCGGATTATTTGGCGGCAATTCCAACTGGCGTGGGCCTATCTGGTTTCCAGTCAACTACCTGCTGATTGAATCCTTGCAGCGTTTCCATCACTACTTGGGGAATGATTTCAAAGTGGAATATCCCACTGGCAGCGGGCAGTTCCGCACATTGAGCGACATCACCGTCGATCTTTCACGCCGTCTTTCCGGGCTGTTCCTGCGCAATCCCGAAGGGCGCCGCCCAATGCTTGGCAACAACGACAAAATGCAGCGCGACGAACATTTCGTCGACCACATTCTGTTCCATGAATATTTCCACGGAGATACTGGAGAAGGTTTGGGCGCCAGCCATCAAACAGGATGGACGGCGCTGGTAGCCAAATTAATTCAGCAAAGCGGAGTTTAGTCGTTAGAAAGCTTGAACGCCGCCAACTGAACCTTTCCCATTCTTCTACTTTCTCGGATGCACCAAGGGGCTTCAGGAGGCAGTGGGTTTTATGTAATGTAATTGCGGTGAACCAATTACCATTTAGGTGGCGTTCCTCAAACGAAGCATGCAGTTGATTTGTTACCGACTTATGAACCATTTTCATGGAACCACCAGCGGAATGTCCGTACTCTGCTGAAACGCCAGTTGCACTCCGTCCACCTGATCACCGTTCCAGCGTAGGGGGACTCCGCACTTATGCCGTCCATGGAAAAACCAGTTTCATTTTGCGCCTGTCCCTGAATGTGAAAGCCCGCTTGACCAACCACGCCGACGACGCCAGGCATGGACTGCAACAGGTAGACGGTGCGCTTCATAAGGGAGCACGTAGGCGCTGACGGTAACGCTATCGGTTACGGAGCCAACATCCAGCATGATATCGACACGCCGCACTTCGGACGAACGGAGGCTGATGCCTTCCCGGACATACTCTTTGAAACCGTGGCACCACCACCGGTTTGCGCTATGGCTGTTCCGGTGGCCAAAAGCATTACGACAGGACTGAAAACTCAGGTCAAAATTTCTTTGATCAGCTCGCCACCGGTCTGACTAAGTTGCTTTTGGCGACCTGCGTGTAAGTAGCGTAATTTGGAATCGTCCAGGCCCATTAAGTGCAGCAATGTAGCGTGGAAATCTTTTAGGGGATGGACCGCTTCGACGGCAGACAATCCAACATCGTCGGTTGCGCCGATAATTTCGCCAGCGCGGACACCTGCTCCAGCCATCCACATCGCCATCGCCGTGGCATTGTGATCGCGTCCCCAAACTTCGCCGCCGCGACGGATTCCATTGTCTGGACTGCGCCCAAACTCGCCGGACCAAACCACTAACGTATCGTCCAGCATTCCGCGCTGCTTTAAATCAGTAAGCAGACCCGCAATGGGTTTGTCGATTGCCCGAATGCGTGCGCCGTGGGCTTTGTCAATATAGTCGTGCGAATCCCAACCCATTACAATCACCTGCACGAATCGCACGCCGGCTTCCACCAGTTTGCGAGCCAACAGACAACGCCGGCCAATGTCCGACGCTTCTTTGTTAGCGCCGCCAATACCGTACATGGCGCGAATCTTTTCCGGCTCCTTGTCCAGATCAATTAACCCAGGCATCTCCGCTTGCATGCGGAATGCCAGTTCGTAACTTAACTTTCTATGCGGGCGACTAACTCCTGATGTTGTGGGTGCTGCCGGCGATGCAGTTGGTTGAGTTCTCCAATGAATTTCAGATTTGCCCGCTGGCGTTCAGCGGTCACGCCTGGTGGCGGAACCATATCCAAAACAGGCGCACCTTGCGGACGCAGCGGAGTGCCCTGATAGTAAGCAGGAAGAAATCCGCTGGACCAGTTAGCGGCACCGCCTTGTGGATACGCCACATCAGGCAGCACAATGAAGGACGGCAGATTTTGATTCACAGTGCCCAGCCCGTAGGAGACCCACGAGCCAACAGCGGGGTCGCCGCCAAATTGGTTGCCCGTATTCAGGTGATAAAGCGCAGTAGGGTGGTTCACACTTTCAGCATGCAATCCACGGTAAAAGCAGACATCATCCACAACATTTGAAAAGTTCTCGAACAGCGAATTCAACTCCAAGCCTCCGCGGCCGGCGCGACGAAACTGAAAGGGGCTGCGCACATAGTACCGCTCGCCGGTGTTCATGTTGGCTTGGAATTTAGAGCGCTCCTTTTGAAACTTGGTCATGTGAAGCTGGTTCAATTTCGGCTTCGGATCGAATGTATCAATGTGGCTGGGGCCGCCTTCCATCAATAGAAAAATGCAGCGCTTGGCTTTCGCTGGATGATGGCCCGGTTTAGGCGAAAGCACTCCAGCGCGCGCGGAATCCTGGGCAAGCAAGGCACTCAGCGCCACATGGCCAAGGCCCATGCCACCACTGAAAAGGAATTGCCGGCGATTAGTAAACATAGGCGAACTCGTTGGAATTGAGCAACGCAAGGGTGATTTCTGCGAGGGCCCGCGTTGAGGGTGCCGCATCGCTTGGGTGCAAATTTTCTTCGAACTTCACTGGATCTTCCTGTTGAATAAATAAGAAGCCCTCCCCTGTAAGTTCGCTCATGATGTTATGAACCAGCGGTTTATTGGCAGGCTTGGGCGGTGGTGCATTTCGTTCGTGATAAATGGTCATGGCCTTGAGATGCTCTAAGGCAAGTGATCTTTCCTTGTCCGTCGGAGTCCGGCCAAATGTCCGTTGAAAAGCCAGATCAATGCGCCCTTGGTTGGTGGCCACTTGCCTTTCGATAGAGGCTGCCATGGCCAAAGCCATATCGTGAACAAACTGGCTGTTGAACAAAGTGAAGGCTTGGGTGGGAACCGTAGACGATTCGCGACGCTCACAAGATAGATCAAGAGCGGGACCATTGAATACTTCAATCATGGGGTCAACCATGGATCGCTGTTGGAACGAATATATTGTGCGACGATTCCGCCTTCGCTTTTCTGGCGAAGAGTGATAGGCAGGACGAAGCGAACCCATAGCGTGAATGGGCTGCCTTGCGGCATCCTCATTGATTTGAGGCAAAGTTCCGGGACCGCCGGCGTCAAGACTTAATTCACCGGCAACCGCAAGAATACTATCGCGCAACACTTCAGCTTCCAATCGCCTTGGAGGAAAATCGGCCAGCAGTCTGTTGTTTGGATCTGCAGATGCAGCTCCGCTTGCGCGTTGATAGGCATTGGAAAGCATGATTTGCCGATGAAGAGCCTTGATGCTCCAACCATTAACTATGAACGAATTTGCCAAAGCATCGAGCAGTTCCGGGTTAGTGGGCTTAGCCCCCATTTTGCCGAAGTTGCTGGTGTCCGCAGCGATCCCTTGCCCGAAGTGGTATTGCCAAATTCGATTCACCATAACTCTTGCAGTTAGTGGATTCTTAGGATTTGCAATCCATTGAGCCAAAGCAGCACGACGTCCAGCAACATCGGATGGTATGTTCATCTCCGGATAGTTACCGTATTTGGTCAGAGCACTCATAACACCAGGAGTAACGGGCTGCGCAGGTGCTTGAACATTGCCACCGGGCAATACAAATACCTGGGGTGCTTTGTAATTGGAGCGATCCGGGTACTTCAAATTGGGTCCACCGTCGGTGAATCCGTCAAGCGGTCCGCTGGAAACAGAAAATACTTTTGGCTCGAACCTATCCACTTGTTCGGCATACATCTGGCCATGCTTTTGGTAAAGCTTGAATTCTTCAAACTCACTCGAACCGATGCCTTCTTTTGTGCGCACCGCTTTGGCCAACACTCCGGGAGGGAGTTCTTCAGCGCGAGTCACTCCATGCTTTTTCATAACTGCCTGCTGTGCCAGTTCTTCGAAGCGTTTCAAGTTGGCGTCATTTTTCTGGATGATCTTTTTCAAACGCTCCTGTTCCTCTGGTAGGTCCTTGATGTTTTCCGTAGCCAGAAAAGGCAGCGGACGACGGGCGAATTCGGCTGTTGCGAAGACTGCTTGCAGACGGTAGTAATCGGCTGTGGGAATGGGATCGAACTTATGATCATGGCACCGGGCGCATCCTGCAGTCAGCCCAAGAAAAGTGGAGGCTGTGGCATGGGTAACATCATCCAGAAACATTTGCCGGGTGACAGCTTCAACCGACATGCCGGTGTGTTCCCAGGGCCCGGAGCGGAGGAAGCCTGTTGCTATTAGGGCTTCCGGATTCTGCGGATAGATTTCGTCACCGGCAATTTGTTCGCGAACAAACTGATCGTAAGGTTTGTCATTATTAAAGGCGCGAATTACGTAATCGCGATAGCGCCAGGCGTTGGGGCGTTCGAAATCGTTGGAGTATCCATTGGTATCGGCATAGCGAACTACGTCCAGCCAGTGACGTCCCCAGCGTTCTCCATAACGGGGTGATGCCAGAAGCCGGTCCACCAGATTGGTAAATGCAGCGGGGTTGGAATCGGCGAGGAACGCTTCGATTTCCGCCGGAGTTGGAGGCAGGCCAGTAAGATCGAAAGTGGCTCGCCGAATTAAAATGCGCTTGTCCGCTTGTGGTGCTGCCGTGATTTTAGCGACGGAAAGTTTGACGTCAATGTAACTATCAATTGACTTTTTGCTGAACGGCGGGAGGGGGCGGAAGGCCCATAAATCTTCCTGTTTCAATTGCCATTTCGGTTCTCCTGTGGATTGGGGCCACTGGGCGCCACCGTTGATCCATTGCTTAACCAATTCCACAGCGTCAGAAGACAGGGGTCGACCAGGCGGCATTTGAAGTTTGCTGTTACCGGCGATCACTTGATATAGAAGGCTATCGGGCGCGCTTCCGGGAACTAGGGAAGGCCCGCGAGCACCTCCCTTGATCATGAATTCACGACTGCTCAAATCCAGTTTCGAGAGTGCTTGAGCCGGCCCATGGCAACCGATACATTCGCGACGGAACAGGGGTTCAACAGCATCGCTCAAGAGACCCTGCGCGCTTCCCGGCAGGCAGGAAAGAATTGACGAGCAAAGCACAATCAGAAGCGTTCTCATAGCGTTTAGTTTATCCGTTTATTTCAAAGGTTTTGGACTTCACTTCAACCGTGTTTGCGTTAACTGGCTTAACCAGGCAATGAAGCGCCCCTGCAAAGCTAGTAACAAAGTGGTCAGGCCTGGAAGGTTGAAAACGCTCCAATGCGCGGCTGGCATCGCCTGTAAAGCCCCAAACGCCTACAAGAATTTTAGTGTTTGGGTAGCGATCCCTTAGTTGAATTGTGAGATTGCGCGCCTGAGTAAAAGCGAAAGGCGGCAAGGCGGAAATGCAGAACACGTCTTCAGCGGAGGGTGCGATCATGCGGATTGTATGTTGCAGTTTGCCATCTTTGGGAAATGAAATAGTAACGTGACCCACGGCTTCAAGCACTTGAGCCAGCATCGCAGCAGTAACTTCGTCGGACTCGTCATTTGCAGGCAGGCAAAGGAAGCGGCCCGGGTGAATGGGATCATCTTCCGATCTGGGTGTTCGAACGGCAACCTCGCCGAGGATTTCCCTGATACTCATGAAGATGAATTCCTCACGGTCCGCATCAAGAGTTCCTTTATGTCGATCAGTTTCAACCATTGTCATGGTGGGAACAATTACCGAATCGTAGAGTTGCAGAACAGTACTTCCGTCAAGGCTACGATCTACAACCGTCCGAGCTCCCTGGTCATCCAAAGCCAATAAGCGCTGGTAGAGTTGCGCTTCGGCAGTAAGGGCATCCTCATCGCCCAGCAAGACATGCAGAAACGAAAATTGAGGAACGTGCCGTCCAAGAACAACCAGGCAAACGGTAAGTGGAGTGGAAAGGATAAGGCCCGCAGGGCCCCAAAGTGTTGCCCAAAATACTGTTGTGACCAGCAAAGCAAGTGATGAAACGCCGGTATGGGATCCGTATAATACGGGCTCAATGAAGTTAGCAGTTCCAAGTTCCAAAAATAGGAAAAGAAGTAACACCAGCAATGGCTGCATCCAAGTATCAAACACGGCAAGTGAAAGGACTAGCGGAAGCGCACCACCAACCATGGATCCAAGATAGGGCACTATGCGGAATAGCGCTGTGACGGTGGCCCACAAAGCTGCGTAAGGAACCCCGATGAGATACAGGCCAATTCCCCAAAATATGCCGAACCCTGCGTTCACCAGGAACTGAAGCATCAAGTAACGGCTGACTCTTAAAATGGCATCGTCTAAAGCCTGGGTCATCAAATTCAATCGGCTTAAGCCGGCCAGACCAAACAAACGATCTCGTAAATCGTCCTGTTTGATTAACAGAAAAACCGTGAAGATAAGGACGATTCCCACAGTGCCTAGAGGGGCTAGAAAGGATTTAGTGAGGTCGCGAAGATACTGAAGATCGTTTCCAGAATCGGGGACGATTTGCACTGGCACCGGCTTGGCAGATTCTGTTGAAGGAGCACTGCGGCGAGCGGCGCGATCCTTTCCAGGTTGATTCACGAGCGGCGCGGGATTGGTAGATAGCTCATTCGCCAGATCTTTAACATTCTCCGTAGCCCGCCCCAACGCGCCTTTGGAAGGGGCTCTCATCGCTTGAATCTTGTGGCGAATGTTTTCCTTATAAACGGGAAGTTCGTCCAGCACCTGCACTAACTGATTGAAGATAACGAACCCAATTCCAGCAGTCGCCGCTATTGTTAGTAGCACCATTGTCATGGCGGATGGAGTTCGCCGGATGCGCAATTTCATGAGCCAAGCAACTGCGGGTGATAAGATGATTGCCAAAGTAATTGCAAAGGCTAAAGGGATGAAAATTTCGCGAGCCAGATACAGCGCCGCGATTACCGCCATAAGGATGGGGACGGATAAACTGTTCGAAGAAACGGAGGCGGAACGGGACGCGATCATGCTAACAGGAATTGTTTCACGAAAACGGCTCAGTAGGATAGCCGCTTTCTACCCAAGCATCAAAGCCACCTTCCAAGGGATGAACTCGCATGATTCCTTTTCGGTTGAGCATTAGCGCCGCACGGGCGCTGGATTTTTCATCCGGTCAAGAACAGTAGAGGACAATATCTTTGTCTCTTGGAATTTCCTCGTGCCGCTCTTCCAGATCGCCAAAGCTAAATAATTTGGCCCCTGGGATGAGGGAAGTTCTTTTGATCTCCCATTCATCGCGCATGTCGATGACGAAGAAATCGTGCTTGTCGGATTCCATACTATCGTGAAGGTCGTTGACTGTAATTCTGTTGACGCGCAACAAATTAAGGAATCGGCGGCGTTGATAATATTTCCAACCCAGGTAAATCGTAACAAGCAGAGCTAACACTACGCCCAAGCCCAACCCGAGTTTGGCAGCGCGCTCTGCGGCCCATTCCAATTGACGATGAAACAATGCTCCTGTGGCCAGTAACGAGCCAGCCCATAGTAGCGAGCCGGCGGAATCTGCCAGCAGAAAACGGGCAGTGGACATCCCCGTCATTCCGGCCAATGGGGGTGCAGCTGTGGACAACCCTGGAAGAAATTTCGCACCTAGAAGAGTGCCCCAACCATAACGTTGGAAGCCCCGCTCAGTAGTCTTCACGCAGGAATCCGGTTCCAACGAAACTCGGCATAAAAGCTTCAGCACGCCACGGCCTTTGGCGCGGCCAACAAGAAACCAAGCGAAATCCGGAATTAGGCAGGCAAGCAAAGCACCAAGCAAGGCAATCGGCCAACTGTAGATGCCCTGTCCGATAAGAGCCCCCATGCCCAACAAAACCGGAACGGCGGGAATTGGCAATCCCGCCTGTTCGGCAAGTACCCAAATGAAAACTACTGCGTGGCCGTATTGAAGAAGGAAGCTTTGCATGCGAAATTAAGCCAAGTCGAACAAGAGGAGACTCGCTTGTTCGATGCCGGTAAGATCTAGCTTACCCTCTTCGGAGATGGCCGCGCCGTCGCCTGCTTGCAGTTGGTGTCCATTGAGCGTGACTGAGCCACGAGCAACCTGCAGCCAAGCGTGACGTGAGAGGTCTAATTGTTGTTCCAACTTGCCACCTGCAGCGAGATCGGCAACGTAGACATTGGCATCCTGTGCGATGGGTGGAGTGCCTTCGCGCCCGTCACTGGATGCGACCAATTGCCATTTATCCTGACGCCCTTCCGCAGGAAATTCGCGATCTTCGAATCTGGGTGCAATTCCCTTTTCTGCTGGCTGAATCCAGATCTGATAAAAATGGACAGGTTCAGTTTTCGAATGGTTGAATTCGCTGTGCTGAATGCCTGTGCCGGCGGACATGCGTTGAATCATCCCTGGCCTAAGCACCGCCCTTGCTCCAGTGGAATCCTCATGCTCCAGTGCGCCTTCCAATACCCAAGTGAGGATTTCCATGTCGCGGTGGCCATGGCGGCCAAAGCCTGCGCCAGCAGCAACACGGTCATCATTGATCACGCGGAGCGTGTGGAAGCCCATGTGATTTGCATCGTGGAACTGGTTGAAGGAAAACGTGTGGCGGCTATCCAGCCAACCAATGTTAGTTTGCCCTCTTTCGGTGGACGGACGGATGGTGATCATCAGGTTTTGCTCCTTAATATTCGTTGTAACGACTATTTTGATGCAGAGAGTACCAGTTTGGATTCGAAGGGCAGCTATTGCTGGGAGATGCGGGCGAAAAACTGATTGAAATCAACAGTCAAACCGATTTCAGGGAGTTGCCCAATCAGATCGGCCTGTTCACGAATGCCTTGCGAATCGGCGTGGAACAGTTTGCGTTGTTCCGGATCTACGATCCAGATATGAGGAATTCCAAATCGTGAGTAGTCGGATGTCTTAGCCAATGTGTCACTGGCCCGATCATCGGGCGAGAGGATCTCAATCACCAGATATGGTGGGCGAGTAAGAACACGCTCCTTGTCGTAAGGTGTGCGGACAACACAAATGTCTGGGATTCGATACCGCTTTTCATGGTCTGTGTTCACCACTCGAACACGCTGCTCAGTGAATGCCAGAATTTTGTAATCCACTTCTTTGATGCACAGATAAGTAGCTATAATTATCTGCAGTCTGCTATGGTCGAATTCACCCACGCATCGCTCCACCAACTCCCCATCAACGTATTCTTTGTCTGGCTCGTAGCAAGTTGAAAGGTATTCTTCCAGGGATACAAGCGTACTGGTTGCCATGGCTTAAGTATACCTCTGACGATTAAATCAAAGCGGTTAACTTGGCGACGAATCCGCTTAGATTTTGAAGCTTCCTAAACTGTTTCCGATGCAGTGCCAGGATGGGCTTGTCCAATTCTTTGAGCAAGACCAGGCCCTGACCACTGATGCGCGTCAGAACAACGCGGCGGTCTGTATTCAGGCGTTTTCTACTTATGACTTTCAGCTTTTCCAAGCGATCTAAGAGCCGGGTAATATCAGAATCCCTGGTGATCATCCGCTTGCTGATTTCTGCGCAAGCCAACCCATCGTCTCCGGCCCCTCGCAAAATCCGAAGCACGTTGAATTGCTGCGGGGTAATGCTATGGGGCGCTAACAGTTCAGTAAGTTGTTCCAGAAACAAACCAGCCAACCGCTGTAAAGCAACGAAAGCATCGGCCGCTTCCGTCAATTTATTCGAGGACGGCGGCATTGGCCATGCCCATGAACGCGTATTTCACATCGCCAGTTCCCACTGCGTTTTGAATCAGAAAGATTCCCACCATGTCTTTCTTCTTATCAATCCAACCGTGCGTGTTGAAGGCACCACCATGTCCGAATGTTCCTGCGGAAAGTAAGTGAATCTCACCCAACCCTTCAGGCCGCACTACCTCCCACGTAAGCCCAAAAGCAGTTCCAGGCATATGGCCAGATCGCAAATCGGAAGTGTGCGCTGAAGTCATCATGTCTACCGATGCGCGGGAGAGTAACTGGCGTGTACCAGATTTGCCACCATTTAACATCATTTGATAAAACTGGAGCAAATCGGAGGCTGTGGTGTACATGCCCCATTCGGGTGCTGAATATTTCGCACCTTTGCGGAACTGCATGGGATCACCACCAAGGATAGTTCCGTCAGCCTTTGCCAACTTGCCGTCTACTAGCCGATACACAGGTGCCAATCGCGATTGCTTGTCCAGGGGAAGGAAAAAATGGCTGTCCTTCATGCCCAGTGGTTGGAAAATTCGCGAATCAATGAAACCTTCAAAAGGCATGCCGGCGGACACTTCAATGATGCGGCCCAATACTGCAATGCCGACGTTGGAGTATTGCCACTTTGAGCCAGGTTCAAATTCCAGGGGCTGTTGCGAATAGATCAACATAGCTTCAGCCAGGGTCTTGTCCATCTTCTGGTTCAACTCAGCAAAGCCAGGGAATGGCCCATACGACAGGCCCGAGGTATGAGTCATACAATCCCGGACAGTGATTGGGCGCGCAGGCTTGCGAATGGTCTTCACGCCATCTTTAACGTCGGCCACCATTTGGCCTCGGAACTCCGGCAAATACTTTTCCACCGGATCGCTAATAACCACCTTGCCTTCATCCACCAACATCATAATGGCCACTCCAACAAAGGGCTTGGTCATAGACATGATTTGAAAAATGGAATCCTTGGCCATTGGTTTTCCGGCTTCCATATCCTGCATACCAACGGCGTCAAATTCGGCGATGACTCCATGGCGAGCAATCAGCGTGACGGCACCGGCAATGCGCTTCTGATCCACAAAGGCTTTCATGCGTTGGGGGATTTTCGCTAGTTGGGCAGAGGACATGCCGGGGTCGGCGGCGGATACAGCCAATGCTGTAAGTAGGATCAGTAGTGGTTTCATAGTTAGTTAATCCCTGATAGCTGAAGCTGCAAGTTCGCGAAACGTTTTTTGTTCCGAGCCACCTGCGTTGGGGAACCGCTGTATTAAGAAGATGCCGATCAGATCTTTCTTAGGGTCAACAAATGCATCCGTGCCATAGGCACCACCATGGCCGAATGTTCCCAGATCCTGCATTGTAGTGGTGGCACGCGCATCTTTGGATACTGTCCAGGTAAGGCCATAGCCCATCCCTACAGAATGTCCGGCGGGCTCGATGCCTGCAGTGTGCAATTGGGTCATGGTTGCGACAGATGCTTTTGACAAAAGCTGCTTTCCCTTGTAAGTGCCATTGTTCAACATCATCCGGTAGAACGCAACAAGATCGGCGGCTGTTGAATACATGCCGCCTTCCGGCATGGAATATTTTGCGCCCTTGCGGAAGATGCCATCGCCAAGGTCAATCAGCTTGCCGTTGGCGGCCGAATATACCCGTGAGATCCGCGCATACTGTTCGAGCTTAGGAAAGAAGAAACTATCTTTCATGCCCAAAGGTTCAAAGATCCGCTTTGCTAAAAACTGTTCGTAGGGTTGGTCGCTTAACACTTCGATGATTCGTCCCAAAGCCGCAAGGCCGGTATTTGAATATTGCCATTGCGTACCGGGTTCAAACTTTAAGGGAAGTTGGGAATTCAAAAGAGTGACTTCAGATAGCGGCCGGTCCATCAACGTGTAAAGATTAGCTAAAGCTGGGGGGCCGTATTCAGGCATACCTGATGTATGGGTCATCAAATCGCGGATTGTAATTTTACGAGCCGGGGCGCGTAGCTTGCCATCATCAAGGAGCATTTGACCGCGAAATTCCGGCAGATATTTCTCCACAGCATCGCTAACGGACAAGCGGCCTTCCTCAGCTAACATCATGATTGCCACACCAGTGAAGGGTTTGGTCATAGACATGATTTCGAAAATAGTGCCGGGCTCCATCGGCTTCTTATTAGTGGAGTCGGCAAAGCCTGTTGCGGACAAGTGGACGACCTTGCCCTGGTGTTCCACCAACGTCACGGCTCCGGCAATTTGGCCTCTTGTGACGAACTCATTCATCCGCTGTGGAATCAGCGCAAGACGAGCTTCATCAATGCTAGCTGCACCAGCTATCTGTAGGGTGATGAGTGCTGCGTAAAATTTAATCAAGGGAAGCTGCCTCCGCCATGGCTCGAAAGGTATCGCGTTCGGATGCTGTTCCGCCGGATGTTCGTTGAATAAGGAAGATGCCGATCACCCCGCGCGCCGGATCGACAAATGCGTCTGTTCCAAAAGCTCCACCATGACCGTACGTTCCTTCGGACCGAAGATCAGTTGTGCCCCGCGCGTCTTTCACAACTGTCCAAGTAAGCCCATAACCCATGCCTGCGCCGTGTCCAGCAGGATCAATGGTTCCAGTGTGTAGATGTGTCATGGTGTCGACGGACGCTCTTGACAGTAGCCGCTTGCCACCAAATTCTCCACCGTTGAGCATCATGGTGTAGAACTTCACCAGGTCAGCAGCCGTTGAAAACAGTCCACCTGCCGGACCAGCCATCTTCGCGCCTTTGCGAGTGTAGTCGACATCGGCCTTGACCAGCTTGCCGTTAACTAACGCATACGCCATGCTTACCCGATTCTGTTTTTCGGCAGGCGGCGCGTAATGAGTATCCTTCATTCCCAGTTGATCAAAAATGCGCCGCTGAACAAACATTTCGTAAGGCTGATCGGAAACCACTTCGATGATGCGTCCTAATGTAGCTAGGCCGGTGTTGGAATAATTCCATTTTGTACCTGGTTCAAATTCGAGGGGAAGCTGCGAAGCAATATCGACCAATTCGGTCAGTGTACGTTGATAACGAGTGTCCTGAACGGGCTTTGGGAAATCGGTGGCCATGCCGGCGGTGTGAGTCATGAGGTCAAAAATGGTGATAGGACGGGGCGATTTTTTCAGCAGGAAAGACTTTTCGTCAACCTTCGTGGCGACATATTTTTCACGAAATTCAGGAAGGTACTTTTCCACCGGATCGCTGACTGCAACCTTGCCTTCTTCCACAAGAATTTGCAATGCGACTCCGGTAACAGGCTTGGTCATAGACATGATTTGAAAAATCGTATCGGCCTTCATCGGCTTCTTCGCGTCCAGATCCTGATAGCCGACGGAAGAGACACGGCCCAAAACACCATCGCGAGCAACGAGTGTGACGGCCCCAGCAATAGAGCCCCGATCCACATAAGATTGCATCCGCGCTTCAATCGCTTCAAGGCGCGTGGGATCCAACTTGCGGGTTGCTGCAGGAGGAGCGCCGCACAGGATTGCAGCCAGAGTTGCAGCAAGGATAATTTTGATTAGCATTTGATGCATTATATCGCTGTTACGAATTTGCGTGCTCACACGTTGAGTATAATTGTGCAGCAAGTAGGAGGAGAACATTTGAAACCAACCCGCGTCCGCCACCTTGTTCTGTGGCTCACAGTCATCGCGTACATGATCACTTATATGGATCGTGTGGTGATCGCGTCAGCCATGCCTTCCATACAGAAGGAATTAGGAATCTCACTAGTAACCGCTGGAGGAATCCTGAGCGCTTTCCGTTGGGGATATTCGTTGTTTCAGATTCCGGGAGCTTGGTTGGGCGATAAGATTGGCCCACGCCGTGCCTTGCCGCTTATCGTAACTTGGTGGAGTTTGTTTACTTCACTCACGGCCCTAACCTTCACAGCCCCGCAAATGTTGATCTGCCGATTCCTGTTTGGAGTTGGGGAAGCTGGAGCGTTTCCCATTGCCACACGAAGCTTGTCCCGATGGATGCTGCCTTCGGAACGCGGTTACGCGCAAGGCATTACGCATGCCGGTTCGCGCTTGGGCCAAGCATTCACTCCACCGATTGTTGTGGCCATGATTGCTATCTGGGGTTGGCGTTCGCCGTTCTGGATGTTCGGCTCACTGGGCTTGATTTGGGCCGCCGTTTGGTACTTTTGGTATCGCGACACGCCGCGCGAGCATGCTGCTGTTAATTTGGCTGAACGGGATTTGATTGAAGCCGCAGTTGGCATCCCTAAAAAAACCAACGCCGCTGTGCCGTGGAAGGCAATTCTAAACAGCTCAACTTTATGGACCCTTGCCTTAATGTACTTCTGCTACGGTTACTGCATTGCTGTTTATCAGGATTGGCTACCTACTTACTTGAACAAAGCTCGTGGCTTTAACCTGAAGCAAATGGGATTCTACGCAATGCTTCCCTTACTAGCTGGCACAGTGGGGGATTTAGCTGGTGGACTGCTTTCCGATTTCATCGCTAAACGCACAGGAGATCTGAAGCTGGCTCGACGTAGCGTTGGGGCAGCGGGCTTTCTGCTAGCTGCGATCAGCATCTTACCCGCCACGTTCACTCCAGACCCTTACCTCTGCGTCGTATATACTTGCATAGCTATGTTTGGTCTTGAATTAACGGTTGGCGTTTCCTGGGCTGTGCCGCTTGATATCGGTGGCGATTATGCAGGCTCCGTATCCGCCGTTATGAACACTTGCGGTAACATAGGAGGCGCGATCTCCCCAATGATTCTTGCCTATCTGGTGACTTCACATGGCTGGAACATTCCCTTTGTGGTTGCTTCCGCAATGTGCCTTACCGGTTCACTTTTGTATGGGTTGATCGATGCAACACAAGAGATTTTTCCCCGGGAGATTCAGCATGTACATTAATCCCGATAAGTGCGTTGCTTGCGGCAACTGCACCTACGTCTGCCCTATGGGTGCCATTTATGTTGACCCCGTGACGAAGCGATCCACCATTGACCGTGACGAATGTGTGGAATGTTTTTCCTGCTACAACGGGCTGAGCCAGGAACACTTGAACCCAACACTGGTACGCGGTATGCGGAAGATATTTTCCATGATGCGATTGCGCTTCGATCCCGAACCAGACGTTTGCCCCACAGCAGCCTTTGAACCGGACAAGCTGGAATGGCCACGAGTTGTGCGGCGTGCGTTTTCTGATCCGCGAGTGCCGCATGAATCAACAGGGATTGAAGGTCGTGGTACGGAAGAAGTAAAAACCAACGACATCAGCGGGCGCGTGAAAGTAGGGGAGGTTGGATTCACTATTGAATTTGGCCGTCCTGGACTGGGGACGCGCTTCTACGAAATTGAAAAAATGAGCATGGCACTGGCGAAAATCGGGGTGGATTTTGAAAAGAAGAATCCGGTAACCACGCTGATGACCGATACGAAGACGGGTAAGATTCGCGAAGATATCCTCAATGAAAAAGTGCTGTCGGCTATTCTGGAAATCAAAGTGGCCGCGACGCGCGTTGAGGAAATTGTAAACGTAGTGCGTCAAGTTGAGAAGCAAGTGAACACGGTGGTTGTTCTGGGTGTAGGCGTGAAGTGCGATGAAAACGGCGATGAGAAAGTGGTTCGGCCAGTGCTGGAGCGGCTGGGCTACAGCATTGAACGCGCGAAAACAAATACTGGCCTGGGCCGGATTACCAATAAAGAGGTGGCTGCGAAATGACAAACACTCTGCACCGTTCTGGAAATGCTGAAAGCTTTCGGGACGACATCATCGTTTTCGCAATTTGCAGTCGTGGAAAGAACGACGAAGGGGCTCTGGAAAAATTACGCCAGTTTCTGGAAATGGCAATTCCTTTCAAGCCAGTAAATTTAGGCGATGCCCGGCATGGGGGCTGCTTGCGGCCTTCGACGAATATGGATCCAACATCGCACTGGAATCGGGACATGACGCCTGACCTGGATGCGGTGGTGAAGGGCTTGGATGCTCCCACTACGGTGGCGGCTGTGTTTGACAATCGGCGGGCAGCGGAAGATTTTTTTAAAGCTGTGAAGAAAGCTGATTTGGGGATGAGTATTAATATTTCAACGGACGTTGATACAGCCGAGGAAATTTGCCTTAACGCCGGTGCGCCCCGTCATAGTGTTGGTTATTCATTGGGGTTTGAAGGCAAAACGGAATTGCTGCCCAATACGCAAGTGCTGGAACTTAGCACCATGTGCGGGCATGGAATGGTGAGCCACTCCATGGCGAAAAAGATGATCGATTGGGTGAAGGAAGGCCGCCGCACTCCGGCTGAGGCGGCAACTTACATGACACGCTTTTGCAGTTGTGGGGTTTTCAATCCGGCACGCGCCGCTAGGTTGTTAGAAGATTCGCGGTCGAAGACAAAGTAAGCTAAGCTACCACGCTGCGGACTGCATCCCATTTCGCGCGCTTGCCTGTCTTCAAGGAAATATTCCCCAACTGCGTCACCAGACAAGCCTGGAATCCTAAGGCCATCGGTGCAGTTGGCCGCTTTCTGGTTCGGACACAATCAAGAAAGTTCTGCACATGCAAATCAGTGGCATAGCCAAACCCTTTTTCCGATTTCTTGAATAAGGCCACAACGTCCTCATTCCCTTCCTCGTAAACCTTCAAATCTTCGCGGCCAATATCCATCCTGGCTTTGTCGCCATCCAAGTGGTTTAGTTGATCGTTCTTCGACTTATACTTCATCGCCGCATAGTTTATGCTGAATACGCCAATGAAGTCTTCGGCGTACTCAGCGGTAACGACAACCGACTCAGGAGTGTCGAAACCTTGCCGATGCGGCTTACCCGCGGCAGCAGTTACGGCCAATGGGTAGCTGGCATTCATCAACATGTGAATGCCGTCGTAAACATGCGCGCCCTGATCGGAAACAATCCCGCCCGCAAAATCAGCATAGTGACGCCAACTGCGAAACACATCGGGGTCTAACTGTCGTTTGGGTAGGGGGCCCAACCATTCGTTCCAATCCAGAGCGCCTTCTAACTTTGTTGCCTTAGTACTGCGGACATAGTTATTCAGCCACCAACTACGAACCATGCGTACATTTCCCAAACGGCCACTGGCCACTACGCTACGGCCTTCCTGATACAAATCATAACTACGCCGCTGCATGCCTACTTGAACGATTTGCTTGGTGAGCTTTTCCGCTGCGACCAGTTCCACGCCTTGTTGCGGAGTCTGGCACAAAGGTTTTTCAACATAAACATCTTTGCCGGCAGAAAGCGCGTCCAACACCATGCGATGATGCCAGTGCTCAGGCGTGGCAATCAGCACTGCTTGAATTGACTTATCGTCCAGCAATGCTTTGTGGTTGCGATAAGGCTTCGGTGCAAATCCCTGGACACTCTTGGCAGCACTCATCGCCTTTTCAAGGTTCGGCTCAAAGACATCTGCAATGGCATTCACTTTTAACGCGGCGTCTTTTTGGAAAAGTGACATGACGAAAGTTCCGCGGCCACCGCTGCCAATTACACCAAGGCTGACTTGATCGGAGGGTGCGGCAAAACTATAGGCCACAGTCGAGTTCAATAGAAAAGTCCGGCGGTTCATTTTGTTTAGTGTATCGCCTTTAGGAAGCGCGCCAGGACGTACAAATGCTAAATTGGCTCTTGAGGTGAAAATGCGGGTCATTGGTTTATTTGCTGCGGTTCTTTTGTGTGGCGTTGTAACGGCACAGGCACCCCAGACCGTGCCCCCGGCTGCTCGAGTGCGGCGTCCGGGCGGCTTTGTCCCAGGACAAGATCGTGCACCAGGCGATCCGGTGCAGATAGCGCGCGGAAAAACACTTTATGAAATCGGCTGTCGCGGTTGTCATGGCGCGGACCTGCGCGGAGGTGATATGGGTGGACCCAATTTACTTCGCTCGCAACTTTCTTTGAGTGACCAGGATGGCGAATTGATTGTTCCGATCATTCAGGGTAGCCGTCAGGATTCAGGTATGCCAAAAGTCCCGATGAGTGCAGCAGATGGCAAAGCTACTGCGGCTTATGTGCGCAGTATTTTGGCAACCATTGGGGGACAAGGAACGCCTCCATCGATTGGCCAGCCGGTCGCAAATATTCTGGTAGGCGATGCCGATGCGGGCCAAGCCTATTTCGATTCCAAGTGCGCTAGCTGTCACTCGGCGACGGGAGATTTGAAAGGGATTGGCAAACGCATAGCCGACGCTAAGACGCTGCAAAATTCGTGGGTTTCCGGGGGCACAAGAGCTGGTCGCGGCCCTGCGCCTGCCACGGTTTCGAAAGCGCGCACAGTTACAGCAACTATTACTCCTGCGTCTGGGGAGCGTGTTGAGGGTAAGTTACTCCGCATGGACGATTTCATAATAACTGTGGAATTAGAGGACGGAAGCGTGAAGAGCTTTCGGCGCAATGGAGACAGTCCGAAAGTTGAGGTGCGCGATCCGATGCAGCCTCACCGAGACTTGCTTTCCGTATACACAGACAAAGACATGCACAATGTGACTGCCTATTTGGTGACCTTAAAATGAAGATCAATACCATGTTGTTCCTCGCTCTGATTTCGCCTGTTTTGATAATGGGACAAGGCAAGGGAGTTTCGCCCACTGAGTTGCTTAAGCCGCTGAAGGAATCGTGGCCCACTTACAATGGCGACTACACGGGTAAGCGATACAGTGCACTTACTCAACTCAATACAGCCAATGTAAAGAACCTATCGCTTGCCTGGATGTCGCGTCTGACTGCCGGGCCGGGCAATACTGCGACAGGCTTTGGCGGAAGACGAGCGGGCGGTGGACGCGGACCGAACATCATTATTGGGGGCGAAGGCACGGGTGATTTTGCGGCGGGTGGCGGCAGTATCAAGGCCTCTGTTCTGCAAGTGGATGGGACGTTGTACTTCACCATGCCCGATAACGCCTGGGCAGTGGACGCGTTGGATGGGCGTGAATTGTGGCACTACTACTGGAAGACCAAGGGCGGGACGCACATTGGCAATCGCGGCCTGGGCATGTGGAACAACTACCTGTTCATGGAAACTCCGGACAACTATCTGGTCTCGCTGGATGCCAAAACGGGCAAGGAGCGTTGGCACAAACCCATTGCTGAACTGATCCAAGGATACTTCTCAACCCCTGCGCCGATTGTAGCTGGGAACCATGTAATTGTAGGCACCGGAAACGATATTGATGCTCCGGGATTCCTGCTTTCTTTCGATCCGGAAACTGGCGACTTACAATGGAAGCTATATACAGTTCCAATGAAAGCTGGTGATCCTGGACTGGATACATGGGCCAGCCTTGACGCGGCTCGTCATGGTGGTGGGCAAACCTGGATTCCAGGGGCTTACGATCCAGAAACGAAACTCTACATTTTTGGAACCGGTAATCCCACGCCTGCCTATACAACGGGCACCAGAGGTGAGGGCGATAACCTGTTCACTTGTGCGCTTGTGGCAGTGAATGTGGAAACAGGAAAGATGGCCTGGTACTTTCAAACATCCCCGCACGATATGCATGATTACGATTCCGCCCAAACGCCCGTGCTTGTGGACGGCATGTTCAATGGCAAAATGCGAAAGATGGTGTTGACCGCAGCGCGGAATGGTTACTTCTTTACTTTAGACCGTGTAACTGGAGAACGGCTGGTTACGAGTAAGTATGGCATGCGGACTAACTGGGCCAATGGCCTGAATAAGTTTGGCGGACCGAAGCGCGATCCTTTGAAAGATCCGATTGCCCCTGGGGCGCTGGTCTCGCCTACTTCAGACGGCACGATCAACTGGCAGCCTCCTGCTTACTCTCCTGATACCGGTCTCTTTTATGTACCCGAAGCGAATGACTATTCTATTTTTTACTTGACGGACCTGGATCCTCGCGGATCAATGGGCCTGGGTGGAAAGGAGGAAGTGGCTGTTGGTGGTACAGGCAGTTATCTTTCCGCAATTGATTACAAGACTGGAAAAGTGGTATGGCGGCATCGCTACTATGCTGATGGTGGTGGCGGTGGTGGATTGTTGACCACGGCGGGAAGACTGCTGTTTGCCGGAGATGGCGCAGGCAACCTGATCGCACATGACGCAGCCAACGGGAAGCCGCTGTGGAGTACCAGGATCGGCCGCATCACGAATGCTCCGCAGACGTACATGGTGGATGGCCACCAGTACGTGCTTGTTGCAACGGGCGATATGCTTTGGTCGTTCGTACTGAACTAACAAACGTGCAGGCGCAACGGGGCATCGCGAACAGACAAACGCAAAAATTGATTTCGACTGGCGTTCCTGATTTCACCTTCTGGGCTGCCAACCACGAACAGCCTGCTTTTTACAGCTCGCATTCACGGTGCTCAGCCATGTTTGCGATTCAGATTCAATTTAGAACGCCAGAGGATTTAATTGCCTCGAGGACTCAATATTTTGGGAAGTTGCTGGCCAGCAATTTGTCTTCCTGAGTAAAGAGTCTCACGGCTGTTGAGAACCCAGCATGCTTCGTTTTTGCAAGCGGATGAAAAGAGAGCAGATT
Organism: Bryobacterales bacterium; assembly: GCA_043745195.1. Taxonomy (GTDB): domain Bacteria; phylum Acidobacteriota; class Terriglobia; order Bryobacterales; family Bryobacteraceae; genus JANXSF01. Next base: position 8,073 of record JAYTTF010000052.1, on the reverse strand, counting down.
GAGTTGAGCATGTGTTGGTGATGGCCACTTTTTGAAATTGCAAAAATGCGCGAATTGGGTTTGTTATTGAAATTTCCAGCAATTCAAATTTTTGGCCGTGGTTTGGCAGTGAGCGCATTTGCTTAGCCTAACTACGCTTTTATTGGAATTGTTAAACTAGACAGTGGTTTAAGAAAGTGCTAGATTGCTTAGTGTGGCTGAGCAAGTAGAGAGAAAATTAAACCAACTGGAGCGTCTCCTGCCCGACGGACTCCTGGTGGACGCCGCTTGGTTGACCAAGCACGGCTACTCAACTTCCTTGCGGAGTCAATACGTTAGCGCCGGTTGGCTGGAGAGGCCCGCACGCCGGGTTTACCGGAGGACACGCGACCCGCTGCACTGGTCCCAGGCGGTCATATCGCTTCAGACTCTACTGAAGCACGATCTAACCATCGGCGGACGCACAGCACTGGTCCTAAAAGGCTACTCTCACTATCTGGCTCACGAAACCAAAGCTGTCCATCTATACGGGCCGAACCATCCCCCGGCATGGCTGAACAAGCTGCCGCTTGGGGTTGAGTTCGTCTACCACAATAGCGAGCGGCTCTTCAGACACTCCGCGCTCCAGCCGGATGCCAAATCCGAGCCGATTTCCAATGCCCCCAACACCGATTCGCTCCCTGGAGGCCCGGTCCCTGAGGCTTGGGACCATTGGGAAAAGAAACTTGCCATCTCCAGGCCCGAGCGCGCCTTGCTTGAACTCCTTGATGAATTGCCTGAACGGGAAAGCTTCCATCAGGTGGACAAACTGGTCGAAGGGCTTGCGAACCTGAGTCCGCGCGGCCTTGAGAAACTGCTTCTGGATTGCCGCAGTGTGAAGGTGAAGCGACTGTTCTTCTTTTTTGCGGACCGCCACCAGCACGCATGGCTCCGCCGCATCAACAAAGACGCCATCGATCTTGGCAAGGGCAAACGGATGCTGGTTCGCGGCGGAAAGCTAAACGCTGCCTATCAGATCACTGTGCCAGAGGACCTTGATGCCCTTCAATGAAGCCTACCAGCGGCAAGTCTCCCTGCTCATCAAGATTCTACCTTACGTCGCAGCAGAGGATTGTTTTGCCCTGAAAGGCGGAACCGCAATCAATCTTTTCATCCGCGACATGCCGCGCCTCTCAGTGGACATCGATCTTACCTACCTTCCGGTGTCATCGCGGGAAGAATCACTTACAGCCATTGACGCCGCTATGAAGCGGATCGCGGAGCGCGTTCGAGGTATCCTTCGCGGCGCGCAGATTGTTCCTTCTGTGATCCATCCTGAAAAGTCTGTGATCAAGCTTCTCATTCGTCATGACAATGCGCAGTCGTGTGTGCGATTCAGATTCAATTTAGAACGCCAGAGGAGTTAATCGCCTCGAGGACTCGATATTTTTGGAAGTTGCTGGCCAGCAATTTGTCTTCCTGAATAAAGAGTCTCACAGGTTTTTGAAACCGCAACCGTTGCATTTTTGCAAGCCATTGAAAAGAGGGAAAATACAATTAGTCTTCGGTTGTCACCGCATCTTTCGCAACCGCCTATCGGCGGGCCAAAGGATAGGTCAACGATTCCACCAGCCACTCTTTGTTGTCGCGCACTGCCTCGTTCAATTTGGAACACAGTTCATTGCGCTTTTCAAAAAGCCGGTACCCTTCACGCGGTCGCAGATAACCCTTCGCCTTTGGCTCTTCGGCGAACAATGCTTCTTCCCCGATCTCTGCTGCGCGTTGCTGATAGGTCTTGCGATTGTCCAGCAATGCCTTTATAAGAAATGGCATGATCATGGAAAAGTCTCCCTGCATGCTTTCCGTAGATTGCTGGTAAGTGTCTTTATCCACCTTCCCCCAAGTAACTGCTTCGGCTGGTGGACAGGAGGACAGGGATCCGTCTGTCACCGGTGCTGTTACAATCTGAACATCGAATTCATAGCCGCGCACATCGGGCAGTCCCAGAACTTGCCCTAACGCCGGCTCGGGCTGCAGGTTGTAATTCTTAGGTACACCGCCACCAAGGATGAATGTTGCCAGTGACTGAACAGGATTATCGAACAGCCCCCAACGATGATATGCGCAGGCCTCAAACACTTCGGCATGCAGATCCAGATCGAAACCGTATTCAGCAATCAAACCAGCTTGCCGCATGGCCCACAGCTTCATGGAATTCAGAAATACGCTGCCATCACCAGGTGCGCCAACGAAAATGGGAATCGCCAAACGGTGGCAAGTGGCAAGCAAACCTTCCTGCACTCCATTCGCTTTTTCCTGATCGCTATAGTAACGGCCGAGTAAGTTGCGCAACTCGGTGCCGGTCATCTTCTTTTGAAATTCCGGGCGCTGCAGAATTGCTGTCAGGAATCGGTCCTGATCAAGAAGCACATCTTCGTCGAATGCCATATCGGTAACGCGGATGGTACGCTCATCGCGCAGGGCGCCGTCATCGCCGAAAATGGGTACTTCAAACACGGGGTCGCGATGGGCGTTCAGGCTGCGGTGGCCGTCGTGATAGCAGACGGCATCGGTGGTGCTAAGGTACGCTACCCATCCGGTTTCAAGGAGGGGATTCAACCAAACCTGATGCTGACCGGAAACTGTAATCGGCCCGGCCACGGCCATAGTGATTGGGCAGCCCATGCCGATGGCGCGGTCAAGAATGGTGTAGATGCGGCGAAGATAAGCGCCACCGAATGCTGGCAGGCAATGACGGAAAATGTCATCAAGAGTGACACACTGATCCACTGGCCGCACCTGCACAGTACGGCGGGAAGACGGATGCTTCATGGCTTAATTGCGCTCCAGATAAGGAATGCCGCGCTCCATCCAATCGGGCTTGGGCGCGCCTTTCAAAAAGTAATCAAAGTACTGTTTTAATCTTATCGTATAGTCTTTCTGATTCACTCGCTTTCGAAGATTGTGAGGTTCACCGTTGTAGTTATAAAGGTAAGCTTCCTTCCCATTGCGTCGCAGTGCGAGAAAGAATTCAATCCCTTGCGTCCACGGCACAGCGTCATCGCCATCGTTGTGAATCATCAAAAGAGGGGTCTCCACACGGTCGGCGGCGAACACTGGTGAATTTTCCAGGTAACGCATGGGATACTCCCACAAGCTGCCGCCAATGCGGCTTTGCGTGCGCTCATATTGAAATTGGCGCGGCATGCCGCTGCCGTAACGAATGCCATCGTAGGCGGAAGTCATATTGGCGACGGGAGCACCGGCGGAAGCTGCTTTGAAGCGGTTGGTCTTGGTGACCATGTAAGCGATCTGATAACCGCCCCAACTATGGCCCTGAATGCCAATGTTCTTTTCATCAATGAAGCCCAGGCGAACCGCCGCATCCACAGCAGGCAGGACACATTGCATGGCGCTTTGACCTGGTGCGCCGGTTTTATAGACGATATCCGGCTGCAAAACTACGTAGCCGTTGTTTGTATAAAAGGAGGCGTTGATGCTGTTGGTGGGCCGGGGCGTTGCAAAATTATTCAGTTCGCTGGAGCGTTTTTCGTAGATGTAGACAATCATCGGATACTTCTTGCTGGGGTCGAAGTTGGCCGGCTTTTCAAGGAGTGCTTTCAAAGGGGTGCCGTCCAGATTGCGAAAGGTTAGCAATTCCGCTGAGCCCCAATCGAAGCGATCTACTTGCGAAGTAAGTGCTGACACTTTTTCCACTTTGGCGAACTTACTGTCTGTAACATAAAGATCGGGCATTTCACGGAAGCTTGCAGCGGTGAAGACTATGGCATCGGATTCAGCGGCGCGCAACACGGTCCTGTAGTTCTTAGCGCCCCAAAGTAGTTTTACGGGTTCCGCGTCAAAATCAAAACTCGCTGACCAGAAACCGGTGCTGTAGTCGGCTTGACTTTCTCCGCGCAGCAGTAGGGGCTTATCGGTATCGATGCCTGGATTCAGCGCGGCGGCTCGTCCGCGCACAAGGGGCTCATAACGGAACTGAATCTGATTAGCCCGCCCAGCACCGCGCGTCAGCATTCGTGCCACACTGCCATCTGTGGCCAGTTGCCAAACATCGAATTTATCGTAAATCAAAACCCATTCGCTATCTTTCGTCCAACCAGCCATGCCATAAGCGGCTGCTGCGCGAGGATGATCTTCATCCTCATTGTCGAACCGGACACCGGCAATGTTAGTGAGCTTGACGGTGGTGGTGTCTTTTACATTTACTAACACCCAATCAGTACCGTCGAAGTAAACGGCCTTGCGGCCATCAGGAGACCAGTTCAACGCACTGCGTAATTTACGGGCAATCATACTGCGCTGGCCACTGGCGGTATCCAGAAAGTAAATGTCGTTTGCTGTTTCGTCCCATTCGGAGCTGATTCGATAGGCTCTGTCGTCACTTCCGAAAGCAAAGTCCCCTTGCAGGTTCGGAGTTATGCGTTGCACGGAAGGATCGGCCAACTGGACAAATTTCCCGCTTGCTATATCGTAAATAGCCGGGTAAGAAATATCTCGCAATTGCCGGTCGCGAACTTTCTGAATGGTCTGAACATAATCTTCTTTCCAATGCCAAAGATCAAATTGAGCTGCCTCCGTATCAACAGCAGCCTTTCTTACTGCACGCTTCGGCGGATTTGTTCCGAAGAAAACCTTCTTCCCATCAACGGAGAAATTAATGTTGCCCTTTGAGCTGATCTGCCATCTGGGGCGGAACCCTTCGGTGGACGGGGTGACCCACTCCGCAGCTTTCGCATCGCCACGATGCCATCCAAGCAATTTCGAGCCAGCCTCCTGTTCGGCTGCAACAGCCAACCATTCTTGCCCCTCATTCCAAGTGAGGTGGGTGTACTTCCCTTTCCCTGCTGCCAAAGCGGCCGGTGCATCTTCGTTGCCAGGGATCACGGAATAGAGACCGTTCAATTCCTCTTGTTTTGAGTCCATCGTATAAACCATCAACTTGCCATCTTTGGTGATTGAATATTCACCCGTATCGTTGATGTTCCGCTCGCTACCTGTAGGCAGTTGGCGAACAACCAACGTCTTCTCTTTCCCTTCTTTCTGATATGCCAAAACAGTAGAGTTGATGGCCGGTACTTGAAACGATTTCACCTGGCCCGAAGTGAAAATGGCACCAGTTGCAGTTGAAACAATCGCCAAACTGTTCTTTGGCATGTCTTCGGGTTTCTTCTTCGCTTTCCTTGCCGCGTCGATCTCCGCTTTGGAAGGGAAGGCCAGAAAGACCATATAATTGCCGTCTGAAGTAAATTCCAATCTAGGTCCTGGGACTGTAGCAGGAGGATTCTCGGAAGGTTCGGCATTGGGATCAACTGCCTCTCGAATGGGCAGCGCACCGGAAGGAATGCGAATTTCTTTCTTGGTCGCCAGATCGACGAGTACAACTTCGCCATTGCCTACTTGCGGGAAGACGGAGTAAGCCAGCCATTTTCCATCAGCAGAGATTTGCTGGGAAGCCGTTGAGCGCCACGAATCGAAATCATTTACAGTAAGAGGGCGTTTGGCCGGTTGCGCCTGAAGCTCAAAGAGTAAGAACGCAGTGGTAGCGATTAAACGAAAGACCATGCAGACTATTGTAGCGGCGAATTTACTTAGCCTCGCTGACTGCGCAACGATTGGGCCAGAACCTGAACTAACTCCTCATGACTGTATGAGCCTTTCTGAAAGACGTGTTGCGATGTCTGTTGATGCAATGCCGCCAGGTCGTGCGCAGTAAGATCCATAGCGGTGAGCACGATCACAGGAACCCCTTGGTGTTGCGGACGCTGCCGCAGTTCCGCCAGGAATTCGAAGCCATTGATATTGGGCATCATCAAATCCAACAGGATTGCTCCGGGGCAGCACTTGTTGTCCAGCAAACGCAAGGCCTCCGCGCCATCACAGGCTTCAATCGTCACCCAATTCTGAGCCTCCAGCCGGCGGCACAGCAATTCTCGAGTTTCCTGATTATCCTCAATTACCAGAACCGACGCGCTGGTTTCGTCCTTTCCGTATTCCTTCAATATTTTGCCGATCTGCGCGAAGTCGCAAGGTTTTTGCACAAAGTGAGCTGCACCCAAAAGGAATGCTCTGGCCCTGTCGTCAGCGATGGTGAACAGGATTACAGGGATGGAAGCCAGTTCAGGGTTTGATTGCAAAAGACGTAGAATCTCCCAGCCATCGATGCCGGGCAATTGCACATCAAGGATAATGGCTTGCGGTTTTTCGCGCATGGCCAGTTCCATCCCCTTCGCTCCGTCGTAAGCAGCAGAGACTGTAAATCCTTCGCGCTGCAGATAGCGCTGCATTAAGTCCTGCGTTGCTGAGTCATCGTCAATTACCAGAACATGCACTGGGCCGGCAACTGCATCAGAACGAGTTTGTCCTAATGCCAGTTGTTGAGTAAGTTCCACCATCACGGGGATGCGCACTGTGAAACTGGAACCCTTTCCTAACTCACTTTCAACCGACACGTCACCGCCCATCATGCGGGCGAATTCACGGCTGATCATCAGACCAAGTCCACTGCCGCCGTATTTCCGTGTGGTGGATGCGTCGGCTTGCACGAAGGGTTGGAAGATCCTGGCCAATTGCTCTGTGTTCATGCCAATGCCGTTGTCGGAAATGGTACAGGAGAACCAGCTTTGAGTTTCAACCTGATCAATGATTACCTTCATCCGGACTTCGCCTTGGGAAGTGAATTTGTGAGCATTGTTCACAAGGTTCAGAAGCAGCTGGCGTAGTTTGACAACATCGGTTGTCAATATCATGGGTGCTGCGGGAGTCTCAACCACGAATTGATTCCCGTTTTTCTTAGCCAGCAGATTCGCGGTACCTTCAATCTGCTCCACTAAATCTTTCAGCGAATGAGGTTCCAGATTCACGTCGGCGCGTCCGGCTTCAATTTTTGCCAGGTCAAGCACCTGATTCACTAGCTCCAATTGAAGCTTTCCAGAAAAGCGAATCCGGCCCAGATCCACTAGCAGATCGTGCTGGCCACGGTCACGCAATTCTTCTTCAAGGATTTCGCTATAACCGATGATGACGTTCAAGGGCGTACGGAGTTCATGACTCATGTTGGCCATGAAGTTTGATTTCAAGCGGTTCGCTTCCAACGCTACTTTTTGGGATTGTTCCAATTCCTGCATGTGAATCTTAAGCTGATGGTCTGTTTCAAGACCCTGCCAGTAGCTGGCACATTCCCATGGCCCTGTTGGAGCAAATAAGCGAGGTAACTGGCGTATATCAGAGCAAGCACCCATCCCTGGTTTCCAGTGAACAGATGCGCAACCATTCCAGGACCGATCATCAATCCTTCAAGGGTTGCAAGCAACGGCCAATCAATGGCGTATGAGCAAAGAATTGCTGCGGCGGCTCCGGTTACGCAGAGTTGCGTAATTAAGAACTCCCAACTGTAGTTACCACTGAAAAGGAGCACTGCGAGGAGGAAACCACCCCACTGTGCGGCGGCAAGTATGGACGAAAAACGCAATTTGCGCGTTAAGCGGCGCAACTGTTGATGGTTTTTTTGGTCCGGCTCATGGCAGCAAAAGCGGTAAATAGTGATGGTCGCCGTGATCAACCACATCCCTGCCAGTAATGCTGGAAGTTTGCCAGCCAAATTTGTACCAACGGTAAGGACGGTTAGAAAAATGGGATAGGCCCACGTGGAACGCCGGATGTTGTTGGAAAGCCGGCGTTCTGCCGTTTCCCAGAGCACTGGGTTCAAATGGCAAGCCCCATTTAGGTTCAAACGCATGTTTGTTCATCGACTGCAATGATAAGTTTCTGCACTGGGATTCTCAATTTACGCAAATGCTTTCATCTTTAAGCTACAGGGTTGACAGCCCGTCGGGTTGAATAGGAAGATTTAATAGGAGAGTAAGAATGAAACGGACACTCTACATTACAACCCTTGTATCGCTTTTTACGATTTCCCTATTCGGGCAGGTCTCCGAACGCGGAACGCAGCGAATCATTAAGGAAATACGCCATGAAATTGTGATGCTTCCTTTCTTTGAGGTTTTCGACAACATTGCGTTTCGCTTGGACGGATATAAGGTCACTCTTTTAGGCCAAGTGTCGCGCCCATCGCTAAAGAAAGACGCAGAATCGGCC